>NZ_LT629748.1:1329280-1993921 GCF_900105005.1 Halopseudomonas litoralis
GTATTTCATCATGCTGAAGATCCAGACCACTGGTTTCCAGATCCAGCACAACCAGGCGCGCTCGATTCAGCGCTGTACTATCGATGGGTTGCGGAGAGGGCAGGGCATCTCGGCGCGCGGCACTGGCCTGTGTGAGTCGGACCGGCTTGGTGCGCTGGAACAGTTGGCGGAGATTCACAGCTGATATCTCAAGGCCAGACTGGACTGCAGACGCTGGGCCTGGCGAAAGGACTCGCGTAGAATGCGGCGGTCCAGATGGTTCAAGGTGTCCGGTGCCAGACGGTTGGAAAATGGCAACTGCTCACGTTCCTGACGCTGGTGTTGCTGCATGCGCACCAGCTGTATGAACTGATAGGCCTCCACATAGGCATCAGCGTCCAGAGCCTCGATTACGCCCTGTTGCTTCAGTTGGTGCAGGCGGCGCAGCGTGCCTGTTTCGCTGATGCCATTAGCCAGTGCAAGAACCCGCGCACCATCGACAAAGGGTGTCAGACCCTGAGTTTTCAGATCCAGCGTATCTTTTTCGTGGCCACTGCGCGACACCACGAAGCCGCGGAACATGCCGATTGGAGGGTGGTTAGCCAATGCATTGCGCGCCAGCAGGTGTTGAAAGGTGCGGTTGTGAGCAACCATGCCCAGTACCGATCTGAACAGTGCCTGGGCGCCACCCGGCTCACCCCAGACCACCCGGAAATCGAAGAAGATCGATGAGGCCAGCAGATTCTCCGGGGTGGTCGACTGAATATAGCGCGAGAAACGGCTGTGCCATTCATCGCGCGACAGGCACATTTCAGGGTTGCCTGCCATGATGTTGCCCTTGCATAGCGTGAAACCACAATCAGCCAGCGCCTGGTTGATCCGCTGCGCCAGTGGCAGCAGGCGTTGGCGGTAGGCATTGGCCTGCTCGGTATTATCGGCTTCGAACAGGATGCCATTGTCCTGATCGGTCAGTAACGTCTGCTCGCGGCGGGCCTCGCTGCCGAAGCATAACCAGGTGAAGGGAATACCCGGATCGCCATGCTGGCGCTGGCACAGTTCGATAGCGCGGCAGACGGTGTGGTCATTGAGCAAAGTGATGATGTCGGTGATCTGAGCGGCTGAGGCACCGTGCGCCAGCATGCTGTCGACCAAGTGGTGAATATCATGTCGCAGGGCTACCAGACTGGAGGTACTCTCGGCCTGGCTGATGGTCCGTGCCAGATGCACCAGATCCACGCGCTGCAAGGCGAACAGATCACGTTCGGATACCACACCCACAAGCCTACCCTTATCTACCACGCAAAGGTGCGCAATGTGCTCACGGGTCATGCTGATGGCCGCGTCAAAGGCACTGGCGGAGGAGGGCAGGTATGAGGGGGACTGGGTCATTACCTCGGCTATGGCCTGCTGCAGGTCCGCTTGCCCCTGCGCCACGATGCGCCGCAGATCGCGCAGCGTGAAAATACCTATCGGCGCCGCCTGCGCATCAGTGATGACGATGCTGCCGACGCTGGCTTCATGCATGCTCTTCACTGCGGCGCCAATGGCGGTGTCTGGCGAGCATGTAACGGGGTCGCGTATGGCGATCTTTGCCAGCACTGTATCCAGCGAATAGTGGGCGCCGACGGCTTCCGCTGCCTCACGTTGTACCTGCAGATTGACCTGCACCAATAGGCTACTGACGCCGCGCAGGGCAAAATTCCGGAACACTGGCGACAAGCCGAGCAGTTGGCTGAAATCCGCTCGCGGCAACAAAAGGCAGAAGGTGTCTTCTCCGGCAATATGATCGGTGCGCGTGGGCCTATCGCCGATGAGTGCGGCCAAAGGAAAGCATTCGCCTACGCTGATTTCAAATGTGGTCGCGGGCGACTCCTGGCTGGGGAGTAGACGTTCTCCACGAACGCGCCCCTGCTTGACGATATGAAAGTGCTGTACGGGGCCTTCAGCGGGGTGAATGATGACGTCGCCCTGTGCATAGAAACGCAGCTCACAATGTTCGACCAGCCAGGCAAGATGGTGGCTTTCCATCTGATTGAATGGCGGGTAGCCGAGCAGGAAGGTCATGGTGCCATGAATATTCTGCTTCACTGCGGTTCTGCCGATCTGGTCGAGCGAGTCGTCTCTGTTCATATGCGCCTCTGCAAGGTATTTCAGCCGTAAGTCTAGTTTCGTTTCGGGCTGGCTGAGGTGATCTGGTGACATAATAATAAGGAGACAATCATGTCCAGTTCCCTTGCCTACAGCAACGCCCCACGAGTCATCCCAATGAGTTCTGGGCCGCTCAGGCCGCTCTGCTGAAATGGCACGGGTATCGCCTTTCCACCGGGGAGATGGAGGAGGTGCTGGGCTCCCATTCAGCCATCGCCGAATGCGCGGTTATCAGCGTGCCGGATGCGATCAAGGGCGAGCTGCCGGTAGGTCTGGTAGTGCTGAAGAATGGTATGGAGCCGGCGCAGCTGAGTACGCACCTCGCCGTGTTGCTACGCGATGAGATTGGTGCCTTGGCGTGTTATCAACGTACCCTGGTAGTCAGTTGGCTGCCGAAAACCCGCTCGGGCAAGATCCTGCGACGTATTCTGCGGCAAATGGTACGCGGCGAGGATTGGGTGGTGTCATCTACTATTGATGACCCCGGCTGCCTGGGTGAGTTGGCGGCGGTGTTGGAGGAATCTGCTCCCGTCGCCGCAGGTTGACGTTTCACAATAATCACCGATTTGCTATCTTGGCGCGGTTGCGAGATGTTGCGGTGCTATCAAGCAGCTCTCGATGTGTTCATGAAAGGGGTAGACGGTGATCAAGGTACTGGTGGTGGACGATCATGATCTGGTGCGTATGGGCATCACCCGCATGCTCGGCGACGTGCCCGGCCTGTCCATTGTGGGCGAGGCTGACAGTGGCGAATCGGCGATCACCCAGGCGCGCGCGTTGAAACCCGACGTGGTGCTGATGGATGTGCGCATGCCAGGAATCGGCGGCCTGGAAGCCACCCGCAAACTTCTGCAGCATGATCGCAGCATCAGAGTCATTGCCGTCACCGCCTGTGATGAAGAGCCATTCCCGACCCGATTGATGCAGGCCGGCGCCGCTGGCTATGTCACCAAGGGCGCTGCGCTGGAAGAAATGGTCAATGCCATTCGCAAGGTGGCGATTGGCCAGCGGCACATCAGTCCGGACATCGCCCAACTGTTGCTGGCGCGGATGTATGACCCAGGCGATGCGGGCCCCTTCGATAGTCTGTCCGAGCGGGAAATGCAGATCGCCTTGATGATCGTCGGTTGCGAGAAAGTGCAGAGCATCTCCGACAAACTCCACCTCAGCCCCAAGACAGTGAATACCTATCGCTACCGCATCTTTGAAAAGCTCAGCATCACCAGCGATGTGGAACTGACGCTGCTGGCTGTGCGTCATGGCATGATCGACGCATCACTCGACCAGATATGAGCACAGAGGTTTTTAACGCCGCAGCCTTTCTGTCTGCGGTCACCGGCAAACCCGGTGTCTATCGAATGTTCGACGCCGCAGGCGAATTGCTTTATGTCGGCAAGGCGAACAATCTCAAGAAACGGTTATCCAGCTACTTCCGCCAGACCGGCCTGAGTCCGAAGACGGCCGCGCTGGTGTCGCGCATTCATCAGATCGATACCACCGTCACGGCCAATGAAACCGAGGCCTTGCTGCTTGAGCAGAGCCTGATCAAGGGATCGCGGCCGCCGTACAACATCCTGTTGCGAGACGATAAGTCTTACCCCTACGTTTATCTCTCCAGTCGGGATGCCTATCCCCGGCTCGGACTGCATCGGGGTACCAAGAAGGCCAAAGGACGGTATTTCGGTCCTTACCCGAGCGCGGGCGCCATCCGCGAGAGTCTGAGCCTGCTGCAGAAAACCTTCAAGGTGCGTCAATGTGAAGAAAGTTATTTTCGCAATCGCACCCGGCCTTGCCTGCAATACCAGATCAAGCGTTGCAAGGCGCCCTGTGTCGGTTTTGTCAGCGAGGAAGAATATGCCGAGGACGTACGCCACTCGGTCATGTTTCTGGAAGGGCGTAGCAACGCGCTGACGGATGAGCTGACCCGAACCATGGAAAGCGCAGCGCAGAACCTGGAGTTCGAGCGGGCTGCAGAGGTGCGCGACCAGATTGGTCAGTTGCGGCGTGTGCAGGACCAGCAGAATATCGATACCGAATACGGCAACGTCGACGTCATAGCCGCTGCGGTCATGCCGGGTGGCGCCTGTGTTCATGTGATCATGGTCAGGCAGGGAAGGGTGTTGGGTAGTCGCAATCACTTCCCGCGGGTTCCTATCGAGCAAACTTCCGGCGAGGTGCTGGCGGCCTTCCTGCCGCAGTACTACCTCGGCACGGGGGAGCGGGAGCTGCCCAAAGAGATCATCGTCAATGCCGTGCATGAAGACCTGCCCGTCATTGCTGATGCGCTGGCGCAGGCGCGCGGCCATGCAGTTGCCTTCACTCACCGGGTGCGCGGTACGCGCAGCCGCTGGCAGAGCATGGCAGTCACCAACGCCGAACAGGCACTGACCTCCATGCTCGGCAATAGGCAGAATATCCAGACTCGCTTCGAGGCTCTTCAAGAGGCACTCGGACTGGATGAAATGCCCACCCGTCTGGAGTGCTACGACATCAGCCACACCAGCGGCGAATCGACCGTCGCTTCCTGCGTTGTGTTTGGTCCCGAAGGCCCGCTGAAAAGTGATTACCGGCGCTATAACATCGAGGGCGTTACTGCCGGAGACGATTACGCAGCCATGCAGCAGGCTCTGATGCGGCGGTTTGCCAAATTGAGCGAGGGTGAGGGCAAGATGCCGGATATCCTCATAGTGGACGGTGGCAAAGGCCAGATGAAGATGGCCCGTGACGTGCTCCAGGAACTGGCCATTCATGATCTTACCCTACTCGGCGTGGCCAAGGGTGTTACCCGAAAGGCGGGTATGGAAACTCTGTATCTGAACGAATCGCACAATGAGTTGGTATTGTCCGGACATTCGCCGGCATTGCATCTGATCCAGCACATTCGTGACGAGGCTCACCGTTTTGCCATCACTGGGCATCGTCAGCGCCGTGGTAAGACGCGTAACACATCCACCTTGGAAGGCATTCCCGGTGTTGGTCCGAAACGGCGCAGGGAACTGCTGAAACATTTCGGCGGTCTGCAGGAATTGATACGCGCGAGCGCGGTGGAAATCGCTAAAGCACCCGGTATCAGCAAAAAACTCGCAGAACAGATATATACTGCTCTCCATAGCGACTAGAATGCAGTCCAAACCCGTTCTCAGAGACGTCATGAACATTCCGAATATTCTTACATTGATGCGGGTCGGTCTGATCCCCGTATTCATTTTGCTGTATTACCTGCCGTTCCATTGGAGCTATCTGGCTGCCGCGGTGATTTTTACGCTGGCCAGCATCACCGACTGGCTGGATGGCTATCTGGCCCGCAAGTGGGAGCAGAGCACCCCGTTCGGTGCTTTCCTCGATCCCGTTGCGGACAAGTTGATGGTCGCCGTGGCGCTGATTCTGCTGGTGCAAAGCCATGGCAACTTCTGGGTGACCGCCCCTGCGGTAGTCATCATTGGGCGGGAGATCGTCATTTCGGCACTGCGTGAGTGGATGGCCGAGATTGGCGCCCGCTCGCAAGTCGCAGTGTCTAATCTGGGCAAATACAAGACGGCGGCGCAGATGGTGGCGCTGGTGGTGCTGCTGGCTAACCCTGCGTTACCCATGAGCGTCTGGGTGATCCTGGGTTACATGCTGTTGATGATTTCTGCTGTTCTGACCTTGTGGTCAATGGTGGTATATCTGCGCGCTGCCTGGCCGCATCTGCGTCCCGGTGCAGATGAAACAAACGACAGATAAACTTTTTTGAATCAATGACTTGACAGGGCGCCGCAGAAAGATAGAATAGGCGCCGTTCCAGAGCGGGAATAGCTCAGTTGGTAGAGCACGACCTTGCCAAGGTCGGGGTCGCGAGTTCGAGTCTCGTTTCCCGCTCCAATTCATGATCTGCAGACTTCCATAGAGGTCTGTAAGTCATTGAAAAAACGGCGAAAGCTTGTTTTTTCATTCCAGTGAAATCCACCAAATTCTACCTGCAGCTAAGGCTTTTAAGTCCTTTTTTAAGTCCTTTTATACGGTATCGGTGGTTGCGGTTAGTTACTGGGAGAAAATGGGGGATGTGATGATGATCAGGTTCTGACTCTACTCAGGAGCTGGAATCATGGCACTCTCTGATCTCACCATTCGCCAAGCCCGGACGACGGGCAAAGACTATACCCTACCTGATTTTGATGGTCTTTCATTGGCCGTATCCGCCGTGGGCGGAAAATCCTGGCATTTCCGGTATTACTGGGCATCCAAGCAAAAACGCATGTCGCTGGGCAGGTATCCGGATGTCAGCCTCCGAGAGGCTCGTTCACTACGTGATGATGCTCGCGCCCTGGTAGCAAAAGGCATCAACCCCAAGACCGACCAAAAACTAAAACTTCAAAACACGATCCTGGCGGAGAAGAACAGTTTCAAGGCCGTCTATTTGATGTGGTTTGCACACCGCAAGCTGGAGCTCAAGGAGGGGAGACAAAGCACCCTTTCTCAGATTCGGCGGATCTTCGTCAAGGACATACTGCCTCGCCTGGGCACCATTTCCATCTTTGATATCCGTCGTTCGCACCTGCTGGATGTATTGGCCAGGATAGAGCGGCGCAGAGCATTCTCGGTTGCTGAAAAAGTGCGCACCTGGTTCAGACAGCTATTTCGCTTTGCCATGGTCAAGTTTGAAGGGATAGAAAGTAATCCTGCATCCGACCTAGTGGCTGTTGCTATTCCCAAACCGCCAGTGGCCAATAATCCCTTTTTGCGATTGCCTGAAATGCCCGAGTTATTACGTAGGCTGCGTCACTTTAGTGGCAGAACAACCACACAGCTCGGTATTCGGTTACTGTTGTTAACGGGAGTACGAACCGGCGAGTTGCGCCAGGCGACCCCTGATCAGTTTGATTTGGATCAGGGGCTGTGGATTATTCCGCCCGAGGCGGTCAAGCAGCTTCAAAATGACATGCGCAAGAAGAAGAGACGGCCCAAGGATATCCCTCCCTACATCGTACCTCTTTCTGTACAGGCGATTGAGATCGTTCGCTATCTACTCGAGCAGGTCAAACCTGCACAGAAAAATTTGCTTGCACACTGCAGCGATTTGAAAAAATGTATCAGCGAGAACACGCTGAACGCGGCCTTGATCCGCATGGGCTACAAGAACCTCCTTACCGGTCACGGTATCCGTGGCACCCTTTCAACAGCACTCAACGAGATCGGCTACCTCAAGACATGGGTTGATGCCCAGCTCTCGCATGCAGATCCCAATAAAGTCAGTGCTACCTATAATCACGCCCTGTATGTAGAGCCACGCCGTAAAATGATGCAGGATTGGGCTGATCGGCTTGATCTGCTGGAGCGGGGAAAAGTACAGGCGGCCAGCAGGCATCTGACCATCCGTATTGAGGGAATGCCACTGAGGGATGACTCTGTAGAGCAGGGGGAACGGTATTCAGACCAGACTCCTCTATCTTCAGAAGTGGACGCCGTTGGTGGCCATCTACCAGCCGTCCCAGTTCAGAATAGGACAGCTGTAGCTAGGGAGGCGAAGGTTTCAGGTATCCAAAACGAGCGACTGGAAATGCTTCAGGCCTATGAAGAACCGCATAACCTGCAAATCGTTCAGTTTGCCAAGCTGGCGGGCAAATCTCGGGATCAGATAAATCGTGAAATCAAGGCTGGAAAGCTGCTCACTTTGAAGGTGGGTAATCGCGGTCAGCGAATTCCTGATTGGCAACTAGATCCCGTAAAACTCAGGCTGACACAGGCAGCAATGGTGAAAGGGCGTGGTGATGCTCATTCTTGGCATCTCTATCGCGTCCTACTGCAGCCGTATGAGCAGTTGCGGGGGAAGTCACCGGTGGAAGCCGTCTTCGCCAATAATATCCATAAGGTGACTAGCGTGGTTCAGGATGCGCTTAGATGACTGTTTTCTTCTTGTCGTAACGGATGATGTGCTTCTATAAAGTTACCGGCCTGTCACGCCGGGGGTAGCGGGTTCGAGTACCGTCCACTGCGCCATATAATTCAAGGGTTTGCAGCGTATTCGCTGTGAACCCTTTTTTATTTTCGGCGCCTGTGTCCTACTGGTGTCCTAAAAATCAAGCTCTAGAATGTTGCGTTAGATCCGACGAGCGGTTGGTTTTGAGATAGCTAACGAGGCCGGATGGGTGCTCCGATACTCTTGAATGATGAGGTCGCTCTGTTGACGAGCTTTCGGATGATTTTTGCTGGTGCAGGGAGGGCTTTGCCGACGTGGTCGCGAGTCCGGGCATTGACTTGCATACACGTGAAATTCTCACCGTAAGCCGGGAAGAAATCACGGAATCCTGCTTCAGATTAAAAATATGAAACATTAATTGGCCGAATAGTTTCTACACCCAGATTGCAGGATGCCATTAGCGCCGATTGAATAGATTGGGCTCAATGCTGCCGCAAGCTACTGTTCGAAGTTGCGTAGCGGCAGCGCTTTTCTCAGCTTGTTGTCTCTTCCGGTGTGTGGAACAAAGCACCAAGACGGTTCATGGTTTCCATCGCCGTCTCTACATGAGGTTCAGCTCGGTACCTGCAGTAGCCTGCGGTACTCATCGATTTCAGTTTGCGCCCGCGCTCATATGCGATGCTTAGATGCACATCATTCGCTAGACTCTCAAACTCCTCAGTGGGAACCAATTTGTGCTTATTGTTTAGGTTTCGTAACGTATCTTTAACGTCTATAGTGAGTCCGGTGTCTTGGACGGTTATCATATCCAAGGCGATTTTTTTGAGCGCGCTGTCGAGAAACGCACCTTTCAAATTTTTCACTTTTTCATTCTCCGCGAGGTTCAGTGGTTTGTTGTGCTCAAGCATTACCCGTGCGCTCAAGCGCTGGCGACTACGAGCTGAGGTATGATGCCGCCACCAAAGTAAGTTGTCTCGCCGGATTTTTAAGGAGCCTCTGTCATGGACCAATCGCATACAGCATTCCCCATTATCACCCTCCCTTCTGTGGATGGATTCGTCGAGACGATCGGCGAAATCTTCTGCGTAGGGCGCACCCAGTCGGAAAAGCTATCTCTCGCTCGTAGCTACTCCACCAAGCAGAATCGCTATCAAGCGCTAATCAAGGGGCGCAATTCACTTCTTGACGCTATGGTCGGACGCTCGATTTACGATACCGAAGAAGATGTCGAATTAAAGAGCACTATCGAGCGCCATTTCGGGCACATGCAACAATTGGTATCTTGGATTCGCGCGAGCCCTATGTATGAGGTCGAGACCCAAGGGGAAGTTAACCAGCAGCTAACGATTGCGTTTGCAGCTCCTCAACTGGCAATATTATTGACCCAAATTGAGCCAATGCTAAAAGACTTTAGTCCGTTGAAATATGTAGACTATTGTCTTGGCTTAATAATTAAAGCGGATAACGAACCTGTTCGGGCGTGCCAGATAGCATTTCGAGATCTGCTAGCTCTTGCACTAAAAGGCAAAAAAGCACCAGATCTTAGTATTAGAAAAAATCTTAATTCTCTTGATACAAAAACTTCAAAATTCTCCGCCACACAGATTTCAGAACTTATAACGTTGGACCGAGAGCTTGGAGAAGTCTTAAAGCTCGAGGAGCGAAAGAATCTAATTGATAAGCTGACAGGGATTTATTCGGCATTTATGGCATTTAATCGACTAAAAAAAATCATGGACCATTGGTCAATTCATGCCTTTTCAGATTTCGCTGTCGAAATATCTGAATTTATGTCGACTTATGGACAGGTGTACAGTGATGATGAGCTAGTAGTCCTCGACGAGTTGGCTCTCTTAAATGATAAGTTGATTGTGGAGTTTTATAGAGCCGAGAACCCAAGTGCATGTTTTAATTTCACCCTCGAAACGTGCAAACCGTATATTTCTATACTCAGTCTCACTAGTGTCTTCTCACCTCCTAGCGAAACCATTGATGTAGCGAAATTGCTAAAAAAAGGAGCTCTAATTTCGGATAGTCGTGAATACTTTCAAAGCCTGAAAGCCACCCTTTTTAAGCATAGGGAAAGCCCGTACTTTGAGGGCGCAAATAATTTCTTAGATGGGATATTGGCACTATATGATGGGGATAGGGGACGGGCCTGTGCTGAATTTCAAAAGTGCTTATCTGCCACACGTCGATGGCCCCTCGGCGTTCTAGAAAACCAGGCGGCACTTTTTTGTATTGGTTTAGCCATGTCGGATGATCCGGGAAAATCGGTAGAAAAAGTAAACCCGCTTCTGGCTATTTACTTGGAAAGCTCCCCCCAACTATATATCATTCAGTTACCTGATTCCATAAAGGATGTCGTGAATTATAATCTTCAGACAGCACTCATCCAATACAATCAGTACTGCCTCAAATTAGATCTTGCCCAAGGTTTTATTTTCAACCCTTTAAAAAGCGTTGAAAAGTTATTCAAGAGAGTATTTGACTGGATTGATGAGAAGGGGTTGGGCGACGAGGACGCTAATATTGTCGAAGCGACTCGAGAAGTTACTAACAGACGGGACGTACAGCGTGTCCGTCCCTACCTAGTATCTGAAAACAGACTTATCGACTGGCTAGCCTCCGACTCGGTAGCTGAAGCTTTTCAATATTTTCCGACTACTGAATCCCTTAAAACTATTCCTAATGTTTGTCGCTTGTTTAGCCGGGGAAGCCACTATCCCTCACTTATTGCCCGCGAGCTTGATAGAAAAACAAATGAAAAGCGGTGAATTATTTAAAATTGAATCACCCCTGATTCCTTAGCCGCTTTCGAAGGACTACTTCTGGCCGATGCTGCTGAAAAAGTCCCTCCGCGATTTTTGCTCACGAAAGGGCGTGGGCGACATTGAAATCTGGCTCGCTCAGAAGACGGAGCTGTCTTGGTTTTCACGTAGCAACGCCAAAGTTGAGCGGTTTTTTGAACTGCTGAAAAGCAGCTTTCTCAGAGCCCGACTTTTTCAACAGAATCGGCCGATTTCTGCCTGTTGCCATCAGGCAGCAATGGGCCAATTCCGGTAGTTTGTGACCAGTCGCTAGCGACAGATTCAGTTGAAGAAATTTGGTTTCAGCTCGCTATGTGTCAATGGCCATTAATTTTGACCCACTTTTGGCCAATAGAATTGACCCACTTGCTCACCGCTAACCGGCGGTTTTCTGCTTCAAGCGGTAGCTCTCCCCTCCCAGCATAAAAATGTGTGAATGGTGGATTACACGGTCAATGATGGGCACTGCCACGTTGTCGTTATGGAAGAACTCGCCCCAGCTGGTGAAGTCCTTGTTGGTGGTCAGGATCACCGAGCGGTACTCGTACAAGTTGTTGATCAACTGGAACAGGTTATACCGGGCCTGACGGGTCATCGGCAGGTAGCCCAGCTCATCGATGATCAGCACATCGTACTTGCTCAGCTGGTTCAGTCGCTTCTTCAGCTCGCCCTTCATCTCCG
This sequence comes from Halopseudomonas litoralis, assembly GCF_900105005.1. NCBI lineage: Bacteria > Pseudomonadati > Pseudomonadota > Gammaproteobacteria > Pseudomonadales > Pseudomonadaceae > Halopseudomonas > Halopseudomonas litoralis. Next base: position 1,340,795 of record NZ_LT629748.1, read on the forward strand.
CCAACTCCAGGTCCTCGACCAGTGCCAGTGCAGTGCGGAACAGCACCTTGTAGCCAGCCTGGACGGCCTTGTGGCCAATCCCAATGGCCAGGTGGGTCTTGCCCACCCCCGGTGGCCCAATGAACACCAGGTTGTCGCGGTTATCGATAAAGCTGAAGTCCAGCAAGGCACTGACCTGTCGCTTGGTGATCGTGGTCTGATGCCGGTAATCAAAGGCCTCCAGGTGCTTCTCCGAGGGGAACTGGGCCTGTTTGAGGTTGCGGCTCACACGACTACTCGAACGGGCGTTGATCTCATGCTCAACCAACGACTGGGCGAAATTCAGGTAAGACATCTCATTGGCTTCAGCCCTGGCCAGCAGGGCGGTCAGTTCACCGGCGGTCGCGCTGAGGCGAAGGCTGCGGTACTGCGCTACGGTGCTATCGAGTAGGCTCATGGGGTCACTCCGTGGCCAGTCGACTGGCCAACGTGGGCGTAAGCATTCAGATCGGCATGGCCGACGCGGCTACCCGCCTCCGGCGCATACTCGCGGTCACTGATGGCGCGTCCTCGCGCCCTGGCTTGCTGCCAGGCTTCGAGGTAGCGCCTGAGTCCGGTGGCGGTCAGCTCGCTGCGCTCGCACAACTCACCCAACAGCTTGGTATCAACCGGCGCGTGGGCCATGAGCAGATCACGCACGGCGACCAGTTGGTCCTTGTAGATACGCGGTGAGGTCCGCTTAAGCAATTGGCACAGGGCAGAGCCCAGATCATCGGAGAGGATCGCATCAATGCTGTGTTCCAGATCGGTAATGCGCTGGGTCTGGTCTCGGTAGTGGTTGTTGTTCTTGATCATCCGGCCCTTGGCCTTGCACAGGTCATGGGTGGCGATGAGCTCGCCGCTCTCCAGGTCATGGATCAGCAGCTGGTTGTCCTGTGCGCTGACACCGACACGGGCTTGCTGCCAAGCCATGGGTACCGAATACTTGTTAGCCTGCCAGGAGATCAGCCCGGTCTTGTCGACCTTGCGCGTTTCTCTTGCAGGCATCAAGTGCAGCAGGCTCTGCGGGACCAGATAGGGCTTGAGCTGGCTGCGCTCCAGCGCCTCGAAATGCTCCCGAGGATGCTGTCCGGTCGTGCCGTGCACACGCGCATTGGCTACGGTCTCAAGCCAGTCATGCAGATGCTGGTGAACGGCGTTCTCGTCCGCAAATTGCTCGCCATAGAAACAGTCACGCTTGACGTACTTGACGCCGGCCTCCACCTTGCCCTTGCTCTCCGGGTCATAGCCCTCACAGGCATGGATACGATAGCCAGCCGTGGTTGCATACTGGTGGAAGCGCTGGTTGAGCGTCAGCTCTCGATATTGCTCGCTGATCACCACCATCTTGGTCTGGTCGTAAATGCACTCCTCAGTGACGCCGCCGAAGTAACGGAATGCCTCGTCATGCATCTGGATAAAACGCTCGGTATCCAACGGACGGAAGCTCAGGCCGACATACATTAGCCGGGAACAGGACAACACAAAAACCACAAAATGCACCACGCGCTCCACGCCGCCGATCATGACGCCACGCAACTCACCGGGATCGACCTGGCACTGAACGCCCGGCACCGACTCAACGACCGGTTCGTAATAGCGGAACTGGCCGCAGGCAACCTGCTGCTTGAGCGTTTGTACATACCGGCGGATGCTCCGGTCAGATACCGCCAGATCAACGCTGCGCTCTCTCAGACGTCGGGCCAACTTGACCGCACTGAGTGCTGGAAACTGGATCAGCTGATTGATCAGATAATCACGGTGCCCGTCGAGCAGCTTGGTCCGCGAAGGGTCAGCAATGGCGACGCTGATCTGCGTTTCATCCAGGTGAAGATACTTGCGTACGGTATTCCGGGAAATCCCCAGCTCACGGCTGATGGCACGGACCGACAAACCCCGGCCCTGGTCGTACAACCCCTTGATCTTGTGAATCACAACCCACTCCTTCAATGATCTGTCCCCGGCCTGTGCATAAGGCGGGTGACGCTACATGGATCGGTGGCCAGTGCCACCATGGGTGGGTCAAAATTGTTGGCCAGAGGTGGGTCAGTTTAATTGGCCATTAACACTATGACTCAGACATTGCTACCAACGAAGGGTCTACTCACCCCATATTAGTGGTTTCTCGGCCCTTGTCGGCTTCTGCCGTGAATCGTCGACGGTATTGGCTCAACCCTCATAACTCCGGGACATTTCAGTTTCGCTCATGCCGAAGTCCTGCATACGCCTTGCGGGGGCTTTCTTTGGGAAATCTATATAAGTCAGCGCTCGTCATCGCAGCTTCCGCCACATGGTTTCTCAGCTCAGGTGATTATGAATGAGCTGTCGTTGCTCTGGTGGCAGCGTAAGGGGCTGGCGAGCCTCTAGGGTGAACCGGTCGCCATTGAACCATAACAGCTCGGCATGCTGGTCAACGAGTTGTAGCTGGGCTTCGCGGAACGTCTGCACCTGATGCATTTCCCCCTCGATACGGCTGGGGTGTAGGCTGCTGACGGAGCGGTTGGTGACCCAGAGCCATTCATGACCAGAATCTGATGTGTTGGCCATCTGGTCGTGGCGTTTGATCTCGACCAGATGGCCCTGTGGTGATGCGAACAGACGCATGACTTCGTAAGCTAAAGACATAGAATGGATCGATTGCTGATGGAAGGTGGTAATTCTGCCAGAGATGCAGCTTTTCTTCATGGTCGCTGCTCGCTCATTCGCAGCTCTGATATTTGGCAAAATCCCAGTCCTGGTCATCCCGACCTCGTTACTTCTCATTAGTTGGATAGAACAGCAAGACTATTTTTCGAAATTTCTTATTGTTATTTTCATCATGTGATTGACCAAAAATGTCACTTCAGCCATCAAGATGATATTGGAGATTACCAGGAGTGATGTTGGGGTTGGACGTAGGCTAGCGCAACGCGTTTGAGGGTCACGCATGACAGGCTGCAGGATGACCTTTCAGGTCATGTTTGTGACTATTTAAGTTGAGAGATGTCACGGTATGGAAATATGACCGTCATGACGGCTTTACGGCCTTTACAGCGAGACGATTACCGAAAACACTGATCATCAGCGTTAATTCTGGCTCTTGAGCCTGCGGGGAGGCTTTAGCTAGACGTGCTACGTCTTTTCTCCGGTTTGCCTTGGTACCCGATCGGGCTTCGCAGGGATGTCCATTACGCCACGATCTTCATAGGTGTTTTGCTGCAGATGACCAGTCGCATCGAATGCAAAAGCAGATGGAAGCGCGTGACAGTGATTTCAAATACTATAAAAATATTCTATACACCCATCGAGGCCGCTATACGGTGGAGTAACCTGTCCGAGCATGAGGAGACTATCCTCGACAAGCTCAATCCTGATTGCATACCCTCAGCTCAGGAATTGGAAGAATGGCCGCTTGTTAGTCTGAATTTTGGTCGGATCTACGACGGATTGCTCAATGGGGATCTGCCCTTTGGTCGAAAGGGTATTACCTGTGCAGATCCCGAACTGCTGACTTCTCCAGACGTCACGATCAGACATGTGGATATGCGCGTATGGATGATAGAAAACTACCCCGATCAAAGGCCCGATTTTCTCTTTGATGAATATGAGCGATCGCTGCATCCCTCCATTTCTGTCGAAGCGGCTCAAATCCTGGTCTTTGAACGGGACCTCTGGTGCTCTACAAGCAAAAAGCTCCAGGCGCAGTTGAATGTGATGCAAAGTGAGCTTGAGACCGCTACCACTCGCAATGGCGGTGAGTCACTGAGTCAGCGCGCTGAATACACCTACTTGAATATCATAGGCGCATTGGTTCAGCTCATACTAAGCGAAACGCCGTCAGGCATCGCGTATTCCACTTTTCGGAGCCAGGAAGCCATTATTACCGCACTGATAGCCCATCATGCCGGCCTTATGGGTATCACTGAACGAACCCTGCATGCCAAGTTTGCTGAGGCAAAGCGCCGACTGATGGCACAAGTCATCTAGCGTTTCCATCCTGCATATGCAGTAGCCAGTTCTGCATATGCAGTGCCCATTCAGAGCGGCATCCTCCTCAATGAGATCACGTCCATGAAGCGCCAGAAGCGCACAGGAGTGATCAAGATGAACCAGCAAACAACTTCCAGCGAGGCCAATATTGAACGCCGCATATTGCGTCGGCCAGAAGTAGAAGCAAAAACCGGTTTTAAACGCGCTCATATCTACAACATGATGAGTGTGGGTAAGTTTCCTCAAGCTATCCGCATTGGCGTGCGTGCAGTGGGTTGGGACTCAGTCGAGATAGAAGAATGGCTTACAGAGCGGCGAAATGAACGGTCATGACCGTACTTTCCCCATCCAGGAAACAAGGGAGCCGTTCATGCAAGTATTGTCATTGATAAGTACCAAAGGCGGAGTTGGTAAAACTACGATTGCGGCCAATCTTGGTGGCTTCTTTGCCGATGCCGGTTTTCGGGTTTTGTTGCTCGATCTTGATACTCAACCCACGCTGTCCTCGTACTACACACTTGTCCATCGAGCCACTGGAGGCACCTACGAACTGCTTGCCTTCAATGAGCAAGACCTGACGAAGATCGTGTCACGCACGGCTATCAACGGCCTTGATATCATTGTGTCGAATGACGAGCACCGGCAGTTGAACACCTTGCTGTTGCATGCTGCAGATGGACGCTTGCGGTTGCGCAATTTGTTGGCGATATTCAAACCGCACTACGATCTGGTACTGATTGATACTCAAGGTGCTCGCAGCGTTCTGTTGGAAATGGCCGTATTAGCCTCCAATCTGGCTATCTCGCCAATTACTCCGGAGATCCTGGCTGCTCGTGAGCTGCACCGTGGCTCGTTGCAACTGATGGAGGAGATGACTCCTTATCGCCATCTTGGCATTCAGCCCCCTCAATTGCATCTGTTGATCAACCGGGTTCCAGCCGTTTCCTCCAACGCGCGGCTGGTACAGCAGACGTTGCGGTTGGTGTTCCGGAAACATCCAGGCGTACATGCTCTGGAGTCAGTGGTTCCCGCCATCGTAGCGTTTGCGCGTGCGGCAACCAGGGGGCGGCCTGTCCACCAGGTTGAACGCCGACGTCCAGCGGGTCGCCAAACACCAGCGGCATTGGAGATCGTTTGCAACCTTGCTACAGAGTTGTTTCCCCAGTGGCAGGCTCGGTTTGTTCTAGTCACCGGTAGGGGGCCTTATGTCCACCGTGTGTAACCCAGGCCCTGGGCACAAGCGGCTTTTGTCACTTATTGAAACTGCGATGAGTGAAGAACCGAACGTCATGCGTACTCAAGGCGGGCATCTGACATTCAGCAAACCAGGCCTCCCGAGCATCTACACCTGTCCGGCTACGGACAACCGCCGCGCCGGGATGAATGTCACAACATCGCTACGCAAGGCGCGCGAACATCATGGAGGAGCGGATGGCTGACTTCACATCTGAAGAGATGGCTGACAAGTTATTGGCAGCTGGCTTTTCACGCAGCGGTCCTGTGGCTCAAGCCTTGAGCGATCCCCTTGTTGATACGCCGGTGGTAGTAACGCTCGATGAACTGCGTGCTTACGAACTCAACCCAAGGCTAACGCGTAATCCACTCTACGCGGAGATTAAAGCCTCGATCCGTGAGCGCGGTCTGGATGCGCCACCGGCTATAACCAGGCGTCCTGATGCCGACCATTACATTATCCGCAACGGGGGTAATACACGCCTGGCGATCTTGCGGGAGCTATGGGCTGAGACAAAAGATGAGCGGTTCTTTCGAATCTCTTGCTTGTTCCGGCCTTGGCCGCAGCACGGTGAAATCGTCGCACTAACAGGCCATCTGGCAGAAAACGAACTTCATGGCAGGCTGACCTTCATTGAGCGTGCCTTGGGTGTCGAGAAGGCCAGAGAGTTGTACGAGCAGGAAAGCGATGGCGCCTTGTCTCAGAGCGAGCTCGCCCGCCGTCTTGCCGCGGATGGTTATCCTGTCCCACAACCGCATATCAGCAGAATGCAAGAAACCATTCGCTACCTGTTACCTGCAATTCCTAATGTTCTCTACAGCGGGTTAGGCCGTCATCAGGCGGAGCGCTTGGTGATGTTGCGCAAAGCGGCTGACCTGATCTGGCAACAACATGCGCCCCAGAAAAACATGCAGGGTGATTTTGATGCGATATTCCACGATGTGCTGGCATCCTTCGATGCGCAACCTGATGCATTCAGCCCCAAGCGGGTTATGGATGAGCTAGTTGGACAGATGGCCGATCTGTTGGAGCTCGATTACAGCGCGCTGGAACTGGATATCGATAATATCGACAGGCGCCAGCGTGCTGTGACAAGCCCACCGCAAATGCCGGCCAGCTCTGAGACATCCGTCCCCGAAACGGGTGCCCTTACAGACTTGCAGCCATCGCCAGCCACATCAGCACCAGCGCTCCGGGATACGGCGTCTACACCTGAAACACCCTCTGAACAGCATGTGGTCACAAAAGCATCAGGAGATGACCTGCCTTCTGCCGCCGGTGCAGCCTTGTCAGGGGAGACCGAACATGAGAACGGTAATGCCGTAGAAGCAACGCTGCAAGCCCATATCGTCTCACCTGTGGACAGTACCGAACGGCTGCAGGCTATCCAGCAATTGGTGGCGAATCACACGGGTGAAGAGCGCCCTGATTTTGCAGAGACTGTACTACGGGCCATCCCGGTCCAGGTAGGGGGGCTCTTTCCGATCACAGATGTCTGGTATATCGAGCCAAGTCTGGATGCGCCAGACCGTCTTCGTATCCACCTGGCCCAGTTTGCAGGTGAGATAGCCGAGGAAGCAGACATGCTGGACTGTATCGAGGCCGTCGGCGACGGGGTTGGCTTTATCTGCGCTACTGACAGTGGCAGCCCAAAGACTTCTTCACCGTTTAGCCTCGCTGTCCAGGCACTGTTATGCGCATTGAGCGCTACGCATGAGGAGCCGTCCCTGTCTTCGAGCGTCCGGCTGGAGCATGTGCTGGGGCCGTTGTTACATGGGGTCATGCCATGCGATGAGCACAACATGCCCCGACTGAGCGATAACGGTCTGGTCAAACTGTTTCGCATGCTGCGTCTTGCTCGTCGGCTGCAAGATCTGGAGACCGGCGCAGCAGATCGAGCAGACAACTGAACAAGCGGAGACGATCATGTCGGGGCCACATCCTTTGAATCAAGCCGTTGTAGCTCAGGCTCTGCATGATCTGCGCAATGGCCAAATGCGCAGATGCTTATCCATGGGCTTTGGGGAGCGTGAGCTTGATGTGCTGAAACAGCCGGCGCTGGTTGCCTTGCTTGCCGACGCACGCGTGCCTTGGTGCACTGTCACAGTGAACCGCGACGTGCTCTGGCGGCTGGTCAACCAGATGCATGAAATCGAGTCTGAAATCGCTACGGTTGATCGTATGCTGCGGCTTGGAGCCAGTACCGAGATGGTCTGTGCTTTCTATGGATTGACGCATCAGGAGGTGGCGCTGCGTCGGGACATTCTTGAGCTGCCCAAGCGCAAGGGGCGTCATCCTGTGTTGAGTGAAGAACAGGAGACCGATTTATGGCATCGATGGAAACCTGCTGTTGCTGAGCGCGATATCCCTCTCAACGACGATGCCTCGATGCTCACTCTGACCATGGATCTGGCTGAAACCATGGCTCTACCGGTGTCGGTCATTTGGAGCGTCATACGGAGCTGGATCGACCAGGGCCTTGCCTGAGCCATGGATACATTGAATACGGGTGCAACTGGCCCCGTACCGCTCCGCCAACTACTCGATAGCGCCTTGCATCAGTTGAACGGTGCGGGGCCAGGTGATGGCTTTCTTTTCAGCGGCAACCGGCATGAGAGCGTGCCTCGTGGGCTACTGCTTGATCGCCGACTCACCCCGTTGGAGCGCAACGCCTGGCAGGTGTTCAGGTTGTTGCTCAGTGAAGATGGTATAACCACCTTTCCGACCTACGATCAATTACGCCCGTACCTGGCCTCCATGCCCTGTGTCGCCCAAGCCTCACATGAAACGGTAGCGCGTGCGCTGACTGCTTTGCGACTGACGCGCTGGCTCAGCCTGGCTCGTCGTCGACGCGATCCCCGCAGCGGTCGCATTCTGGCGAACCTGTACGTGCTGCATGATGAGCCGCTCACTCCCTACGAAGCCATACAGATCGACCCGGAGTACCTGGGCCTGATCAGTAACTCCCTTACCCATGCCAGTAAATCGATCAAGCGGCTTGGCCACCATGTGCTGAACGAGTGGGCGGTCGATCCTTTTCTGACCCAGCGCTCATTACCTACACGGCTCCAGGTTCTGACGCTGCACCTGGCGGATAATGTTCAGCCTCCCTCGGCGACTTACCCACAACCGACGCTGGATCACCAATCCGAAGAAGGGGAGGAGGCCTTACTTCGGATTGGTGATCCGCTGTCTTCGGATTCCGAAGCAGGGCTGAAACCCAGCAATCACCACTCACTTCCGATTCCGAAGCAGGACCGTACTGTAGTACTTAATATAAAAACAAAAGAAGTACGTACTGTACCGCGCGCATGTGAGTTGCCGGGACTGTGTTTGCCTGACCATTTCTCACGATTGAAGAACGAGCAGCAGGCAGGCGCATTGGTGGCTCTAAAACAAGTTGAACAGGAACAGCGTCAAGCGGTGCTGGACGAATGGGCCGCACGTTGCCACACCAGCACGGTTCGCAACCCAGCCGGCTACTTGTTCGGCATCATTCAGAAGGCGGTTCGCGGTGAGTTCAAGGCCTGGGCAACACAGAAACGGGCAGTTATTACACCTGCCAGTGCCACGCCGCAGATCGCTGTACCGTCAGCGCCGTCGGCCAGCCCGGAAAGCGTTCGCATCCACTTGGCACGCATGCGCGCCATGCTAAACAAGACCGAATCGGGTGAGCAGTAGGCTCCGGTGGAAGTCCATAGCGCTATACCCTGGGTATAGCTGCAACAGACAGCCTTCCGTTTTTTGATGCTGCAAACCGATGTGCGTGCCCAGATGTCAGTGCGGTCAGCCTGGCGTATGTAATCGGCTCGAAGCAGTACGCTTTGTTAACAGATTTCCTTCCTCGCCGGATCGACACTTGCGACTCGTTTATCCAATGCGGGTTGTACACATGGCAAATAACGAATCCCTTCAACTGAACCTTGGATCACTGCGCAGTGCGATGTCGCTAACATTGCACACCCACCACGCATCGCGAATCTGGCATGGCCGGGCTGCCGGTGAGGGTCGGCCCGCCATCGTGGGCTTGAACGGCTTCATTGCTGTGATGAACAAAATGAAGCGTGGTGCGGAGCAGGACGACCCTTACAGCGATTGGTGGATGCTGAGGATAGAAGACAAACTGTCCCAGACCGGGACTACCCTGAAGACATTGCGGGAACAGGTCGACCAGGCGCTGGATGGAGTTCCCCCGGCACTGAGTCTGGGCGAAAACCTCAATGTGCAGCCCGTCAAGTTGCCGCTATTTGTGAATGCCCAATTGGGCTTTGCGGCGGTTTACCTGCTGGCCGACTACGACGATATTGCACGCAAGCTGATCCTAGCCCATCACACTGCCTTGATCGACCGCAGCACTCTTGAGCGCTGGCTCAATGATGGTGCCCATTCTCTGCGCAGCCTTTTCTCTCTGGCACAACATTATCGTTACTCTGGCTGCACGCGCGATGATTTTGCAACCAGAAACGCTGCCGCCCGGGCTGCGCTCGACAAGTTCGGTGAACTGCCGCAAGAAGTGATGGAGGGGACGCATCGATCACGCTTCGCCCCCGTCATCGCCAGGCGATCGGCCTCGGTATCGAAAACAGAAACAGCATTGGCAGAGCCGGAAGATAACAATGACACAAGCGAGGTGAACGAGGACAACAACGAAACCGAGGAGGTGCCAGACCTTGCCGAGTTGGATGCTGACTCCAGCGTCAACAACGAGGAGGAACCCACATGAGTTCGGACTCATTTTCTGGCCTGAATCGAAGCCGCTTCGTCAGCCTTGAACAGACAGACTTCCAGAGACTGGAACACGCAGCCTATCTAAAAGGCCTTTTAAAACCTTTTAAAGGTAAGGGGGATCTGGAGAACTGGGCCAGCCAATGCCGTGCGTTACGCGACGGCATGATAGAGCTGGCGCAACGACGGATATTGGTGCAAGCGAGCGCTTATCCCTTCCGGTTGTTGCCAGTCGAACTGGCCCAGCAGCCCACTGGCGCAGGCACGACATTTCTTCGCTGGCGCAGGCTCGATCGCTCAGCCATGGGGGTGGCGCTGTGGCAGAAGATGCTGCTGAGCAGCGCAACACCAGACAGCCTGATCGATGACCTGTTCACAATGGAGTGCCAGCGCATCGTACACAACATGCAAATCAGCCTGACTCACAGTATTGCCCGACAGGCCCTGGAATGCGCCAGCAAGATGGGGCAGGCCGAGGCGACTTATCTGCGCCGGCTTGATGTTGGCAGCAGACCCACACCCAATACCTCGACGGAGGCACCATGAGTACTCACTTTATTGGCGAAGGTAATATTGGCTCTGCGCCGGAATACCGGGAGTTTCAGAACGGCAATGAAGAGCCGCGGCGGTTACTGCGCCTGAATGTCTACTTCGATAATCCGGTGCCGAAGAAGGACGGCGGCTTTGAAGATCGGGGAGGGTATTGGGCACCCGTGGAACTGTGGCATCGCGAGGCGGAGAGTTGGGCCACTCTGTACAAGAAGAGCATGCGTGTGTTGGTGGAAGGGCGCACCGTGCGCGATGAGTGGGAGGATGCTGACGACAACGAGCGAGTGACCTTCAAAATCGAGGCGCGGCGCGTTGGTATTCTGCCGTACCGGCTGGAGTCGGTCAGAACCAGTGCCAAGCCGGCCAGCAACGAAGCGCCTCCCGAGGACGAGTAGGTTCTTTGAGTGGAGCAGCTGCGTTCCCTCGCGGCTGCTCTTTTTTGAAGCCGTAGAGCAAACCTATACCCAAGGGATAGTTCCACTGATGCCCACCCCGTTCCACGCGCTTTGATATTGGTAGCGGCTGTTCCAGAAGCCCCTCGTCCAACCTGATTCTCACTCATATCACCTCGCGTTCTGAAAGCGGCAGCATCAAGTACGGCTTGTTAGCTGTCTGCGTCTGACCCAGCCGTCATGTTGTTCCTCATTCCCATCAGTAACGAAGTTTTGTGGAACAACATGAGATTATTTCTATGTGAGAAGCCCTCTCAGGGTAAGGACATTGGCCGAGTGCTCGGTGCTACGCAGCGAGTCAACGGTTGCGTTAAGGGGCCAGGCGTCATTGTGACCTGGTGCATAGGCCACCTTGTCGAAGCGGCACCGCCCGAAGTCTATGACGCACAGCTAAAACGCTGGTCCATTGAGCAGTTACCCATAATCCCTGAGCACTGGCGCGTCGAGGTCAAACCCAAGACTGCAGCGCAGTTCAAGGTCATCAAACAGTTGCTTGGTCAAGCCACTGAGCTGGTCATCGCCACTGACGCGGATCGTGAAGGCGAGCTAATCGCCCGTGAAATCATCGATCTGTGTGGTTACCGAGGTCCGATACAACGCCTGTGGCTATCGGCGTTGAATGATACGTCGATCCGTAAGGCATTGGCTGCCCTGAAGCCTTCGTCCGAAACGCTCCCCCTGTACCATTCGGCCCTGGCGCGCTCCCGCGCCGATTGGTTGGTGGGCATGAACCTCAGCCGGCTTTTCACATTGCTGGGCCGACAGGCGGGTTATCAGGGTGTGCTGTCGGTGGGCCGGGTGCAAACCCCTACACTCAAACTTGTCGTGGACCGCGACCGGGAAATCGCTCGGTTCGTATCAGTGCCATTCTGGACCATTGAGGTCACGCTCTCTGCAACAGGGCAATCCTTCGTCGCGCGATGGCAGGCACCGGAAACCAACTCAGACGAGGCGGGCAGGTGTCTGCAGGAGTCAGCGGCGCAAAAGGCGGTCGAGCAGATGCGTGCAGCTGGTGTCGCCCAAGTAGTGTCCGTCGAAACCGAACGGGTACGCGAAGGCCAGCCGCTGCCATTTGATCTCGGCACACTGCAAGAAGTCTGTTCCAGGCAACTTGGCCTGGATGTGCAGGACACCCTGGATGTTGCCCAGGCGTTATACGAAACGCACAAAGCCACCACTTACCCGCGGTCAGACACGGGCTACCTGCCCGAGAGCATGCTGACCGATGTGCCAGCGGTGCTTGATAGTTTGCTCACAACTGATCCAAGCTTGCGTTCCGTGATGGGGCAACTTGATCGCACACTGCGCTCGCGTGCCTGGAACGATAGCAAGGTGACTGCTCACCACGGCATCATACCCACGCTGGAACCCGTGAACCTGTCGGCCATGAGCGAGAAGGAGCTGGCGGTCTACCGCTTGATCCGTGCCCATTACCTGGTGCAGTTCATGCCGCATCACGAGTTCGATCGCACTACTGCGCAGCTATCCTGTGCGGGCCAGCATCTCCAGGCTGTGGGCAAACAGATCGTCGTTTCAGGATGGCGGCAGGCATTGACTGAGCATCAACCCGATGATGTCAGTGATGAAGCAGCCCCGCGCAACCAAGTGCTCCCTGCACTCAGACAAGGCTTGTTCTGCCAGCTTGCTAACATCGAACTCAAGGCGCTCAAGACCCTGCCACCGCGGGCCTTTACCCAGGGCGAACTGATCAAGGCCATGAAAAATGTCGCCAGGCTGGTGTCCGATCCTCGCCTGAAGCAGAAGCTCAAGGACAGCGTGGGCATCGGTACCGAAGCCACGCGTGCCAATATCATCAATGGTCTGCTCACGCGCGGTTATCTGATCAAGAAAGGCCGGGCGATCCGTGCATCCGATGCGGCTGATATGCTCATAGATACTGTTCCAGCGGCTATTGCTGACCCTGGCACCACAGCGATTTGGGAGCAGGCCCTGGATATGATCGAGGCGGGCCAGCTTACCCATGATGTCTTTATCGCCAAACAGTCGGATTGGATTTCACAGCTTATTGTCCAGTACCAGGGCACATCCCTGTCGATCAAGGTGCCCCAAGGTCCAGCCTGCCCAGAGTGCGGCGCGGCCATGCGAGAACGCACCGGTAAAAAAGGTGTCTTCTGGTCATGCCCACGCTATCCCGAGTGCAAAGGTACGTTGCCGGTTGAATCTGCACCTACCAAGGGCAGTACGCCGCGTAAGCGACGCAGCGCCCCCAGGGCATCCTGAGCTGCCCAACACCCACATTGCCATGGCGGCCTGACCGGCTGCATAGCATTCATCCCGTAGCCCTGCGGGACTCCCAACGCGCCAATTCTTCTGCAATCGTGTGCGTGCCTCGCGTGACTGATTACAGCGCCGGGGTAAGAAGAACTCTACTCGCTGAATCGATCCCTGCGATTACCCTTGGTCAGTAATATTCCCGTTTAGCGCGAAGGGTCTCCTGGTGATTTGCCTGCTTGGTCGGAGCGAGCCTCCAGGAGACCCTTTGTGGTCAACGGTATTCAATACCGGTGCTCGCCGGTGAAAAAACGGGCTCCCTTTGTGCGCGGATGTGCGCCAGATAATACCGGCCCCAGCCACGATACGGGTCGGGTGTGAATGCTGAAGCAGCGATCGGTTCTACCGACGACCGTGACTGCGCCAGCCCACGGGTGGTTTCTTCCTCCCAAGCCGAAGGCCTACTGGTTTTCGGCACCTTTCTCCTGCCTACACGCAATACCCCGGACGGTGACCACTGCCCGAGGCCACACGCACAGGAGAGATACGAATGCACCCTCACTCTACCAATACAACCAATACAACGTTGCAGTACGGCAGCGTCTGCAGCGGGATCGAAGCCGTCAGCCTGGCTTGGGAACCGCTGGGAATGGAAGCCGCCTGGTTCTCCGAGATCGAACCGTTTCCGTGCGCCGTACTCGCACATCGCTACCCCAGCGTGCCCAATCTGGGCGATATGACGCAGATCGCCAGTCAAGCGCTGTCAGGCCAGGTTACGGCGCCGGACATCCTGGTCGGTGGCACCCCGTGTCAATCATTCAGTCTGGCCGGTGCTCGCCGGGGATTATCCGACCCACGTGGCGCCTTGACCCTTAAATATGTGGAGCTTGCCAATGCGATCGACCAAACCCGCCTCGCCAGTCACCGTCCGCTCTCAACGCTCGTCTGGGAAAATGTCCCGGGCGTGCTCAGTGATCGCTCCAACGCCTTTGGCTGCCTGCTGGGCGCATTGGCCGGAGAAAGCCATGCGCTCGAACCGCCAGGGGCGAAGTGGACGCACGCAGGTTACGTGTCTGGCCCCCAGCGCCGTCTCGCCTGGCGTGTCCTCGACGCTCAATATTTCGGTGTCGCCCAACGCCGTCGTAGAGTGTTTCTTGTGGCAAGTGGTCGAGACGACCTCGATCCCGCCGAAGTACTTTTTGAGTCAGGTGGCCTGTACGGGGATTCTTCGTCGCGCTTCGCGCCGTGGCAAGACGCTGCCCGCGCTGCTGGAACGCGCACTGCATCATCAGGCGACTATGCCGGTCTGAATCAGTCCTATGGCAAAGTCAGCATCACGTTCGGCTTCGGCGGCGGCAACACGGCAGGGCCGATTGACGTTGCGGCCTGCCTGACTGCGCAGGGCGGCGCCAAAGGCGATTTCGAGACCGATACGTTGTTGCACAGTCGGTAATGGGTTCCATCAGCCACACGCTGAACACGTCCACTGGCTGCAGTGAGGATGGCTGTGGCAGAGGTGTGCCAATCATTACCAGTAATGTACTTCACGTCATGGCTTTTGCAGAGAACTCACGCGGTGAGGTGCGTCTGGAATCTGGGGATGGCCAGATCACAGGTGCTTTATCTACTGGGGGTGGCAAGCCATGGCAGGGGAGGCCGGCGGTACTCAGCGTGGCGCTGCGTGGACGTGACCAGGGCCTGTCTGCAGAGCTGGGTCATGGTATCTCTCCCGCACTGCGTGCCAGCTGCGGCGGTGGCGATAAAGGCCATGTATTGGTGCCTGACTACGACGCCTATTTTCACTATGAGCAGAACGACCTCTCAGCGATGGACTGGTCGCAATGGCGGGTACGCCGGTTGATGCCCAGGGAGTGCGAGCGGCTTCAGGGAATGCCGGACGACTGGACGCTGGTGCCGTACAGAGGTAAACCGGCAGCCGATGCGCCGCGCTATAAGGCCATCGGCAACTCCATGGCTGTACCTTGCGTAGCTTGGCTGGGCCATCGTCTGGCGCACTGCATTCACAAGGCACAGTCGCCCGCTTTGGCTTGATGCACAGAGCGGTAAGCTCCAATCAATCAGCCTCTAAGTCGCATCCATTTCATTATTTTGCCCCCGCCAATGCCGGGGGCTTTTTTTCATGCGCGAGATAAATCCGGTTCAGCCAGTTGCTTATTGCCAACTGACGCCGCCCGAGGCCTGAGCAAAGCTGCCCATATGTGTTGCTGACGTTGTCAGCGCCATGCCAGCAGCAAGGGTCTTTCGGCTGCGCAGGGATTTATCCCCCTGAGACCCACCAGTCCGCCATGCATCAGTCTGCGGATGAACGCCGTCCAGGCGTCGATGCATCTTTCTTCATCTCTAGCGGGACTTGCCATCCCCAAAGGGGCAGACCTGTCTCGCAATCCATAATCAAGGAGCATGTCATGAACAAGATTCTGCCCCCAAAAGTCGTTGATCTGTTGGTGCGCGAAGAGCAGCATTTTGCCTGTGCTTCGAACGCATTCTTCCAAGCCTGGAAGCGTGGCGCCGAGATTGCCGGAGCGCAATGGTTTGGCGACGGCACTCGTGAAGGTCTGAACCGCGCCGTTGATATCTGGGAATTGCGTCCCGGGATGCACGAACTCAATGACGCGCTCGGCGTTATGAGCAGCGGCCAACGCATGTTTCTTGCCGCAATGGTCAGCTTCTACAACGCCCGCGAAGGCACTGCCATGCTGCGCCACTGTGGCTTTGAAGGGTTGGCCGACCTTGGCTGCCTGGATCTGCAGCGGCGTCAGGTTATTTCCGACCTCATGCTGAACTACACCGGTTGGTAAGTCCGTAAAGGGGATAAAGCGCTGCATTTACATCGCGCCCCACAGTGATCCTGCCAGGAACCTTGCATTCCTTCATTTCTATCGTTGCCACTTTTCTCATCCGCTGGAGCTAACCCCCCAGCAGGGGGTTGGCTTTCGCCCATCCCTTGTAGGAGAAATCTCATGTCTCAGCACAACAACCCTTTTATCCGCGGGTATCAGAATCTGCGTATTGCTCGTCAGTTGCTCATCACACACGAAGATGATTGCCCACCCGTCTGGCGATCAGTGCATCCTATTCAAGCACACCTACCGGAGGATCAGGTTAATCAGTTTCCTTGCGTGTTTGACGACTACTTTGCCCTCATTACTGAAGGCCAGAAGGTGCCGCGTACTTTGGAAGACCAATGCAGGTCTGTGGGTATCGTGCGCTCTATGGTCTACGCCATTAGCGGCCAGGACTTTGATGGCACGCCTGTGCATGTAGGAGACTTTTACTCTGAAGCTGCCGCATGCCGGGTGGTGAGCCGCCTGAGTTTCGAGACCGGCTTTTACAGTCGGGCCTGGGAAATCAGCACAGACCACATTACCGAGGATTCGATGCGGTACTTGTGCGAATTGGTGGATATTGACACGCCACCCGGGCTTCTGTTCGTTGCATTCCGAGTGCCGTACAGTCCGGTCGTCGGCGTCAAGTTGATCGCCACGCCCTGGACAGACGAGAACCTGCAGCATGTAGAAGGCATTACCGCCGATCAGCTGCAGCAGGAACATCTGTCCAAAGGCATACCGGGTGATTTGGCGCACATTCTTCAATTAGCAGCCAGTGCCGATGTACGTCTCCTGATGTTCGATCCCGACGCGCCAGTGCTCGACGGTCTGCCGAACTACGCAACATAGACTGTCCCATTCGCCCTACCAAGGGGCTTCTTTTGGTCTGCGGTACCCAAACGGATGAGCGCTATATCTGTTTCATGGCAGACGCCATCGCGTCATGGCGACATCCTCAAAACATGTTCGCTGGCGTAGCCGGCAACAACCCAGGCAGTCAAGGCCATCAAGACTGCGGCGGCCCCCAGGTTCGCTGGCTGACCTCCTATCTGGACGTTCAACGTCCATTCCACCTCAAGGGATCTTTCATCCCTGTGGGGGTGAAGGGTTCCGTTTTCTCGGAGTCCATCATGGATCATCAAGCTATTCGTCAACAAATGCCCACCCTGGTTGCCGGTCATGTACCGAGTAACGCACGATCTTTCCAGTTCAACATCTTCGACGGAAAACCGAAGGAGACGATGTTGGGCTTTCACATTGATCCTCAGCCTTTTGAGGGCAAGGTTGTCGCCATCACCGACGACGCCATTGTTGTCAAAATCAGCCGGACGAGGTTCGCGGTGCTGGATCGGACGCTCGTCACCGAGGTTCCCCCAGAGGGAGCCAAGGTCGAAGTGTCGCCGTATGCACGCCGGCGCTTCGACGGTCTGCGTGCCGATACACCTGAAGAAGTCATCGAACACCGGGCCGACGGTACTCAATGCACTATACAGCGCATGACCCTTGGCGCGGCACCGGCCAAACTGCCGGTTGCCCACCCGCAATGCCTGGAGCTGCAGCAGCTTATTGAGCAGATGGAGGAAATGCCGGCTCCTGATGGGCATCGGCGGATCACTCACATGCTGGTTGATGCACAGGCAAGTGACTTTTCACTCGTTGATCCGAAGCCCAGTGACATTATTCGGACGCCGCCCTCCGTGAGTTTCACGGTTGAAACTGCGAAATTCGCTGGACTTGTCAGCGTGATCTACATGCGCGGGGCCGATACCTATTCCGTGGAGTTGCAACACAACGGAGAACGGGTAGAGCGCCTGGATGACGTTTATTTCGACATGCTTGGGGAAACCCTGGCTGAGTTGATTGATGACGGCTTATGGCGCTGCATCCAGGTCCGCTCGCTACACAAGACTGCTCGTGGCCGGAAAGTAGCCTGATCACCTTCCAAAAGCCCAAGCGAGCATGTTCATACCCCAGAACCTCATGGTCGGCGGCGCATCGCCGGCTGCGGGGTCACTTCCTATCAATGGAGTACGCTCATGTCCATGCGTTTCAAAGGCGCTGACCTGCGCCCCGTGCTGTCTGAGGCTGTTGCCAATCAATGCCGCATCATCCTGGTGAAAGACCGTGGTGTGTACTGGTTGGCAGAGCACGGCGAGCATCTGCCCAGCGTTGCCAAGCGTTGATTGCCTATGCCGCCGGCTGCAACCCCGATATCGATGTATTTGATGATTGGTGGGAACTGGCTCATGAGAGCTGGGAGGTGATGATTTTGGTGAATACTTCGACCCTACCGAGAGTGTGTTTGCACACATCATGAATAGTCTGGATGACCTGGAACTGTCAGCTACGTCGACACACTTGTCGTTGCAAGCGATTTCCCCCACTCCCTGACTAACCGGTTTGTTCTCCCAGCCCCTTACTCCCTCCATGCCAGTCCGCCCCCGTAAGGGAGGCGGGCAGGTTCACTTTCAAGAAGGAGCAATGCATGTTCCAGCCCCTCAACCGAGGGGCTTTTTCATGCCAACAGGAAATGAAAGGGGAGCGCCCGGATGCCGATTTCTTGCTGCCTCACGAACAACCCCCGGCCATGATGACCTCATGCCCAGCTGACAGTCGTCAGCAGCATCCCAGGTAGCCACGATCTTCAAGGCTACGGCGTGGTTCCATTACGTTGATCACCCAGCTCGCACCGCATCCATCTGCGAGCGGCCACCGACCTGTTCGGTGACGGATGCTTTAGTTTTTCAACCCATCGCGGGGTTACGCACTTTCCCCGCAGCATGGGACTGGTGTGTCTCCGCTTCTATTCCGAATGGAGATTCACCATGAATACCACGTCCAATGAGAAGTCCTATTTCGATCTTCACACCTCGGGTATCGGCTACCTGCAGCGTGTCCGCGAAGTTCCCGTACGAGGCGGCCGCCGCGCTGAGCCATTTCTTGCATGCACCATCGCTGCGCTCGTTGGCTCTGTCCAGAACCCTAAAAAGCGCTATTTTGATCTGAAGGTCTCCGGGGCCGAAGCCAAGAAAATCGTCGCCGGCTATGTTGGCATTGATGATCAGCACCAACGTCCATTGGTTCGCTTTCGTATTGGCGATCTGTGGGGCGATGCCTACATCCGTCCCAATGGCGAACGCAAAGGTGAAGCGGCAGCCTCACTCAAAGGTCGCCTGCTGAAGGTAGAACTTATCGACCGCTCTGCGCTTGAGCAGATAGAGCAGCACGAGTTGGTTACAAGGGGCATTGGCTATTTGAACCGGCCCCAAGAGATCAAGCCCATCAACAGCGATGCGTTCCTGTCATGCTCAATCGGTGCATTGGCAGGGCCGGTCGATGAACCTGACTATCGTTATTTCGACACTATCGTTGCTGCAAGGGATGCTCAAGGTCTGGTGCGCCAATGTGTACAGGCAATTGAGGCTGAGAGCAAAGTCCTGGTCAGCTTCCGTCTCAACGACATGAAGATAGATCCGTACATCCGCAATAAGGGCGAGCGCGCTGGTGAACCTGCCGCGAGCCTGAAATCCACGCTGATTCATATTGGACTGATCAAGATCGATGGTGAGCAGGTATACCCGGAGAGGGTAGCGAACGCCGAGGCGCCGCAGGATCAGGACGTACTTGCGCCTGAAGTCGATGGAAGCACTAACGCCCCACCTTCTGAGCGTGAGCCGATTCCGGCTGAGTCGTTCTGACCTGATAAGGCCCCTTCCTGGGGCCTTATCACTTATTCAACTGGGCACATGCCACCTTACGGGTTCGGGCATGCGTCATTTTATCCCTAGGAGGAAAATAGTCATGGCTCCCATCGTTGTTCCCGGCCAGCTCACGCTGCGTACCATTCGCGGCCGCAACGGGCCATTCACCGTCGGTCGCCTTACCACGCACCTCGGTGTGTTCGAGGTGAAGGACGCGGAACTGGAGCAGTACCCCGAAGGCAAGTACGACGGGGAATTCATCATCCGCTACATTTTTCCGAAGGCTTATCCCACTGGTGGCGGCATGCGGTTTGAGATCCGTGCCAACTTGGACGGGATGACGCTAAACGGAATTGACAGTCTGAGCCGCGACGAAGCGCGCAGCTTCGCCGCCCAGGACGTCGATCCGCTTGATGAAGAACAGGGAGCGCAACCAGCGGTGACGCCGGTCAAGCCCTCCGCCCCGTCCAAACCGGCCAAGACCGACCCTGCACTTGATCAAGCATCAGTGAATCCGCTGGTCGATACCACTCCTTTGGGGCTGGATACTCCTACACCGGATTCGACTGCTGGTTTTGGCAGCGCTGATAGTGAGGACGCTGAATTGTTCGGCATCCTGTGGCCTCTGGACGAGTCGGTGAAGCTGGATTCGACCATCGACCGCCGCACCCTACGTGCGCAGATCGCCCGCTTGGGTGAACTGGGCTACGCGCTGGACTTCAAGGCGCAAGAGTGGAGCCGTCAGGCCGAACTGCAACCTGCGTGATCAGAGGCACCGCTCCTGCGGTGACTTCATCCATCCTCCGGGGTTCCTTCTCCAGGGGGGAAGGTTCCCGGCTATTTCAATCCAGGAGCTTCACCATGAGTCAGCATTACTTCAACACCTATCATAAGGGACTTCCCATCACCGTCCTGCTCGGCTGGGATCGACAGCTGAGTTATTTCTTTCTTGTCATCCAAAAGTCTGCCGAGTTGATCGACAGCTGCATGCAGGTCGAGAGCGAGAATTACCTGTACAGCAATCTGTACGAGAAAGCCCCGTTCGGCCTTGGTCTGGACTACTACCGTGCAGTCCTGCGTCATTTCCAAATCGACGTGCCCGAAAGCATGTTCATCGAAGTCCAACAGGACAGCGAAGGGAATGTCGGCAACCGCGTCGTCAACCATGAGGCCGACAGTTCATTTGCTGAACTGGGTCTCTGACGGTTTATTCGTCGCACGGCCGGGGCACTCGCTCCGAGCCCTCTGCGTTCTTTTATCCCTAACGGGGCATCCACTGCCCCAGCGGGCAGTGCAGTCCCTCATTTCATCGAGGACATCACTATGCTTGCAACTTCTTCCGATCACCTTCTGTACCGCATCGACGAATGCAGCGACCTCATGGCCGATGCCTGCGTTTGCGGTGAGGACGGCGACCTGGTCTTTCTGTCGGTCTGGGCGCGGGACACTGCGATCCAGCAGTTCCTCGCTCGGCTCACACTGGGCCGCGACGTAGATGGACTGGATCAGTTCCACCTCATCACCGACCAGGGCGCTTCCGTGTCGGTGTTCGTTCCTTCGGTCGAGCGCCTGGAAAAGCGCCTGACCCGCAGCTATCGGCGAACTCTGTTCGGGTCGCTGGTGAATCTCTGGTTGTTCGACCGGCGCTGCGTCCTGCCGGACAAGGCCACCACCAGCGCGCTGGCACTGTTGCCACGCGCGGCGGCTGATCCCACTTCGCGCCTCTGGCTGCTCGTCAAGGAGACGTGCCCGCTGCCTCTACTGGATCACTGGCAAGGGACGGTAATAGCACTGCTGCGAGACCGCGACATGATCCGCGACCTGCCGGTAGCCCTCGGGCCGCTGCAGGGATTTCGTTTGGGGCTGGACGTGCCGGTGCTCACCGAAGCGCTGGGTAGCATGATCCGCCAGGGTGTGCTCACGGCCCATCCGGTTGCACTTCAGGCGACCTCCGAGCGACCGCTGGAAGCGGTGGCCTGAGCTTCGGCAGGTGCGCGCGACCGGCGCGCATCTGCTTTCTTTCATCACCGCTACAGGAGACTTCTTATGGCACTCATGTTCCCGCGGCTTGCCCGCAATTTCGTCAAAGCGTGCTACTTTCCGACCGACGAACCCACGCTCGAAAGAGCGCTCAGTGCACTGGCGCCCGGCGACGGGCCGATGTGCATACTTGATCCTTGTGCAGGCGAAGGTGTCGCCATCGCGGAGGCCGCGCATGCGCTCGGGCGTGACCAAGTCACTACTTATGCAGTGGAGTTCGACCCGGAGCGCGCCAACCATGCGCGTCTGCTCGTTGATCGCTGCATCCAGGGCGACCTAATGGACATCCTGATCGCGCGCCAGAGCTTTGGCTTGCTGTGGCTCAACCCGCCATACGGCGATTTGTCCAGGGATGCCAACGGCAACATCGGTTACGACGGCAAGGGCCGGGCGCGGCTGGAAAAGCTGTTCTATCAGCGGACGCTGCAATTGCTGCAGTACGACGGCATCCTAGTTTTCATCGTCCCGCACTATGTGCTCGACTAGGAACTGGTCGGCTGGATCACACGGCATTTTGCCGATCTGCGTATCTACAGAGCGGTGGACACACAGTTTAAGCAGGTCGTCGTATTCGGTCGCCGAGTCCGTCAGCGCGAGCTGGCAGGCGATGAGGTCAAGAGCGTCCGTGCCCGATTGTTGCAGATTGGGCAAGGTGATCTGGAAGCGGAGGAACTGCCGCCCGCGTGGCCGGTGTTTCCGTATGTGGTCCCTGTCACCCAGCTCGAGCCGGAGCACTTCTACCGTCTGAGCATGGAGCCATCGCAGTTCGCCGACGAAGTGCAGTGCTTACATGGACTGTGGCCGTCGTTCGAAACCCATCTGGGCGCCGCCCAGCAGTCCTTGCGCCGCCCGGCGCGCGCGTTGTCCCACTGGCACCTCGCGCTGGCCCTGGCCGCTGGCGCAATCTCCGGTGTCGTGCAGTCGAAGAACGGCCGCACCCTGGCCGTGAAAGGCGACACCTACAAGCAGAAGGCGTCGACCACCGAATATAGCGAGCGCGATGACGGCTCCGTGGCTGAGACGCGCATCCTCACCGACAAGTTCGTACCTGTTATCAGAGCCTGGGACTTGACCTCGGGTTCAGCCACGCTGGGTCAGATTCTTACCATTCAGTGACTCTCATTGGACGGTTCCTGTCCTGCCAATTTTTATTCAGAAGGAGCACACCATGCTTTCAAATCTACTCAAGCGGCGAAAGCCGCAGCAGTCACCATTGTTCACCATGGGCTCGTTGCAATTGAGCGAGAAGGTGCGCTGGCTTGCCAGTAAAGGCCTTATCGAACCATTGCCCTATGTGTTGCGTCACGTGCGCGGCGATTGGGGAGATGTCGAAGAAACGGCACGCCAGGCCAACGATGACGCCCTTGAACAGGGCGCCCCAATGACCTCGTGCTTTTCGATTACGCCTCGTCTGATCTTGATGGTGATCACAAGCGATGACCACAGCAAGACCCTTGTTCAACTGATTGACGAACAGGTTCTGGGCTGACGGCACTTTATTACTGACGTTACGCAGCCTTCGGGGTCACGCACCCCGACAGGGTGGCATGGCCCCTTTTTTTCCTACAGAAATGGAGCAACACCATGCCACTTGTACTTTTCGCACAACCACGCTTTCCGACCGGCGTCGTAGTTATGACGCCTGGTGTTGAGTATCTGGCTCTACAAGGCCGGTTCAACCCGGCGATCTATTTGCGCCGTCATCTTAGCGGTGACTGGGGTGATCTTGACGAAGGCGATCGTCAACTGAACGATGCCGCGCTGGAATCAGGCCAGGATCGCCTGTTTTCGTCCTACAAGGTCGCACCTGAGCTGAAACTCTGGATCATTACTGAATGGGATCGCAGCGTGACCACGCTACTCCTGCCCAGCGAATACTGATTCCACTCATGGCGGCCTCCGGCCGCCATTTACCTTTTATCCCCAAGGGGCATGTCACTGCCCCTTGGGGGAGGTGCGTGCCCCATTTTTATGGAGTACCACCATGAATACGCAATGTGAAGCGACGACAGTCGCAGAAACCTTCCACGCCGACGAACTGGCAGATGCCGCAGACTCGGAACTGTCATTCAGCCTACCGGACTTCATTGCGGAGTTTGGCGACGAACTGCTGGATTCCCTGAACCGGGCCAATCCGCCTGTCTATAACGGAACGCCCCGACCTCATCGTCAATTGGTGCTCGCAGGCTTGAAACGTCAGCTTTTCCCTGCACAGGCCGAAGTAGTTCATGCCGTCACCGAACTGTTGATCGTGGCGAACGCGCCGCCATCATCAATGCGGAAATGGGTACCGGGAAAACCATCATGGCTATCGCCACAGCGGCGGCCATGAATGCCGAAGGGTACCGGCGTACGCTGATACTGAGTCCACCACACCTGGTCTACAAATGGCGGCGTGAAATCCTCGAAACCGTTCCTGGTGCGAATGTCTGGGTTCTCAATGGACCCGACACCCTGGTCAAGCTCATCAAGATGCGCGAGCAACTGGGTGTGCAGCCCACGGGCCAGGAGTTCTTCGTTCTCGGCCGCGTTCGGATGCGCATGGGATTCCACTGGAAACCCGCATTCGTTCGTCGTCGTACCCGTCATGGTTCTATGGGAGTATGCCCGCACTGCGGACATGCCATCACCGATCTGGACGGCGAACCCATCAGCACGGCGGAACTCGAAGCCGAAGACGCGCGGCGTAAATGCAGTCTCTGCAAATCCACGCTATGGACGCTGATGCGCCCACGTGGACTGTCTACCACAGACCTGTCCGGTGCCGTTATCAAGGCGCTCAAACGTATTCCGACCATTGGCGAAGCCACTGCGCAGAAGCTGATGAAGAAATTCGGCGAGTCGTTCCTAGTTTCCATGTTAGGCGACAACATTCATGAGTTTATCAACCTCATGGATGATCGCGGCGAATTGGTGTTTTCCGATCGTCAGGCGCATCGGATGGAACGCGCCATGGCGAATATGGAGCTCGGATTCGGAGAAGGCGGATACCAGCCGTCGGAGTTTGTGAAGCGCTATCTTCCGCAGGGTTATTTTGACCTGCTGGTCGCTGACGAGGGGCACGAGTACAAGAGCACGGGCTCAGCTCAAGGGCAGGCCATGGGTGTGCTCGCCGCCAAGGCACGCAAGTCCTTGTTGCTGACCGGGACGCTGATGGGCGGCTACGCGGACGATCTGTTCGCGCTGCTGTTCCGAACACTTCCCGGCAGGATGATCGAAGACGGCTATCGGCCTTCGAAGACCGGAAGCATGACGTCGGCGGCAATGGCGTTCATGCGTGACCATGGTGTCTTGAAGGATATCTATTCCGAAAGCACTGGCAGCGCGCACAAGACCGCCAAAGGCAATAAGGTCACGGTACGCACTGTCAAAGCCCCCGGGTTTGGCCCCAAAGGCATCCTGCGCTGTGTACTGCCGTTCACGGTGTTCCTGAAGTTGCGGGACATCGGTGGCAATGTGCTGCCGGCCTACGATGAGGAGTTCCGTGAAGTCGCCATGGAGGCGGATCAGGGCAATGCCTATCGTGAACTGGCAAATAACCTGACTGCGCAACTCAAGGAAGCGTTGCGCAAGCGGGATACGACTCTTCTGGGTGTCGTCCTCAACGTGTTGCTGGCCTGGCCGGACACATGCTTTCGTCCCGAGACGGTAACGCATCCGCGTACACGGGCACTGCTGGCTTTTGCGCCGTCGCAGTTCAACGAGTTGGAATACACGCCGAAAGAGCGTGAATTGATCGATATCTGCAAAGCGGAAAAAGCCCAGGGCCGCAAGGTGCTGGCTTATACAGTCTATAGCGGTACACGGGATACGCTATCGAGGCTCAAACGGTTGCTGGAGCAGGAAGGTCTGAAAGTCGCGGTGCTGCGCGCAAGCGTAGATACCTCTCGGCGAGAGGACTGGATTGTCGAGCAACTGGATAGGGGTATCGATGTGCTTCTGACGAATCCTGAACTCGTCAAGACGGGACTGGATTTGTTGGAGTTTCCCACGATCGTTTTCATGCAATCGGGGTGGAACGTCTACACCCTGCAGCAAGCGGCGCGCCGTTCATGGCGTATTGGCCAGAAGTTGGCCGTGAAGGTTATCTACCTCGGCTACCAGGGTACGTCGCAAATGACGTGTCTTGCGCTCATGGCTAAAAAAATCCTCGTCTCGCAAAGCACGTCGGGTGACGTGCCGGAATCGGGTCTGGATGTACTGAACCAAGACGGTGATTCGGTAGAGGTGGCATTGGCAAGGCAATTGGTTGCAGCGTAATGGTGTTTTTTCCGGCGCCCTGATGGGCGCCGGATTTTTTACGATGAATGCTAGGCGACTGATATTGACGAGTTGGTCAGGTAGGAGGCAGGTTTGGATCGCCTCAGTGGTACAAGCCAGTATCTGCATTAGAGAGACAATTCACCGACCTCGGAGCGGATTTGGTTTAGTCAGATGTTTGTTATCTTTGCACAGCTTGGAGAGTCAAGCGCTCGCCACTATGATGTGCTCATTACACCTGTTTTTATAGAGCACAACGGCAAGGGCGAAGTACGTAATGATCACAGGAAAATACGACCTGCACCAACTGGGGTGGCATAGTTTTCAG
This sequence comes from Halopseudomonas litoralis, assembly GCF_900105005.1. Lineage (NCBI taxonomy): Bacteria > Pseudomonadati > Pseudomonadota > Gammaproteobacteria > Pseudomonadales > Pseudomonadaceae > Halopseudomonas > Halopseudomonas litoralis. The sequence goes on from NZ_LT629748.1 coordinate 1,367,152, forward strand.
CAGCTTTGCATTGCGGTCACCACAACAGTGTTAGGTCAAACAGTCGAGTCCTTCCTGGATGGTAATGATGGAGGCCGGGATGGCGCATTCAAAGGCTCTTGGTCGCCTCAAGAAAATGAAATATACCAAGGAAAATTTGTCATCCAATGCAAGTTCAGTGCGCGGCGAGGGCATAACCTCAACTACTCCGATATCTCCGATGAGCTGTGTAAGGTCAAAAGGCTGATCGACAAGGGGCAGTGTGACATATACGTGATCATGACGAACGCGGGTGTGACTGGGGCCAGTCACCTCAAAATCACCGAGGCGTTTGAAGCACTAGGAGTAAAGCACGCTCTGGTGCTGGATTCGACATGGATCTGCCAGAAAATCGAGACGCACAGCAGTCTCAGAATGAACGTGCCACGGCTCTACGGCCTAGGTGATCTGAGCCAAATTCTCGATGAGCGGCGGTACAATCAGACGAGAGCCCTCTTGAGTGAGCTTCAGCCTGATTTGGCCAAGACGGTAGTTACTGATACTTACCGAAAAGCTCTACAAGCCCTTCGAAAACACGGCTTCGTGCTACTTGTTGGCGAGCCTGCGGCAGGCAAGACAACCATCGCCTCACTGCTGGCCATGTGTGCAATGGATGAGTGGAAGAGTCAGGTGCTCAAGCTCGAAACTCCCGACCAGGTCAGGAAACACTGGAATACTGAAGAGTCGTCGCAATTCATATGGGTGGACGATGCCTTCGGCGTTACCCAATATGAATCTCATCAAGTAATGGGGTGGAACCGTACTCTGGACTCTGTCTCAGCCATGATCAGACGTGGGCATCGTATTGTTATGACCAGTCGAGATTATATCTACAACCACGCTAAACGTGACCTCAAACGGTCGACGTTCCCATTATTCGATGAAAGCCACGTAGTGATAGACGTGAAGCAACTGACCTCCGAGGAGAGGCAACAGATCCTTTACAATCACGTGAAGCTCGGTGACCAGCCCAAGCACGTCCGTGCTAGATTGAAACGCTTCCTGCCGGATGTAGCCGCACATAGCCGATTCGTTCCAGAAACGGCGCGGCGCTTGGGAAACAGCAACTTTACCAAGACGCTCACGATTAATGAGAGCAGCGTCAACGACTTCGTTGCCAAGCAAGAGCAGTTGCTTGTTGAGACGATGCGCTGCATGGACGCTGACAGTCATGCAGCGTTGGCGTTGATCTACATGAAGGAAGGGGCAATTGAAAGCCCTGTTACGCTCGAGGCAGTGGAAGGTAGTGCAATCGCCAGACTGGGGAGTAACGAGGCCAGTTGCCTTCGGGCGCTTGAAGATCTCAATGGCAGCTATGTGCAATTGGTGGACACCTTGGATAGTCGTGTCTGGCGTTACAAACACCCTACCATAGGAGATGCCTTCGCGCTGATCCTGGCCCAAAGCCCCGAACACCTTCGGATATTTGTCGATGGCACCTCGACGGAGCGTTTGATGGATCTGGTGTCCTGCGGAGATGTAGGCGTGAAAAACGCGACGATCATCCCGCCAAGCATGTTCGAGGAGTTTATACAGCGGATTTACCAATACGTATCAGCAGATCCCTCATCCTCTAAAAATTATCGGAAGCGTGGACGGCTGTACTCGTTTCTGAAGAATCGGAGTAGTCGTGGCTTTTTGGCTAGCTATCTCCAAGTCGATCATAGCCTGCTCGCAGGCATCGTAGAAGACTTTGCGAGATCGTGGTTTACCAGTACAGCCGACTTAGCTCTGTACCTTTTTCGCGAAGGGCTCCTGCCCGAGACTGCCAGAACCTCAATAGTGGAAAAGATCACAAACGAGGTTTTTGAGAGCGACGAACTGTCATACATCTATGATAGAGAAATGCATGAATTTTTTACGCAAGGAGAGCTAAACGACTTTTTGGAGGATATACGGAAATATGTTTTGCCCAATCTCGACGGAATACGCCAAGGTCTAGGGAAGGTCTGAAAAAGACTTCCTGAAAAGGTAAAATGCGTCAGCGCCATTTTCGAGACCACCGCATGAAACAGATGAGCTTTGCAGACGCCGAATACGCTGGTAAACGTAAGCAGACCCGCCGTGAGCGCTTTCTGCTGGAAATGGATCGAGTGGTTCCCTGGAAGCCATTGCTGGCGCTGATCGAGCCGCACTATCCCAAGGGCGAAGGTGGTCGACCTGCTTACCCGCTCGACGCGATGCTGCGAGTTCATCTGATGCAGAACTGGTTTGGGTACAGCGATCCAGCGATGGAAGAAGCGCTGTATGAAACCACCATCTTGCGACTCTTCGCGGGCCTTCAACTTGATCGCATTCCGGATGAAACCACTATTCTCAAATTCCGTCGGCTGCTGGAACGCTACGGCCTGTCCACGGCGTTGTTCGAAGTGGTCAATCGTTACCTGGGTGAGCACGGGCTAATGCTGCGCCACGGCACCGTGGTCGATGCAACCATCATTCATGCACCCAGTTCGACCAAGAACAAAGAAGGTAAGCGCGATCCCGAGATGCATCAGACCAAGAAGGGTAACCAGTATTATTTTGGCATGAAGGCCCACATTGGCGTTGATGCTGAGTCAGGGCTGGTTCACAGTCTCGTGGGGACGGCGGCCAATGCGGGCGATGTTACTCAGGTAGACAAGCTTCTGCATGGCGAAGAAACCCATGTATGCGGTGACGCCGGCTATACCGGCGTTCAGAAACGGGATGAACACAAAGGGCGCAAGCAGGTGGTCTGGTCGATTGCGATGCGCCCAGGCAAGCTCAAGACATTGAGCAAAACCAAGCTGATCGAGAAAGGCTTGCGCCGAATCGAGCGGGCCAAAGCCAGTACACGAGCCAAGGTCGAGCATCCGTTTCGAGTGATCAAATGCCAGTTCGGATTCACCAAGGTGCGCTACAAGGGCCTGGCGAAGAACACGGCCCAGTTGCATACCTTGTTCGCCCTGGCCAACCTATGGATGGCCCGAAAACAGCTGTTAAGTGCAGGATAAATCCGCCCGGAGTACTGGGTACAGCGGCCTGGATGGCCGAAAAGGGGCTGCAACGAGCTGAAAACGCGACTGAGGGCGATGAAATCGTTCCTGAAATGTTTTTTTTGTGAGCCGAGGTCATAATCGCCGCCCATATGGCCGGTATTTCAGACCTTCCCTAGCGAGCGCGTACGATTACGAGAATGATCCAGATAACCACTTTGCCGAGTTGGAGGAACATCTGGACTCCATTTTGCATGCCTACCCAGACTGGCCCGGTATTGATCAGACTATCCAAACCCAGAAATACCGCATTAACGAGTGGGTATCTGAAATATCGCAAGAGCGTGGCAGCGAACCTGCGCAGGGCAGAGAAGATCTTATTTCAACATCCAGTTTTCAAGGTGAGCGGAGCATTTTTGATGACATTGATCTTTAGTGGCAGGCTTATGCTTGCCTTTGTCTTGGATTGCTACAAAAAGAATAGATGAAGGGCTGGTCACAACAAACGGGCAAGCCCCCAATTCGCATTCCTTACTGACCCAGGCTCGCCACTCCACCAACGTATCGGCTTATCAGAAATGAGAGCCGAGCCATGTCATCTTGCTTCCCCTACCAGTATCTGGCTGCTACCAGCCTGCTGATCACAGCCGTGCTGGCAAGTGGTTGTGCGACAACGGTTGTACCGACAGAAACCTCCAACCCTGGAAACGCAGTCTCGGTTCCATGGTCTGCAGAGTCTGAGGTGATTCCCGTTGTACGCCATGGCCGCTACACCCTGGTGGAGCTTGCACCAACTGCAGCACAGCGCGACCTGCTGATGCAGATCGTCGATATGACCCTGCCAGATGATACCAGCGCGTCGGTAGCTGATGGTCTGCGTCAGGTTCTCAAGCACAGCGGCTACCGACTGTGTCAGACCACGTCCACCAACACAGAGCTCTTTGCGCTGCCACTGCCGGCGGCGCACCGGCGTTTGGGGCCCATGACCTTGCGTGATGCGTTGCTGACGCTGGCTGGCCCCGCTTGGGAGTTGCAGGTCTATGAGACAACGCGGGTTATCTGCTTCACCAACCCCCAGTCCAGCGACATTGCTTTGTCACTTTCCAGCATACATCGGCTGGCAGAACCGTGAATCGGGGGCTTGATATGAAACACGGGGCATTGTGCGTTCTGTTGATACTCATGGCACTGCCAGCATGGGCGCAGCCGCCGACCAGGCAAGTCTCTGCCAACCAGCCATCGCAAACCAGCCAGAGCCAGATGGAACAAAGCCACGACCAGCGCTTGGCACGAGAGTGGGGACTGACTAATGAGGAGTGGGCTCGTTATGGTGAATTGATGGACGGCCCGCTGGGAATCTATTCGCCCAACATTGATCCACTTTCAGCCTTGGGTATTGAAGCGCCCTCCGAGCAGGAACAACGTCGCTACGCAGAACTTCAAGTGCAAGCCGAAGCCCAACGAGTCGAAAAATTGCTGGCCTACCAGCGCGCCTACGATGAGGCTTGGCAGCGGTTGTACCCCGACGCGCAGCGCGTGAGTCTGCCCGATGCGACGCCGGGTGGCATGTCAGTTATAGGCAGCGGGCGCGCCGCACTTTTTGTAAAGGACGATTGCGCCCGTTGCGGTTTACTCGTGCAGCGCTTGCAGAAGACAGGCACTGAATTCGATCTGTACATGGTCGACAGCGGTCAGGACGATGCCCGCATCCGTGACCTGGCCAAACGCATGCAGATCGATCCGGCCAGGGTACGAAGCGGTTCCATTACGCTCAATCATGACGGTGGCCGCTGGCTTTCACTCGGTCTGCCGGGTGACCTGCCTGCTGTCGTGCATAGGGTGAATGGGCAATGGCAGCGTCAACAGTGAACACCCTGTTGCGGGTGCCAGCGCTGCTGATTTCGGTCTGGGCGATTAACAGCCAGGCTCAGGAAATCCCGCCGCCGGCTTATCAGTTGGCTGCCCAGCAAGCGGGCATCCCATCGACGGTGCTGTTTGCTGTGGCCTTGCAAGAGAGCGGCCTCCAGCGCAATGACCGCATCATTCCCTGGCCCTGGTCACTGAATATCGCGGGCCAGTCGCATCGATATGCCACGCAATCACAGGCCTGCGCCGGGTTACAGCAAGCGTTGCGCGATGTGCCTCTCAAACGCATCGATGCAGGACTCGCGCAGATCAATCTGGGCTACCAGAAGCACCGCTATCGCCGCCCGTGCGATCTGCTGGACCCCTACACCAACCTGCAAATCGCTGCCGCCATCCTGCGTGAACAATATAGACCCGGCGAAGACTGGCTGTTGGCGATGGGGCGCTATCACCGCCCGGCAGGCGGGGAACCCGCAGCGCGATATCGACGCAGTGTTTCCCAGCATCTGAATCGTGTTCAGGGGTCGTCCGCAACACCACGCACGATGCAATCGGAGGTTTCGCCATGAAAGTGGCCATCCTGATCCTGAGCAGCCTGGTTTGTTGTATCACCGTTATCCCCAGATCAGTGCTGCAAGCAGCAGAGCCCGCAGAACCGCTGATTGTAGTGGACGATCACGGTGGTGCATCGGCATTACCGTATTACGAAGCGCTCAACCTGTTGCCGCGCACCGGCAACTTTCAGCATCCGCCACTTTCCATACCTGAAGCGCCGCCGATGGTATCCAGCGAAACGCAGATGCTGCCGGTGCGCAGTTCAAGGCTGACACCCGGCAAGGTCACGCGACAGGTTATTGAAGCACCGGGGCTACAGCCGTTCTTTCTGATTGGTGATGACGCGGCTTCTCATGCCTGGCTACGCCGCCAGGAGGCCAGTCTGCGTGATCGACAAGCCGCTGGTCTGGTGGTCAACGTTGAGACGCTGGCGGGACTGACACAGCTGCGGGCGTTGGTGCCCGGTCTGCAGCTCTGGCCTGTATCAGGGGACGACCTGGCCGACCGGCTGGGGCTTCGGCACTATCCTGTGCTGATTACCGCTACCGGCATCGAGCAATGATGTCATGGCACAGGCTCAACCGGTCGAGGTGCTGCTGCGTCCTGCGGTGGAGCTGTTCACCGTGGCGGTGTGCATTGGCGCCGCGATTCTATGCCTGGCGGCGCCCTGGTCCCTCGCGCTAAACGCCAGTGTGGGTATGGGTAGTGCCCTGGCATTTGCCGCCTTCGGCGCAATCCGCTTTCGGCAAGCCCAGGCGATCCTGCGCTATCGACGTAATATCCGCCGCCTGCCGCGCTATGTGATGACCAGCCGCGAGGTGCCGGTCAGTCAGCAGCGGCTGTTTATCGGCAAGGGCTTTTTGTGGGAGCAGAAGCATACCCACCGTCTGACGCAAACCTACCGACCTGATTTCCGCCGCTATGTGGAGCCCACAACGGCTTATCGGGTGGCGCGGCGCCTGGAAGAACGACTGGAATTTGCGCCGTTTCCCTTATCGGCGCTGGTGAAGTTCACGACATGGGATGTACCACTCAATCCAGTGCGTCCCTTGCCACCGGTCGGCGGTTTGCCGCGGCTGCATGGCATTGAACCGCACGAGGTCGACGTCAGTCTGCCACTTGGTGAGCGGGTCGGCCATTCACTGGTGCTGGGCACCACACGGGTCGGCAAGACCCGGCTGGCCGAACTGTTCATTACACAGGACATACGCCGCAGGAATCCAGCAGGCGAGCATGAGGTTGTGATTGTCTTCGACCCCAAAGGCGATGCTGATCTGCTGAAACGCATGTACGTCGAGGCGAAACGCGCTGGGCGTGAAGGTGAGTTTTATATCTTCCATCTGGGCTGGCCGGAAATCAGTGCTCGCTACAACGCCGTGGGCCGGTTTGGACGGATTTCCGAAGTGGCCACGCGTATTGCGGGTCAGCTCTCGGGTGAGGGCAACAGCGCTGCCTTTCGGGAGTTCGCCTGGCGTTTCGTCAACATTGTCGCTCGCGCCTTGATTGAGCTGGGGCAGCGCCCGGACTATATGCTGATCCAGCGCCATGTGGTCAATATCGATGCGCTGTTCATCGAATACGCCCAGCACTATTTTGCCCGAACCGACCCGAAAGCCTGGGATGTCATTGTCCAGCTGGAAGGGCGGCTCAACGACAGAAACATACCGCGCAACATGATCGGGCGTGAGAAGCGGGTGGTCGCGCTGGAGCAGTACCTGAGCCAGGTACGCAACTACGACCCGGTACTGGATGGTCTGCGCAGTGCCGTCCGCTACGATAAAACCTATTTCGACAAGATTGTCGCCAGCCTGCTGCCACTGTTGGAAAAACTCACCAGCGGTAAGATCGCGCAGCTACTCGCGCCCGATTATGCGGATCTGACTGACCCCAGGCCCATCTTCGACTGGATGCAGATTATCCGCAAACGGGCAGTGGTCTACGTCGGCCTGGACGCACTGTCCGATACAGAAGTGGCCGCTGCGGTGGGCAACTCGATGTTCTCCGACATGGTGTCGGTCGCAGGCCATATCTATAAACACGGTATCGACGATGGCTTACCGGGCGCATCGGCCGATTCCCGGGTGCCAATTAACGTCCACGCAGATGAATTCAATGAACTCATGGGTGACGAGTTCATCCCGATGATTAACAAAGGCGGTGGAGCCGGCATTCAGGTCACCGCTTATACACAGACCCTGTCGGACATCGAAGCGCGTATCGGCAACCGTGCCAAAGCGGGGCAGGTGATCGGCAACTTCAATAACCTGTTCATGCTCAGGGTCAGAGAGACGGCTACAGCAGAGCTACTGACCAATCAGTTGCCCAAGGTCGAGGTGTACACCACCACAGTGGTCAGCGGTGCAACGGACAGCTCAGATATCCATGGCAGTACCGATTTCACCAGCAACACTCAGGATCGCATCAGCCTGTCCAGCGTACCGATGATTGAACCTTCGCATGTGGTTCAGCTACCCAAAGGCCAATGCTTCGCGCTGATGCAGGGGGGCAATCTGTGGAAGATCCGCATGCCGCTGCCAGCCGCTGACCCGGATGAAGTCATGCCGGCTGACCTGCGAGAGCTGGCTGACTATATGCGCCAGAGCTACACCGAATCAGGCCAATGGTGGCAGAACCTCGGTACGCCTTTGCAGCAGCAGGAGCTGCTTCCAGAAGGACTGCTCGACGATGACCATCTGCAGGATAGAGGGCAGGGGGGATGCTGCCATGAGCGATGCGCCCGCTACAGCACATAAACACCAAACACAAAGGCACAGTCTTATCGTGCGGCTCATCAGCTTGCCTTTGCGATTATTGGGTGTGCTGATCGGCGCCTTGCTGATGTCGATAGTCATCGAATGTGTGGGTATGCACCTGTTCTGGAAGGACGAAGGCTGGCAACACTCGCAATCGATGCTGCAGTATGAGCTGAGTCATCTATCAAGCCAATTCACCCGGAGCGCGATTATCCAGGAGCCGGGACGCACCGCGCACCAGCTGGTGGACACCGGCTATCAGTGGATATTCATCAAGACCGGTTTGGTTGATCAGATGAGCCGCAAAGCGCAACGTGCCCGCGCACCGAGCCGGGGTGATAAACGGGACTTTCGATACGTCATCAGCCAGACATACGTGTGGATAGAAAACTACCTGATCGCGGCCGCCTTTACGACGCTGACCTTTATGGTGCGGCTTCTGATTCTGGTGTTGACCTTGCCGCTGATCCTGATGGCCGCGTTTGTCGGCCTGGTCGATGGTCTGGTGCGCCGTGACGTCCGAAAGTTCGGAGCGGGGCGAGAGTCGGGTTTCATCTATCACCGCGCCAAAGCCTCGCTCATGCCATTGGCAGTCTTGCCATGGGTGCTGTATCTGGCAATGCCGATATCCGTACATCCGCTGCTCATCCTGTTGCCCAGTGCAGCGGTGCTGGGCCTGGCGGTGAATATCGCTGTGGGAAGTTTTAAAAAGTACCTTTAGCAATACAGCATACTTTGGATTTCAAGTCTCCATAAAATCCATTCGGTTGATGAAGGTTTCTGGTATTCTTAACGAATAATGACCTGTTATGAAACACAACTGCTATTTAGTGATAATGTGCGCGCGGTATCTTAGGCATGTACTGCAATTCTTTTCTCAAGTCGTTGTCTCAGTATGGTAACCCTTCCTCTGTGGGTCGCTGGACGTGGCGATGGGATGAGGGTGATATTTGTTTTATCAATAATCAAGGAGATAGAGTTTGTCGAAACTAGCTGAGTTCCGCCATATTGAAAGGCAGTTGGCTGCACAGCTTGCTGAACTGGAAGCGCTGAAAGACGATAAGGGTTTGCAGCGCGAAATTGAGTTTGAAACCAAACTGCATGAACTGCTCGCTGAGTACACTTTCAGCGCGCAAGAAACCATCAGGCTGCTTGACGGACAACCATCCAAACAAACGTCAGTCGCAGTGCCTGTCAAAGCAGCAAGCAGGGTTCGTCGAGTTAAAACCTACACAAACCCGCACAACGGCCAAGTCGTCCAGACCAAAGGCGGTAATCACAACGTCTTGAAGGAATGGAAGGCTGAATACGGTGCCGCTACGGTCGAGTCCTGGGTGTCTTGATTCAGGCTTGAGTACAGTCAAAAGAGCCTGCGGGCTCTTTTGACCACCCAATAACGTAAATCCCGCCTCAATCCGGTCACCCCTCACTTCCCTTTGTTTGCAGCTTGTACACACCCAACTTGCCACGATCACGTCATTGCTGATCTGAAAAGGGAAGGGTGTGATGGTGCTTATATCTCGGCGGGGCATTGCGACTCGCAGCGCCACTGCGTTGTTCATCACCATCTTGATGGCTGGCGCGCCGCTGCTGGCCCGTGGCGAGACGCCAACACACCGCAGTGAACTGGCCGCCGCTGTTCGCCAACTCAACGCCCTGGAACGCTTGGTTGTACAGAGTGCAGCCCAGTCGCAGGCTGCCCCTGGCGAACGCTACCACTTCGATTACCCACGGCTTCTCGCCGACCTTGAACGTGTACGCACCGGTATCCAGGGCTACCTCACTCCCGTCCGTGCCCAGCCACGTGATCCCGTTGAGCTGATAGGCGCTTACCGCGCTGACAATACGCCGTCAGCGGAGCTCCAGCCATGACCGCCGCGCAGCTGAGCGCCTTTCAGGCCAACAGCGGCATTCCACCTGCCGTGATGGCGACCGCACTGGTCGGCTTCGTATTTACGGTGCTGTTGTTATGGGGCGTCTGGGCTATTCGCACTGCCTACGTGGGCTGGTCGGAAAGCCGAATCAATCAACGTCAGTTCCTCGGTGTCGTCATACGCTTCCTGGCGATGTACCTGGTGCTGACTTTTTTCCTTCTGTCATAGCAATACGGGGCCAACATAATGAAAACGCGCTTCCCTTCACAACGTCACCTTCAGCGCTGCGCATCCACCTTGGGCATCGCCTTTGTACCTGTGCTGTCATTCGCGCAGGGTCTGCCACAGATGGAAGACCCATCTCGCGGTACCGGTGGCGGCATCATGGAAACCATTCGCAATTATGGGTACGACATAGTCCTGTTGGTCGCGCTGCTGGTGGTGGCTTCCATGTTTGTGGGTGTGTGTTATCACGCCTATGGCACCTACGCAGAGATCCACACAGGAAAAAAGACCTGGGGTCAGTTTGGTCTGACGGTCGCCGTGGGGGCGGTGATGCTGGTGATCGGCATCTGGTTGCTCACCGAAGCCACCGGCATCCTGTAAGGGCAGCGTCATGTCTGAGCATCAGCAATTTCTGGCCGATGGCACTGTGTCGTTTCTTCCGCACCGGCTCAACCGGCATCCAGTTGTGGTGCGGGGATTGACCGCCGATGAGCTGTGGATCTGCTGCGGCCTGTCTGGGGTGCTCGGGCTGTTGATCGGTACAACCTTGTCATTGCTGTTCTCGACCTTCGCTCTGGTGCCTACCTTCGCTGTTGTCAGCATTGCCCTGGGCGTTTTCATCGGGGGCGGCTTCCTGCGCCGCCGCAAACGGGGCAGGCCGGACACCTGGCTATATCGGCAATTGCAATGGCGCATAGCGACCCGCTATACGGTGTTCAACGCTTGGGTGGGCGGTCATGGTCTGATTACCCGTTCCGGCCACTGGACCATCCGGCGGGACGTGCCGTGAGCCGGTTCAAGAATGAGGTCACCCACCTGCACGCGCATATCAAAACCCTGCGTATGGGGGTGGCAGCGCTGCTACTGGTGACGCTGATTATGGCGGGCGGCTGGTGGAGCGCGCCGCGTGACCTGACCATTCACGTCCCGCCTGATCTGCGCTCCGGCAGCACCCGGGCATGGTGGGAGGTGCCGCCGGAGTCCGTATACGCCTTTACCTTTTATGTCTTTCAGCAACTCAATCGCTGGCCGAGCAATGGTGACGAAGACTATGCCCGCAACCTGCACAGCCTCTCGGCTTATTTCACACCGGCGTGTCGAGCCTTCCTGCAGGCCGACTATGAATACCGGCGCAGCACTGGTGAGCTGCGCCAACGGATGCGGGGCATCTATGAGATTCCGGGGCGTGGCTATGGCGACAATCCCACCGACCGGGTGCGTGTGCTGTCTGCCCGGGATTGGGTGGTTACGCTCGATCTGACCGCCGAGGAATACCACGGATCGGAGCAAGTCAAACGTGCCTTTGTGCGCTACCCGATCAAGGTCGCTCGGGTGGATGTAGACCCGGCGAGCAACCCCTTCGGTCTGGTTCTCGACTGCTACGACGGTGCGCCTCAGCGCATCACTGTGTCTGCACCAGATACCCTGACCCGTAGTGGTCTGGGGCTGCAAGGAGATTCCCTATGACCTTGAAACACGCTGTTCTGGTCGCGCTAGGATTGCTGGTGTGGGTGTTGGCCAGCGCTGCGCAGGCGGTGGAAATTATGCGCTGGGAACGTCTGCCGCTGACGGTACCGCTGATCGTGGATCAGGAGCGCATAGTGTTTATCGATCGCAATGTTCGCGTAGGGGTTCCTGCCAGTGTCGGCGACCGCCTGCGTGTGCAAAGTGCCGGTGGCGCCGTTTATCTGCGGGCCAGCGAGCCGATTGAGCCTACTCGACTGCAGTTGCAGGATACCGATACCGGCGCGCTGATCCTGCTCGACATTGCTGCCCAGTCAGCCGTTGAGGGTGTGCCTGAAATGGAGCCGGTGCAGATCGTAGAGGAGAATGCAGCAGCACGGGTACAAACGGACGATCCCGTTAATCACCCAGCACCATCACCGCGTGAAACTCCCATACCCGTGGTGCTCACCCGTCATGCCGCCCAGCAGCTTTATGCGCCGCTACGCACCGTCGAAGCAGTGTCAGGCATCACGCGCGTCAACCTGCGTGGTGACCTGAACCTGAATACGCTGCTACCCACCTTGACCGTGCAGGCCGTGGCCTTGGCTTCATGGCGACTGGAGGATCTGTGGCTCACCGCCGTTCGATTGACCAACACCAGCAGCGTCTGGCTGGAGCTGGACCCACGTGTATTGCAGGGCAACTTTGTCACCGCCACCTTCCAGCACCCGACCCTGGGGCCGCGTGGCGTCCCGGAGGACACCACCGTGGTGTACCTGGTGACTCGTGGTCATGGGCTGGCGCAGTCGCTATTGCCCGCCATTCAGCGTTTCGACCCGGCGGTGCATTTGCTGCAACGTCTGCCTGAAGGGATTGAGGGAGACGGCCATGCGCAGTAACGGGTTGCTGAAATGGCTGATGATTCCGGTTGCGCTGCTGGTGCTATTTGCCGTTATTCGCATGTTTTCTGCTGGCAGCACATCCAACTCACAGACAACTGGTGCCGACAATCGACTCACGCCTGAAGAGATGCAGGCACTGGGCATTGAAGGCGACACCCCGCATGACACCGTGGCGACCCTGGTAGCCCAGGTCAAACAAATGCGTGCCGAGCTGCGCAGCGCACAGACCGAGAACCAGTCCCAGCGCAGCGAGAATGAACGCCTGCGCCAACGCGAAGGCACCATCGACCAGCGCATCAGCACCGCGCTGGAATCGGAGCGCGACGAGTTGCGACGGGATCAGACCCGACTGGCCAACGAACGTCAGCAGACAGAGGGCTTGTTGCAGGACGTGCAGCGTCGCCTGGAAAGTATGGGTACTGCCGACCTGCCTGTGGGGCTCGGCCTGCGAGATGGCGATGCCAACGGTTTTGGTACGGGCGACCAGATCCGATGGATCGATCCGGATGATGCCCAGCAGGCCGATAGCGATAGCCGCAAGAGTAGCTTGCGTGCTCCAACCCGCTTCGGCCCCGCACAGCAGCCGCTGGAAACCACCCTGAACAAGATGACAGACGTGGGCGCCAGAGCCGCAGGCGTCAGCAACGTCAAGGCGGTCTATACGGTGCCGAGCAACTCAACGCTCATGGGCTCGGTGGCGATGACTGCACTCATTGGCCGGGTCCCCATCGATGGCACGGTCAACGACCCATACCCATTCAAGGTGGTGGTCGGCCCGGACAACCTCACTGCCAACGGCATCGACATTCCCGATGTAGCCGGTGCCGTGATCAGCGGTACTGCCTCGGGCGACTGGACACTCTCGTGTGTACGCGGCGAAGTGCGCTCCATCACCTTTGTTTTTCAGGACGGCACAATCCGCACCATTCCCGAAGACAGCGAGGACAACGGGCAGCGCAACAACCAGCAGGATGGTCTGGGTTGGATCAGCGATCCCTACGGTATTCCCTGCGTGTCAGGCGTACGCCGCAGCAATGCCCAGCAATACCTCGGCACGCAGGCGCTGATCACCGCAGCAGGTGCAGGGGCAGCGTCACTGATCGATTCGGATAGTGGGCAGATGTCCTACGTCGGCGCAGACGGCTCCATCGGCACCGTAGGGATCGGCGCCAATGAAGCCATGGGTCGTGTTCTGGCCGGTGGTGTGCGCGATATGGCTGATTGGGTCAACAAGCTCTACGGCCAGGCCTTCGCCGCCGTTTATGTGCAGCCGGGCGCAAAGATTGCTGTCCACCTGGAAAAACCGCTAGCCATCGATTACGACCCCGAAGGACGCCGTGTTGATCACCGCGCAGGAGAAAGTCATGCACTCGAACTGGATTAAACCACTGCTGCTGATTGCAGCCGTTGTGGTGCTGGCCGGCTGCGCCACCAACAAGGAAGAACTGATGCCGCACGGCAGCCGTACCATGCAGGACATCTGGCATCACGAGGCCGGTGAGGGCGGTAGCGGCCAAGTGGCTCGCCGTCACTTGCTCGACGCGCGCCAAAGCCTGCGCCGCCCGCTGACCGACGCCGACATGCAAGCGGCCCCAGAACAGCAGGCTCGCTATACCCGCACCGCGGCCAACGAAATTTACCGCCAGTTCCATCGCCTACCCAATCCCGATCTTGTGATGTACGTATTCCCCCATCTGGCGGGCACCGACCCGGTGCCGGTACCCGGCTACAGCACGGTGTTCCCTCTGTATCAGCGCGTTCAGTACGCGATGCCGGGTGAGCGCGTGGAGGACTACTGATGGTGTTCGCGCTTCCCTGGCGCAAGCGTGCCAATAGACCGGAAGATAAAGCTGAACCGGCAGACGTATGGCAGCGCCATGTGAAGGCGCTGAACGAGGCAGGCATCTCTGAGCCTGGCGCAGCAGTGCAGGGCGGCAAGCCGGCCACACATGCCGATGAACAGGCCTTATACCGTAGCGCTCCTTCGTTTGTCAGCCTGCTGCCATGGGTCGAATACCTGCCCGACAGCCGCTGCATGTTGCTGGAAGACGGCCAGTCGGTGGCAGCTTTCTTCGAGCTGACCCCATTGGGTACCGAAGGCCGCGAAGCAATATGGCTGGCCCAGGCCCGCGATTCACTGGAGAACGCATTACAGGACAGCTTTGACGAACTGGAAGACAACCCCTGGGTCGTGCAGCTGTATGCCCAGGACGAAACCAACGTCGACCATTACATGCAGAAGCTCAGAGCGTATATCCAGCCGCGCGCACAGGGCACGGCATTTACCGACTTCTATCTGCGCTTCTTTGAGCACCACCTGGGTGCCATTGCCAAACCCGGCGGGCTCTTCGAGGACACCGTCGTATCGCGTCTACGCTGGCGCGGCCAGAGCCGACGGGTGCGCATGGTGGTGTACCGCCATGTCACCGGGGGCGCCTCACGGCGCGGCCAACTGCCCGAGCAGGAACTGAACATCATCTGCGACCGGTTGCTGGGTGGTCTGTCCAATGCGGGCATCACCACGCAACGGCTGGATGCACCGCAGATCCATGACTGGTTGCTGCGCTGGTTCAATCCGCGTCCCACTCTGCTCGGGCCAACCCAGGAGGATCGCGAGCGCTTCTACCACCTGGCCGCCTACCCGCAGACAAATGAACCTGACGAGCTCGAGTTGGCCTCGGGGCGGGATTTCAGCCAGCGGCTGTTCTTCGGCCAACCGCGCTCGGATGTGGACAAGGGGCTGTGGTACTTCGATGCCATGCCGCACCGGGTCATGGTCACCGACCGCCTGCGCACGCCACCCTTGACTGGCCACCTGACCGGCGAGATCCGCAAAGGTGACGCGATCAACACCGTGTTCGATCAGATGCCGGAAGACAGCATCATGTGTCTGACGCTGGTGGCGACGCCGCAGGATATCCTTGAGACGCACCTCAATCAGCTGGCCAAAAAAGCGGTGGGGGAGACCCTGGACTCCGAACAGACGCGCCAGGCGGTACAACAGGCCCGCTCCCTGATCGGCAGTGCGCACAAACTCTACCGTGCCAGCCTAGTGTTCTACCTGCGTGGTCAGGATGAAACCGAACTGGACAACAGGGGACTGCAGCTGGCTAACGTCATGCTCAATGCCGGCCTGCAGCCGGTACGTGAAGATGATGAAGTGGCGCCCCTCAACAGCTACGTGCGCTGGCTACCCTGCAGCTACAACCCCCGTCAGGATCGGCGCCAGTGGTACACCCAACTGATGTTTGCTCAGCACGCCGCCAACCTTGCCCCAGTATGGGGCCGCAGCCAGGGCACCGGGCATCCCGGCATTACCTTATTCAACCGTGGCGGCGCGCCCATCACCTTCGACCCGTTGAACCGCCTCGATCGGCAAATGAATGCGCACCTGTTCCTGTTTGGGCCATCCGGTTCGGGCAAGTCAGCCACCCTGAACAACCTGCTTATCCAGGTCACCGCCATCTACCGGCCGCGACTGTTTATCGTGGAGGCGGGCAACTCGTTTGGCCTGTTCAGCGATTTTGCCAAGCGCCTCGGGCTGACAGTCAATCGCGTCAAACTCGCGCCGGGCGCAGGCGTCAGTCTGGCGCCGTTCGCCGATGCCAGCCGACTGATCGAAACACCGAGTGATGTCAGGACACTCGACGCTGACGACCTGGGCGACGACCAGCCTGCCGAGACCATGGCAACCGAGACAGCTGAGATAACCGAAGCGGACGAACAGCGCGACGTGCTGGGTGAACTGGAGATCATCGCCCGTCTCATGATCACCGGCGGGGAGGACAAGGAAGAGGCGCGCATGACGCGGGCTGACCGCTCACTGATCCGCCAGTGTATTCTCGATGCAGCACGGCGCTGCGTTGCTGATCAGCGCACGGTACTGACCCACGATGTACGCGATGCCCTGCGTGAACGTGGCCGCGATTCGGCGTTGCCGGAGGCTCGACGCACCCGGTTGCTGGAAATGGCCGACGCCATGGACATGTTCTGCCAGGGCGCCGAGGGCGAAATGTTCGACCGACCAGGTACACCCTGGCCAGAGGCCGACATCACCCTGGTCGATATGGCCACCTATGCCCGGGAAGGCTATAGCGCACAGCTCTCGATTGCCTACATATCGCTGATCAATACCGTCAACAACATCGCAGAGCGTGACCAGTACCTGGGCCGGCCCATCATCAACGTCACTGACGAGGGGCACATCATTACCAGAAATCCGCTGCTGTCGCCCTATGTGGTAAAGATCACCAAAATGTGGCGTAAGCTGGGCGCCTGGTTCTGGCTGGCAACGCAGAATATCGACGACCTGCCCAAGGCAGCCGAGCCCATGCTCAACATGATCGAATGGTGGCTCTGCCTGTCGATGCCCCCAGATGAGGTAGAAAAGATCGCCAAATTCCGCGAACTGTCGCCAGCGCAGAAGGCACTCATGCTGTCGGCCAGAAAGGAAGCAGGCAAATTCACCGAAGGGGTGATTTTGTCCAAGAGCATGGAAGTACTGTTCCGTGCCGTACCTCCCAGCCTATACCTGGCCTTGGCCCAAACGGAGCCTGAAGAAAAAGCCGAGCGCTACCAGCTCATGCAGGAGCATAGCATCAGCGAGCTGGATGCTGCGATCAAAGTGGCGGACAGGATTGATCAGGTACGCGGAATCATGTCACTGCCCCTTAAGGCGTAGGTACACCATGGGTCTGGGCTGGTCATTGAAATCCGCATGACTGTGTGGGTTTTTGTGAAAGGAGACACGAAAAACCCGGCACGGGGCCGGGCTATCGACGGGTGCTAATCCTTTAGCAGAGAACATCATACAGCTTTCAACGTGATGCTTCGATCAGCCTGGTGTCTGCAAATGTCGTTGTCCGGTACCTGGCAGGGTTTGCAATGAGTGGCTGCGGTCGGTATCCATTCGATAGTCAGGCTGTTTGATCGTATCGACGAAGTGCCAGTCAGCGCGGGCCTGTTCCTGCGTCAAGGTGACAACCATGAAGCCACGCTGGTTGACGTTGAGGTATTGCAGGTCGTCGACCAGCATGGTGATGGCCTGTTCAGCTGGCTGGATCATTTCAGGTGGCAAGCTCAGATAGGCTTCCAGCCCCGGTGAACTCACCGATGCGGTGGCGAATTCGACACCTACCTGCTTGCCATCAACCGTCTTGAGATCACTGGCCCAGGCATTGTGCGTGTCGCCGGCCAGCACCACGAGGTTCTTGTTCAGGCTGGCGCAGGTTTCCAGAAGGACTTCGCGCTCGTAGGCATAGCCGTCCCAGGCATCCAGGTTATAGGGAATGAGTGTCGTGATCCGGGCAAGTTCTTGGGGTGTCAGCGTAGGATCATTGTTCTGCTGGCGTAGTTTGAGCGTGACCAGTTCGGTCAGCAGACCTGTTATGTCGGTTGATCCTGGAGCGGTCATGGTGGCGAGTATGGCTGCAAGCATCTCAGCAGGCACCAGCATGCGGCCCATCAACACCTGCTGACCGAGTAACTGCCAGGTGGCGGTCGAGGTCGCCAGCTGCGTTTGGAGCCAATCCAGTTGTCGCAGCCCCAGCATGGTTCGGTCAGTATCGGCCAGATCCGCGGCCAGGCGCGTGCCATCCATGCCACCGGCGGTCAGGTAGTTGGTGAAATTGAGCTGTTCATCGCGCCCGATGATGCGGGTATCGAGCATGTGAAGACTGACGAGATCAGCAAAGTCGAATCGTCGGTACGAGGTTTCTGTGTCGTGCTCGGAGGCCGGGCGTATCGGCTGCCATTCGAAGTAGGCCTGCAGCGCCGCCAGCTTGCGCTCGGCGAAGTCGCCTTCACCCTCGTTGTGGTTTTCCGCGCCCTCACGCCAGCTATCGTTGGCTATCTCATGATCATCCCAGACCAGAATCCACGGAACGCTGGCATGCAGCTGCTGCAGGTCAGGATCGGTGCGATACAGCGCATAGCGGCGTCGATAGTCCGTTAGGGTCAGGAGTTCACCTGCATTATCTGCAGCCAGTTGGCGACCCAGAGCCTGGGCATCTTCGCTGGCATAGCCGCCGGCCGCATACTCATAAATGTAGTCGCCCAGATGCACCACAGCATCAAGCTGCTCAACCTTGGCCGCTTCGGCATACACATGGAAATAGCCAGCGGGGAAATTGGAGCAGGACAGGACTGCCAGGCGCACTTGATCAATGCTGGCTGCGGGCAGGGTACGCATGCTACCGATAGGCGAGGTGGCTCCTGCGCAATGGAAACGGTAGTAATAGGTTTGACCGGGAAGCAGATTGAGTACGTCAACCTTGAGGGTGAAGTCCCGCTCGGCGCCCGTGTTGAAACTCCCATCATGCAGCAAGTCGGTAAACTCGGCGTCACTGGCAACTTCCCAACTGATCTCTATATCGCTCTGATCAGTATCCTGCGGAGTGACCCTGGTCCAGATCATGATCCGATCCTGAAGCGGATCACCACTGGCAACACCATGTAGAAAGGCTGCCTGCCGAGCTTGCTCATCGGCGCGACTACTGCTGCTACTGCTGAGGCAGCCTTGCAGCCCTGTGGAAATGGCGACTGTGCCCACGGTCGCCAGAGAAAGACGCAGAAAATCACGACGAGTAAAACGAGACATGGTACATCCTGTACTATCAGCTGGGTGATGCTGTCCGATGATCGCTGCTGATCATTTCACCTTCATGTACGTTTGAGTGCAATGCAGCGCTACACCGCTGCTATTTGCCTTCTTTCTTCTGCCCCTTCGGCAGCACCCTGGCCAGCTCGCTCAAGGCGACCTCGGCCTCTACCAGCTCTTGCTCTGAGGCTTCTGCCCATTGCAACGCCAATGGCTGCAGATCGCTCTCACGCTGCGTTGTGAGGCCCCATTGAAAGTGATCATGCCAGACACCGAGCGCAGCCTGAGCCTTCTTCAGCGAATTGGCTGCGGCAGCGGGTAGAGGAGATAGTTTCGGGAAAGCATCAGTGAGATAACGGGTACGCTTGACCAGAATACGCAGTTGGTGGCGGTCGAACTCGGCATCGTTCACCGCCGCATGCAGCTTGCCGATCTGCTTGACCAGCGCCTTGCTGATAATGCGCTTGAGCTCATGCGAATCCTTGCCCAGTTTCGATGCGCTGAATGCCGCAGGCCATCGCTCCAGTTCGGCAAACAGCTGCTGCAGCTCCTGTGCAGCGATAATCTGCTGATATTCGATCTGCAAGCGTGGGTGGCGGGCCTCGGCCAGCGGCTGATGACCGCGCTGCTGTAGCTCGCCGATCAACACTTCCAGATCCCGGGTAGGAGTAGTCAGCCGGCCAACTTCTGCTGCGGCCTCACGCAATGCCTGGCTTTCAGGCTGGGAGCGGAGAGGGGTGATCAGACTGCGGATACGCCTGACCGCGATGCGCAAGTCATGCAACGCCTCCTCATCCGCCGCATCATCCAAACGTCTATACGCTTCAAGCAGAGCCTCTTCGAGGCTGCGAATCTCTGCAACATAGCTGTCTGTAAACACTGTGGTGCACCCAACTACGAAATGGATCTGAATCAGGCTAGCAGAGATTAAGCAAAGCGGTAGGTAGTTCGCAGCCAGCGTAGCCGGGAAGATGCCGAGTTCGCTGCATACACTCACTGGCCTGCAGGACGAGCTTTCTGTACTCAATGTGCTGTTGAGTGCCCACAAGGCTGCAGGACTGACGCAGGCAGCAGGGTGCCGAACGGCCGTAAGCACTCACTATCCCTGGAGACGCTGCGCAAGTATGCACACGCATGCGGTAAGTCCCTGACAATTGGGATTTGGAAAGCGCAACAATGACCTGCCCAGATCCGCAGAACCCATGCTAAGCATAATCGAATGGTGGATCCGCCTGTCTCAGGTCCGGAAGAGAAAGCCGAGCGCTACCAAGCGACGCAGGAGTATGCTATCAGTTGGCTGGATACTGCGTTCTAGTTAGCTGAAGGGGGCAGGTTCGAGGGATTGGTTCGATTCTATAAGACAAGCAGGCTACGGTTAGCAGTAGTAAATGACCCGTAGCGACTGGTCGCGCTCGGCTGCTACCAGCCGTTGGTTGTAATATACAAATACTCGACAGTAGACGCTAAGAGGCTCCTATGGAACTGCGGCGGCAGCGCTGATGATCTCAGTCCACGACAAATAAATACAGCAATATCTTGGATATAAAAAGGTTTACTGATGACAGCAATTGCCTTGCTCGACGCTGAAAACTCTCCGTACTTAATTGCAGACACATTAGTTAGCGTGGAGACGGCGGATCCGAACCCGGAAAAGAAAATTTGGCTTCCTGCGTTAGGAAGCATTAACTCAGAATGGGGTACACCTCCAAATCTTTGGCATATTTCACGACTAGCCAGAAAAACCTATTTCTTGCCAAACAGTTCGGGAGTACTTGCTTTTTCTGGAAACTGCGCAGTCGCTGCGGATTTTCTAAGAGAGCTATCTAGGAAATTCTTGACATCTTACAGCTATGACCGATCACTTCGAATTTCACGCCAAACAATTGAAGATTCTTTGCAAAACTCTAGCAGAGTATGTGAATTTTCCTTGCTCGGAGTGCTTGCCCGAAGTGACGGATCCCGCGAGGCTTTCACACATAACGTACACAGCCAAATGGACACCATAAATTACGGAAAATGTTACACCGCCGGCAGTGGTGCAGAGCTTATCGCCAATATAATTACTTCAGTTGGCAATCAAAAACTGCGCGAGCATCTTCCTATTAGTCCAACTGAAGACTTGGCTGAATTAATTTCCAGTCAAATGCTCTTCCGAGAAAGAAACTTAGAAAACGGACATGCTCCGGGCACGCCAATTGATCTAGGTTGCGGTGGTTTCTATGAGTGGTACGCGATACGCGAAAACGGACCACATTCGATGCCGCCAAGAATAGACATCCACGTAAACTTTGACGAAGGCCGGCTATACATTTCGAGACTACACTTTAGCGAGCAGATGGAAAGTAGCGTTACTAGATTGATAGGCTCATCTCTTCCATCACAAGACTATTCGCTTATAGTTTATAACTTCGGCTTGCATTCGACAGAAATCCCTTTAAATATTGATGTCACAAATGAAATAAAGTATATGATCACTCAGGCGGCCGCAGTTTTTATAGAGTCTATTTTTAAGCCGAATCTCGAATTGAAAGGCAATCCTCGCCCAAGAATGTCCGGATTACTTACACCTGACTTAGTAGCACATTTGTTTGACGAGGAAATCGAGGTCCGACGTGCAAGAATAACGGTTTCCGCCCTTGGCCACACAGTTCAAGACGCCACTATCTCTACTCTTGACGCACCGCCTCAGGTGACTATAGGTCGAAGCGAAGAGAAAATATGCATTTCGTTAGGGGTTGAAATATTGGAGACAATTATAGACGCCCTTGCTCATCTCGCTCAAAACAACTCAACAATCAAGGACCAACTCCTCAGATCTGTATCGCAGTGTTGAACTCCGCTCAAAGCACTAGCATTAGCTTCGCGACTTTCAAGGGGGAAGCCTGAGTGCCTAGGGCGATATCTGACAAGGTTCTTACGCAAAGGCTCAAGGAAGTTCTGAGCTGGGTGGATGTGCGGCTGTTGGATCATCTCTTTGTAGGGGAAGGTAGCCATTTTCCTTTGCAGAAGCCTGGTTGCTATTAGTGATTGGCAACCTCGCTATCCAGCTGCGTTTTTCAGCCCGGTAGGCTGGCTCATATCCTTGAACAGGTTATGGGCCAGCCAGTCCTGGGAAGGGGACATTGTCACCTAACGAGGCCAGTCGCATGTGTATCAGCCCCTGCTGGCCAGCTCCCGTGACGATTGCTGGCCGGTGGGTGCGCTCATGGAGGGTGGTGCGAGCACCGGTAAGTGGCAGTCGCGCATGTCGCGCTTCTGTACGGTGTTACCCCACGAAACAAACCACATTAAAAATCACCGCAAGGTTCGGTCCGAGGCCGCTAGAAACGACTATATAGAGAGAGGGTAGATTTCCAGGAAAGGGGGTTTAAATAAGCCAGATAGTCAGAGAAGGGCCGTGCAAGACCCTTAAGAGCCATGACGGGACGGATGCGGTAGCTATCGGCTGAAGGACAAGAAAGCGGCTGGTCTCGCACCGATCTCAGCCAGCAGCCAAGAACTATTAACCAGCATGTAAACGCTAAGGGTGGGTCAGTTTTGGATCGGCGATATTGCTGATAAGTGGGCCACTTTTAAACCAGCGTTGACACTTATGTCCTTGTCAAGGGCTGCATAAGGAGAAAAAATGAACCACCTGATGTGGACTGCTCCGCGTGACGGACGTGATTGGGTAGATGATTCTGCTCTACGTGTAGTTGGCCTGCTCCGCAACACGGTGCCTGGGTCTGATTGGGTGGCCGTATGGATGCAGTGAGGGAACGATTCGAGGAGAGGAGGAAAGTATGGGCGCAGGGTCAGTCTGGGCCGCTTTTTGATCCCGAAGATGCAATATTCTGGTATCTCCTCCAAGCCACCGCATATGCCACCCCTGATCGTCGACATGATTACTTTGAACCTGATGCTTTCAGGATCAGTCCAGTATTCGCTCGGTTGGGTCAAATGCTTTCGCGGCTATCTAGTATCGTTGGTATTGAAGACCGACTTGAAACCTTGATGACCAAGGGGAAAAGTCAGCCGGATGCTGGGCTGTATGAGATTCTTGTTGCAGGTGCTTATAAGAGTCGAGGGTGGAATGTCGCATTTGTTCCCGAACAACCGGGCGTAGCCAAAGCTCAGGACTTACTTGTTACCAAAGGTCGCCACCGCTGGGCGGTGGAATGCAAGCGTGTAAATCGAAACAAATATGAAGAGCAGGAATATCAACGCGCCCTGGCCCTGGCTCGACCTATACACTCACTGGCCGAACAGCAGGGGGTATCAGTTCTGTGTGAGGTGATGTTTCTCATCGAGATGAAAGATGTGCCCGATGAATATTTGCAGGATCACTTGCGCGATTATTTATCTGGTCCGAGATCTTGTGTCTGGAAGGATGAGGTAAGCATCGGTTGCATTCAGAGTACTAGGCTCGATCTTCTGCAACAGGTATTGCAGTATGATCATGTATTTTACAACTCAAGCAGAATGGTTGAACTGCTTGCAGGTGGGTATCGGCAGGATTTCGACCACAGTGTTAAAGCACTCTGGGAACCTGCCCCCCAGCACCCAATTCATGCATCTTGGGTAAGCCAAGCCAGTGTGGTGAGCTGGCGTAGCGCGTCGCCTGAGGCAGCAGAGAGTAAAGCTCGTCATTTTCGGGCTCTCATTGCAAAAGCTACCAAGCAGTTGCCTTCCGACTATCCAGGTGTTGTGCATGTGGGCTATGAGGCGCTGGGCAACAACTCGGTGGATGAACAACGCCATATTCGTAATAGATTGGAGATGAAGCGATTTGATCCAATAGATTCCCGGTTACGCTGGGTATATGCCAATTACCTCATGCCTGAACATACCACGGCGAGAAATGAGAATTGGGCTGTCAGTGAAACCACTGCTTGTTACCGAATAGGGAAGCATCGAGTGCCTGAACCATTACCTGATCATATAATACTAGATCGAGAAGATGGGGAGCCGGGAGTTCATTGGCGAGGATAACGGATGAACTCGACTTCGGCATACCTACCCAGTAGCAAACATTTACGTCCTGTGTCTGGTGTCATTCCAGCGGGATTAGCACCCCGCTGGAATCCTATAAGCTCAAGCAGGAGCAGCACCCGCAGTAACTGCTGGGCCTGTTTTTCGCTTCTTTGCCGTGTCTTCTGAACGCTTATGGACTAGAGTACGCCAATTTTCTAGTGCGAGGATATCCACAAGCAATTCGTCCGGATCCGGAACGGCAACGCCACCCATCATTGCCTTGTCATGGGCATAGTTGGAGCATTTACTCATCCCTGAGTTTACCTGTGCATAGTCATCATCATTTACACTCACACCGGCTAAGCGCTGCGTTTCAACACCCTTCCGGAAGCGAAGAATGACTTCACGCAGAAGTACCTCTTCCACAGCTCGCTCCCAGGCCATACGCAGGCGGAAATATGCGTCAACGGTTTGCCTGTGATGCTCCTGCTCGTTACCTTCTCGGTACAGCTTGGCAATGACCTGCTGCTGCGCTTTCAGAGCGCCGATGCGCTTGCTCGCATTCTTACCCTCGAACGGTAACTCGGGATCCGCGATGCCATATCCTTCGGTGCGCCGTGTCAGGCTTTGCGTGACCACTGGGGCTCCAGCCTGTTTAGCTTCTTCGGCCAACAGACAAAGGAAATAGATGTCATGCGTGAAAATGATCACCTGCCGTTGTGCTGCCTCAGCAGCAAGACGTTTGGCTACACGTTCACGCCGCCGGTGATCAAGAGATGACACCGGATCGTCGAAGACGATTCCCCCTGTACCACCGCTAAGTCCAACCTCCGCCAGAAATGAACCGATGGCGATGGCACGTTGCTCGCCTTCGCTCAGTATCTCACCCGGGCTGCGGGCCTGTGGGAGTTCTAATTTCAGTTTGTGCAGTGCCTTCCCTCGATTAGCACGGCTTTGAAGAGACACTTTGAGATTACCCACTCCAAGGGATTTGAATTCTCGGTTCAACGCATCAGCCAAATCCTTGGAGACAACCTTTTCCGCTAGCTCAGATGCCTTGTTGGATATGGCGTTTGTCCTGACAGCAGTCAGGCACTTTTTCAGTTTCCCTTGGTGTACAAGTTTTGCTACAGCAGTAATAACTGCATTCTTGACCTGGCTGAGCTTTACGCGGGCATCCAACTCATCAAGTTGGCTCTGTAGCGCAGTGCGGGCAGCTTCGTCTGCAGCTTTCTCCAACGCTTCAACTTCGGTATTCAGTTTCTCGGCAAGTAATTGGAACCGTAGGGTCGGGCTGACCAGAGGCTGATCCAGGCCACCCCAGTCATGGGAAACAATCGCAGCCTTGATTGCTTCATGACGGCTTTTCAATGCAGCCTCGTAAACCTTGGAGTCGGCCACTAGGTTTGGATCGATCTCTTGTATCTCCGCTTGAGTTGCCTCATCAATATTCAATGCCATAATCAACGCGTCGAATGGGCGATACTCTGCAACGAGCGCCTGGCGCCGCGCTAGAACTGTTTTTTCCGCTTCTGCCTGAATGAAGGCTTCAAACCTCAGTAGCCGCTCGGCTCCCGCAGCCAGCGGTTGTTGGCATAATGGGCACTCCGCATCTGCCCCCAGAGCTGGAAACTGCCTGTCTGGATGTGCTTCTAGCGCAAACTTCCGGGCTGCATCGAACAGCTCCCGCCAGGCGTCACCCCCAGTCCCTGGCAACAGGTTTTCCCCCTCTTTGAAGTTCTTGGCAGCAAGAGCGGCAACATCTTGTGCCGTGCGAAAATCATTGGCCAGGGTTTTGAGCTTAGCAATGGCTTCAGGTCCAACAGCGGCGCCTTTCTCGGCTGTTGTCTTGGCGATTGTCGCAACACGGCGTGCGCGTAAGCGCAAGAGACCAGCCTTCTCCTTCGGGTTGTTCTCTTTAAGACTTTTCTCCAAGGTTTCCCGCAGCTCAATTTCTTCTGGTTTGAGCATGGCGAGCGCCTCAATCTTTGCCGTGTCTGTTTTTGCAGAGAGAGTTGCGATCAGCTTTCCGACGGCCGATTCCCCCTGTAAATGTGCAAACGCCCCGGTATCCACTGAGGACTGCTTCTGTTCTACCTCAATGGCTGTCTTGAGGTGCTGGCAAACCTTGGCAAGCGCCTGGAATACATCCAGGCCATAGGGCACGTATGAGAAGTCATCTTCATTATCCAGATATGCTCTCGCGCAATGAGCATCAAAAATGGAGAATGATGACAGCTCAGGAGGTGCTTCTTTACCTTGTTGCCAGAGCACCTCCTCAAGATTCCCATCAATGGATAGATCGAAACTCGCCTGCGCGGTGCCAGCCTGTGCCAACGGCACGTTAGCATTGGGATGGATAGGCTCTGACTGATCGCGAGCTCGGCAGGCGCGCTTGAGAACCCGCGAGTAGCCTGATTTACCGGAGCCATTGTCGCCATATATGACCGTCATGCCGGAGGGCCCTACTGCAAGTTGCTGATTTTCTGCAATTGCATTGACGTTACGCAGGTTTTTTATGGCATGAAGCTCGATATGTGTAGTTCTCTTGACCAGTGCTGGTACCTGATCAGCAGACAATGGCTGGGGCTGGCGATTCTTGGGATCAGGTATACCATGAGCCTGTTTGAGAAGGGCGTATAGGTCCTCATGATCTTCCGGCGTCAGCACTTGTTTTGCCAGCAAGCGGGAAACAGCGTCACTCTGCCATGCTGGGAGTTCTTTTGTCCAAGCCAATATTTCTTGCAAGATAGCCATGTACTTTTCCTGTCCAAGTTTTTTGTTGGAAAGCATAAAACATATGTCTTGCTGGGAAGCGGTAGTAGCCCAATTCCGCAGGATACCCCAAAACCCTGAATCTCCCGCTAGTGTGCTACCGCTGTACCAAGCTATTGCTGTTGAACGCTTTTTACTCTTTCCTTGTACTGCAACGATGATGGGGCGGCAGGATAGTTACCTATCTGTCGTCAGGTTCAACACCTGCTGGTGATGGGGTCTGGTTTCTCCCGAGGCGAAGCCCGGGGGTGGTTTTTACCGATGGGCTGTTTTGACTTTGCGTTGCTTGAAATTGGCCGTCTTGTTGTAGCTCAGTCTGCTCAGAGGACACTTGGTTGTTGGCGAGTGGGTTATTTCTATCCTTGCCTATAGAGGTGTGGTCAGGTCTTGTAATTAGTTCCGCACCAGGAATGTTGAGGCCTCTGGATGTAGTCCTATTATCTGAGTCACCTGTATTTGAATCACCAATGTCATTTTCTTCGTTTGGTTCGGTTGTGTCAGCTGGTTCATCAGTTAATCCAATAAATTCAAACAGAACCGCCCTATACCCAATAGCCAGCGGTTTGGAAAACACTTGAGTAAGCGTTATACCCGAACTGGATGATCGCGTGACATGGCCAGTTACGCCGGGTGCGCTTGGTGCAACCGCTTTACCTAAAGTCTCGATGTTGGTTGTGATCTCTTGCAGCTCGTGCTTGAGCTCGTCAATCTTGGTCTTTTGCTCGGATGACTTTTGATCCACCTGCTCTGGAGGTGAGGTAGACGAGGACAGTGATTGGATTCTCCTTTCTAACTCTGATTTCTTTTTGGATAGGTCAATCATTGCCATTGTGGCGCCCGAGAGTTGTGTCGAAAATGCTTTTGATGCTGAGATCGAAACATTGATTGACCTAGCATAATGCACTTCTGAGATAACAGCCATAATTGGAGTTATTGATTGGCTATCCTTATCGGGAAGTGCCTGAGTTTCTGCCAGTGCCTTGATATTGCCGTACTCGGTCTTGTAATGATTATCCCAATACTCTTCGAAAAGACTGATCAGGTGCTTGGTTTTTACGCTTAGCACCTCCGCGCTAGGTACTGAGTAAGTTATATGATTCTGGGCGTTCTTTCCCCCGCCCCAGCGCGCGCCAAATCCACTATTCACGATATTTGCCCCTAACGCAGATTGAGACAGAGATGCAAAGGAAAATGAGGGGAATGCAGTGGACTCACTCAGCAGGAAATCCGTCGAAGAACTAACGTCACACTTGAAGTGAGAATACATGATTTTGGGTGGAGCCCAGGGATCTGTTTTTTCACCATCCAGTGGATAGCCCTTCGTTAAAGGCAAGTCGGGTTTGGGATTGCTATTTCCAAATACCTTGCAGTAGTCCAAGTGGTCATAATAGATGGGGTGGATGTTGTAAAACTCAACAGGCACGGATTGTTGGCTCACCTCTGATTTAGGGGAGTAAGCGGCGAGCAATACAATATCGCCAGGATAGAACCCTTCTCTCAGAGGGTAAATCGGCATGATCCCCAACTGGGATGTGTTTTCAGACCATTGCTTAGCGACAGTGCCTGGCGTCATGGTATGTGATCCGCAGCCGCTGAGGATCAATAACGACAAAAGGGTGGTGGCTGCGGGTTTCAGATTTACAAATCGTTTTAAGTTTGTTGTTTTCATAATATTACCATCCGTGTGCTGGCGCCGCGCTATCACTCTTATAGCCCGAATTTCTACTTTGTTCAAATCACCAATGAGAAACATGGCTGCGTCGTAGAGCGCGATTCTTGCTTTGGTTTGTGACGGATATGTTAAAAAAGTTACGTAGTTTTGGGGTTGTTTGTGAAGAGCCTGTTTTTCTGGAAAGAAACTAGAAATGTGGTCCGGGTTGGGAGGTGCTAAGCGCCGCAGGCGGGAACGGGGTAGGTGTGGAAGGTGAGGTGGTAATGTAGAGGATACATTGCCTATAAATCAGGCGCGAGCCGATCCGGCTGCTGACGCTAACTATCATGCAAGGCCGCACCGGGCAGTGGGGGGGGGGCGTGGCGGCGCAGGCAACGAAAAGCCCGGCAACAATGCCGGGCTTTCGACGGGGATGCTGATCCTTCAGCGAGCACTAATCCTTCAGTAAGTACTAATCCTTTAGTGGTGGGGATCTTACACCGCTATGTATTACAGCGAGGTGACAGCGGGCGAGCGAAATGCTGAGCTGGATCAGCTACCGTGATTTCATCAATGAAAATTCTACGTAGCTCTCCACCCAAACATGAAACAAATCACACTTTAAACCCACCGTACATAAAAAACCAAAAAATTAGTTCGGTCTGAAGGCCCAGAAAGCGACTTATATAGAGAGAGCCTGTTAATGCACGCGAGTCTGGTAATTACTGCCAGACAACACGAGGTATAAATGAGTCAGACATTCAGCTCGGTGCCGTTCAAGACCTTTGAAACTTGCATCCGCACTGTTCCGATACGCCTGCGCGACTATAACGCTGCCGATCCACACGTCTTCAGCCGGGCGGTCTCTCGTGTCCGTAACGATCTGGTTGTGTACGGGGCATACGCATACAAGGAACTGCCCGGGCCGCTGCATGTCAATCACCATATTTGGCAATATGCAGGCCAGATCACCAGCGGCGGGCATGAACAGTTTGTAGCCAATTGCGGCTGGTCGCGTAACAGGCAAGACGAGCTGGATACCGCATTGGGTGCGATAGGCGCCACCGCCCATCAGCAGTTGTTTCGCGAAGTGGCCGCGTACATCAATTCCTCGGACGCCATATTGGCTGATGTCATGGCCCGTGGTGGCTTTGACCACCCGGAACATGGCTGCGTCGACCCCTGGCTCATCAACAAGGACAACGCGTTCCGTGAATTGATCAGGGATCAGGATCTCATGGCGCTGCTGTGTGCCTGGCTGAAACAGCATCCAGCCATTCAACCGGTACATGACCTCCAGTGGAAATTCAGCATGTCTGACCTCATCGAAGACAATCCCCTGCGTGAAGCAAGACTGGCCAAATCGGGGCAGGCGAATAGATCCTTTCTCAAGGAACTGACCGACAATGCACCGATGAAAATGACCCGCCATGAGTACGCAGCCAGCATAGCCAAACGGCACGGCATCGAGCTGCCCAGGCTGGCCCAGGGCATATGGAAGGACGTCATCAACGGCGAGGAGTGCCTTGTTGCGCATTACGTCAAAGGCAAAGAGGACTTTGTCGCAATCTACTCGCGGTCTGCTGCGGGGCTTTATCAACTCAGGAAGAAGCTGTTCGGACAGGGATTGACCATGGGCCGGAAGCTGGGCATCGCCAGAATAGAATACAAAGAGGTGTGATCCCCCATAACAAAACAAAAGGTCTAACACGTTCGATCCAGGTGCGCGTAGCCGGTAGCCCCGGCGTCAACTCCGAGGAAAGCGAATATGGCCAGGTACGAGCATCGCAATGCAGCAACCCCTGCAACCGAAACTCAGCTGCGCGACCAGGCCTTGCGCTGGTTGGTACGTTTGACCTCTGGGCATGTCTCCGCCACGGACGCGAACGCGTTTCGCCGTTGGTGCGCACTCAGTGAAGAGCATCGGCGCGCTTTTGCGCTTGTCAAACGAGTGTGGGATGCCCTTGGTCAATTCGGAGGGCAGGGCGCGCCGTCGGAATCATCCAATATCATCCCCATTATTTCCCGCCGCATAAAAAACAGCAGAAAAACCTGATTGCTGCCTGCGTTAATACAATATCGCCATGTTACGTAACTTCTGAAACACGGCCGTCATGTTTCAGCGGGTAGAGTTCGCCTTTCTGTTTATAGAGATATCCCTGTTTTATATCGATTTGGTGTTTTTCTATTTAATGTCAACGGCTTGCGACTGCATTTTAAGTGTCGGCTTGATGGCTGGCTGATTCTTTGATTTTTTTTGAAAGTAATGTGTTTTTTCCTGTGTGTTATGTAATTTTTTTAGTGGGATTGTCACACGGTATCGGCAATCTAGAACTGTCACCGAGTGGTGGCGAGGTGCATGAAGGGCGACCTGGCTAATAGTCCACGATTGCCCGGGCTGTAAAACGGTAAACAAGTAATTCCGATCTTTCCTACTATCTGTAAGGAGTTTTGGTAATGACTAAGTTTCGTATGAGCGCTCTGTCCGCTCTGGTTGCAGTAGGTGTTATGGGTATGGCTGGCGCTGCTTCGGCAGACGGCGTTGTCGGTGGCGGTGCCACCCTGCCGGAAGATCTGTACAACGGTCCGAATAACACTGATGGTATTCTGACCGGCTCGGTTCCGGACTTTGAGTTCTATACCGGTGTTGGTAGCGGTGCTGGCAAGCGCGCCTTCTTCAACAACGACGCTACCGAGTTTGATCTTGCTGCGGGCACCACCGTTGACTACGCCGGCAGTGATTCGCTGGTGACTGCGACTGAAGCTGAGGACTATGCCGACCATTTGACTCTGGGTGAGGCCAGCTTTGGTCCGCTGATCCAGGTGCCCTCGGTTCTCACTTCGGTGACTGTGCCTTTCAACGTACCAGGGCTTGGCACGTTGGATTTGACCAGCGAGCAACTGGCGCTGATTTTTGCTGATCCCGCAGTTGTAAACTGGAACGATTCGGGTCTGGCTATCCCGAATGCGCCAGCTACGCCGATCACGGTTGTTTATCGCACCGATGGTAGCGGCACCACCGAAATCTTCCTGCGCCACCTCAATGCTATCAACCCCGCCCTGGTTTCCCAGGTGAGTAACAGTTTCTCTGGCACCATTGACGTCAGTAGCCCGAAATACGTCGGCGCTAACGGCAGCGATGGTGTAGTGACAGCGCTGGGTGAAAATGATTACTCCATCACCTACGTCAGCCCGGACAAGGTCGATTACGACAACCCAGCTGAAGTTGCATCGATCAACGGCGACCTTCCAACTGAGGTCAACGTACAGAGCGCCCTCACTGGTATTCTTCCGCCCATATTGAGTGCAAGGAATGACGCTGTGAACTGGGGCATCGGTTACGTGGCATCGGGCGTCAGCCCTATTGCCAATCCAGCCCAAGGTTACCCGATCGTCGGCGCTACCAACCTGATCTTCAGCCAGTGCTATCTGGATGGTGCTGATTCGAACAAGATTCGTACCTTCTTCGATCAGCATTACGCCTCTGGTTCGACCGTGAATGATGCGGCGATTACTGCAGGTTCGTTCATCAAACTGCCGGAGAACTGGAGATCTGCTGTCTACAATGCGTTCTATACTCAAAGCAGTGCCCTGAGCGTTGGTAATGCCAACGTATGTAACGGCAAAGGTCGTCCGCTGTAAGGCGCGTCCCGGCTTTGAGTGAGTCATCTAAGTTTCCCTAGCAACTCAAAGCCGCTTCAGGCCGGGCAGGTATTCGTATCTGCCCGGCCTTTTTTGATTGTGCTTGCCCACCCCAGGCCTGCACCACCATACAAGTCGTTCCCGCGCAGGCGGGAATCCAGCGCCCTGATCAAGGCGGTTCTATTAAATTTCCATGACATGGTTCGGTCGAGCTGTTCGCCAAACGACTTATATAAAGAAGCGAATTCCCATCGCCAACCAAATAACCGTACTTATCAGCACCAGCGCAGATCCAATAAGGAAAGAGTAATGAGGCAACTCAAACCCAGCCGCCCCATCAACCGCCGGCCATCATTTACCCTGCGCCCGGTAGCCCAGGTCATTGCATTGCTGCTGGTGGCCGGTGCCGCCGAAGCCTCTCCACGCCCGTTCAGTTCCGACTGGTTTGCCGCCAAGGGCGCCAGCCAAGGTGCTGCTGCCAACCCCAACCGCCCCGGTGCGCATATCCCCGGCACACCGCCGCCGCTGGCCCAGCAACAGAAAGATAACGCCCAACTGCAACGTTCGATCGCCAATATCGGTCGTACCGCCGCCTCCATTGCCGCCCAGCAAGCCGCGCAAAAGGCAGCCCGCGACGCGGCCCGCCAGAATGGCTCCCATGTTCCCGAAGGCTACACCCAAGGCGGTCTGTGGGATAGGAATGCTGATGGCAACCAACTGAACTGGAAAGGCGCCGAATGGGCCAATGGCACACCGAATATCGGTGACCGAGACCTGACCATCAAGCAGACCGAATCCAAGGCCATCCTCAACTGGGACACGTTCAATATCGGTCGTGATACCAGTCTGGAGTTCCAGCAGAACGCCGGTGATGCGGTACTCAACCGTGTGGTCGGAAATGAGATTGCCCCCAGTCAGATCGCCGGCCAGCTGAAAGCCGACGGCACCGTGATGGTGATCAACCAGAACGGCGTCATCTTTACCGGCTCCAGCCAGACCAACGTGCGCAATATGGTTGCGGCTGCAGGTACCATTACGGACAGCCAGTTCGAGAACAACGGCCTGTATAACGGCAACAATGCCACCATCACCAATGCCGCTGGTGATGTGGTGGTAGAGCAGGGCGCACAGATAACCACCCATAAGTCGGAAACCTCAACCCAGGGCGGCGGCTATGTGCTGCTGCTCGGGCAGAATGTAGACAACGCCGGTGAGATCAATACCACCAATGGCCAGACGGCCATGGCCGCTGGTGACAACTTTATTATCAAAAAAGGCTATGCCACCACCGATGGCGACCTTCAGTCCACAGTGCGCGGTAATGTGATCACTGCAGCCGGCAACGGTACTGTCACCAACAGCGGTATTATCCAGGCCAGCATCGGCGATATCAGCCTAACCGGTAACCAAGTCAAGCAGGAAGGAGTATTGCTGGCCAGCACCTCGGTAAATAACCGGGGCACTGTTCACCTCAATGCCACTGGCACCGATGCCAATGTCACCCTGGGCGAGGGCAGCACCACCGCTATTCTACTGGAAGATACCGATACCACCGCCCTGGACAGCCAGCGCGACGGCCTGCAAGGCCCGGTAGTGGATAATGCCAATCAAAATATCGTCCCAGCGGATAAGTACCGCCGCGACCAGTCGCTGGTCGAGATTAGCAGCAGCGGCACGGTGGACTTTGCAAATGATTCCATGACCCTGGCCACCGGGGGCCAGATCGCTGTCAATGCCAGCGAACGCAGCCTGGTACGCGACGGCGCCACTCTGGATGTATCCGGTGCTACAGGCGTCAAGGTGTCGATGGAGTCCAATAGCGTCAAGGTCAATATCCAGGGCAACGAACTGCGGGATTCACCGAACAACCGTGATGAAGGCAACATCGGCAGCAACGATGTATGGGTGGATGTCCGTGACTTGGTCTACATCCCCGCCGGTACCAATGGCCATGACAGTGACCGCTGGTATACCGCCGGTGGCCTGCTGGAAGTAGCGGGCTATTTGGGCACCCAGGGCCACAGCGTGGGTGAATGGATGGCCCAGGGCGGCAGCGTTATCTTTGCCGGTAACGATGTAGTTACCCAGCAAGGCTCACAGATCAACATTTCCGGCGGTACCCTGGATGTGCAGACCGGTGAAATTCAACTGTCCTGGCTGCGCGGCGCGGATGGTAACCTCTATGAAGTGTCCAGTGCACCCGGCGATCTGTTGTATACCGGTATCTATTCAGGCTTTGAACGCAACAGCGAACGCTGGGGCCAGAAAGAATCCTGGTGGAACCCGCTGATCACCCCCAAAACCCGGCTGGAAAACGGCTATACAGTAGGTCGTGACGCCGGCACCTTGGTGATTGGTACCCGCAATGCGGTGCTGGAAGGGGATATCGTCGGTGATACCTATCAGGGTGATCGCCAGACCCAAGCCGCCCAGCAGGGGCTGGATGGCTATTACCAGTCACAAAAGGCCGTGGCCCGTGGCGCGCAGCTGGTGGTGGGCGAATATGTACCGTTTTATGTCAAGAACAGCGGCACCCTTCAACATCGGCTGACCGCCACCGGCAACACCATCCAGAAGGTGATCTTTAACAATACCGCCGGCAATATCTCCGCCGGTCTGGAACTGGACAGCGAACTACCGGACGATCGCCAGGGCACACTGGTACTGAATGCCGACCAGCTCAACGGATTCAACCTGGGCGCCATCAAGGTGGCGGCCGGGGAAAGCATTACAGTGGAAAATGACCTGGCGGTCGGTCATGCGGGTAACATCACCCTGTATGGCCCACAGATTAACGTCAACGCCGACCTCACCGCGCGTAGTGGGAGCATTCACCTGGGTAACGTGGTGAATCAGATCGGTATCAATAACACCAATATTCAGGACGTGGTGATCAATGCACCAGCCGGCACCGCTGCCGGTGTCACGGTAGCTGAAGGCGTCAACCTGGATGCCAGCGGCCTGTGGAGCAATCTACTCCTGAACTCCGAGAATACCAGCCTTCTACCGTATCAGAATGGCGGCAATATCTCGATCCGCAGCAGCGGTGATGTCACCCTGAGCGAGGGTAGCCTGATTGATGTGACATCAGGCGCTGCCATCCTGGTTGATGGCGGTCAGCAGGGCGGGCGCGGCGGAAATGTAACGCTGCAGGCTGGGCTGCTCAGCCAGAGTGGGTCGCTGGTGCTGGACGGTGACATACAAGGCCACGGTGTCAACGGCGGCGGCAGCCTGACGGTTCAGGCTGGCTCGGCCATTTATGTTGGTGACGACGAAATACTGGCGGGTGGCTATCTGGAGGCGGGAGAACCGGCCCCCATTACGGTGCTGCTGAATGAGCCGATTACTCAGGGTAAAGGTGACATTCTGCTGGCGGATGCCAGCTACAACCAAGTGGTTAGTGGGCAGACGCTGGAATCCGCTATAACCTTTAGTAACACAGGGAATACATTATCGGTCGCCGTCGGTTCGGGTGGTTGGGATCTAACGGCTCTTTCCAATCTAGATGTCTATGTGGGGAGCACGCGCTATCGAAGTATACGCGGCGAGACGGTTCCAGAAGGGGCTGTCATTACCCGCATCAATGCCGGTACCCTGCCGGCGGGCTACAAGCTGCCGGATTCTCTCGCGTCTTTACCGACGCCTACTTATACCGTCACCGTTGGCCAAGTTGCGCCAATGGATACGACTCTGGCGGTGGGTACGGCAGTGGCGGCCGGAGCGGTATTTGATCAACGCGTCGCGGTGCAGGCGCCGCTGGTGTTGGAGTCAGACTTCTTTGACAAGGGCTTCGGTCATTACAATGTAGTTGGCCAATATGGCGTTACGGTTGCCGAGGGAGCGCAAGTCGACGTCACCATGCCGGTGATGCGTCTGAACGAACAAGCACGTGGCCTGGCTACTGGCAGCGATCCGAGCGAGGTATTGGAACGGTGGACTTCGCCTGTGTACATGGAAGATCCGATTGAGGGTCAGCTGGCCCAACGCCAAGGTGCCAGCCTGAGCTTACAGGCTGGCAGCGAACAATCCAGCGTCGGGGATATGGCCAATGTTCAAGCCGGGGTTGGCAGGCGCGCGGTAGTTAATGTCGACCCTGGGCAATCCATTGATATCCACAGCATTGGCCAGTTGACAGTGGATGGCACCCTTAATGCCTGGGGCGGTCAGATTGAGCTTGGCAGCGTGGCGCCTGCTGCAGGGATTGATAGAGAAAGAGCAGAAGCGGCTGGCCATGGCCACTCCATCTGGATCGGTGAAAATGCCGTGCTGGATGTGGCCGGCCGTGCGGTCACGACAGTTGACGTGCGTGGCCAACGCTATGGCCAGGTAAATAAGGGCGGCAGCATCGTTATCGGCGGTGCATTCGACCCTGCCAGCGGCATAGCCGATGCCGCCAATCTTTTTGTGGTGGTGCGCGAAGGCGCACTACTGGATGCCTCGGGCGCCAGTGCGGTACTGGATATCCCAGGGCAGGGCGCAGTTGAAGTGGCCAGCAAGGGGGGCGATATTACTTTGACCTCCGGCAATGGCCTATACCTGGACGGCACCATGCTGGCCGCCTCCGGCGGTGCTGGCGCGGCGGGTGGTAGCTTGACCGTTGCTCTGGAAACACCGCTTTACCGATCAAGCGGCGGCGTTGTGCCCGATGAGCGGGTGCGCCGGGTGCGCGAGTTCGTTCTTATCCAGGAGAATACAGATAGCGAGCTCGCGAGGGGTATTGATGCTGGTGAGGCAGCGGATCAATTGGTGTACGGGCAGGGCCGCTTGGGCGTTGATCAGATTGATGGTGGCGGCTTTGACAACCTGACCGTACTGAGTAATGGCTTGCTCAGTTTTGAGGGCGATCTGTCCCTGAATATGGGCCAGTCATTGAACCTGTACACCGGGGCTTTGGGGCTGACCGATGCGGCCAATGAAGACAGCCGCATCACATTGGCCGCACCATATGTAGGGTTGGCAGGAGCCGGGGCGACCAGCTCACCCGATAACTATATTCGCCCCACTGTGCGTGGCGGCATTACTAGCATTTCTACTCAGGCTCCTGCTGGTGTTTTTGAGGTGAATGCAGGGCAACTGCTAGAACTGAGGGATGGGGTGGCCTTCGGCGCCCGTGGTGGTGGCAATGCCAATATTGACGGCTTGGGGGTAGTAGTCGATCGACGCGCCTTCGATAACGTTGAGCTGGTTAGCCAGGGCGATATGCGTTTTCTGGCCACCACGGTAACGGCCGGCACTGTGCTCAATACGTCCGGCGACCTCACTTTGGCGGCCGCGCAGATCTACCCTGCAACCGGAGCTAATGCCACGGTCTATGCGGGTTGGCGCGGTAATTTTACTGATTACGATTCCGAACGCACTCTGAGAGTGATGCGCACGACCGAAGAAGTGCCA
This sequence comes from Halopseudomonas litoralis, assembly GCF_900105005.1. NCBI lineage: Bacteria > Pseudomonadati > Pseudomonadota > Gammaproteobacteria > Pseudomonadales > Pseudomonadaceae > Halopseudomonas > Halopseudomonas litoralis. The sequence goes on from NZ_LT629748.1 coordinate 1,404,758, forward strand.
GACGTGCCTTATTCAGTGTTCGGCAGCCTGCTTTTGGGTGCCGACACCATCGAGCAGGGTGGTATTCTTCGCGCTCCACTCGGTTCGGTGCAAGTGGGTCAGTCACCAAGTTCGTTCCGCACGACCAAGGCGGTGAATCTGCTCGATGGGAGTCTGATTTCTGTCAGCGCTGCGGGATTAGTGATGCCCTATGGCGGGACTAAGGATGGCCTCACCTGGGAGTACGAAGGGGAGGAGGTGCAACTGCACGGTGCGGGCTCACTGGAAGCTGGCAGCGTCACCCTGACCGGACAATTGGTTGATGTGCAGGAAGGGGCGGTCATTGACCTGTCTGGTGGAGGCGAGCTTACTGGGGCCGGTTTTGTTTCCGGTCGAGGTGGTTCCACCGATGCTCGCTATAACCCGCTGGTGCAGATTGGCACTGATGGCTTTACTTTACCGGGGCTGGATAGTAACCCGGTGTATGCCATTGTGCCGGGTGTGCAGAGCGTGGCCCCTGGGAGTGGAGAAGCGGGGGCAGTCGATCCTATGGTTGGCCAGCAGGTGACCATAGGCACCGGGGTTTCCGGCCTGCCGGCGGGTACCTATACGCTGATGCCCTCTACTTATGCGCTGCTGCCTGGTGCCTTCCGGGTGGAAATCAATGGTCTGGCCGGACAGGGCGCGGTTACCCCGGCCACTGCCGCGCGTAATGGTTCATTTTCCATTGCTGGCATCATGTCGATTGCCGGCAGCGGCATTCGCGACAGTCTTGCAAGCCAGTTGATTCTGACTCCGGCGGATACCCTGCGCACATACTCGCAATATAACGAAACCAACTATGCTGATTTTGTGCGCGCTGATGCCGCTCGTCTTGGTGTGCCGCGTGCCTTGATTGAGAGCGATGCCAAGACGTTGCTACTACAGTTTCCTACTCGTGATGCAGAAAGCGAGGAACTGAGTTTTTACTTTGACGGCACTGTGCTGGGCGAGGCACACGAGGATGGTTATGGCAGTACATTGGCGGTGGTGGGGAGTTTTTCGAATGCACGTATCGAAATCATGGCCGATGGTACATTGCCCAACTCTGAATTCGAAGTTGCTGTGCAAGCATCAGATCTTAACCGGATAGAAGTAAACCGAATGGTGATCGGTAGCCGGCCGCAGGTGGACTATGGTCAGGGCGGTAATCTGTTGCATTTCAATACTCCTACTGGTACGGCACGGGCCATAACCGTACGTAGGGGGGCGACTTTGTCGGCACCGGAAGTGATGTTGATCAGTTATGGCGTGCGAACTGACAGTAGTAGCGCTATTGAAATTGAACAAGGTGCGGTGATCAATACCCTGGCTCAGGGTGACGTGGCTTATGATTCGACAGATGGGTTTATCTATCAGCCTGGCAATTCAGGTGTGGTGGCTGTGTCCAACGGGCAATTGCAATGGCTGGCGCCGGAGAACTCTTCCGGTGCCGCCGGCCCAAGTGCAATCCGCATCGGTGGCTGTGCTGCGGACGACTGTACAGGTACCACACAACTCTATTCTGAAGGCAGCATCGCCTTTGTTACCAACAACGACTTTGAGCTGGATGACGATGTTCGCTATGGCACTCGCCATCTGAGCTTGGGGGTCGGCGCCTTCAATATAGGCAGCGCCGAAGCGCTGGCTGCCGCTGCCGCCCGTAATGCTCTGACTCCGGGTCTGGCGCTTAACCAGCAGACCATGGAGCGCCTGCTGCAAGGCGATGAAAACAGCGGCGCACCGGCACTGGAAACCCTGGAGCTGATCGCCGCTGACTCGGTGAATTTCTTCGAGTCGGTGACCCTGTCCACCCTGGATGAGAACGGCGAGTCACTGTTGGATAATCTGCTGCTGACTACCCCGGCCATTTATGGTTATGGCGCTGCCAATGATGTCGCGTTGATCGAGACCGGCCACCTGGTATGGAACGGCGCGGCTATGGCCCCCGGCGCGGTAGTGACTGGTGGTGCGGGCACCGGCAGCGGCACTCTGGCCGTGGATGCCGAGCAGATCACCTTCGGCTATGGCCCGTGGGCCCAGCCCGATGGTATCAGCTCGCTGGACCGGCTGGCGCTGGGCTTTGCCAATGTCAACCTGAGTGCCAGCGACCGCGTGACTGCCAATAACCAGGGCAGCCTGGCGGTATACCAGAGCCAGGGTGCGCATGTGGCGGGTGAGGGCGCCCAGTACAGCGGTGGCAACCTGACGATCACTACGCCGTTGATGACTGGCGAGGCCGGCTCGGTAAACCATATTACCGCTGGTGGTGCCATCAACGTGTTGGCACCTGAAGTCGGTGCGGCTGATCCCGCTGACATCAGCGCTTTGGGTGCCGAACTATCGCTGACCGCAGGCCATGGCCTGAATCTGGATACCACGGTGGCGCTGCCCAGCGGCAAGCTGGAGCTGGCTGCCAATGGTGATCTGACGCTGGGTGACAATGCGCATCTGGACCTGGCTGGCCGCAGTGTTGAATTCTTCGATGATGAGGAAGCTACCCAGTACAGCTGGGGTGGCGATGTGAGCCTGGAAAGCAGCACCGGCAATATCACCCAAACGGCTGGCTCGATCATCAATGTCTCTGCTGAACACAACCAGGCTGGCCGGGTGACCGCCATCGCCCTGGGCGAGGCAGCGGGGCGGGTTGACCTGCAGGGGCAGATACTCGGCAGTGCCAGCGGCTACTACGAGGCCGGAGGCACCTATGTACCTTATCTGGGGGGCGGTATCGTATTGCGCGCCCAGCAACTAGGTGCGGGCAGCTTGAGCAACGCCTTTGCCGAACTGAACCAGCGGCTGAATGACGGTGAGGTCAACGGCCTGCGCAGCTTCCAGCTCAAGCAGGGTGATCTGACCATTGGTAATGAGGTACAGGCCAACCAGATTGAAGTGTCCCTGGATGGGGGCCACCTGACCGTGGCCGGTACCGTGGATGCCAGCGGTGAGCGGGTGGGTGCCATTCGCCTGGCTGCCAATAACGGCCTGACTCTGACCGGTGATGCACTGCTGGATGCCCACGGCAGCATGCTGCGCCTGGACAGCTACGGGCAGATTATCGATGCGCCCAACCGCGCCATGGTTGAGCTGAACTCGGGTGACGGCCTGCTGACCCTGGCCAACGGTGCGCGTATCGACCTGCGTCATGGTACGGCTGATAAACGGGTGCAGGCTGATCCGAGCCTGCATGATGGCCGTGACCGTGGCACCCTGGAACTGAACGCACCGCGCCTGGGTGGTGCGACGGCTGGCGATATTGATATCGATGCCGGAGGCAGTCTGGATATTCAGGGCGCCCGCTCCATTGCGCTCAATGCCGTGCAGCGCTATGACGATGCGGCCTACGGTACGGATGAGGCGGCCAGCGGGCGGCCCTACCAGATTATCGATCAGGCCTATCTGGACGCCAAGCACGCCGACAGCACCGTCTTTATCAATGCCGCGCTGCTCAACGACAACCTACTGAACATCAAACTGGCCGGGTTGAATAACGCCCGCTATGCAAATGTCTTGCATTTGCGCCCCGGGGTGGAGCTGGTCAGCGCCACCCCGGATGGTGACCTGATCGTCAGCGGTGATCTGGACCTGTCTGGCCATCGCTATGCCAGCCTCAACCCACACACCCAGCGGACCAGTATCTATGGTTCCGGTGAGGTAGGTGCGCTGGCCATTCGTGCCGGCGGCGACCTGAGCATTTATGGCAGCGTCAACGATGGCTTTGCGCCGCCGCCCGCTACGCCTGATGACAACGGCTGGGTATTGACCCCCGGTGTGCAGGCCTACGGTGGTGATGTGATTGTGCCGGGTGCTGGGGTGGAGCTGGCCAAGGGTACAACCTTCCCGGTAGACAAGACTCTGAACTATGCGGTGCCGATTGAGGCACTGACGCTGCCGGCCAATACCGAACTGCCGGTAACAGCTGAACTGGCTGCCGATCTGATCATCCCCGCCAACACCGTGCTGAGTGCGGCGGTGCGTGATGCGGACGGCAATATCTTGTATGCCGCTGGCACCCTGCTGGATCAGGCCACTACGTTGCCCCGGGGCAGCCAGCTGGAGGCGGGCAGCCGTTTGCCAAATGCCATACCCCTGACTGCCATGACCTGGCCGGCCGGTGTGCCGCTGCCGGTCGCAGCCATCCTGGCCGACAACACCCTGCTGCCGGTTGGTGCCCTGATTCCCTCGATGACTGATGTCAAACTGGTGGGCGATGCCATCTCGGTACCGCTGCGCCCAGTCAGTGGCGACAGCATGGGCAAGAACTGGGCGGTGGCGGCTATGCTGCCGGAAGGTTCGCAATCCTGGAGCATCCGGCTGGTGGCGGGAGCGGATACTGAAGCGGCTGACCCGCGACTGAGGCAGCATGGTGCAACGGGGCGGCTGATACTGGCAGATACGCATTACAGTGTGTTTGAGCAACGTGGAGCGGCATCGGGGCGTGAGCCGGTGTGGCACTGGGACCCGGCTACCGGTGAGACGGGGCCGGTACCCCAGGAGTACATCGATGCGGGTTATTGTGAGATCACAGGATATTGCATCCTTGTCGAACCGGAGCCCGAAGGCGAATGGCACTGGGATCCGGCTACTGGCGAGAGTGGGCCGGTGCCTCAGGAGTACGTAGATGCGGGGTACTGTGATATCGCGGGCTACTGCGTATTCGTGGAGTCGGAGCCAGAGCCCAAGGGTGAGTGGCATTGGGACCCGGCTACCGGTGAGACGGGGCCGGTTCCCCAAGAGTACGTTGATCAGGGGTACTGCGATATTGCTGGATACTGCGTGTTTGTACCGGAACCAGATGGTGAATGGCATTGGGATCCAGCAACGGGCGAGACGGGCCCGGTGCCTCAGGAGTACGTTGATGCGGGGTATTGTGATATTGCTGGGTATTGTGTGTTTATTCCAAATGAAAGTGGCGAACAGGGTGATGTAATTGCGCTATATCCTGTGGCACAGAACTTCAGTGTGATACGCACAGGTACTGGTGATCTGGAGCTGCTGGCCGCTAGTGACGTCTCGATGCAGTCACTGTATGGCATATACACTGCCGGTACTTCCACTTCGTCACGAGCTGGTACTGAAGCAGATTCCTTCAATCGCGCACGGAGTACAGCAGGCGATGGTAGTTATCTGCACACAGGTAATAGTGCTGATGAGGATGTGGGTGAAGCCTACGAAGCGCTGGTTAATGGTGGTGCCGATAGCACTTATGCGGCCTGGTACCCTGATGGTGGCGGTAATCTGTTGTTGCGAGCTGGCGGCAATCTGACTGGCGACCTGATTGGCAGTTATGCCCCAGGCTGGCCGGGCGAGGAGTTACGCCCGCAACGGAGCAGCGTGGATCAGGGCAACTGGCTGTGGCGCCAGGGCAGTGGTGATACGGTGGGAGTGGATCCCATTGCAACCGGCTGGTGGATCAACTTTGGGACTTACGTACCGGGGACGAGGGCGACTGATCAGTCCAGCGGGAATTATGGTCTTGGAGTTGGTGAGCAGAATGCTGTTGCCTCTATCCCAGAGCTGGTGGGCTTTACTGGTATCGGCACCTTGGGTGGTGGCAATCTGACTATAGATGTGGACGGTGATGCCGGCATGTTGGCGCGTCGAGGGGTATCGCATAATAGCCGCCCTCGCAGTGAAGGATTGGTATTAGCCGTTGGCAGCACTGGTCGGGTCACGGAGAGCGGAGAGCTGCTGCTGACCGGCGGCGGGGATTTGAATTTGCGCTTCGGCGGGGAGCTAAACCCGGGCTTGCAGGCACGGGCTACTGGTGGCAGGGAACAGAACCTGAATCTGAATGGTGTGCTGAGTAACTTGCGTGGTGGTTTGCGTTTGCAGGCGGGAGAGATCGGTGGTGTTGCGCTGACTTATTACTCTACATCTCAGGTTCAGACCGACGGTGAAGAAATAAGGGCCTTCGACCCCTATACGTCCTCGCTGGGTACTGCCGGCGGCGGCCTGGTGTTGATGCTGGGGGACTCCGCAGCTACGCTGGCTACCCGCGGTGATTTGGTGTTGGCTGGCACGGGTGACCCGGGGCGGGTGTCTCTACCCTATGTGCCTGAGGACAACGGCTATAGCTGGTTCTCGCTCTGGACCGAGAATACCGCCATTAATCTGCTCTCTGCAGGGGGCGATCTGACTCCTAATGGGCGGCTTTGGGATAATGGAACCAACACAGTTACCAACTATACAAGCACCGATGGCCGCTACATTTTCCCATCACAGTTGAGTGCGGTAGCAGCTGAGGGCAGTATTTATCTTGACGATCTGATGTTGGCACCCGCGACCCAAGGCAGCTTGGCATTGCTGGCGGGTAAATCGATCTATGCCAACGGCAATACAGTCAGCCAGTCAGGTGCCAATGTCAGCGCAATGCCCACGCCTTTTACTCCTGCTTTTGCGATATATGGGCAGGACGGCTACTCGGTGACAGAGCTGCACAATCTGGCGGCTGATGCGATTGTTCCTGACCCGTATCATTTTTCGCTGTTTTCTTTTGAGTCAAATACCTTTTCGGGTGAGGAGCGTGACTCAGCTCAGCCAGCGCGGCTATATGCCCGTGATGGCGATATTGTTGGTTTGAGTAGCGGTGAAGTGCTGGTCTTTAACAGCGGTGGGCGTGCCGGACAGACTTGGTATGAAGGTGCTGGTCCCATATGGATGCGTGCCGGGCGGGATATTGTACGTTCGGGTGGCCTGCTTGGCGATTCTGTGATTATTCCCAATGCGATTACCCGGGCACTTGGAAATACTAGTAACGGTACGGGCAGAAGCACAAGTAACCTGCTTGTTCACAACAGCTTGACCGATGTCTCAATTATCGAAGCGGGCCGAGACATTTTGTATAGCAGTTTTGATGTGGCTGGACCCGGTACGCTGGAAGTGCGCGCCGGTCGCAATATCCTGATGGTTGGGCAAGCGGATCGCCTGCCTAACGATTCTTTGACCTACGGTGAAACCGCCATCACCAGCCTTGGCCCGATCGTGCCCGGCGACAACCGCCCCGGTGCCAGCATCGTGATGCAAGCGGGCATGGGGCCGGGCGTCGATTTTGCCGGGTTCCTCGATCTGTATCTGAATCCGGAGAACCTGGCTGATGCTGACCTGCCGCTGGCTGATCAGGAGGGCAAGGTTGCCAAGACCTACGAGGCCGAGCTGATCGAGTGGCTGGAACAGCGTTACGGCTTTGTGCCCAGCAGTGAAGACAGCGCGGTGGATGAGGCACTGGCGTTCTTTGCCGGACTGGGGGTTGAGCAGCAGCGGGTGTTGGGTCGTAAACTGTATTTTGCCGAGCTGAAGGCCGGCGGTCGCGAGTACAACGATGCGGATGGGTCGCGCTTCGGCAGTTATTTGAGGGGTCGCAACGCCATTGCGGCGCTGTTCCCGACCCATGATGTGGCCGGTAATGCCATTGCCTACGCTGGCGACATTCTGATGTACGGCGGTGCCGGGGTTCACACCAATATGGGTGGTGATATCCAGATGCTGACGCCGGGCGGGGCACAGACCTTTGGCGTGGAGGGCGCGGCGCCGCCATCCACGGCGGGTGTTATCACCCGTGGCCAGGGCGATATTCAACTCTATTCGCGGGACAGCATCCTGCTGGGCCAGAGCCGGGTGATGACCACCTTTGGTGGGGACATTCTTGGCTGGTCGGCAGAAGGCGACATCAACGCAGGCCGGGGCTCGAATACCACGGTGGTCTATACGCCGCCGAGTCGGATGCTTGATCAGTGGGGTAACGTGACCTTGTCGCCGGATGTGCCAAGTACTGGTGCGGGTATTGCCACGCTGAATCCGATTCCTGAGATCGAGCCGGGTGATATTGATCTGATCGCGCCGCTGGGTACGGTGGATGCGGGCGAGGCCGGTATCCGGGTGTCGGGTAGCGTCAACGTCGCGGCTCTGCAGGTGCTGAACGCGGACAATATTCAGGTGCAGGGCGAGTCGACCGGTATACCGGTGGCGGCGGCCGTCAACGTGGGTGCCCTGACCTCGGCCAGCCAGGCGGCGAGCAGTGCGGTAACGGCTGCCGAGCAGGTGAACCAGGCGGCACGACGTAATCTGCCATCCATTATCAGTGTGGAAATTCTGGGCTACGGCGATGAGCGTTTGGAGCCGAGCAGTGGCCGGAATGATCCGCTGTCCTATAACCAGGGTAGTCCGGTGCAGGTGTTGGGGGTTGGGCCTGTCAGTGAAGAGGGCCTGCAGCAGATGACAGAGGAGGAGCGCCTGCAGTTCTGAAGCGCTGAACGGTAAAGGGCAGTGGCTGCGGCCTGCCATGAGCAGCCGCGGCCCTTACTGGGAGGGAGTCAAGATGAAGAAGGTTCCGAAGAAGGCAATAACCCGTAAAGGCTTTACCAGTCATATTTCGATGTATGAACTGAATCGGGAGTTGTCCACGCATATCAGTACGGCACTGAAGCAGCCGTTGCACGTCTACCGCTATTCTTCTCCTTGTGTGTGCATTATCTCGGCTGACTTATGGGCCAGGATGAACAGCTTGAACTCTTATGTACCGGTTAATCATGTATTGGCAGGGCTGCGAAGTGAGATCGATGCTGAGCTGATCAAGCGTTGCAAGGACCTCTATGCATTGGCGGATCGCTGTGTGAGCGGAGCGAATTTGCCGCTGGTGATCCGGGCCTGGGTTTTGCAGATTCTGCATTCGTTCAACCACGCTGAACTGGTTCGCACACGATTGGTTCACGATATGTTGTGGCGTTGGTTCGTCGGATGTGAAGGTCAGTCGGATTGCCTGCCTGATGAAACGCTATTTGTGCAGGATATGGCGTTGGTCAGCGCCGATCCGAATGTCATCGATGTGATCTACCACTGTCTGAACGACAACCCGTTACTCAAGGGCGGATCAAGCGAACTGCGACCAAATCTTGGGCTCCTGCAGAGTCTTTATGCCAAGCATTTTGGTCGGAATATAACCGATGCGGATGGCGATGAGGCGAAATGGAAAAGCCCATTTAGCACAGCAGCGTATTGGGATATGGAGGGTTTTGCCGATACCAGAAATGTCGTCTTCATTGGTACCGGAACAGACATCTTTAGCGTTTTACCCAGCGTGAGCGTCAATGGCGCTCTTTCCAAGCCCTTACCAGGCCAGCCCACAGCGACTGTGGTGGATATTCTAAGCAAGAAGTGAAGGGTAGACGCGTAGCAGAGAATGGCCAGGTTCAGCCAAGTGCTGCAATTGAACTGGAAGATCGGTGTAAGCCTACTATTTACAAGCGTTAGGCTTGAAGCAGAACAACAACCAAGGAGGAAACATGCCCTTACTTTCAAAATCAGATTTGAAATACCGATACTCGTGGACTGCTATTGCCCCTGATGATCCCAAGGCCACCGGAGCTCCTGATAGCGCTTTGCTTAATCGGAATGAAGGGTATGAGGTTTTAGCTTTCATTAACCGGTTTGCAGAAGCATGTGAATTTAAATATAAAGCATCTGGAACTAAAGCTGAAAGACTAATCAAGGAACACCTTCCGGGCGATGTCCGAAGTCATAAAAATGTAAGAAAGTGGCTCGCTGATAACTGGAAGAAATACGATAAATCTAAGAAGTAAATAATCAGTCGCCAGGAATTTTATTATTTAATTTATAATTAGGAAAAATAATTCCAGAATATCCTGGAGCTGAAGTCGTGTAGGGCTGCCTGCGGTATCGTTTTGGCTGATCCACGTAGTGGCGTTATATAAAATAGGGAAAACATGATCCAAAATAGCCCGGAAGAAGCAATAGCCAATAAGTACTTCGCTCAAGCAAACGGCCCGGTTGCCTTTTTGCTCGTGTCGCTAGGATATACCGCTTTGCAGTTTGAATACCCACAGCCATTTGCTTGCTTTGCAATTGCTATATCTTCGATTTGGCTATTTTCTGTTGGCGGTCCTTACAGGAGTATTTTGAAGGTGTACCTGCCCAAAGGTGCGCCAGCCTCTCGTTACATATTTGTTCTTTGGCGCTTGAAAGTGTTTATTGTAAGTCTCTGCTTTACGATAGCTATTGCACAGGGGATGAATGTTGTCGAAATTTACTCTCTGATGGGATATCCAATAAGTCAATAAAAATATTCGGTGGCCGGTCTTGCCTACCAGAGCGGGCATGATTCCCCACCTATGAAGGTATAAGGGATTGAGGGGGCATATGAAAACAATCATCCTTAAAGATTTTGTCCTTTTTAACTCACTAATATCGCATGAGGTATTGCTCTGCTGGCCCTTTATGCATATTTCCTGGACTCTCTGATTGAGGGCCTAGATACATAACGTTATTGTGATTCCAGAAAGAAGAGTTGAACGGATTGTAAGGATAGAGAATGGCATCAAAGTCTAGACAGAAAAATTTGTATCGGATCATGGATTTTAGCCGTGTCGTTCAAATATTCGAAAAGGAGGAGATTTATTTTGCCAAACCGAGTACGTGGGATGATCCTTATGAACAACGTATTAGGCATGCGAAGGATCATGCGGTTTTTGCTCAGTGTTGGGGGGAAAGACCGATTTCAGATGCTATGTGGCGGATCTACTCCCAGAATGGAATGGGGGTTCGAATTTCCACCACGGTAGACAAGCTTACCGGAGTAATGAAGGTAGCCTGTAAAGCTCATGGTTATAAGCGTAGATTGGCGAAAGTGGAGTATAAAACTCAAAGAGAGATCGATGAGATCACAAGGGGGATTGCTGCTGAGTTGAGGGATGCTTTTGATATTGGTAGGGCAACCGATGCTCTATATAATAAGCGCGATGCGTTTAGTCATGAGGCAGAGTGGCGAGCTACTCTTTTTACGCCGGAAGCAAGTCGTGATGTGGAGAAGAAGGGTGTATCGGTGAGGCTTGATCCTCATGATTTTATCGATCGCATTCTTCTTGATCCGAGAGCACCAGAAGAACTGGTTAAAGCTTTTAGGTTTTACTTCAAAAATAAACTGAATTTTAAAGGGAGGATTGGGCGGTCTGTACTTTATAAAGCACCAAATCCATATGTGGTAGAAGATAACGCTGTTAGTGTAGATGACTTGTAATGCAAGCGGAGTGCACACGTCAGAAGCTAAGCAGGATGGGCGGAGGGGTAAGGAGTGTGGAGCGCTGGTGATAACCTGTCACGCCCTCTCTTCACAAATTTGTTCTGAATAGTTATATGATTCGAGTATTTGAAAATGGAGTGTGGGATGCCGACGCCCCTGGTAGTTAAGAGCAAGACCACGATATACTCGGACGGAATGGAGGGCAGGCGGCATATCCATCTCTATGTTTGTATTATGGCTCCCTTTCTGTTGCGTTCGATATCGCTAACTGGTTGCGTTCGCGTTGGCGAAGCCGCTTTATATATGCATCGTCCACCAGATCATCGGAATCAAGGTTCAGGGCGCAGTTAACCATCGAGGCTAAAGTTCGGTCTGTGAGTTTGAAGCCTTTCGGCAGTTGACCGTAGTTCTCAGCTCTGTTTTCGTCGATAGAGGCGAAGAGAGCCTTGATGAAATCCGCTTTGGATGAGCGTGGTGCTGAGGTGGCTGCGGCCGTCAAGGGATCTGAGGCCTCTAAAACGGCGTTATTAGCGTCAGATGCCAGTTCTTGCACAAACTGGCTCAGAGAGGGCCAGTATTTCAAGTCAAACTGTCCACGCAGAGCGCGAAGATTGTCTTTAACATAGGACTGAAACAAATAGTTGCGCCGAGAAGCTGCTTCAATTACCTGACCTACATGATAGTGCGTATCGCTGCTGAAGCCAGAAACATTGTGTAGTTCGGAGCGTTGTTCCAGCAATACCGCGAGCTCGGCCGCTTTCTTTGCTATCCTCTGGTTGATGTTGGTGAGATCATTGCGTTCGGCGCGCGCTTCTTGAATCTTTTCCGGAGACCAGAAAGCAGCAGTATTCAAGAGCAGCCCGAGAAAAACTTCGAGCGCCGGCGGATATGCATGGAGCTTACAGTGTAGCTCTGCATAGGTGTCCTTCAATTCAATTCCACGAGCTAGCAGTCGATCTACAATGGTGTTCTCGCTGGGCAGGATGCCGTGCTCGATGTTATAGCGCTTTTCCTCTTGGAGAATTTTTTCGCAGATTTGCTTCGGATTCGTTGCTTGAGTTGGAATCATTGTCTTTCCTTGGTGTTTAAGATGCTCTACAGCATATTGAACCAAGATAGTCTTGTCGGTACCCCAACAGACATCGTTGAACCAACTCTAAGGTACTTGTATTAACGTCCTTGATTGGGAGGTTGGGGTTTGCTGCGCCCGATGCTTCGCATCGAGCCGCTGCGTGGCTCGCAGTGACGCCGGTGGCGTAACCCAACTGTAATCAATCAAATGCCAGTACCCGGCGGTAATACGAGACCGGCCCGGCGCTGCGGCGGGTGCCGAGACGGATTTCCAAGCCTGATGCCGGTGCCAGGGAGCGGCTGGTGGTAGGGAGTTGTCGCCACCCTTGCTGGGGCTCCCAGGCGCGGACGTTGAAAGAGGCGATACCTTCCAGTACCGCAACACTGTCCGCGGTCTTGGGGTCGGGCAGGGGGTAGCTGTTGGTAGGTTGGCCGGCGGCGCGATAGAGCGTGCCTGATTGCAACCACCAACGCACCCGCTGCCACTGGCCGGGGGCAGCGGGGGCGGCGCGTACCAGTTCAAGTTGCAGCGGGATCTGGTTCAGGCGCCGCACATCCATGCCTACGGGCAGCATGGATATTGGCGGTACTTGCCTGTCTTCAGTCGGTTCGGGCGGTGTCGGTTCAGCGCCTTGCTCTGGCATGTCCATGGCGCTGGATGGTAATTCGATGGTGGTACGCCAGGCGAGGTCATGTTCGAGCTGTTGCAGCGTGCGCATCAGCCGCGCATTTTCTTCGCCGCGCACCTCCATTTGGGTGTTGGCTCGGGTCATGATGTCCAGGCCACGCCAGGCGATCAGGCTGATGATGGCCATGATCATGATGGCAATCATGACTTCGATCAGGGTGAACCCGCTTTGGCGGTTGTGTGGTGGGGCTTGCATCAGCGGGCCTCCGGCAGCCAGGTTTGCAGGGAGGCTAGCCGCCGGTCACTGTGCTGCAGGGGATAGACGCCAATGCTGATGTTGCGCATGCCTTGCTGAAGTGAGCCGACCTGTAATCGACAAATGAACTCCTGGTCGCCCTGGGGGCACTCAGCCTGATGTAGGCCGGCCGGAGGTAGGGGCGTCATGCGTACTTCGTTCAGACTGTTCTGCGCCGAGAGCATGGCCAGCGTCTGTTGCTCGATATGGGCCATATTAGTCGCGGCCTGGCTGGTGACGCGGGTGTAGGCGGCTAGCGCTACGCTGATGATGGCCAGCGCGATCAACACTTCTATCAGGGTAAAGCCTGTTTGCCGGGTTGCTGACATGCTTATTCCACCCTGTAGTTGCCAGTGTTGTCGCGCACAATGGCAACCTGATGCTCACCGCTACGCAATTCCAGTTTGAGTGGCGCGCCTATCCATTCGGATGTCAGCAATAGGGGCGTTTCTGGGGATACGGCTACTTGTGTGGCACGCCATTGACGCGGCCGCAGCGCTTCGTCGCTGTCAAAGCGATCCAGTTCACCTGCCGTCGAGACCACGGGCACGACGCTGCCTAGCGTGTTGGTCCAGGTGCCGCGGACGAATTGGTACCCATCGCCAAGCGCTTGCCAGGCGATGACGCGGCCATCGATGCGGACTTCGTTCTGTGCGGTAGTCAGCCGTAGTGCCAGTTCACGTGCGTCGCGGCGCAGGTTTTCATCTGGGGCGGGCGCAATATCAAGGCTGATGGCTGCCGTCGCAACACCGATGATGATCAATACGATCATCAATTCAATGAGAGTAAAGCCACGACTGCGACGCTGTATGGTCATGAAGTACGCTGCCCCTACGTCATGTTGAGAGAGTCCGCCTGCGTTGTTATATGAGATTACGCGCTGAATGTGGCGTTGACATTAAATGCACATATTAATCTGCTATGTATGGGCGTCGGCAGATCAACCCACTGAAGGAGTTGCGACTATGTCAGTTACTTGGAGACTACCGCAGACGGTATCCCCGGTGCGTCTGATACATGCGGCCGGCTTGCTGGCTGTGGCAGCTGGGGTGTGCGTCTGGGGTTATGTGCTCTATCAGCCCGAGTCAGCTCCTGTCCAGGAGGCCGAAGTGTCAGTTATCGTGGCTGACGCTGCTGGTGAAGCAATGGCGGGGTGGTTTGGATCGGAGCCGGTACGGCTGGATGTGACGGTGATCGGCCTGGTGCGCAAGTCGGATCGGGCGGTGGCGGTGCTGTCTGTGAATGGTTCGCCTGCGCAAGCTTACATGCCCGGCGAGTCGCTGATGAATGATGTTGTTCTCACCTCCATCGAGACTGATGGGGTCACGGTCGAGCGCGCTGGGGTTGAGTCGCAAATAGCTGCTCCGGCAATCCCTGACACTGGACCCGATGGGATCAGCCGGGTGCCCAGAGCGTGATATCAGCGCGGTGGGCGTGCCGGTTGGGCTGATTGGCCCAGGTTGCTGCCCATGCGGATGCGCAAAGCTGATTGGCTGAATTGACCTATCGCATTCGGTTGACGTTTGGCAACATCAGCCGAGTCAAATGCCGGGTTGTGGGTCGGGTGGCCTGTGTGCGGTTTGGGCGCCATCATCTGGGTATAGCAGTCCAGCGGCATTGCACGTTGGCCGTTCACTACCACTTCAATGCAGGAGTCAGGTGCATCCTGACTGTTGGTATCCTCGGCATGGGCTGGCAATACGGCGGTGAGTAATGCGCAGCTTATAAGGCTGAACCAGAAGGGGTGGTTGAATAAATTCATTATCTGGGCTCCAGATTGATTCGTTGAGCCGAATCAGTATAGACCTTCAGGTCAGCACGACTACTCCGCCGGGCAGGGATAGGCTCTTGATGCCGTAGACATCGGTCAGCAGGGTAATCACCTCGTCCAGCCTGTCGAGTTCAAAGCGTGCCTGCACCCGACGCTCGGCGACCTTGGAGTTCAGCAGCAGTATTTTACCTGAACGGTAGCGGTTTACTTCTTCAATGACTGTGCCCAGCGGAATATCATCAAACACCAGTACGCGATTGAGCCAGGCGCTGACGCTGCTGGCATCCACCGAGGTGGGCGAAGAAAACGACGAGGGGCTGTAGCGTATCTGTTCGCCGGGACCAATGCGCGCATTCTGCCCCTGGAATGACACTTCAGTCAGTCCCTGCAGGCAGGTGACTTGCACACTGTCATTGATGTGTTTGATGTTGATATGTGCGTCCGAGCTCTTGATCTCGCCGCCTGCCGCGACAATATTGATGCCCTTTGTATAAGAAGAACACTGCACATCCATTTCACCGCTGACCAGTCGTAAGCGATGCTGGTGGGTGCTGGTGTTGTCATCGAACATCTCGATATGGGTCAGAGTGTTGAGTGTAATGGCGATATCGGAGCTGATATTCAGGCGTTTCTGTTCGCCGCGCGCGGTCTGAATGCTGTTGTCTGTACCCAGCGAGATACCTGTACGCATACCGAAATGCGCGACCATGGCTACCCCGGTCAGGCCGGCTGCGGCTGCAAGAAAGTGCCGGCGGCTGAGCTGGCGTGGTGGTAATGCTACAGGCGTGTCGGTGTTCAGCTTGGCAGCGGCGTCGAGCAGACGCCAGGCACGGCTGGTTTCAGCAAAGGTACGGGCGTGCAATTGACTTTGCGCGCACCAGGACTTGAACGATTCGGCTTCGTCCGGCGACATGTTTCCGGAAGTAATGCGCACCAGCCAGCAACGTGCTTGTTCCTGGATCAGCTCTGGATCCGCGGCATTGGGTTCGGATTTGTGGTTGTCAGTGCTGGGCGGCATAGCGGGGCTTGTCTGAGGGTGTGGAGGAAGAGCATCCCTTCATGTTTTCTTGTCTGAGGCGGGGCCAAAGCGCTGTATAAATTCGCGGCCAAGGTGTTTGCAGCAGAACTCAAGTGCCGATCTTAACTCTTTCTCGATCATTCGGGTAGAGATGTCATAGCGCTCGGCCAGTTCTTTATGCGGAACTTCGTATATGCGCGAGGCCAGCAAGATATCTCTGCGGCGAGGGGAGAGGTGGGAGAGTGCCTTGTGGAGCTGCCTGATATCGTCCGTAACCAGGGTATGGTCCTCCGGGCCGAGTGTGTCATCGGCTATGTGCAGCAGAGCCTCGGTATCTACTTCAAAGAACTCTTGGCGACGAAAGTCATTGACTGAAATATTCATGGCCATGCGATGTAGATAGGCAAGGGGGGATTTGGTTTCAGCCTGGGATCGCTTCTGATGCAACTGGATCCATGTGTCATGCAGGATATCGTCGGCCTGACTATAGCTACCCAGCCGCATCTTGAGCCGATTGCGCAACTCCGCGTAATGGTTCAGATAGGCCATTTTTATCGGATTGTCTGCCATGACCGGTTTGCTCCTGCCATAGAAAGGTTTGGATTTTATATGGCCACTATGCAGAGGGGATGTGACAAATAGGTTTCAAGCGGGGCATCCGCTGCTGATGTTGTTGGGTAAGAGCAAAAGGGTGATCGGCTGGGGTAGGCGTCCGGACGAGGGTGGAAATCTCAGCGATCGTACTGCATCAAGTACCTGTCTATCCCGCGTTGGGTCATCGGTTGGTTTGACCAATCTGATGGTGTCAACCGTGCTGCGTGGACTCAACCATACCTGTAGCAGCATGCGGTAGTCGCCTTCAGGCAGCAGGAATGAGTGGCAGATTACCTTTTCCAGGCTGCTCTGGAAGGCGGTGACGAACTCACTGGCTTCCAGTGTCGCAGGGGTTATCGGTTGGGCTGGTTTATGCTGCTGGGCACGAGGCATCAAGGTGAATGTACGTGAGCTGGCGTAATGAGCATCAAGGCCGGAATGGATGATTAGCTGTCGTAATGCTTGTTCTGCGGTGAATGAACCTTGTGCGCCGGGGGAGTGCTGCCGAGAGGTCAGGTTGCTATCGACCAGTACGTTGAGCCCGGTGGTCTGGATGTATTGCCGGAGTGCCGTTTCAAGTGGCTGCGCAGCGATATCAAATTCAAACTGCGTTTGATTGCTCTGGATGGCCTGGCGCTCGTTGGCAAAAGTGGGCGCGCCTGGCCACCAGGGCAGCAGAAAGATGCTGGCGTATAACAGGATTGCCAGTGGCGCGCGACCATAGTGGTTGAGCAGGGAGGCAGACAAACATTCTTCCTCGAAAATACAGCGCCATTGTAACCAGCATTACATCCCCGGTAGATCCATCAGCGAGTTACATCGAATACGGGTTTTGGCCTGACTGAGTCTGGGCCAGGAGTGTGTCAGTAGTATGACAAGCAATTCGCTCATGTAGCCTGGCTTATCGTTTCCCGTCGGTCACTTTCAAGTCATCTGAAAATGCCAGCATGGTCTTCGGCTATGCGTCTTTGCAATAAACAATATGAAGTTTTGGTGACATGGTTCGGTCGTGCCGTTTCCCAAACGACTAAGTAGGAGTAAGCGGAGATCTCCATTTTGAGGACGCCTCCCAAAGACGTTATGCAGCGATCGCCTTGCGACCAGGGAAACCGGGGGGCGCAGCGGTAGCTTTTTGTCTCACCAGGAACCGAGTCTATTCAATGCATGACTTTGAGAGAAAAAACAGATTGCCATACCTGTTGGGGGGGCTGCTGGCGGCGTTGCCGCTGAGTGTGTCTCTGGCAATTGCACAGGAGCAGGACAGTTCAGTCACGCAAGCACCTCGGGTCAATATCAATGAATACATTGTGCGCGGCAACACCGTGCTTAATGCCCGAGAGATTGAAAAGGCGGTGTATCCGTTCCTGGGTCCGCAACGAACCCTTGCCGATGTGGAAAGCGCCCAGCAGGCGCTACAGCAAGCCTATCAGGATAAGGGCTACCAGTCGGTGTACGTTGAGTTGCCGGAGCAACAGGTGACCGGTGGGGTAGTGCTTCTGCAGATTATGGAAACGCGCGTGGGCCGCGTGCGGGTAGTGGGTGCAAAGCACTCGTCGCCATTGGCTATTCGCGAGGAAGTGCCGGCGCTGACCGAAGGTGTGGTGCCGAATTTTACTCAAGTGCAGGACGAGTTGACCGAGCTTGGGCGCACCGGACAGCGGCAGGTCATGCCGATGATCAATGAAGGACAGATCCCCGGCACCATGGATATCGAGCTGACTGTCGAGGACAAAAACCCCTGGAATGGCAGTCTGACGCTGAATAACGATTACAGCGCCGATACCGAGAAATTGCGTTCGGTGGCGACTCTCGGTCATTCCAATCTCTGGCAGAAAGGCCACAGTGCTTCGCTGACGTTCTTCACCGCTCCCGAAGATACCAATAACGCCGAGGTCTGGTCGGGCAGCTATAGCGCGCCGTTGAATGAGCGCTGGAGCCTGCGCTTCTCCGGTTACCACTCGGAAAGCGATGTGGCCACGGTTGGCGGCACCAATGTGTTGGGTAAAGGCCATTCCTACGGGATGGCCGCGATCTACAGCCTGCCGTTCACTGGCGACTGGATGCACACGGTCTCTCTGGGGCTGGATGTGAAGAGCTTCGATGAGTCTGTGCAGTTTAGTGGCGAGACCGATGATGTGCCCCTCGAGTACATGCCGCTGACCCTGTCCTACAACGGCTATTTCTTTACCGATCAACGTCAGGGCAACTTTGGCATCAGCTTGGTGACATCCACCGACAAGTTGTTTGGCGATGGCAGTGGCTGGGAAGAATTCGACTACAAGCGCTACAAGGCGAGCCCGGATTTTGCCGTGCTCAAGGGCACCTTCGGGCTGACCGACGCGCTGCCGCGCAACTGGGAACTGGCGACCAGGGGTGAATGGCAGGTTGCCAGCGGGCCGCTGGTCTCCAACGAGCAGTTTTCAGCGGGGGGTTCCTATTCGGTACGGGGTTATCTGGCGGCTGAGCAGTCGTCGGATGACGGCTTCATGTTGTCGGCCGAGCTGCGTACCCCGTCGATCAAGGAGTGGCTGGATCTGCCGGTGCAGGAGCTGCGTCTGCATGCCTTTGTCGACAGCGCCAACATGTGGTTGCAGGACGCCATGCAGGAACAGGATGACAAGTACGAGCTGGCCAGCGTGGGGATCGGTGCGCGGGCTGAAGTGACGAGCTGGCTACACGGCAGCTTTGATCTGGGCTATCCGCTGGTCGATGGGCCTGAGACTGAGAGACATGATGCACACGCACATTTCAGCCTGACGGCAAGCTTCTAATAATCAGGTGCCTGCGCACCTCCATACCAATACTGGATCGTTTCGGAGTGCTAGAACATGCAACGCCTTTTGATGATTTTCCTTGTGTGCGTGAGCACCTTGTTGCCCTCGGTCGCACATGCCTGGTGGCAGCAGGACTGGGAGTACCGCAAGCAGATTAGCATTGATACTACCGCCGAGGGTGGGGCTATCAATGAGCGGGTAGGGCGTGTGCCCCTGCTGGTGCGTCTGCACACCGGCAATTTCCAGTTTGATGGTGTGCAGGACAACGGTGGTGATATTCGCTTTGTGCTCACCGATGACCAGACCGTATTGAATCACCAGGTGGAAAGTTTCGACCCGCTGATGGGCATGGCTCAGATCTGGGTTGATGTGCCTGCGGTCGAGGCTGGCCAGATGCAAGATATCTGGATGTATTACGGCAACCCGGATGCACCGGCCACCTCCAACGGCCAGGTGACTTTCGATCCGGACTATACCCTGGTCTATCACTTTGAAGGTGCCGCAGGTGTACCGGCGCGTGATACCACCGCCTACAGCAACCAATCACAAACTTCAGTGGTGTCGCTTACTGATGGTGTGGTGGGGCGCGCCGCTCAGTTTACTGGTGGCGAACCCTTGATGCTGCCTGCCAGCCCATCGCTGGCGGTACCGGCGGCGGGTGCCTTTACCTTCAGTGCCCATTTGCGAGCAGATCAACCGGCTGGTGAGCAGTTGATATATGCCCGGCGTGATGCAGGCAATTCCTTGTTGATCGGTCTGGATCAGGGTATCCCTTTTGTTGAAGTGAACGGTCAGCGCAGCAGTCAGGGCCAGCCCATTACCGCTGGTCAATGGCAGCATCTGGCAATGGCTGCCAGTGCCGATCAACTGGTGCTGTATGTTAACGGGCGTGAGTCCAGCAGCCTGGATGCCAGCTTGCCACCGATGAGCACAGTAACCGCTATTGGCGGTGATATACCCGGTTTTACCGCCAGCGCAACGCCTGTAGCAGAAGGAAGGGCGGATGAGACAATCGAGGGTGAAGTGAGTACAGGGACGGTAGCCGGCTCTCAATACACCCCCTTTGTCGGGGCTATCGATGAAATCCGCCTGTCCAAGACAGCGCGCCCAGCCGCGTTGTTGCAGGCTGACTTTCTCGCCCAGGGCTCCGACTCACGCCTTGTGACCTATGGAGTAGACGAGCAGCAATCAGGTATCAATTTCGGTGGCCTGGGCTTTCTGGTGAACGCGGTACCCTTTGATGCCTGGATTATCCTCGCCATTCTGGCATTCATGGCAATTCAGACCTGGGTCATCATGATCAGTAAGAACCGCACTGTCACGCGGATGGCCGAGGCCAATGATGAGTTCCGCCAGGCCTTTTCTACTGTGGGTACGCGTCTGGAGTCACTCAAGGATGACGCTAGTCTCGCTGCCCGGATGCACAGCTCCTCTACCTGGCGTCTGTATGAAGTCGCGATTAATGAGCTGCGTACTCGCCGTGAGCAGGGTATGGATACGCGCTCTCTGTCTTCCACCACGCTGGATTCGATCCGCGCATCGATGGATGTTCAGCGGACTCTGGAAAATCGTCAGCTGAGTGCGAGGCTGGGCATCCTCTCCAACGCCATTGCCGGTGGGCCCTATATCGGTCTGCTGGGTACGGTGCTGGGGATCATGGTGGTGTTTCTCGGTACGGCCATGGCCGGCGACGTCAATATCAACGCGATTGCCCCAGGTATGGCTGCTGCGCTGCTGGCTACAGCGGCGGGTCTGTTCGTCGCGATTCCAGCGCTATTTGGTTACAACCGGCTGACGGGTCGTAACCGGGAGATCAGCTCGGATATGCGGATATTTGTGGATGAGTTCGTCACCCGCCTGGCTGAAGTGCATGGCGGGGATGGCGGCAGTGCGGTGGCCCTGGCCAAGCACAATACGCAACCGGTTTCTGCCTGAGGAGGGATGACCATGGCTTCAGTCAATAGATCGGTTGATGACGACGATATTGATAGCCCAGTAAATGATCTCAATATCACACCGCTGGTAGACGTGCTGATGGTGGTGCTGGTGATGTTCATTCTCACCGCTACCGCCCAGGTATCGGGTATTCGAGTTGATTTGCCCAAGGCCAGTTCGACGGTATCTCTTGTGCAGCCGAAGTCCAAGGCTATCTCGGTGAATGACAACGGTCAGGTTTTCCTCGATGCATATCCGGTCACCTTGCCTGAGCTGGAAGACCGTCTGCGTACAGAGAAGGCATTGAATCCGGACTTTCCGGTGATCCTGCGCGGTGATTCGCTGGTGCAGTACCAGAAGGTCGTCGAAGTGCTCGATTTGTTGCGCCGCCTTGAGCTGACGCAAGTCGGTCTGGTTACGGGCAAGCCCAATTAACACTGAATTGTAAGTGACAGGGAACACCATGCCGTTGCATTCACCACAATCAGACAGACCCGGCACCAAACGGCCATTGCTGGGATACATCAAGATAGGTGCTGGCGTGCTGGTCGTCGCCGGGCTGGCCTGGCTGGTATGGGAATGGGCCAACAGCACCAGCACGGTGCGCCGAGAAGTGGCCCAGACGCCGATGATAGTGCCGCTGCCGCCGCCACCTCCGCCGCCGCCGGAGCCGGAGAAAGTGCCGGAGCCGGAAGAGCCGGAGGAGATAGTGGAGCCCGAGCCTGAGCCGGAACCAACACCGGTGGAAGAGCCGCTACCCGATGATCAGGAGCCAACGCCTTCGGATGATTCGTCCGAAGCCATGGAGATCGATGGCGAAGCTCAAGCCGGAGGCGATGCATTCAATATCGGGGCCGGTTCGGGGCGCGGGATGTCGGGTTCGGGAGCCGGGCGGGCGGGGAACGCCACTTATGGGCAGTACCTGGCGCATAACTTTCAACGCATCCTTCGTGATGACGACGACACGCGGCAGCTGAGCTACCGGATGCAGGTCAACCTGTGGCTGAACGAAGATGGGCAGATCACCCGTGCCGAGGTGCTCAGATCCAGCGGCGATACGGATGTTGATAGCAAGATTCTGGCCGCCTTGCGTAATGCCCCGGCCATGGAGCAGATGCCCCCCAAATCCTTTTCTCTACCTGTGCAGGTGTCCTTGCAGGGGCGGCGACCAGGTTAACAGCGACCTTATATCCACCAATCGATCAGTTTTATCAGGAGCAGTGCAAAAATGAATTTTCAACCCAATCGACTGGCCGCTGTCGTCGCCGTCACCCTGGCCTTATCCGCCGGCCACAGTCAGGCCCAGGCCCCGTCAGAGAACGCCACGATCAACCTGATTCGTCTGCTGGTGCAGCAGGGCGTATTGCCGGCCGAGCAGGCCGATGCGCTGGTGCGTCAGGCTGAGCAGGAAGCGCTGCAGGCGCGTGAGCAGACGCAGCAGGGCGGAGCGGTTGCCGGGGGCGCGGTGGCAGGCGGTGTGGCTGTTGAGGCCGGAGATGTGCGTGTGCCTTATATTCCGGAAACCGTGCGCGATCAGATCCGCGATGAGGTCAAGAGCGAGGTGATCGCTCAGGCCAAATCAGAAAACTGGGCTACGCCTAATACCTTCCCCGACTGGGTCTCGCGGATCAAGTTCGAGGGCGATGTGCGAGTGCGCAACGAGTCGCGCTTCTTTGATGGTGCCAACAGCAACGAGATCCTCGATTATCAGGAATACAATGCCAGTGGACCTTATAACGTCAATGAGAACGTTGCAACCCAATTGCCGCCGCTGCTCAATACGTTGGAAGACCGCAAAAACCGCTTACGCATTCGCGCCCGTTTCGGCCTCACCGCTGCCCTGTCCGAACACTGGTCGGCTGGTATCCGCGTGGCCACCGGCAGTGATGACAGTCCGGTCTCCACGACCCAGACCCTCGGCGGGGGCATGAGCAAGAAGGACATCTGGCTGGATCAGTCCTGGCTGCGCTGGCAGTCGGCCGGTGGCGACAATGTCACCCTGGGGCGTGCCTCCAACCCATTTGTGTCCACCGACATGATCTACTCCAATGATCTGAACTTTGATGGCGTATCCGCCACCATTGCACCGATCGAAATTGCCGATGACTTTGCACTGTTCGGCACCCTGGGAGCCTTTGCGCTGGAATACAGTTCGGACTCCTGGCCTTCCAACAGCATGGACAAAGGCGAGAGTGAAGATAAATGGCTGTTCGGCGGTCAGCTCGGCGCGCAGTGGAAGATCAACAATGAGAACCAGTTGCGCAGTACCCTGGCCTACTACCATTTTGACAATATCGAGGGCCAGCGCTCGTCTACGTGTTACCTCTATGAGGGCGATCCAGCCTGCGATACTGACTGGTCACGCCCGGCGTTCATGCAAAAGGGCAACTCGCTGTTCCTGCTGCGTGACATTGCGCTGGACCCGACAGATCCGGCCATGACCCCGTTGCCCCAGTACGTGGGTCTGGCCTCGGAATTCAACGTACTTGACCTGAACATGATCTGGGATACGTCGGTCTTCGATAATCTCAAGATGCGTCTGCATGGTAACTACATCGTCAACCTGGCCTATGACGAGCGCGACATGATGAAGCGTACGCAAGGCCAGATCATCAACAACTTTGATGACAACGACGAGTTTGAAAGCGGCGACACCGCCTGGATGCTGCACGCCACCCTGGGTAACCAATTGGATCGGTTGAAGACGGGGGATTGGAACGTATTTGCCGGTTACAAGTACATCGAGCCAGACGCACTGCCGGATGCTTACAACGACTCCAGCTTCCATCTGGGTGGCACCAACGCCAAGGGTTACTTCCTGGGTGGTTCCTACGGGCTGGACGAAAACGTCTATGCCCTTGGCCGCTGGATCAGCACCGACGAAGTGTATGGCTCGCCGCTGTCCATCAACCTGTTGCAGGTTGAGCTCAATGCGCGTTTCTAACCACCGTCAGCACCTGCGTGGAGACATGACATGAACGACTTCTCTCACACAAAGAGCAGCCGGATGAACAGCACAGCCCCCTGGCTACTGGCCCTGTTGATGGGCAGCGGTCTGCTGCTGCCGTCCCTCGGTCAGGCTCAGGAACAGAGCATGGAAGAGCGGCTGCGAACTCAACTGCGGATGACCACCCAGCAGTTGCAGCAACTGCAATCTGAGCAGGCGCAGATGCAGACCGCCAGTATCAATGCAGAAGCCCAGCGCGATACCGCGCTGGAGAACGTCAAGAAGCTGGAGGCTCAGTTACAGAAGGCCCAGGGCCAGACCGAGACCCTGCAAACGCAGAAGCAGGCTATCCAGGCTCAGGTCAGGGAAAGCCGCCAACAGACCGGTGAAGTTCAGCAGGCCTATGACGAGCTGCTGGTGGTAGCCCGTACCAAGGAAGCCGAACGCGCGGCACTGCAGGCCAGCCTGAATAAGCGTGACACCGAGCTGGCGTCCTGCACTGTAAAGAACCAGCAGCTGTTTGAGATAGGCAAGGACATGCTCGCGTCGCTTGAAGAGGTCAGCACCGGTAGCGTATTGCAACTGCGCCAACCGTTCGCTGCCAGCGGTCGGGTCAAGTTCGAGGAAATGGCGCAGGTCTATGGCGACAAGCTGTACGGCGGACAGGTCGGCGCCCGTGATGCAGCCGACACCAGCGCACAGTAGTAGCCAGTGGCACCAGCCAAACGATTTTACAAAGAGAGAGTAATGAAATGAGCAATGAATCAGCGCTTATCGAAAGCATGGATATCGCCAAACTGAGCGAGATGCTGCAGAACGCCGGCTACCGTTCTACTGAAATGGAGCAAAATGGCTTGGTACAGCTGTTGAGCGCCAGCCAGGGGATCGGCTTTGTGCTGCGTCCAGGCAATCCGGGGCAGGAGCCCGGCAGGGTTGTTGATTTCACGCTGAGTTGCGCTTTGCAAATTCAAAATGGACTGCCTGCCGACCTGGTAACCGAATGGAATCGTACCAAGCGTTTTTCCCGTCTGACCGTACAGGGTGAGTTTCTGGTACTGGCGAAAGACGTTGTCGTGGCCGGCGGTGTCAGCGAACGCTACCTGCGAGCCAATATGGAGTTGTGGGATCGCCTGTTGCTGGATTATGTGCTGTACCTGCGAAATTTCAATCGCGATAACGCACAAGCGCCTGTATCAGTACCCTCCGTCGAGTCGGAACAAGCAGACTCGGAACAGACGGATACCAATGTGTCGACCGAACAGCAAGCCTGATACCTGTTAATGAGTGGCCCGGTATGCCGGGCCTTAGCTTGGACTGTCAGAGAGTAACCCATGAAAACTCGCAATATGATCCTGGCATTGGTGGCCGTCGGTGTGGTGGTTGCAATCTATATGATGGATGGATCTTCGTCCTCCGCTGATGCTGTTACGCATGAGGTCAAATCCACCCAGACCAAGGGTGGATCTGGCGCGTCAGACTCCAGCCCCGTTGCCAGTCTGGGCAGCGTCAGTATCGAGCCCGAGGCGGTGAACGACTGGCTGGCAACCCTGCCGGCCGGTATGCGCAGTGCCTTGCAGCAGAATCGGGACCCGTTGGATCAGTGGCTGCGTAACCAACTGACTGAAAAAGCCCTGTTTGCTGAAGCCCAGGCTCAGGAGTGGAGCGAGCGTCCCGAGATCGCCCGTGCAATTGAATTGGCGACCCGCGAGATCGTATTGCGCAGTTATCTGGACTCGGTCAGCCAGCCAGCTGAGGAT
Organism: Halopseudomonas litoralis; assembly: GCF_900105005.1. Classification (NCBI taxonomy): domain Bacteria; kingdom Pseudomonadati; phylum Pseudomonadota; class Gammaproteobacteria; order Pseudomonadales; family Pseudomonadaceae; genus Halopseudomonas; species Halopseudomonas litoralis. The sequence goes on from NZ_LT629748.1 coordinate 1,430,580, forward strand.
TATCCGGCCGCAGCGGACATGGCTGCTGCCTATGAGCAAAACAAAGATCAGCTGGTTATTCCGGCCCGCTACCGTGTACGGCAAATCTACCTGGCGGCACCGGCCAATGACGAGGCCGCTGTCGCCGCCGCCAGCCAACAGGCCAATGCCTTGGTCAAGCAGGCCAAGGCGAAGGATGCTGATTTTGCCGAGTTGGCCCGGGCACATTCTCACGATATGCGATCCGCCGCACTGGGCGGGGAGATCGGTTTTCTGCCGTTGGCACAACTGGTGCCGGAAGTACGGCCTGTGGTTGCCGGGATGAAGCAGGGTGAGGTGTCAGAACCGGTGCAGACGGCAACAGGTCTGCACATCCTGATGCTGGAAGCAGTGGAAGAGGCGCGTAATGCCAGTCTTGAAGAAGTTGATGCGCAGTTGCGCCAGGCACTGCGTCAGCAACGCCAGGCCCAGGTTGCTCAGGCGTATGTGGAGGGGGTGCTGTCATCCTCGACCCTGAGCATCGATGGCGGCCAACTGACCCAGTTACTTGAGTAGCAGTGCAAGGAGAGATGATGTGAGCATTCAGATGCGCCGTCCTCGTTGGAGACGTTTTCTAACGTTACTGGGCTTTATGGGCGGTGCTGCAGTGGCATCCACTGGCCCTGAACCTGGCGGTACCACAGACGTTCACCCATCGCTCTACTGGGATGCGTATGCCCGTTTTGCGGGAACCGTCTTTCAGGGTTATCTGGATGAGGAGACTGAAATCAATTTGCGGTTCCATCAGTTCCTGCATCAGCAGGCCGAACGCGTTGGGCGGACGCCTGAACCCGTGACGCTGCGCGTCTGGCTGGATGAGCAGGGCTCTGTTGTCAGGGTGAGCGCATCGCCGTTAGGCAATGCTCAGGCCGATCAGGATCTGATGCAGATTCTCATGGCAAAGCCTCTCCCCACCGCACCCCCGGCGGGCATGCCCATGCCTTTGTTGGTTAGTCTGAAACTGCTGCAGAAGGTATGACGTCATGTTCTTGTCAGAGGGGTGTAGTGGGGGTTTTCAGAGTGGGCTTGAGATGAGTTCCAGCCACTCTGATGTCGGGAGTCTCTCACCCAAACTGGCTGCACTGCTGAGAACCCAATTGTTTGGCGATGACCATGCCACGCGGTATTTCCTGACCGTTGTGCGCCGGGGAGGATTTTCTATGGCGGCACGGAGTCTGGGGCTGAGATATAGCACGCTGCGCAACGAAATCACCCGGCTTGAAGAACACCTGGATATGCGTCTGTTTCATTCAACGAATGGACGAGCCAAATTGACATTGGAAGGCGAACAGCTGTTCCAGCTCAGCGAAAAGTTACTGGACGAAAACGCAACGACCGCTATGTATGGCGAGCAGTCGGATCTGGTGCTGTCTATTCCCACACTGGTTCTGGAAGGGTTTCTGTACCGGGAATTGATCTCAATATTGCGCGAAAACTCAGGTTTGAAAGTGTCACTGGTCGATGATGCGCCTGAGATGCAGGAAACCGCCGATCTGGTCATCTGGCTGCAGGAGCCGCGGGACGGTAATGAGCTGCGGAGAAAGCTGACCCAGCCACGACAGCTATCGACACTGAGCTTCTCTCCCTATGTCACCGAGCGCATGACCCGGGGCCGCGCGGTACCTGCAGGGCTGGAGGACATGGAGCATTTCATGACGGTTCAGTATGACGGGTACGAGAGTTTTTCGTGCTTTGGGGAATGGAATGACTTCATTGCACAACGTAGACACAGCGCAATTCATGTCGATTCCCCGCAAGCCCAGTGGCAGATGATTCGGTGGGCCAATTGCATCGGACTGTTACCTGATAAATCAGCCTATTTGAACAGCGGAGTGAGGCGTTTGCCGGCATTCCTGGACACCGCATTGGAGTTGGATGTCTGGTCGGGACTCAATACCCGCAGCGCTCATATTCCTGATGCACGAATGATTGCTAAACGTGTTTCTCGAGTATTCCGCAGCCAATGAGGCAAGGCAATGAAAGATGTCAGTCGAAGACGGGGGTGGCGCTGGGCATATAGCAAGACACGTGGCTGGCACGTGAATAAGTTACGGGCATTCTACCTGGCCACACGCTACTGGCTTACCGGCGATACGGGTAGTTTTTCAAGTCATGGTGGGTTTCGCAGGACTCGTATTCGGAAGGAGGGGAAGGGAGATAGCTGACGGGTTGTGCCTATACGAGAACTCTGTGGGGAATGCGCAGTATTTCCTGTGAAATTGTTTGTATTTGCTGCCATTAATCGCCATTCACAAGGTGGTGGCAATCAAACTGAAACGCTGGATTGGCAACATTGTCAGGTGGCCAAAGGCGACTTACCTGGGAGGGCGGAATGACGGCACGAGTTCAGGACAGTACAGCTTCTTGTTTGCAGCGCCAACGAGGTTTCACACTGATCGAGATCATGGTGGTGTTGGTGATCATGGGAGTGCTCGCTGCATTGGTGGTTCCCAACCTGATGGATCGTCCCGATCAGGCCCGTGCCACGGCGGCCAGCAACGATGTGGGGAGCATCATGCAGGCGCTCAAGTTGTACCGCCTCGATAACGGCTCTTATCCCACGGCTCAGCAGGGCTTGCAGGCTCTGGTAGTAAAGCCGACCACAGGCAAGGAGCCATCGAACTGGCGCAATTACATTGAAAAGCTACCCAATGATCCCTGGGGCAATTCATACCAGTATCTCAACCCCGGCACCTATGGCGAAGTCGATGTCTTTTCACTGGGTGCCGATGGCGAGCCGGGTGGTGAGAAGACCAATGCTGATATCGGCTCCTGGCAGCTGTAGGCCGGGCCATGACACAACCAATCAGGCAACTCGCCCACAAGTCGACGCTGTGTAGTAAGGGCAAGCCTCAAGAGCAAGGCATGGCAGTGATCAGCGTGCTGCTTGTGGTGGCGGTGATTGCGGTGCTTGCAGCGGCGTTACTTGCGCGGCAGACCGCTGCAATCCGCGCCGTACAAAACGAGCAAACTCGATCGCAGGCCAGTTGGTTGTTGCGCGGTGATATCAGTCGCGCCCAGGTATTACTGCAGGCCGAAGCGCAGCGTGAGCCGACCACCCGTCTCGATGGTCTCTGGAATCAGCCAGTGAATGGCCAGCACATCGGCGAGATCGAAGGTGCACCGGCTTACCTATACAGCGAACTCACTGATGAGCAAGGTAAGTTCAATCTGCGTAATCTGGTCGACAATGGCCAGATTGATCCGGACGAAAGTGCTAGCTGGTTACGTCTGTGTGCTCTGCTGGGCGTTCCGCCGGATCAAGCCAACTTGGTTGCCCGCCGGGTAGTACTGAGTCTGGTGGAGGCTGATCGACAGGCCACACCAGACAATACTCCGCAACAACAGACAGACGATAAGCTGCAAGCGGCCCAGCAGATTGGTTTAAGCGGTTTGCCCATCACAGATCAGGGCCCGCGGCTGCGCGTCATCGAGGACTTGCTCGGTACCCCTGGCCTTAATGCCGCCACCGTGACGCTGCTGCGCCCCTTCGTCACCATCTTGCCGCAACGCACCTGGATCAACTCCAACACGGCCAGGGCTGAAGTGCTTGCCGCACGGGTGCCCGGTTTATCGCTTGATCGCGCCCGGGCCATGTTGCAGGCCCGTGACAGTGGCCAGTGGTTCATCAACCGCGGCGATTTCGCCAACCGATTGCAAATACCCGATCTTGACGAAAGCGCTGTACTGATTGGTATTACCAGCCAATGGTTCCGCCTCTCTAATGCCTTGCAGATGCCACGTACTACGTTGGTCATGCAGGCGCTGATACATGACAGTAAAGAGGCGCTGCCGCAAATAGTCTGGCGTCGGGAGGGCGTATGAGCACCCAGCACGTTGATCTACTACGGCTGTTGCTGCCGCCATTGCGCGAAGCACCCTGGACGCAGATCAATTGCGTCTGGCGCACGGCTGAAGGCCGCTGGCACAGTGCGACACATGAAAGCCTTGCAGAGTTGAAGCGCCATTATCAGCCCAAACGCCTGGAGGCCTGTCTGCATCCCGTTGATCTTTCCATGGCCGAGCTGGCGTTGCCGCCGTTGCCGGTCAAGCGTCAACGGGTTGCCGTCTTGAGTGCCCTCGAGTTGCTGGCATTGGATGCACCGGAGAGTCTTTCGATCGGCTTTGGTCGGCGCGGCGACGACGGTAAAATGCCGGTCAGTTGGACTGCAGCCAGTAACGTGCAGAGGGTGTGGGAAGCCTTGCACCAGCATGGCCTTGCGGTACAGGCACTGTTGCCGGCACCGGCTTTTCTCCCGGTACCCGATAATGAGGGTGGCGAACGCAACGCCAGTGCTGCCTTGCACGACGGCTGGATAATCGTGCGTACCGGCACCGACCGGGGGTTCATGCACCCGTTGCCCCCCGGCGAGCACAGCGCAACCGCTGTCGAAGCCCGGCTGTCTCAGTTGCTGGAAGAGCCGCTGACGCTGCACTGGACTGGTGAGGGTGCGTTACCCTGGACTGGCGGCGACTGGCCATGGTCATTGCCCACCGGCAAGCGTACCTCCACTGAGCCCGATGTGCGTTGGCTGCGTCCCGCCATCGGCTGGGGTACGGCAGCGGTGGCGGTGTGGTTGTTGGGCCTGAATTTGTATGCTGGGCAGGTCACTGCTGAGGGTCAGGGCATTGCCCGCAGTATGTCCGCACAGGTTAAAGCGGCCTTTCCTGAAGTCAGTATCGTTATCAATCCGTTACAACAGGCGCGGCAGATGCGCGATGCCCGCCAGAGTGGTGATGGCGTCGTGGACGAACCGGCATTTCCTGCCCTGGCGCGGGCGACAGCCACCTTGCTCACTCAGGCCGATGGCCAGGTGCAACGTCTGGACTATCGCAATGGCCGGATGGAGATTCAGTGGCGCGAAGGGGCCGCGCTCCGACCGGCTGAATTACAGGCGCTGCAAACCCAGGCTCTGGAACGTGGACTCAGTGTGCAGCCTAAAGGCGGGGGTATTCAGTTGCAGGTGGACACCGAACAGGCCGATCCAGCTGACAGCATAGCTCCACTCAACGTTGCCCCTTCGGTAGCTCTGCAATGAAGGCCCCTCTGACCGCGCTGCAACCCACCCTGGAGCGGATGCGGGGGCGCTGGCTGGCATTGTCAGCCAAGGAGCGCAAACAGATCTTCGCGATGGTTGCTGTGGTGGGTTTGGCCATCGTCTGGTTGACGCTGGTCAAACCGGCTCTGGATACCCTTGCACACTGGGAGGATGAACTGCCGCGCCTGCGCACCCAGGCTAATACCCTGCAGTCGGTTTTAGCCGATGTCGGGGCGCACTCCATGGCCGCTTCGACCACGCAGACACCAGCCGAGCAATTGCGTGCGAGTCTGGATCATGCTGGCTTCGCTGATGCCTACCTGATCGATCAGCGCGAAAATACCTTGCATATCGATTTCCAGCAGCCAACCGACGCCGCACAACTGCTGGTCTGGTTGCTCAGTACCTCGGCGTCCCCCGGGATGACCGTGCAACAACTCACCTTGCAACGGCTGGATGAAGGTGGATCGCAACACCCACCAGGTCTCGTCCGAGCACAGGTGGTCATGGCAACGGAACAGACAGGGACTGGTTCATGAAGCAATCTACGTTAGCAGTAGCTGTTCGACGCCATACCTTGATTGGCTGCCTGGCCCTGGTGGGGTGTGCTACTACCAGTGAGGAGCAGCCGTTGTATCGCGAAGGTACTTACGTACCCAGCAGTACGCTTGAAGATGATCGTCGCTCGCAGGCCCAGACGCGGTCAGCCATCCCGGAAAAGCCGCTGTCTGACCGGGTTTCGGAGCATGTCACTCGCCCAGTGGGGCAGCGCTCGCCACGCGCCGGCCCTTCACTGGCTGGTCAACCGCAAACCGCCATGGAAGACCAGGCCGTACTGAATTTCATCGACTCGGATATTCAGTCAGTCATTACTGGATTGTCGCGTTTCCTTGGCCGCAATTTTCTCATCGATCCACGCGTCAAGGGCAATATCACGCTGGTCTCCGAGGGCGAAATACCCGCCGATACCGCCTACGATATGCTGGTCTCTGCATTGCGTATGCGGGGCTTTACCATCGTTGATGTTGGCGATGTCAGCCGCGTCGTGCCGGTGGCCGACGCCAGGATTCAGGGCGGCGCAGTCAATGCCGATCAGCCCGGTGGCGGTATTGCCACGCGCACCTTCCAGCTCGACTATGAAAGTGCCGAATCACTGGTTGATGTTCTTAAACCGATGATCGCTCCGGAAAACAGCATTCAGGCCTACGCTGCCAATAACACCCTGGTTGTCACTGACTACATCGACAACCTGGAACGCATCGCCCATATCATCGACAGTATTGACACGCCTACCTCGCTCGACACCGATGTGGTGAAAGTGCATAACGGCGTTGCGGTGGATATTGCCGGGTTGGCCGGCGAGCTACTGCAGGGCGAAAATACGAATGCCAGCAACATCACCGTGTTGGCTGATCCACGATCCAATAGCGTGATCATCCGCTCCAGCAGTCCTGCGCGTACCGCATTGGCGCGTGATCTCATCATCAAACTCGACAACGCCCAGGACGACCCCGGCAATCTCCATGTCGTGTACTTGCGTAACGCCCAGGCCACCTATCTGTCAGAAGTGCTGCGTGGTCTGCTCACCGGTGATAGCGCCGGGCAGAGCGCCTTTGGCAGTGGCACCGACTCTGCCCGAGCCGCGCTGGGTGGGGGAGGGATGATGGGCGGTGCGAGTAGTTCCAGCAATAGCAGCACGGCTGCCCAACCCGCTGCCAGCGGTGGCGTAGGTAACAGCCAGCGCTTCGGCGCCAATGCCAGTGGTGCGCAGCAGGGCATTCCGGGGAGTATTGATGGCGGTACGGCCTTCTCAGCCAATGGCGTTACGGTACAGGCTGACGCCACCACCAATACCCTGATCATTTCGGCTCCCGAACCCATGTACCGCAGCCTGCGGCGGGTGATCGACCTGCTTGATCAGCGCCGTGCTCAGGTACTGGTTGAGAGTCTTATCGTCGAGGTCAATGAGAACAATTCGGCCGAACTGGGTATTCAGTGGATGAAGAACAATGGTCGCTTCATCGGTGGTGCCAATCTCGGTGGCTCCGGCTTGAACATGAATGCCAGCAACACGCTTGATCTCCTGCCTTCCGGTCTCAACCTGGGCGTTGTCGATGGCACCATCAACATTCCCGGTGTCGGTGAAATCATGAACCTGGAAGTGCTCGCCCGCGCTTTGCAAACAGACGGTGGCGCCAACATTCTCTCCACGCCTAACATCCTGACCCTGGATAACGAGGAGGCGAGCATCATGGTTGGCAAGACCGTTCCCTTCGTCTCAGGCAGCTATGTCACCAGCGGCAGCAGCAGCGACAACCCGTTCCAGACTGTCGAGCGCGAGGATGTAGGGCTCCAGCTCAATATCCGCCCGCAGATCTCCGAGGGTGGCACGGTCAAACTCGACATCTATCAGGAAGTATCGAGTCTGGACATGACTGGCCTCAACATCGGCGGCATCGTCACCAACAAACGTGCTCTGGACACCAGCGTGCTGCTCGACGATGGACAGATCATGGTGCTCGGCGGGCTGCTGGAAGACAGTGTTTCCACTACTACCAACTCGGTGCCCTTGCTCGGCTCCATTCCCGGACTGGGCCACCTGTTCCGCTATGAAAATCGGGATCGGGTCAAAACCAACCTGATGATCTTCCTTCGGCCATACGTCATTCGCGATGCCGAGGCCAGCCGGGGGTTGACCCAGGATCGTTATGACTTCATGCGCATACAGCAAAGCCGTGCCCAACCCGGTAAGCATCCGCTGCTGCCGGATATCAACGCACCGATTCTGCCGCCGACCGGCGTTCCGGTTGCCGGTGAGGTGGATCTGCGTCCGCAGCAATGGCCCATCACCCGAGAACAGAATGCGCCTGCTACCGAAACCCGTAGCCAGGTACGGCAATTACCAGGGCAGAGCGTCAGTATCACTACCGACCTGGCTGCGCTCCATGCCACCCCCGATAACAACAAAACCGTGTTGCAGATAGCTGACGTCGCCAGTGAGGAAGAGGCGGTGGCTATCACCCAGCGCGTGCGCAGCAATGACTTGCCGGCCTACATTGTGCGCAGCATGAGCGGCAGCCGTTTTGCGGTACGTGTTGAGCTACCGCGTGATGCTGCCAATCTGGATGCCTCCACCGGTGTATTGCGGGCAATGGGCTATCAGCCGGAAATCGTGGTGGCGCCATGACCAGAATGAGCAGTCTTCTGCCCCATGGCTGGGCGCGCAGCCAGCGCATTGTTGCCTGTCGTGATGCAGGGGAGGACGCGGAGGGCGCCGTACTCCGCTTGGCTGTGAGCGCCCGCACGCCCGGCTGGGCCGTCGCTGAAGCCCAGCGCCAGACCGGTATCCATCTGCTGCGTGATATGGCTGAAGAGGAGCTGGATGCACTGCTCGCCGCCACTTACGCCGAAGGCGGTGATGCTGCCGCTCTGGTCGGCGCTGCCGAGTCGGAAGTTGATCTGGAACGCCTGATGCAGGACATTCCTGCGGTCACCGACCTGCTCGATGCCAAGGATGACGCGCCGGTCATTCGCATGATCAACGCGTTGCTGACCCAGGCCGCCCGGGAGGGGGCCAGTGACGTCCATTTTGAAGTGTTCGAGACCGAATCGGTGGTGCGTTATCGGGTGGATGGCACTCTGCGTGACGTTGTATCACCGCGCAAGGCGTTGCATGCGGCGCTGATCTCGCGGATCAAGATCATGTCCGAGCTTGATATCGCTGAGAAACGTATTCCCCAGGATGGTCGCATTACCTTGCGCGTTGGTGGTCGACCCATCGACGTGCGGGTGTCCACGGTACCCACGGTGCATGGCGAGCGTGCGGTGTTACGTCTATTGGAGAAGGATGCTGGTCGTCTACAGCTGAAAAAACTCGGTCTGGCACCGGATACGCTGGAGGCGCTCACCCGGCTGATCCGACAGCCCCACGGCATTGTGCTGGTTACCGGGCCTACCGGTAGCGGTAAAACGACGACCCTATATGCCGCCATTGGCCAGCTTGACCGCAGCACCAGTAATATCCTCACAGTTGAGGACCCGGTTGAATACGATCTGCCCGGCATCAACCAGATACCTGTGCATACAAAGATTGGCATGACTTTCGGCGCCGCCTTGCGTGCTGCCCTGCGTCAGGACCCGGATAACATCATGATCGGTGAGATTCGTGACCTGGAAACCGCGCAGATCGCGGTCCAGTCTTCGCTCACCGGTCACGGCGTACTGGCCTCGCTGCACACCAACGATGCTATTTCTGCCGTCACCCGACTGACTGATATGGGGATCGAGCCCTTTCTGCTGTCCTCTTCGCTGCTCGGGGTACTCGCCCAGCGTCTGGTGCGCTGCTTGTGCCCACAATGCAAACGCGCCGAGCCGCAGCCTGACGGCAGTACCCATTATGAGCCAGTAGGTTGTCCGCATTGCAACCAGTCCGGCTACAAGGGTCGAACGGGGATTCATGAGCTTTTCGTCATCGATGACGAGGTGCGCCGTATCATCCACGCGGGTGGTGATGAGCAGGCCATGCGCGTCGTTGCGCGCCAGCATGGTATGCGCTCGATGCGTGAAGATGGTCAACGCTGGATTGCCGCCGGGATCACCACGGCGGAAGAGATCCTGCGTGTCACCCGCGACGAGGGGTAGCAGACATGGCTCGCTTTCAGTTTGAAGCCGCAGACGCACTCGGCCAGATCCAGTCCGGTAGCATCGACGCGGAATCACCGCGCACGGCCCGCGCCCAACTGCGTGAGCGGGGGCTTACCCCTTTGGGCGTTCAGGAAACCGCATCCGCCAACAGTCTGTCGCGCTTCGGCCCAAAAATCACCGCCGCGGACCTGTGCTGGGCAACCCGCGAGCTGGCCAGCTTGCTCGGGGCTCGCCTGCCGTTGGAATCGGCGTTGCTGGCAACTATCGAACAGGCGGAACGCAAGGTGGTCGCTGACGCGCTGAGCGTGGTCTGCAACCATGTTCGCGAAGGCATGCGGCTGGCGGACGCTCTTGGTGAGCGGCCCAGAGACTTTCCGCCAATCTATCGCGCCCTGGTCAGCGCTGGCGAAGACTCCGGTGACCTGGCACGTGTGATGGAGAGTCTGGCTGACTATCTTGAGAGCAGCGACAATCTGCGCAGCAAAATGCTTACTGCGTTCATTTATCCAGGCGTTGTTGCCTTCGTGTCCGTCTGTATTGTCATTTTCATGTTGGGCTACGTCGTGCCGCAGGTGGTCAGCGCCTTCTCCCAGGCCCGGCAGGATCTGCCGGCGCTCACCCAGATCATGATCTCGGCCAGCGATTATGTCCGGGATTGGGGGTGGCTCACCGGCCTGCTGATAGGGGCCGCCTTCGGCGTCTGGCGCTGGTCATTGCGCGATGACGCGTTACGCCTGCGTTGGCACACCACTCAACTGCGCATTCCCACCATCGGCAGATATATACAAGGCGTGAATACTGCCCGCTTTGCTTCCACCCTGGCCATCCTCATGGATGCCGGCGTGCCGCTGCTGCGCTCGCTGGAGGCCGCGCGACAGACCATGGGCAATGAGTGTCTCAAGCAATGCGTTGCTGACACCACCGCACGGGTGAAGGAGGGCGCAGCCCTGGCGTCGTCACTCAAGGTGCAGAAGGTTTTCCCGTCCAACCTCATCCATCTGGTTGCCAGCGGGGAGAAAACCGGTGCATTGGCACCGATGTTGGATCGCGCTGCGGCCAACCTCTCACGCGACCTCGAGCGCCGCGCGACACGCCTGACCGCGATGCTTGAACCCTTGATGATTCTCGGCATGGGCGGCGTTGTGATGATGATTGTGCTGGCGGTGCTGCTGCCGATCATGGAGATAAACCAGATGGTGCAGTGAGAAGATATAGATGCGTAACCACACTTCAGGAGTCAACTGCCATGCAAGCATGCTGTACCCGCCATGTAGTAATGGCTCTGGTTCTCGCAACCGGATTTGCCCTGACAGGTTGCGTGTCGGACTCACACACGGCGAGCGATGCGATTCTGCCGCCGAATGATCGAGCGTACTCCGAATCGAAACAAACTAGCGAAGATGTCGAACTGCAGCGCCTGACCAGGGAGCTCACGCCCGTTGCGCCAGCCAGCATACCCGACGATGTGCCGACCTCCGAGCATGAGCATATTATCCGTCAGCCTCCCAACAAGGCCGGACTCGTGGTTCCCTGTCAGCAACAGTGCTAAAAGCCGTAAATTATCAACCTGGATCGGCCACCCGTCCCGCATGGCGCACGGTTAGATGCGCCAGTCTCTCATTTTTTTGACACCGCCATTTCATTGAGTGTCCGCCTGATGTCGTCCGCTCGATCATCTGATATCTCGCAGGCTGACTGAATCTGATCGGGCACAGCCCAGATAACATCACGCAGCGCTTCTGCTTGAGTATGCGGGTAACGCTGAGCCGCCGAGATTTCTGGTGAGGCCGGATAGCGGCGTAATCAAGGAAGGGGCGATGATATTGACCCTTGTTTTTATATGGTGTAAATACACTATATGAACATTTCAACGGCTCCAATCTATTCTGTTGTCGCTCGGGACTGCTTGTGTCGTAAGGCACGGATGGCAGACCGTACAATAGTTCGTGCTTACGACGAGGCGCTACGACCCAGTGGCCTCAGAATTACACAATTTACGCTGCTGGTAGCCATTGGGTATGGAGCGCCGGGATCTATCAGCGAACTCGCCGATTGGTTGGCTATGGAGCGGACTACTCTGACTCGAAATCTTAAGCTGCTAGAGAAGGAGGAACTCGTTACAACGCGTGCGGGAGTCCACCATCGATCCCGGGTTGCCGAGTTGACCGAGTATGGGAGAGCAAAGCTTGAACAGGCATATCCTCTGTGGCAGGCAGTTCAATCCGAGTATCAAGCACGTCTCGGAGATGAAGACTGGCGCCAAAGCCACATAACATTGACCAGGTTGGCAACGGACAAGCACTGACAAGGTCGGTAAGGCATTTGTCATCGAAAATGTGGGGCATCGTTGCCCCCTTTTTTAGGTCTTATGGTGTAGGTACACCAATGCGGGGAAGCATCATGCGAAACCTCACGCTGGCTTCACCTATTCATTTTGATGTGGAAAACGGGCACTTCATAGGAGCGACACATGAATATCAAGGCGTTAGGAGCCAATATCAGAATGGCTACGGTGGGGGCACTTTCTACTGTTTTTCCAAGCTATTTCGCGGCCTTGGGCGCTCAAGCTTTCCTCCGGCCGCGTACTAATAACAGTACGCGCCATTGGGAGTCGGAATTTGATGGATTCAAACGCAGCGATATCTGTGTCGAAGGGCAAAGAGTACCTTTTTGGATTAAAGGGACTGGTCCAATGGTCTTGCTTGTCCATGGATGGGAGCGAGATCACTTCGCGATGGGAGGTTTTGTGGGACCACTACTCAGCGCTGGCTACACAGTAGCTGCATTGGACCTGCCAGCGCATGGTGAAGGGAGCGGAGATAGTGCACCGCTTCCTTTGCTTGCCAAGTCGATTGCAGAAGTAGCGGGGAGGCTCAATCGCCCTTGCGCCATTGTGGCTCACTCCATCGGGGCTGCGATGACGGCGCTGGCCATTGAGACATATGGACTCAAGCCTGATTGCGTAGCGCTGGTATCTGCCCCTCGTACGGCAAAAGACTATGCAATGGCGCAAGCCAGACGCCAAGGGCTCAGCAGCGATGCGGTACGGCAGATGACCAATCAAATCACCGAGGTGCTTGGTGAACCCTTGGAGCGCTATCGCGTCGACCGAGCGCTAGCATCCTTGGATATGCCGATTCTTCTGGTGCATGCAAAGGATGACGCAATTGTTCCACTGGCCGATGCCTTGGAGAACCTGCAATCATCCTCGGCTCGATCACTCTGGTTGCCTTCTGGGGGGCACAATCGGATTCTGGGCGACAGGCACATGATTGATGCGGTACTGGAGTGGATTAACTGGCCATTGCAGGACCCGCCTGCTGCAGGGGCGCGTGAAATAGCATGAAGAAGGGCTGCCTCTCATGCTCAATGGCGCGCACACCAGCGGGCCAGTAGCGCATGATCCGGTGTAAAGCCATGTTTGTCGGGTGGTGCGCCCGCTTCTGCCATCTCTATCACGCCAGCGAGCAAGTTACCTATGCTGTCTTCTGGCTGGATGGATTCGAGATCCTCTTCAATTTCAGCAAAGGAGGGCGGCTCAAAGAGAAGATACTGTTTGCCAGAAAACCAGCGGTACAACAGGTTGTACCTGACAAGGCCCTCCAGATGCTGTTGCTTTGGAACGGAATATAGGATCTGCCACACCAGAGCGCGGAACGCAATCAGTCTCAGCATGACTTTGTCATCTTTGGCTGCGAACTCATCCTCTTCGTCATAGAACGCTTCCCACAAATAGCAGTCCACGTTGGTGTCGATATGCCAACGAACCATTGCCAAGGGGTGGTTCATGGAGATCCTCGATAAAAATGGTGCAATTTTTGTCATCACTGCATCATGAGGGACTATCAAGTTCCCTGCTTTATCATCAGAGTCGACCAAAACAGCTTCATCTCTCGCCGCCTCGACCTTTTCATCAACATATTATTCTACTTATTACAGTGATATGAAATCCGACATTCACTTAAGTTCGCATGCGGAGTTAGATTTGAATCGTACCGGGTTTTATGGAGGCCATTTCGTTTAAGTCAGGCCGCCATGGTCTGACCGGATTGTTGCTGGTAGAAGTTTGCCTCAGCTTCTGCCGGGGGTATATACCCAATCGAGCTCAGCAACCGCTGGTGGTTGTACCAGTGAACCCATTTCAAAGTGGCGATTTCCACGGCTTCGCGACTACGCCAGGATTGCCGATAGATCAGCTCCGCTTTGTATAACCCGTTGATGGTTTCAGCCAAAGCGTTGTCATAGCTATCGCCTTTGCTGCCTACAGAGGGCTCTATGCCGGCCTCAGCGAGACGCTCGGTGTATCGGATGGAGACGTATTGGCTACCCCTGTCGCTATGGTGTATCAGGCCGTCCATGCGGCTCGGCTGTCGAGCGTGCAGCGCTTGCTCCAGGGCATCCAGAACGAAGTCTGTTCGCATGCTGTTGCTCACCCGCCAGCCAACGATACGCCGGGCAAATACATCGACCACGAAGGCGACGTAGAGCCAGCCTTGCCACGTTGAAACATAAGTAAAGTCGGACACCCATAGCTGATTGGGTCGATCCGCATGGAACTGGCGTTGGACCCTATCCAGCGGACAAATCGCGTTCTCATTCGGGATGGTGGTGCGGATCACATGACCGCGACGAACGCCCTGCAGGCCCAGTTGACGCATCAGCCGCTGTACCGTGCAGCGAGCAATATCAATGCCCTCACGCTTGAGTTGCTTCCAGACTTTCACGACGCCATAGCACTGCATATTGTCATCCCAGACTCGCTGGATTTTATCGCTCAACAGCTCGTCCTGTTTGGCACGAGCGCTTCGCAGTTCGGGTTGACGGGCTTTGGCTGCATGCACGTAATAACCGGACGGAGCGATCTGGATTACCCGACAGATCGACTCGACTCCGTAGCGGTCACGGTACTCGTCAACGAAGGCGTTCAGGGTTTGTTGCGGCGGTCGAGCTCCGCCTGGGCAAAATACGCACTGGCCAGGCGCAGAATCTCGTTCGCTTTGCGCAGTTCCCGGTTCTCGCGTTCCAGAGCCTTGATGCGTTCTCGTTCCTCGGTCGTCTGGCCGGGGCGGTGGCCAATATCAGTGCGTATCCAGCCATGCAGCGTCTGGGGGACACAGCCGATCTTGGGCGCAATGGATTCGATGGCTGCCCATTCGGAGGGGTAGTCCTTCAGGTTCTCCAGAACCATGCGCACAGCACGTTCACGGACTTCAGGGGAATAGCTATTAGATTTCTTCATGCCTCATTCTCTCAAGAGTTGAGGCCTCCACGAAACCCGGTGCGATTCAGATTGGCTCTCAGCCTTTTGTGGGGCTGAATCAAATAAAAGCGCGGTTCCCGCGCCTGACAATGGAGGTTCACCCATGAATACAACCACCATCCGCAAACCCGCTGTGGCGCTCACTGTAACGTTAGATACAAACACGCTCGAAGTGCTGTCGCGGTACCGTCACGCACGGTCAGCATGCCACCTTGTTGGCTCTGGTACGGATGTATGGGAAGAGTTGTATGCAGTCTTCGAGAGCGCCGGAGCGGAGCTAGCCAGTAAAATTGATGCCTTGGTTGCTGGTAAGCTATGAGCCGAGCCTACTCATCTTGCACTATGTCAATTGCTCCCGAATATGCTCCAGGAGAATCTATCACTTACCTAAGCAAAAAAATCTGCGCGCTCATTTAACAGAAGCATTACACAAGCAGCTGTATGGTCAAGGCGGGATTGTAGTGGTCAATTAATTCCGGTCAATGTTTAAAGTTTTTCCTCCGCTTGTGCCGGTGCACTGCCATCATTCAAGGCATGGACCGCGCCTGGCTGTTATATCCCATGGTAAGCTCGACGATGCGTAGTAAGACGCATATTTTATCGCACCAAGCTGTCTCAAGAGATCATACGATAGTAGCGGAGTAAAATTGGCTGATGTTTGAGCTCAAGCAGGTTAGGTATTTTGTAGCAGTAGCAGAAGAACTTAGCTTCAGACGCGCAGCAGATCGGCTGTGCATTACGCAGCCGCCGCTAAGCCAATGCATCAAGGCCTTGGAAGAGTCGTTGAACGTACAGCTCTTTCTGCGCAACACGCGGAGTGTGCAGCTGACCAAGGCAGGGGAAACGTTTCTTACTCAGGCCTATGGCCTGCTTGACACTGCTAACAGAAGCGTCACGATGGTGCAGCAGGCGGCGCAGGGAGAGGTGGGCACACTCCGTATCGGATACTCTGCGAGTGCTATTTTTTCCAAAGCTTTGACTTCCGCTTTGGCAGAACTATTAACAGCCAGGCCAATGCTGGAAGTCCAGTTGTGTGAGGGGAATGCCCTTGATCATATTGTCTCGCTAAGAGCAGGGCGCTTGGATGCAGCAGTATTACGGGCAGACCTTGGTGCAGAAATGCTAGGCAGGCTTCTAGTTACGAGGCTTGCTGATGAACCCCTGTATGCAGTGCTACCAAGGGGGCACTCATTGGCATCTCGTGCTTCGGTTGAGATGCATGACCTGGCAGGTGAGAGGTTATTGCTACAACCAGCAAGCCAGCGAACATTTTTGCGGCGTCAGGTGGAGTCGCTAGCGGATCGTGCGGGTCTTTCCCTGGATCGTGCGTTAGAGGTACCTGATATCAGTAGCACGCTTTGCTTTGTCAGCGCAGGCATTGGTGTGGCAATCCTGCCGGCAAGCGCAGCGTCGATTGCACACAGTTTAGTTATCGTCCCCATAGCGGATGCTGGATCTTCGCAGCCACTTATTCTCACTTACAGAGATAAGACTCCCTTGAACGATCAACTACTCTATGCACTAAGCGGACGCTGATATGCATTAACCAATGTAGAGGAGCAGGGCCGTTTACCTGGGCACATCTAGATTGGTGAGGGTGGTGTTTCAGAAGGTCATAATTATTTAGTCATTACCACCAGCCGCAGGACCTACTTGATCGCGCTGACCTCGACCGAAAAGGGGTGGATGGCATCGGTGTCTTGGGATTACCCCAAGGACCGCATGTTGGCCTTGCAACGCCAAGCGTAGGCCGCGCAGACAACCGCGCCGGTCGATACAGAGCTGTCGCTGGAGAGTATTCGCTTCCGCTCACCGTACTACAGTGGATCGGCTATTCGGCGCGGCTGAGCTGCGCCTGGGGCGACAAGAGTGACGTAGTGCGCATCGAGCGCACCGATGAGGTGGCGCGGAGGAACTGACCATGAGCCAGGATAATTCCGCTGATGCTCCGGTGCCAGACGTACCTCCCAAGGCGGCCCCGGACACCGTGACGCTACGCGCTCAACCACGTTCGGTCACGCGCCTGACGGCGCATGCTCACCGCGCTTTTTGGCGATTTGGCGGTCGCTGGTCACCGCGGTTAGTCGTGGAATACATTGGTGCCGTACTGTTCGCTCAGGAACGCACGGATGTCACGCAATATCGCAGCTTGTCAAAAACCATATTCCCACTGTGCTTTGCTTATAAAGGATAAACATGGCCGTAATATGGAAAATGTCCCAGAACATGGGATGCTGGTTGGCGCATAGTTGGCTTCAATTCGCTGACAACCGTGTTCAATTGACTTTGTTTGTTAGCCGTCCTTGACGGCAACATGCCCAGGTAGCCTGCAATCGTTGGGGCTACGGCGTGGTTTGTGCCACGTTGATTGCATACCTCGTCCGCACCGCATTCCATGCGCGGATGACCATCTGGTATTGATCGGATGGTGGATGCACCATTTTTCAACAACCTCGGAGAGCCTATCCTCCGGGGTCAGCGTCTCCGTCAATATAAGGGGACTCATTATGTCGACACTCGTTGCAGTTCAAGACAGTGCCAATCAATTCACTATGCTGGAGGCACAGCATGACGATTGGATCATCGCCCGTGCCATGGAAATCCTGGAGAATCGGGTCTTTTGTGACGGTACGCCTTTACTGAGTGCGTGCGCTGTCAAAAACTTTTTACGTGCAAAATTAGCTGATAAGCCGAATGAGGTTTTTGCAGTTTTGTTCCTGGATAACCAGCATCGGGTTCTCGCGTTCGAAGAGCTGTTCAGGGGAACCATCGATGCAGCAGTGGTATACCCCAGGGTAGTCGTCAGCGAGACACTGAAGCACAATGCCGCCGCTGTCATATTGGTTCACAACCACCCTTCGGGGGAAAGCGATCCAAGTCATGCTGACAGGCATTTAACAACCAGATTGAAAGCAGCCTTGGAACTGGTTGATGTCCGCGTTCTCGATCATTTCATCGTAGGCAAGGGCGATCCTTACTCGTTTGCAGAACAAGGGTTGCTCTGATCAGCCGTTTTTATCAGGCCTGCACATCATAATGTGAAGGCCTGATTTTTCGGTGGCAATATGAATTTTTGGTTGCAAAGGTTCGGTCTTAGCCTCTCCCAAACGTCTATTGAGTATTGGTGTGAGACAAGTATCGAGCACGACGCATCATCCCTCCCAAAAGGATACTCATGAACTCCCTGGTTTCGCTGCCGTCTGGCAATGGCCTTGATTTGGATCATGCAACTTCGTTACCTGTAAGGGGAATCGTGACATGAGGGGTAAGGAGCAGCCTATTACTTGGTATTCAGAGCGGCCGACAGTACGGGGTCGATTGGGGCTGCTTGTGATCGCGGCGTGCTGCCTTGGTGCTATTGGGGTGGCATTGGTATCGCAGTATGCCTTCGACATGCAACCGTGCCCTTGGTGTGTTCTGCAAAGAGCGCAGTTCCTGGCCATTGCTCTGGTCTGCGGGGTGGCGCTCATGACACAGCGCGTAGTACCGCGCTTGCTGTTCTGCAGCCTGGCCTTGCTGCTCTCGTTAGCGGGAATGGCGACAGCGCTGTGGCAGCACTTTGTAGCGAACAATGCATTTTCATGCAGTCTCAGCTTGGCTGACCGGATCATCTCCGACCTGGCTTTGGATCAACTCATGCCCGCAGTGCTCGCCCCACGAGCAGGCTGTGCCGATGGCGCAGTCGAGCTGATGGGTGTTGCTTATGAGTCTGGAGCCTGGCGCTGTTCTGCATCATTGCAGGCGTGCTTGGGGCGATGGTCGTGGCGCTGTACCGCTCCGTCGGTGGCCGTGGTTTACGGTGAATGCCAATGGTCTGCCCGTCGAGTTTGAAATCACTGGAAAGCACATCAATGATTGCCCACAAGCTCCCGGCCTGGTCTTCTGACCGCCGGTGCAAGGAGCCATGCAGGTGATCTGAGCAAGGATGCGCTCTGCGCCAAGTCATACTGCACCGCGTTTTGAACTGCTTATCTGTCGCGGCCACCGCGAGCGCTAACGTGTCTACTTTCTTCTTCGGTTGTGTGATCAAAGCGGTTGCACGGATGCCGTATTGTTTATCGCCCGACGAGTTGTTCTGGTGCCGAATAGCGCCATAAGTAACTCCACGGTGTTTCAACATGGCCATCTTCTCTGTTTTACCCCTGATCGTTGTCAGCCTGTTTGCAGTGCTCTCCACCTCACATGCCCATGCAACGGGTTTGATCGTGGTGACTGATAGCTTGCATCCGATACAGGCTCCCGCCGGTGCGCGGGTCATCATGCTGGATGCGCCTGCACGGATCGAAGCTGAGCTGGATGTCGGCCTTTCGGGTGGTGCTTCACGCAGCGCGGCTATCGTGCGGCGACGCTTGGGGGAGGGAGGTGAGGCGCTCCAATACCGTATCGCCAAGGCATATCAGGATGTAGTGGACGCCTGGAGCCTGGGCATTACCGCTATTCCGGCTGTCGTCGTTGACCAACGCTATGTGATCTACGGCGAGGCTAATGTAACCCAAGCCATTGCACGGATTGAAGCCCATAGACAGGGGCTGACACAATGAGTGGTCGACAGATCAAGACGCCTCTACGCTTGCGCCTGGGGGTTGCTGTTGCACTGCTGTGTTCGACTGCACCGAGCATGGCCCTTAACACCGGCACTATTGTGTCATCCGCCCTGTCACCTGATTGTCTCGAATACAGGGTCGTGGGGATCTGTTACTGGCTCCGCTGCTCCTTGTCAGGGTGCAGCGTTCGGACGTCCGTCAAGGTTCGCCATTATGTACCGGACGCTGTGGTGTCGAGCTACTCGAACACTGGCGAAAACCCCTGGGGCGAAATTCGCACGATGAGCCTGCCGAACCCTACCGCCCAGGCGGGGGGAGATGGCACATCGAACCTTGATCACGAGAACAATCTCGCCAAGTTCAAGAATGCGGACGTGATCGGCCATCCGGGCGGCGAGCTGTTCAATCAATTCTCTTCGTCGTTCGGTTACAGCTGCCAGGGAGTTGGCACGGCATTCATGCCCTATTTGCTGAGCACGCTGGATACCCCTGCCTGGCGCTACAACATGCCCGAAGCGGTATATCCCGAGGCGCTAATTCCTGGTCAGCGCGAAGTGGGCTCGCGCAGTGGCATGAGCCTGTGGGGAAGCGTTTACCCACGGGGCGGTTTCCTTCACCAGAGCGATGACTACAAGGCCGGGGCGGTGGTGGCGCAGCGTGCTGGTGACATCGTAACCCGCCGTGGTCAGCCGCATGTCTATCAGCCCGTGCTGGCCAGCGCACGGGACGGTTACTGGCCGGCGGGTGCCTTGATGGAAACCGACCCTTCAACGGGCAAGTGGCAGGAGCTGACGCCGCGTGCGTCTTCCTCTTGCATGGTGTTCCCCCATGACGAAACGCTCACCCAGGCCCGCCGGGGCGACTATGCATGGGCATTGTGGCGACCGTATAGCTGCTGCCAGCGCCGGGGCCAGACCTTCCTTGGCAGCGTGGATTTCAACTGAGGTCGCCATGATGAATCATCGTCCTGACAACCTTGTTTCACTCCGCTGTTGGCGTCCCGCTGTGTTGGCGGTCTCGTTGGCTATGGCCAGCAGTCTGGTTCTGGCACAAAGCGGTGGCTTCCAGTATAGCGGCAGTGTGATCGGTGATGAGGTCATGTATTCGATCGGTGGTGGTAATGCCGTTTCAATGAGTGGTGCGGCGGGTATGCGCTCGATTGGTGTGGGTGTCGGTTGGAACAGCAACCTAATCTGCGGCGACATGAGCATCAGTACGACGATCCAGAATCAGCTCAACGGGGTTACCAATGGATTTCAGCACATCATGGGCGATGTTATCCAGAACGCGACGAGCGCGGTTGCGTCGCTGCGAGGGCTGATCATTCAACGTGCTGATCCAGGGCTGTATAACATTCTGGTCAACGGCGTGTTGCAGGCGCGGCTGGATTTTGATCGATCCAAACTTCAATGTCGCGCCATGGCCGAAAAAATGGCGGACATGGTAGGGGGGCAGATGGGCTGGAACCAACTCGCTGAAGGCATGGCGCTGCGCGAGGCAGTGGCAAGCAGCGATGCGGTCTCAGCGATCGAACAGGCCGAAACCCGCCGCGGCAATGATGGAGTTCCATGGGTTGGAGGCAGCAACGCTGGCGGTACGAGTCAAGCCCCGATCAAGGTGGTGGGTGACGTTACGCGGGCCGGCTATAACCTGGTCAATGGGCGCGGGGTCGCCGACAACTCACCCGTCAATCCGGCGGGTTGCGCCAGTCTTGCCTGCCAGACCTGGTCGTCGCCTGATGCGGCAGTCCAGTGGGCAACCCGTGTGCTGGGTGAGCAGGAGCAGCGTACCTGCGAGTCCTGCATCAAGACCCAGACCGTGCCTGGAGTAGGATTAACGCCCCTGATCCAGGAAGAGTACGACACCAGACTGCAGGTTCTGCAGGAGCTGGTCTCGGGGGCTCGCAATACTACTTTCGAGAATTTGCACGAAGCCGGCAGTGCATCGCTGCCGATCACGCGTGGCGTGATAGAAGCGCTTCGCGATGAGCCCGATCAGGATATCCTGGCAAGCCGGCTTGCCTCTGAGGTTGCGCTGTCTTCTGTACTGGAGAAAGCGTTGTTGCTGCAGCGCACGCTGCTGACTGGCAAGAAGGAGCCCAATGTCGCTGCTAATGAGCTCGCCATTGAAGCCGTGAACCGCGAGAGCGACACGCTCGACCGGGAGATTCAGAATCTCATGACCGAAATGGAGCTGCGCCGGGAACTGGCGAATAACTCGCCCATGGCGATCATCCAGCGGCACGGCACACGCGCGGCGGGATCACGCGGCATCTACCAGGGCGACCCTGTGCCGGACCGTCTGCAGCAGTTACAGCGGCCAGCGCCTGGCAATACACCATGAATGCCGCCTGGCTACGTTGGTTGTGCAACCGGCGCGCCGCCAGGGCGCTGGTGTGGACGGTGCTGCTGCTGGCCGCTGCCGTAGCGGCCAATGTGGCGGGTATCTATTTCATGGGCAGCATTTCTGGCTGGGAGCGGTGGTTGGATGAGGTATCTGGCTTTTTTCTGTTATGGCGGCTGGGCCTCTACGCTGCAACTGCCTACGGTTGGCGGTGGATGCGCCGTCGGGTACTTGCCAGGGAGAATAGCTCCGCAACTCGGCGGCGATTGCTGCGCACGGAGATTGCAGCCGTACTGGCTCTGGTCACGCTGGAAGGCAGTCTGCTGATGCAGAACACGTAGCGGGGGCTGAACCATGACGCTGTTCACAACCGATTACCTGGAATATTACCTGACGCTGGTCGGCTGGATCGTGCATAACGGGATCTGGTCGGTGTTGGTGGCCAGCGGTGTGTTTACCATCCCGTTCATTGCTATCATCTTGCAGGAATGGCTCAAGGTCCGGGGTGAAGGGGCGGACGAGGGTAACAAGGGTCTGCTATCGGCTGCGCGTATTGAAACCCGCGTGTGGGTCGCGGTTGTTGTGGTGATATTTGCGGGCATCCCGTTTATCGATGTGGATCTCAACCGCATGCAGTATGACGATGCGCGCTCCTTGCAATGCGGTGTGAACGTACCGCAACCGTCCGATACGGGCTGGAGCCAATCCTTCACTACTCTCAACGACCAGAGTGCCAAGGTGCCCGTATGGTGGGCCTTTATGCACGCGCTATCGCGCGGTATTACCAGTGCCTCGGTGGCTGCGATCCCCTGTGGCACCGAGCTGCGTCAGATGCGCATGGAGCTTGATGCCACGCGCATAGATGACCCAGTGCTGGCACAGGAAATATCAGACTTCTCTCACGACTGCTACGGCCCGGCCCGCGCCAAACTGTTCATGAGCCGCCCGGAGCTGGATGAGGCGCAGATGCACGACGTCACCTGGATCGGTTCACGGTATTTTATGGACTCGGCGGGCTACTACGACAACTATCGCTCCCGCACTCCACGCGATGCCTGGCCGTATGACAGCAGCCGCGATGCGGGGCTGGCACAGGTACCCAGCGGGGGCGGCTATCCAACTTGCCAGCAGTGGTGGAGCGACGGCAGTAATGGCCTGCGAGGTCGATTGCTGTCCGAGGTTGACCCCAGCCTGCTTAACCGGTTGGCGGGGTGGGCGGGCTTTCTGAGTCGCAGTGAGGTGGATGACTCTGTGATTCGGGCGATCGCGGCTCCCCGCCAGCAAAAGCTGAATCAAGGGGCTGTCTACACCGACTACGGCGGACAGATCGACAAGACGCTGCCTAATGTCGTGACACGCGCAGCCAGCGACCTTGGCCTCACCATTGGTTCACTGGGTTTTTTCCCGGCAATGGATGTGGTGCGCCAGGCGCTACCGATGGTGTTGGCGTTTCTCAAAATGGCGTTAGTGATCTGCATTCCGCTGGTACTCGTCATCAGTACCTACGAACTCAAGACCGTGGTCACGGTCAGCGTGGTGCAGTTTTCACTGTTCTTCGTGGAGTTCTGGTTTCAGCTTGCCCGCTGGATCGACAGCACCATTCTGGATGCGCTGTACGGAGTAGGGTGGGGATGGAATCGGCCCGTCACCAATTTTGATCCGCTGATGGGGTTGAACAATACGTTTGGCGATATGTTGCTGAATTTTGTGATGGCGACGATGTTTTTGGTGTTGCCGGCGTTCTGGATCACCGCTTTGGCGTGGACCGGCATCCGAGTGGGGAACGTGGTTCAAGGATTGGCCAACGGCACGCGCGACGCAGGCCAAGCTGGAGGCAAAGGTTCTAGTTTTTTGATGGGCGCAGCTAAGAAATAATCAGCGGCTCAGTGATCCTCGAAGCGCGGATCTGGATCATCATTATAGTTAATGGGGTCGTAGAACAAGCTTTCACGATGATCTATCTCTTCGGCTTCACTACCGAGAAAGTCAGCATGTTCTTCCTTGGCATGGCTATCTGATAGCCATGCTGCAGTTATAGTAAATACCATTATCAAAGTGAGCCAGAATGCAGTGTAAAATAATACCAATAAGACGATCACTTTGACCGTCCATAGCAAGGCGGAGGCAGCTGTCTCCGGTAGTCCCTTGGAGGTCAGCCAGCCCGACACTCGCCGATCACCACACAAATAGCCACGCCATCTGCGACCAAGCCAATGGCCGAAGCGTTGTGCTTTGATGCGAGATGTCGTGTTCATGTTCGTCACCTGCTACATATGAGATAGCTACTCCAGTTTGCTCCAATCCTGCTTACTTGCCAGGACCAATGCGTTCCAGTCGTCCGGTGGGTTTCCGCGCCCGAGCATCTTCTCGAATACTGCATACGGGTCTGACTTGTTGCCAGATGACCGCAGGGTCTGCTCGTCGTTGACCCAAGCATATACGATGACTTTCGCCTTCGAGTCGTACCGGAAAAACAACCGGTATCGTCTTCCGAGCTTAGCCCGCCGCCAGTGGCGATAAGCCGACCCCATGGTGTTTCCCTGACGATATTCGTCCCGGGCCGGATCGCCCGGCACCACGTCAAGCATCAATTGGGCCAAGGCCCCGAAGAACTTGACGTTGGTGTTGGACCCGAAGCCCTCCGGATCTCTCTCTTGAGCACGTAGCATGGCCGTGCGCAGTTTCATCAACTGCTCGATCAGGTTGTCGTGGAACAGCAGCGTCCAGCCATGCTGTTGCATCAGATTTCCACGTCCTCATCGAAGTCATCGCTCAGGTCGACCTTGTGCCCACTAAGTTCCAGCATCGTGCGAGCCAGATCCTCTGGCAGACCGCGAATGTTCCGGCCAGTCTCAATATCGCGAGCCAGCAGGGCCAGGAACGCGGCAATGGCGGGGTCTTCATGCTCGGCATCAGCACGCGTAACGACAACTTCCCCGTCACGCAGATCAAACGCAACCTTGCCGCCGGTATCCACCCCCAGCGCCTGCCGGATGGACTTGGGCAACGTGATCTGGCCTTTGGAGGTCAGCGTGGCGACTTCATGAACGGCAAGCATGGTAATTCCCCTGGTAGCGATGCTGCCAAGGTAAGGAGTTTTCCTTACGTTGTCAATATGGGGTTCCATTACGGCCTCTGAATCTGATAAAGGACCCATCTTAGGGCAGGAGCAACCAGCCTTCTCACATCAATCCGACCGCACTCCAACCGTATTGGAGGTGGACTATCTGATGCCTATCGTCCTATATCCAAAGGCTGCAAAGGGCTAAGGGCAGAAAGGGAAGGGAATGGGGGCAAGGGGAAAGGCTCTATCCGAAAAGGCCAAAAGATTGCCTCAGGCCCTAGAATCGAACATCTAGTCATCACTGCCTTCGCTTGCCCCAGGCATCATAGGAGGAGCGCTCGAGGATCCGCCCGTGGTTGTCGGTAACCGCCACGATCGAGCCCAGATGGTCGGTATGCAGATAGCGTTCCTGGGGCTGGGCGGCGGTGATGCTGACACCGCCTTCATCGATGCGCAGGTTGTCCAGGTAGGTCAGGCTATCGCTGTTGGCCGGGCCACTGCGGCCGTAGGCCACGAAGCGCAGTTGGCCGAGCTGAGAAGATGCGTGCTGTATTGGTAGCCGGCACTGCGCTGGCCGCCCCTCGGGTAGAAATACAGGCTGCTGCCGCTTTCGTGGGCTTCGATTTCCAGGGTGTAGTGGGTGTTGTCGGCCACCTCACCCAGCAGGTGATTGAGGGTACTGGCGGCACCGCCGTTGGGGTTTTTGCTGGTGACCCGGGCGTAGAGTTTGTTGCCAGAGATATAGGCTCGTAGGTCACGATTGCCGGAACGCTGCGCCGAAGTGATCTCCTGACCAACCCGTCACATCTCCAAAAGCGCCGATGAGACGTACTTCAGAGCCCATCTGTAGCCATGGAGATGAGTGGACTGTAAACCCAAAAAAACCAATTAAGATAACAAAAAAATGAAATATAATATGGTGCCAAGAGAGAAAAGTAAAAATCTAGAAATTGGGTTCTTATTCTTCTCTAAGGCAAACCCCCAGGAGGGCATTTCCATTTTAAATCCATATATATAAGGAGCTACCAGCCAGTATAGAATGGGTGCGGGAGCTAGCGTGAAAATCACTAGCTCTACCGAATCAAACTCCCTGGTTAAAAGTCTTGAAATTAAAATAATACATAAAAGAAAAATGGTAAGAAACAATTTTTTCCTTACCTGGCTGTTTATTTGCATGTGTAACAATCCTTGCTTAAGGAAGTAGACGTGGAGTATTGGATCCCCGTGCTGGTTGCCCTTAAGGCAGCGTCATTTGTGTAGAAATTCTTCATAAAATGACTTGCTCCGTTGCCAGCAAATATTGATGTAACCCCTATTGCTGCGCCCGAATAATTTCCTGACAATAAATTATTTCCCACATCAATAAAACTAAGGGAGTCCGATGCAATTCTAAAGGGTTTCGCAGGAATAGCTGCTGCATCTATTGTTAGCCTTATTCCATAACGAAGATCAGAGGTCTCATCGCTTCGCCACCACTTCGGAACTTCATCTCGTATAATTTTAAATGGGTTCAGGGATCCCCGTGTCTCCTCCCGGAACTTTCTAATTCTTTCCAAACGCTCTTCATGAGATTCATGATTAAACCTGCGCCCAATAATGGCAATGATAGCCCCTTCCGCAAAGCTTCCACCCCCAAGCTTGGCTCCGATGCCTCCAACAATAGCAGCACCATACTGACTCCTGGTCAGGCCATTGACATCCCCGAATGCCCCAAAACTACCCGCCAGGAAGCCGGAGCGGAAGTCACCACCCGATACTACCGAGGTGACGCCTCCTCTGAGGCCATGGAGCGATACGTTGGTTAGTTTGGGAGCAAACTGCAAGTCGGCGGTGTAGCTACCTATCCAGTCAGCAACATGTGCTCCAGCATAGGCGGTTGCCCCAGAGATCGCCCCTATCCTTAACGCCTGGCTGGTACTTGCCCCGTTGGCATGAGCAACGGCAAAGCTACCGGCACCCATCACTGCAGCATAGCATTGGGGGGCCATTCCTTGACAGGCAATAATTGACCCAACAGCCACCAGCGGCTGTGCTACCGGCCCCAGCGCTCGGATGACCTTGTAGAAGGGTCTATTCAACGCATTCTGAACACTTTTCCTGATACTGTTCAACCCACTCAGCGCTTTCTTGATTCCTTTGAAGATCTTCTTCAGGAAGTATCCACTGGGATCAGTAGCACTGAGCGGGTTGTTGTGCACGTAGCTGTAGCTGTTCAGCCCTTGGGTGCTGTACAGGCCATCGATATGCGGGTCAGCGCTGATGAAGCGGGCAATGATCGGATCGTAGAGCCGGCCGTTCATGTGCACCAGGGTCATGTCATCGAGCATTTCATGCCCGGTAAAGCCGTGATGAGTGCTGAGGCTCGGCAGGATACCCAGGCCCTGGGTATCGAATGCCTGGTCGTCGCTGCCATCCAGGTTGCGCCGTTTGCCCCAGGCGTCATAGGAGGAGCGCTCCAGGATCCGGCCCTGGTTGTCGGTAACCGCCACGATCGAGCCCAGATGGTCGGTATGCAGATAGCGTTCCTGCGGATGGGCGGCGCTGATGCTGACACCGCCTTCATCGATGCGCAGGTTGTCCAGGTAGGTCAGGCTATCGCTGTTGGCCGGGCCGCTGCGGCCATAGGCAACGAAGCGCAGCTGGCCGAGTTGAGGGAGATGCGTGCTGTATTGATAGCCGGCATTGCGCTGGCCGCCCTTCGGATAGAAGTACAGGCTGCTGCCGCTTTCGTGGGCTTCGATTTCCAGGGTGTAGTGGGTATTGGTCACCTCACCCAGGAGGTGATTGAGGGTACTGGCGGTACCGCCGTTGGGGTTTTTGCTGGTCACCCGGGCGTAGAGCTTGTTGCCAGAGATATAGGCCCGTAGATCGCGGGCGCCGGTCTGGGCGGCCGCAGTGCTGCCGGCATTGTTCAGGCCAAGGGAGATCACCCGGCCGGTTCCACTGCTGCTGGCCAGGCTGACATCGACGCTGAGTTTCACGCCCTCGCTGGCAGCGTAGTAGGTGCTGCTGCGTACGAGGGGCGATTTGGCTGTCGTCCCTTCGGCTGTCTGCAGCGTGTGCAGGGTCAGCCGTTGGCCCGCCGCATCGTATTTGACGGCCCCGGCGGGGTCGGCGCTGGCGGTTGGCAGGACCAGTCCGGTGGTGTTGGCCGCAAAACTCTGGTTGAGCTTGTTAACGGCTGCCCCGGTGTTCAGCGTGACCAGCGCGGCGACGGCTTCGCCGTTGGCATACACATGATGGGTGTACTCGGTGACAGCGCCGTTGCGCTTGATCTCGAAGTGGGCGCCCGAGTCCAGCCGCGGGTTGATGTAGAGGGTAGTGGCGCCATCGGTGTGGACGTGCTTGATGCGCTGATAGTCCGCATCGTAGGCGAAGCTCTCGGTTTTGCCGGTGCTGCTGCGGCTGGTGCTCAGCGGTTTGTTGAAGGCCGTCCAGGTGAAGGTGCGGCCGCCACCGGTGCTGACGTTGCCGTTGGCATCATAGGCGTAGGTGGCATAGCTCTGGGTGCAGCTACCGGTGGCCATGGAGCTGTTGCGGCACACCTCCGCCACGGCCTGTGGGCGGTTGCTGTGATAGCGGTAGTAACCGATATCGCTCTTGTAGGTGATGTTGCCGACCTTGTCGTATTGGACGGTGCGGGCTGTCTGGCCGACCACGGTGGCGCTGGTCAGACGGTTATGCGCATCGTACTGGAAGGTTTCGGTCAGGTTGCTGCGGTGTTCGCTGCGGCTGAGCAGGTTGCCCAGAGCGTCGTGCAGGTAGCTGTCATTCTGTACGTTGTTGCGCGCGCTGTTGGTCCCGGCGGCCAGGCTGGTGAGTTGTCCGGTGAGCGGATCGTAGCTGCGCAGGGTCTGCACGCCGTTGCCGAGGGTGGTTCTGAGCAGCCGACCATGGGCATCGGCGGTGGTGGTGGCGGTGTCGCTGATCTGCCAGTAGACCCGCTGGCCATCGGCGTTCTGCACCTTGGTCAGGAAGCCGCGGCTGCTGTAGACATTGTGGTAGCTGATGCCGGTGGGGTAGGTCAGAGACTGGACACGACCGAGGCTGTCATAGCTGGTGCTCAGGGTGTAGTCCTGGCTGTCGACGCGGGTGGTGGTCTGGATCGGGCGGCCCAGGGTGTCATAGGCATGGGAACGGGTATAGCCGTTGCTGGCCGTGACCTGGGCCAGCTTGCCGATGCCCTTGGTGGCGGTGTCATATACCCACTGACTGTTGAAGTCCGGCGCCTGCCGCTGGACCATCCGGCCCAGCACGTCATAGCTGATCTGGGTGGTCTGGCCTTTGGCGTCGGTCTGGCTGATCAATTGGCCGATGCTGTTGTACTGATAACTCCAGGTACCCTGGTTGGGGTCCTGGTCGGTGAGCTTGTTGCCGGCCAGGTCGTAAGTGTATTGACGCAGCTTGCCATTGGCGTCGGTCACCTTGAGCAGGCGCCCGAGCGCATCATATTCATACAGGTTGGTGGCGGCCTCGGCAGTGCCGACCGCATCGACCACCTGTACAGGCTGACCCTGCAGACCGACATCCTCGGTGCGTTTCTGATTGAGTTCATTGGTGTAGGTGGTGCGCAACCCGCCATAGGCGATGCTGGAGACCTTGTTGTTGGGGGTGCGGATCTGAGTGGTCCGCCCGAGCAGATCGTAGGTATAGGTGGTCCACTTGATATCCGTGGCCCCCTGGAAATAGGGCTCGGCGCTGCGGGTGACTTCGCCCTGGCTATTGAACTCCTTGCGCCCGCTGATGACCCAGCGGCCATCGAGCGACTGGGTGCGGCTGTACAGCTCACGGCGCAGGCTGTCGAAGTAGGTATAACTTTCCGGGGTGATCGGCGTGCCGGCCAGATCCGGGGCGCCGCCCGGGGGCAGGGCGGTGTTGGGGTCCTTGACCACCTGGGTCTTGACCGAGAAACGGGCATGAGTCGGGCAGTTGCTGTCCCCGGCACAGTGGGCATAGGTGGTCAGGGTCTTGGTACCATCGGCGGTCATGCTGGCCACGACCCGGCCGAAGATGTCGTACTGGTTGTAACTGGTCAGGCCATTGGGACCGGTCTCGCTGAGCAGGTTGCCGGTGTTCAGGTCATAGTTGCGTGTCAGGGTGTGGCCCAGGGCGTTGGTCTGGGTGACCGGGAACAACCGCAGGGTACTGTCATAGGTGGTGGTGGAGATGACTTCGGCAACCCGTTTGGCGGGGGTGGTGCTGTAATCCGCCCGCACCCCGGTCAGGGTGACGTTACCCCAGGCGTCGCGCACATAGCGGGTCACCACCTTGAAGTCCGGCTTGTTGGGTTCGCTGATTTCCTGGGCCACCGCCCCGGTGTTGCTGTCGTACACCGTCTTGGACACCTTGGTGAGGGTGGAGCTGCCCTGGGTGTGAGTGATGGTGGCGGTATCGAGCTGGTTGGTTCGCCAGCGCACCAGATCCGGCGCGTAGTAGGTGTTCTGGTTGAGCGTGGTCATGCTCTCGACCACCCCGTCGGCGCGGCGTGCCTGCTGGGTGATCAGTACCCGGGTGGCATTGCCATAGGCATCGTAGGTGGTCTCCAGGGTTTTGGTCTGGTGCGCGGTGGCGGTATTGACCTCGATCCAGGCAGCCTGGGCAGGCAAGAACCAGCCCAGCGACAATGCAACCAGTACCGCGCGACCTATCATCCCTGTCATGGTGCCCATCCTTCGTTCGTCGTGTTGTTATAAGCTGTTGTAAATTGTTTAAGTTGTATCCGTTCGGGGCCCTGCCTACAGAGCAGGTTCCCAGGTATGTTCGGTGGTCTTGGTTATGTGCGGTCGGTAGACCTTGCGATCGGCTGTGGTGCCGGTTTCGGTGACTGACCAGTCGCTCACTTCTTGGGATATTACATAGCATGGGGTATAAACATACATTACATTTATGCAACGCTGTGATTGCGTCTTGTATATACTTCCAGTTAACGGAAAGTCTTGGCGGTATTCCGTGTAATGCATATACTCGTGAAGCTCCGTAATATTTGGATTTATTGATTTAGAGCGATATGATTTCGTCCATTTAAAACCGAGTGAACCGTGGTCGGCATGGATGCGGTATTCACCATAAGAATATTTAGTCGATTCTAGATCACCGATACCATCAGGAGCGCGTATAAATTGGACAATGCTTAAAGGTACTTGTAAGTCTACAATAGGATAAGCTGAGCCGTATCCTTTGGTATAGGAGGAGTTTGCCAATGTGGTGTATTTAATCTCAGTGCTGCCTAAATCATCCTCGAAAGCCAGAATCCGATTAACGTTCTCGGCTTGGCCCTGGCTTATAACAATGCCTTCAGGGCTGAAGCCTAGTAAGTCCACCGTACCGTTACCACGGTCGGTTATGATCCGTTCGTCCTTATCGGTCCAGTTGCCATTTTCTTTGGTGAAGCCGTTAGCTAGACACTCCTCGGCACCTAATGAAGTACCAAGGGAGGGACGAAATTTAGTACAGGCTCCGTCATAAATGATGAGGTCGCCACGTCCGTCCAGATTGACATTGGCCAGGCTATAATTCGCTGCCAGACGCTCCGCACGCACATCAAGAAGGATCGGATCATTACCACGATGTGTAAATGAGTCATCAACTCCAAATTTTACCTGATGAGGGGGTTTAAAATTGCGGCCGGTGTTTTTTGAAAAATAGATATCCGGGGATCTTCCTAGAGACTCCATCGGGATGCCTATGGCCCAGTTATCATTGGCTCTCCTAACGCGATGGCTAATACCGACGATATCAGGCAAACCATCTCCGTCAAAATCATTCAGAAAGCGTGGGTGAATGCTTTGAGTAGCCCAGCGGCTTGTTGTCACAGTGAAAGGCAAGGGGAAGCCGTTACCCGGCTGGAGTTCAATATCTTGAGTATGCGTTGTATTGGTAGGATAATAGTCATCAATCCATAATTCTGGAATTATAAATCCAGAGGTAGATGATAACGCCACCGCAACCCCATCTTTCCCAAACCCCACAATATCATCCCGCCCATCCCCATTCATATCAGCCATCATGCGAGGATATTTGTTGTTCTCCGTCCACCCAGAGTTACGAGTAAAGGTGCTGGTGATGTTCGAGTAGGCTGGGGACGCTTGGAAGCTGGTACGGGTATTCAGAGCTACGGCCACCGAGGCATTGGCAAAGCCCACCATATCCAGTAACCCATCACCATCCACATCGGCCAGCATCCGTGGGTGGGTGTTCTGGTTAGCCCAGCCGGCATTGGTACCATAGCCGCTGAGCCATAGGGTTTGAGGAGCAAAACCATTGCCGGTGGACAAGGCGACATAAATACCGGTAGAGGCAAACCCGACAATATCTGCCAACCCATCGCCATTGATGTCCACGACCATGCGCGGGCTGGTACTGTCGCTGGCCCACCTGCCGCCTGCAGCTGCACTACCGAAATAGCTCAGTTTCTTAGCCGGCGCACTGAACCCTGACGCTGTGCCAAAGGCCACATAGACCCCGTCATTGAAGAACCCGACTATATCCAGACGTCCATCACCGTTTACGTCGGCCAGTTCTCGCGGATGCACATCTTGAGTTCCCCATCCTTGATTGGCGCCAAAGGCAGCCAGGATTGTCTGGGGATCACTGGTGCGCTTGCCGCTGACAGGATGTTTGGCCTGCCCGTATTCACTCTCAACTTTCAAGCAATTGATGGTCGAGCCATCCGGGCAGTACTCCACCTTGGTCAGGTTGGACAGCTGGGCGTCTGAGGTGCTGTAGTGTAACTGATAGCGGGCCGGGTTGGCGTTATTGGTGATGCCGGACAGGCGGCGCTTGATTGTGGCACTGACGCCGCCGCCGACATAGACCGGCAAATGATCGGGACGCTCGGTGGCCGCTGCCCAGGTCAGAGTAAGTGTGCGTGCTGGTGTAGTGCCTGCGTTGGTATTACCGGCATAACTGATGGTCTGTGGATACAGCATGCCGGAATCAAGCAGATAACTGACGGTGTAATAATTGGTAAAACGATCACTGACCTTGCTCAAGGCCCACACGGTGGGGACCGCGGTACTGGTGCCGGCCGGAGTAATAGCGCGGCGGCTGTTAGCTGTATAGCCATACTCCATGACCTGGCCATCCTGGGTTCTGACCTCGAACCAGGCAGTGGTAGTGGAGAAGGCCCCTTTACCGACAATCTTCAGACCGCTATCGATTTGGGTACGGTACTCGGCATTATTAGCGCCGTAGGTGCCATTGACCAGAATCAGCCGTTGCCCGTCTAAACACAGGCGGTCATTGCCATTGAACTGCAGGACACCGTCATCGATTCCGTCAATGGTCTTGACCCGAGGGCAGCGACTCAGTTGCGATAAGCCGCCTAAGGACCAGCCCATACCCATGGGACCGTTGCCCGCCTGACTGGAATATTGCAACGCTAGCGAGGGCTTGATACTGCCAGGAGGCGTCAACAATGGTAGTTGATAACTGGCTGCACCACTGGCGGTCACAGAGAGCTCA
The DNA here is from genome assembly GCF_900105005.1 of Halopseudomonas litoralis. Lineage (NCBI taxonomy): Bacteria > Pseudomonadati > Pseudomonadota > Gammaproteobacteria > Pseudomonadales > Pseudomonadaceae > Halopseudomonas > Halopseudomonas litoralis. The sequence goes on from NZ_LT629748.1 coordinate 1,463,955, forward strand.
CCGGTCAGCGAGGCGCCGGGTGGGGCTGAGGCCAAGGCTGGAATGCTGAAGCTCAGAAAGGTATATAGACACACTTTCCCGATCGATATGGCTTTTTCCTGGCTCATGTTACGTCCCTGTAAATAGCAAAGATAAGGCAATAGTAGACTGAAAAAAATAAAAAACAATAAAATACAAACTGTACGTAAAAGTGTGTGAACTTCCTCTCATTATATTGCATGTCAACTATGCTCAGCCTTGTCGTTGAGACAACTGGGACTCGGTCCCGCTATGCAGCTCAAGAGCTCTCAGGGTCCCATGTATGTTCGGTGGTCTTTATAATCTGGGGCCTATAAACCTTTCGGTCAGGCGTAGCGCCGGTCTCGGCAACTGACCAGTCGCTCACTTCCTGGCCGAGCGTCTGACAGCCACTCCAGGGAATATGTACCCGGTTGCTGCAGTGTTGACTCTGGGTACGAAACAGACTGCCGGTCAGCGGGTAGGTCTGCAGGAGTTCGCTGTGGCTCAGCGCACCGCTGCTCTGATCCAAGGTTTCCAGCCAGCGAAAGCCGAGCGAACCATGATCGAAATGCGAACGCAGGTCACCATAGCGGTAGTGGATCTTGCTGGTTCCACCAAGCCCATCGAGACTCGCCACCGACTTGACCACAGCCATGGGGATCTGCACTTCAGCTACCGGGAAGACTGATCCAGTGCCCTTGGTGTAGACCTCGTTATCAATCAGGGTCGAGTAGGTGATCTGGGATTCGCTCAGATCATCCTTGAAAGCGACGATCTGGTTGGGGGTTTTGGCTTGGCCATAGCTGACCACTACGCCGGCGGGGCTGAAACCCAGTACATCGACCGCACCATCGCCATCGATGTCTGCGATGATGCGTTCGTCCTTGTCGGTCCAGTTGCCGTTCTCTTGAGTGAAGCCATTGACCAGGCATTGTTCATCACCTAGTTCAATGCCTGAAGGGCCGTTGAGCACAGGGCGAAAGAGGGTGCAGGGACCTTTGTACGTTATTATATCTGGTTGGTTATCTTGACTTGTATCGGACAGTGAGTAACTGGAAACTAGCGATTTTATTTTTTTACTTGTCAAATCAGGGCTGGTTGTGTAAAAGATTTCTTCCCCCCTTGGTGCTATGATCTCAGGGCTTGAGAGTGCATGGCCGAAGTTGATAGAAACATGGACTCCGGGTTCCTCCCAGACCTTATCGAAGTGGTGCCTGAGCACCGGTCCGCCGCCGCCAAGTCTAATTTCTGTAGTATGACGATATATTCCATACTTGAGTCCAAGTATGTCGGGTAGGCCGTCTTTATTAAGGTCATAAAGGTACCTTGGGTTTGAAGATTGATAACCCCAATCTTCTACATCAAAAAGTTTTTTAATGGGAGAAGAATCCGGAGTGGTGTAAAAATCATCTAGCTCCTGAAAGGAACGCGGCTGAAAGCCATTAAGCCATCTTGCCGGCTGTAAAAATCCAGTTGTACTGGCTAACGCCACCATCACCCCTTCATTCCCAAACCCCACGATATCGTCGCGCCCATCCCCATTCATATCGGCCATCATGCGAGGATATTTGTTGTTCTCCGTCCACCCGGAGTTGCGCGTAAATGTGCTGGTAATATTCGAGTAGGCAGGCGATGGTTGAAAGCTGGTGCGCTTGTTCAATGCCACGGCCACCGAGGCATTGGCAAAGCCCACCATATCCAGTAGCCCATCACCATCCACATCGGCGAGCATGCGTGGATGGGTGTTCTGATTGGCCCAGCCGGCATTGGTGCCATAACCGCTCAGCCACAGGGTCTGTGGGGCAAAACCGTTGCCGGTGGACAAGGCGACATACACCCCAGTAGAGGCAAAACCGACGATATCTGCCAGCCCATCGCCATTAATATCCGCCACCATTCGGGGGCTAGTACTGTCACTCGCCCAACCACCCCCAACACTGGAACTACCGAAATAGCTCAGTTTCTTGACCGGTGCACTGAACCCTGACGCCGTGCCAAAGGCCACATAGATCCCGTCATTGAAAAACCCCACAATGTCCAGACGACCATCACCATTTACGTCGGCTAGTTCACGTGGGTGCTTGTCTTGGTCTCCCCAACCCTGGTTGGTGCCAAAGGCTGCCAGAATGGTCTGCGGGTCACTGGTGTATTTGCCGGTGGTGGGGTGCTTGGCCAACCCGTATTCACTTTCCACCTTCAGGCAGTTGGTCGTCGAGCCGTCCGGGCAGTACTCTACCTTGGTCAGGTTGGACAGCTGGGCGTCGGAGGTGCTGTAGTAGAGGCGATAGCGGGCCGGGTTGGCGTTGTTGGAGATGCTGGACAGGCGACGCTTGATCGTGGCGCTGACACCACCGCCGACATAGACCGGCAAATGATCGGGACGCTCGGTGGCCGCTGCCCAGGTCAAGGTAAGTGTTCGGGCTGGTGTAGTGCCTGCGTTGGTATTGCCGGCATAACTGATGGTCTGTGGATACAGCATGCCGGAATCAAGCAGATAACTGACGGTGTAATAATTGGTAAAACGATCACTGACCTTGCTCAAGGCCCACACAGTGGGTACAGCGGTGCTGCTACCCGTTGGCGTAATGGCTCGGCGGCTGTTGGCCGTGCTGCCGTATTCCATGACCTGACCATCCTGGGTTCTGACCTCGAACCAGGCACTGGTGCTGGCATAAGCGCCTTTGCCCACGATTTTCAAGCCACTGTCGATTTGGGTACGGTACTCGGCATTATTAGCGCCGTAGGTGCCATCGACCAGAATCAGACGTTGCCCGTCTAAACACAGGCGGTCATTACCATTGAACTGCAGGGCACCGTCATCGATTCCGTCAATGGTCTTGACCCGAGGGCAGCGGCTCAGTTGCGACAGTCCGCCCAGAGACCAGCCCATGCCCAGCGGGCCGTTGCCGGCCTGGCTGGAGTACTGTAAGGAGAGGGTAGGCTTGAGAGTACCCGGAGGCGTCAGCAGCGGTAATTGATAACTGGTAGCGCCATTGGGGGTAACAGACAGCTCGCCGGTCAGCGAGGCGCCGGGCGGGGCTGAGGCATAACCTACTGCGGGTGTGATGATGGCGATAAAAATAGAAGCTATCCACTTTTTCACTGCAAATCTTCCTTGACTAAAAATGCTTTTAGATGAGAATAAGTATCAGTTATTCTGCATGGGAATAATTGAAACGCAAGGATAATTTTTTAGTTCTGTAGTGGACAGAGACAAGCTAGAAAGGAAGGGAAATTTTGACTCCTTCCTTGCCATCCTTCGTAGGCTCAATACAATAGGTCTATCAATTCATACGGAAGCAAGCAATGAGTCAAGGACGATATTCGCTCGCGTTGCGAGCGAAGGGCAAGCTATCAAGACCCGTTCGTGCAGGTGTGCTGATTCTGCTTGTTTCTTGCCTGTCAGCTTGTAGTAGTACGCCCAAGGATATTGACCGTGCTGGGCAATTGGCAGCCGCAGGGGATTACGAGGCGGCGGTTCAAGCGTTACGCGAGCAATACCAACAGCACCCCGAGAACCTTATCTATCGTGGTGCGCTCATCAGGACGACCAACCTCAGTCTGGCGGCATTGAATAGCCAGGCCGAGTCTACCTTGAACCATGGCCAGGTAAATCAAGCTCGTGTGCTGTACCAGCGCGCCCTGGGGATCGACAGCCAAAACCGTCGTGCACTTGATGGTTTGAGACGTATTGAACAAGCACAGAGACAGCAGCAGTGGTTGCTGCGGGCAGAGGCGGCGCTTGAGCAAGATGATAGAGCTGCCGCCGGCCAGTATGTACGGCAGATTCTTTCAGAAAACCCCAACCATGAACGCGCTCAAACGATTCGCCGCCAAGTGCGGGAGCACAGCCAGATGGCACAGTTGCAGCCGGAGATCAAAAGCCCTGAGCTAAATCAGCTTGTGTCTCTGGAACTCAGGGATACCGGGCTGAAGGATGCATTGATGCTGTTGTCTCAAAGCGCCAGGTTGAACTTTATTCTGGATCAGGATGTTGAGCCTGACACGCCTGTGACGCTCTTCGTCACCGAGGCGCGAATTGAAGATGTGTTGGAGTTTATCTTCCAGACGTATGCGCTGGAGAAGAAGGTTCTGAATGCTAAGACTCTATTGATTTATCCAGCCAATTCGGAGAAGAAAGCCCGTTATGCCGACCTCTATACACGGACTTTCTACGCCTCGCATGCAGCCCCAGATCGGCTGGCTGACCTCTTGAGAAGTGTTTTGCAGCCTGCAGATATGCATATAGATGAAATATCCCGCTCGTTGGTTATCCGGGATACTCCTGAAGTGCTTGAGGCTGCAGAGCGGTTAATTGAGCTCCACGACACTGCTCCCGCTGAGGTGTTGCTGGACGTAGAGATATTGGAAGTATCTACAGATGTGATGTCCAATCTGGGTATCGAGTACCCGGGCAGCATTTCCGTATCGGTAGAAGGACAGGCAACCACTCCCGGGGTGCTGCGCTGGAGCGAGCTAGGCGATATCAACTCCGACTCGTTCACTTTGGGGGTTGGAGATCCTTTGGCTGTTTTCAATTTGCGCAATACGATTGGTAGCGGCAACATCCTGGCGAAGCCGCAGATTCGGGTAAAAAATCGGGAACAGGCTGATATCCTGATCGGCGATAAGGTACCGGTCATTACATCAACCCTGAATCAGACATCGGGTTTCGAGTCACAGTCAGTGACCTACCTTGATGTGGGGATCAAGCTGGAAGTTGAACCAGAAATATTTCCCGGCAATGAGGTCTCCATGAAGGTCATGCTCGAGGTTAGCAATATCGCTCGAGAAATCGTTGGGGATTCAGGTCTGCGGGCTTATCAGGTAGGTACTCGCACCGCCAACACCACATTGCAGTTGCGTGATGGGGAGACTCAGATTCTTGCTGGCCTGATCAAGAACGAAGAAATAAACAGCCAAAGTCGGGTACCGGGGCTAGGAGCCATTCCCGGTCTGGGGCGTCTGTTTACCAATGACAATAAATCACACGTTAAGTCGGAGTTGGTGTTATTGATCACGCCGCGGATAGTCAGAAACGTTCTGCTTCCTGATGCCTATGCCAGCACTTTTTATACCGGCACCAAAGACCGTTTAGCTCTTACGCCGCCCGCCCTGGGTTCGCAGGCCAGCTTTCACCAGGAAAGGCCTGAACAGACGGTCGCGGTTAAAGAGAGCTCTATTGCAGAAGACAATCGCTCTCCCGCTATTGCCGAGCAAAGAATGCAGTCCGCTGAGTCTGGAGAGCCAACGGCTTTGAGTCTCCCAGATCCGGTGGCTGCGGCAGAATCCCCAAGCTCCGTACTCAGTCTGGCGGGCCCTGGCGCTATCGATGGTGGTCAACCTTTCAATGTGATCCTGGCCATGGATGCCAATGATCAAACCGTCACTCGGTTTAGTCTCGGGTTCGACGAAACGCTGTTGGAGTTGCTATCCGTTACGCCTGTGGTCGCGGCGGAAGATCTGACCTACCAGTCTCATGAGGGGCGTATAGATTTCACGCTGCTTCCGTCCGGACTCGAAAGCTCCAACAATGTACTGGCAACCATAAGCCTTCAAACACACGATACGAATCAGCAACACAATACGCAGTTGATTGTCTCCGCCGAGGCTGCTCCAGGTCAGGATATTGGCACGGCCATGACCCAACATGCATTACAAATCTTCCCTGCGTCCATTGATGACATGGTGCTGGAGGAGGATGCTTACGCGGAAGATCTGGCACCATGAAGCACCAGAACGGTGGATTCAGTTTTATCGAGCTTATGATTGTGCTCAGTGTACTGGGAATAATGGCTGGTCTACTTTTCCCCCTCGCGGAGGTTGCGATGACGCGGCAGAAGGAAGCGGCATTGAAGCAGGCCTTGAAAGATATCCGGGAAGCGCTTGATGAGTATCGTCTGGTTACTCAGTCGGGGCTTTTCGAGTCGCATACGGAGTCGGGTTATCCGGCCCGTCTCGAACAGTTGACGGAGCGCCATGGATTTTCAGGCAGGGTGTTCTTACGGGCAATACCAGCAGACCCTTTTTATGTGGGGGAAGCAACCAGCGCATCCAACACCTGGCGATTCAGAGCCTTCCAAAGCCCGCCTGATAACCCGCAGTCGGGGCAGGATATTTTCGATGTGCTGTCCACATCAGACCAGCTTGGCAGCAATGGACTGCCTTATTCGGAATGGTAGCCATGATAGGACGACGGCAACAAGGCTTCACCATGATTGAGCTGATGGTGGCACTGGCGGTGATTGCACTTCTGTTGACGCTGGTTGCACCAGGTTATCTGAATCAAGAAGCCAGGGCGCGGGAAGAAGCCCTTCGTTACAACCTGCATATGCTGCGTAAAACCTTGGATGATTTTCATGCGGATAAAGGACGTTACCCTGAAAAGCTGGATGACCTGCTCAGCAACAAGTACCTGCGGGCGATACCACCTGATCCGATGACCGGGAGAAATGACAGCTGGAAGTTGATAGCGGCGGAAGGCAACCAGGCGGGGATCTACGATATAAAAAGCACGGCTCAAGGGCAGGCCCTGGATGGAACGCGCTATGTCGACTGGTAGTGCTTCGCTCAAAGCCCAACAAGGTGTGACTTTTTTATGGGCGTTGCTGTTGCTGGTTGTTCTGAGTTTGGGGTTGGGGCGTTTACTGGAGATTCAGAGCACACGCACCCAGAGAGCAATGGAGGCAGAGCTGTTATGGATTGGCGAGCAGTACCGACGGGCTATAGAACGGTATTACCAGTCTTCTCCGGGTGAGGTGAAACAATTGCCGTACAAGTTGGACGATCTGCTACAGGATCCTCGCCTGCTGACGTTGACGCGGCATTTGCGAGAGCTCTATGCCGATCCCATGACTGACCAGCCCTTTATGGAAATACACGACCATAGAGGAATGCTGATAGGGGTACGCAGTACCTCGACCCGCCAGCCAATCAAGGCCGGCGGTTTCTCCCCTCACTATGCACATTTTGCCAAGGCGACAGGTTATCACCAATGGGAATTCATTTTTCTACCATGAAGCGAAATGCTGTACAGAGCGGCTTCACTTTGCTCGAGCTGTTAGTCGTTATCGTGATAATCGGGCTGCTGGCTGGCATCGTCGCGCCCAACCTGTTCCGACAGCTTGGTAGTTCCGAGATAACCACTGCCCGCGCGCAGATGGATGCGTTGGTCAAGGCGCTCGACCAGTACCGCCTGGAACTCGGTCATTACCCTTCTACCCACCAGGGACTTGACGCGCTGGTGCGCCCGCCTGCAGGCGAGAGCCGTTGGCGTGGCCCCTACCTGCGCAAGGAGGTGCCACTCGACCCCTGGGGTACGCCCTATGTATTTCAATCTCCAGGGCCGGATGGCCAGGATTTTCTGCTTATTTCTCTCGGCAAGGACCGTATGCCGGGTGGAGATGGCGATAATGCGGATATTCAATGGTGAATCCATGGCACGTTACAGGGTAGATAAGCTATTGCCCGGTGGCCAAGTCACCCGGGAGCTGCTGGAGGCGGAAAGCGAGCAGGCATTGCTGCGCAGGGCGGAGGAGGAAGGGTGGAACGCGATCCACATACACCCAATGGGAGAAAGATTCAGCCTATCGTTCGGTAGCTTCGGTAAGCCTTCGCTGATGCTGCTCAGCCATGAATTGAAAACCCTATTGGAAGCCGGCTTATCGCTCATGGAAGTCCTGACAGCGCTGGCCGAGCGCGAGAGTCATCCTGCCCAGAGAGCCGTTCTGGAAGAGTTGCAGCATCGAGTCAGGCAGGGCGAAAGCCTATCTGATGCTATGTCTCACCAACCCGACAGTTTTCCACCGCTGTTTGTCGCCACCATTCGCTCTGGAGAGCGTACAGGCGACTTGCCACGTGTCATTGGACGCTACCTGGATTACAGCGGGCAACTGGACGAACTCAAGCGCAAGCTATTGAGCGCTATCACCTATCCGATACTGCTATTGGTGGCTGGCACGGCGGTCGTGCTGTTCTTGCTTGTTTACCTAGTGCCTCGTTTCAGTGTCATCTATGAGCAGGTTGGTACCGACTTGTCCCTGCCAGCCCGGACGCTGTTGCAGTGGGGCGTATGGGCCAAGGACAACCCGTTTTTGCTTGCAGCCGGTCTACTGGCTATTCCTATCCTGACCATTGCGGCATGGCGCAACGTGGCGGTACGCGCCCGCATCACGCAGTCGCTGATAAGTAGTCGGTGGGTAGGCAGGCATTGGCAAAGCTTCAATGTAAGCCGTTACTGCCGATCGCTGTCTCTACTTGCAGGAGGCGGCATTCCCCTGCCTGAGGCCATGCGCCTGGCAGGAGGTTTATTGCCCGCTTTGCTGCAGGAGCGTTTGCACCTGGCAATAGAACGCATTCAGCACGGTCAGCGGCTTAGCGATGCACTGTCAGGCAGCCAACTAATGACGCCTATCGCCCTGCGTCTACTAAGGGCTGGAGAACGCAGTAGCGATGTGCCGAGTATGTTGGAGCAGGCGGCTGACTTTCATGATCGCGAGCTGGCCCATTTGTTTGAGCGGTTGAGTAAGCTGATCGAGCCGCTGCTGATGCTGTTTATCGGCCTATTGATTGGTGGCATTGTAGTGATGATGTACCTACCGATCTTTGAACTGGCAGGGAGCCTGCGCCCATGACCTCATTGTCCCAGCTGGTTGATGAGGCCATGCAAGGTGTGCCGGTAGTACCGGGCGTGTCGCCCGTGGCCCAGTTGATCAAACAGACCGATCTGCCTGAAGAGCAATTACTGGAAGAGGTTGGCCGACGCGCGGGGTTTCGTGTGCTTTATCCTGCCCAGATGGATGATTGCACCCCCGCATTCGATGCCATACCGCTACAGGACTGTTTGGGAAAAGAGTTGTTGCCTTTGTACGATGATCATGACCGGTTGCTCATCGTGCTTTGCGATCCTTATCGCCCGTTCCTGCACGAATGGCTGACAGAGTCGCTTGGACCACGTGCTTTTGAAATTGCCTTGAGTACGAGAGCAAACATCCAGACTTTCATGGCCAGCTGGGGCGAAAGCCATCGGTTGTCCCAGGATGTCACGAGTGCCTCCCTCGATACTGGGCGGTTGCCCGCGCTGACACTCACCGTTGCCTCGCTGAAGGAAGAGCATCCAGCGGTGCGCGGTCTGAACGCTATTTTGCTCGATGCAATGAATAGCCGGGCCAGTGATGTCCATCTTGAAAATACCCAATCGGGATTACTGGTTCGACTGCGTCTGGACGGTGTGCTGGTGATGGTCAACACCTTTACAGGGCGAGAGCTGGCGGAGCAGATTGTCTCGCGTATCAAGGTGCTGGCTGAATTGGACATTTCTGAACAGCGCATCCCCCAGGATGGCCGCTGTCGAGCGATCATCAATGAGCGCGATGTGGATATCCGCGTATCCATCATGCCTGGTCTATTCGGTGAAGATGCCGTGCTGCGCTTGCTCGACCGCAGTCACCTGACAGGTGAGGATGCGGAGTTATCCCTTGAACGGCTTGGCTTTGATGACGAGTCGCGTCTGATGTTGCGCAAGATCGCTCGCCAACCCTATGGCATGTTGTTGGTTACTGGACCGACTGGCTCGGGCAAGACCACTACGTTGTATTCGCTGATAGGCGAAGTGCGTACCAGCGAAGAAAAGATCATCACCATCGAAGACCCGGTGGAATACCAGCTGGAAGGGGTTTTGCAGATTCCTGTCAATGAAGCCAAGGGGCTAACCTTCGCCCGTGGTCTGCGCTCTATACTTCGTCATGACCCTGACGCCATCATGGTCGGAGAAATACGCGACCCAGAAACCGCTACCATCTCCATTCAAGCGGCGCTGACTGGCCATACTGTCTTCACCAGCGTGCATGCCAACAGTATTCTCGATGTCATCCAGCGGTTCCGCCATATGGGTATAGATGCCTACGCCATGACTTCCGCTCTGAACGGTGTCGTGGCTCAACGGCTGCTGCGCCGCATTTGTACGCACTGTGCCACAGCTTGGCATCCTGATGCGGCCTCCCTCAAGGAGCTGGGGCTGATCGACGAGGTCGACGTAAGCACGGATTACCGTCAGGCCAAAGGCTGCAGTCAATGTCGTGGAACGGGATATCGGGGGCGCATGGCGATTGCCGAGTTTATGATCCTTGATGATGAAATAAGAGAGTTGATAGTGTCCCAGGCCCCTATATCGCGACTCAAGGAGAAGGTACGTCAGCGTGGAACTCGATTCCTTAGGGAAACGGCGTTGGAGTGTGCAGCCCGAGGACTGACGACACTTCAGGAGGTGGCCCGTGTTACCTTCGCGGAATAAAGCAGAGGCTCTGCGAGTCTATCTGTCAGCCACGCAGCTCTGCCCGGCGCTAGCCAGTAGCTTGCCTGTAGTAGGACTGGAGGGTGGGGCGTCAGCCGAGCAGTGTGCCCGCTGGTTGCAGCAAACTGCCGCACAACTATCAGGCAAGCCATTGCAGGTGCAGCTGTGCGGGGCATTGACCACTATCTTCTGTATGCCTTTTTCTGCGGCCATGGATACGCCAGCGGCGGTCCAACGCATGGCGGGTGGATATGCTCGGCATGCGCTGGGTGATGTCGCACCGAGCGATTACGTGGTGATTGAGCCGCTGAGTTATGGTCAACCTGCGCTGATTCTGGGGTTGGATCCATCATTAGCAAATCTGGCGTCCAACCAACGGCTGCAGCGAATGGAGCCATACGCCATAGCGGCATGGAATCGTTACTGTAATGCACTTACAGAGCACTGCTGGCTCGCCGTCGTGGAACCGGCGACCATCACCTTGCTGTATAAGCACGGCGTCTGTATTCATGATGTATTCATTCGCCGTCTGGCTCCAGCTTCGAATAGTGTCGCGGCGATCCAGGCTCTGATTCGCCAACAATTTCACCGACCGGCGGATGCTGCTTATCTGATTGATGAGTTCGGGCTGATTCCGGTAGGTGAACCACTGGGCTCGTTGGAGCGTCTCAGCCCAACTCAGCCGGTCTTTTCATTCGTAGCGAATAAGCCGTCATGATGTGCCCACAGCAATACCGCGCCCACTTCCTTAATACCAGGTATGTTCCGCCTGGTATCTGGATTGCGCTTGCAATCTTTGTGGGTATGGCTGTCGTACAGACTACTTGGCTGTGGCACCGTAGCCAGCAGGTCGGTGCTCTGCAGGTGCAATTGCAGAGTCTTGAGTTGCTACCCAGTCAAGGGTCACGCCATGCGCAACCTGACCCGATCATGCAACAATCCTATCGGGAACTTCTGGATATCTCGACGCAGCTTACGCTTCCTGTGCATATCTGGATGGCTTGTCTGCAGCCGCCCGCCCAGGTACCCGTGCGCATCACCAGTTTTGACTGGAATGCCGCCACTGACGTCATCGACATGCGTATGAACGTCTATCATCGCACTGAGTTTGCCGATTATCTCCAAGCTCTTGCTGAACAAAAATATCCTTGCTCGGCCAGTCTGCGACAGGAAGAGCGTACCCAAGAGGGCGGTTATCAGCTCAGCTTGAGATTGTACTCCCTGCACAAGGAAGCTGCCGGTGAAAGATAACCTGATCTCCAGTCTGCATCGTTGGCGTTGGACCTTTGCTTATCGGTTTGCTTCTCTGAGTAAACTGGCAAAGACGATACTATTTATCATCCTGACGGGTCAGGTTTTGCTGCTTGCGGGATTAGTCAGCCTTGAACGTCATGTTGTAGAGCTGCGACAGATGGTGGAGCTGAGCCAGGTGGCAGCCGACAACCCGGTTGCCAATACTGAGGTGGATTACAGAGATATACTCAATCGGTTTAATACTTTTTTGCCTGAGGCCGGAGCGCTTACTCACATCACCACGTCGTTGCACGCTGTTGCCAACGAGGCCGGGGTTACGCTTAATACATTGGGCAGCCAAATGATTGTCGGCCAACCCGCCAGCATTGTTCAACGTCAGGCTTTGCGGTTGCAACTGGCGGGTGAGCACGGCAGCGTTGAGCGCTTTATTCTCTTGGCCTTACTCGAGAATGACGCATTGTTGCTCCGACGTTGGGCCTATCAGACCGGTACAGCTGCTGCTACCAGTACCATCGACTTTGAACTGGTAGTCAAGCCATGATTTCTCGCAAGCTGATAGCGTTGCTGATTACCAGTGCGGCACTGGCTTGGCTCACCAGCCGGCCAGAACCTGCGTCGATACCTGCAGTGACGCTACCTACTAAGCAGCACCCCGGCCAGGCATCACCGCCGCTACAGGCTCAGCCGGTTCCCGAGCGGGAACCATGGCGGCGTGCTATCGAGCTGCCTGCAGTAGAATTTGTACCGGAGCCTGAACCCGAACCTGTCTTCGAACCGGTGCCGATGCCTATCATGGTTTCACCGCCACCACCCCCTCCACCGCCTAGCGCACCGCCATTGCCGGTCCAGTATCTAGGACAACTGCAGCATGCTGGTAAGGTGATGCTGTATATCCGCTATCAAGACCGTGCCCAGAGCATTGCCGCAGGAGAGCAATTGGATAACCTGTATCGCTTGGATCGGATCGCTCAAGATTACGCTGTGTTCCGCTACCTGCCCATGGATGTTCAACAGGAATTGCACTGGAATGCCGAGCCTTAGGTTTATGCATGCCCGTGGCTTTACCTACATCGAAATGCTCGCCTCGCTGGCGATTATCAGTTTGATCGCCAGTATCAGTTTCCCGCTCTGGACTCTCCAGCAAGAGCGGGAGAAAGAGCAAGATCTACGTCTGGCTCTGCGTGAAATCCGAACCGCTATTGACACCTACAAGCACGCTTATGATGAGCATCGCATTGAGCAACGTGAGGGCTCATACGGCTATCCCAAGAGTTTGGGAGAGCTTGTGGAAGGTGTGGTAGATGTATCTACTCCGGATAGGCGAAAATTATATTTTTTGCGCAGAATCCCCTTGAATCCGTATATGGCCGCAGATGTGCCGCGGGACGAGCACTGGATACCATTGGGCTATCGAGAGCAGGGCAAAGAGCAGCGGGGCAGGGATGAGCTGTTTGATATAAAGGCTGTAGTCCCGTAGTTAACTCATCTGGGTATTCCCTCACTGTGCTCAGGCATTCCAGCCCGTCGATATGCGGATCGGCGCTGATAAACCGCGCAATGATCGGATCGTAGAGCCTTCCGTTCATGTTCACCAAGGCCATGTCGTCGAGCATTTTCTGCCCGGTAAAGCCATGGTGGGGTGCTCAGGCTTGGCAGGATGCCCAAGCCCTGGTTATCGAATGCTTGGTCATCGCTGCCATCCAGGCCTGAGAAGTGGCAAAACTGGAGCCCATGATGGATTGGAAGCAGTATGTGGCCGCGCCAATGGCCCCATGGCTCTGGTGACTTGGCCTACGGGCTTCATCACCGCTGAACACGCTCTTGACCGCTTTCTTGACCTCGCCGCCGATTTTCTTCACCAGTTTCTCCAGGGAATACCCACTGGGATCGATGGCATTATATAGGGAGGTGATTTAGTCGTTGTGTCGCTGTTAAAGAACTAGTCGATCCAACCCTCTCCCTGTAAGCTAATCGTATCAATACCGGGCTCGACTTTTTCTTCAGTGATGTGAAAATGAGCTTTTCCATCCAAGAATTCATGCACAGGACCTGAGAAAAGATCTCTAGCATTGTTTTCTCGCTGTTCGCAGTCTGAACCGTACTGCAGATATACTTCAGACCCATTTTTCTGGAATGCCAAGCCAGATAACAATTCTCCTGAATGCTCAGCTTCTTGATAATCCAAAATCAAGTCCATCAAAGTATTCATTGTCTTTACCCTTTCGATTCCATCAACATCCCAAGATATTGCCACCTTGACAATGCAGTCAGAACGGCTGTAAAGCGCTATCTCCTCAGTGTCTGCGCAGCCGGAAATGGAAAGCATGACAGCTATTATTAAAATTTTTAACTTTGCAAATTCTTTCATGGGCGTAAATTTACCTGAATGTAGCTTACTGCAGAGTTGTCATGCACTAAGTTCTGAACTGGAACCCATACTCTCCATCTATATGGATAGACTCCCCGCCAAAAAATCAAGTGATGATATTGTTTGGTTGAGCAATATGGTTGGGGAGGTGCGGGATCAAGGCCCACCATAATTTTCCATCTGGGCCAATATTGTCATGCTCCACATGAAAATAGAAATTGTCTGCCGCACCACCACAGCCCGAAAAAGACTCAATGAGTCTCAGAAACCCAATTTTCTTTATATCAATAAGGTAGAGGAGCTCGATATAGCCCTCAAGGACTCCGTCGGAATGAGAGTTGACTCCTCTGGTCGCCGTATAGAACTAAGGTTGTGAAGGTTAAGATTTATATATATACCATCCTTGCTTCTTGGATGGGGTGAAACCTCTATCTCCTAACTCTTCATTTGTCAATGCGCCGGGGAGGGAAAGAGTCCAACTTGTTATATAAACTATGCTTTCCAAATGACCAGAAACAGATAGCCCTGATGCGTGCATGACAAAAGATACTGTTGACAAGGGATTTTCCTTATAATCACCTCTTCTTCCACAAGAAACTGATAGTGCACCGACTTTTTCTAGCTTCTCTTTTATCAATTTTATGGCTGCATCCAACTCTTTTGAAGAGTGCACGTTTTTATAGTAGCTGGTGGGCTCATCCTTTGAGGATACTCTATTTATTTCAGCGTTTTTTTCGCAAATACCCACAACGGACTGCAACTCGGGAAGCATGATATCTATGGTTTCCTCTAGATTTCTTGGAGGAACCTCTTTTATTTTTTCCTCATTCAACGCCTCGTTGAAGATTTTCCAACTTTTCTTATTCTGGGGCTCCTCGCAGCCGGACATAGTCATCAAAGAAATTATGATGAATAAAAATAGCATTCGATTAATAGTTTTTATCTGCATAATCCCAGCCTCTCATAATGTTGATTGAATCACCTGGGTTGTCTCCCCATGTAAACCCACTCCTGGTTGTTAGGCGACTAACGGGGTCTGGGAAAAGATATCCGCCATAAGTCCTAGACAAGAGTCCTGTGGCGATTGCTAGGTGGCGAGAATTACCTCCGCCTTGCTTTGTAACCTGGTAAAGCCCTGCCCCATACAAGCTGCCTTCAAGATTGAACCCATGGGCTCTTGCTACAATTCCGAAGTGCATATTTCCAAAATCATCCAATCGAGCAGGGGAAATCCCGGCTGCGATTAAATTTGCATTATTTTTATAGTCCCAATCTCCGCCAGTGGCCACTTTTCCTAGCCACTCTCTAGTAGATATGCTGGCAGCATTCTTGACGTTATGGTCGATATCAATCCCCCCAGCCGAAAGAATATCACCATACTTTCTTTCAAAAGCTTTTCGGGAGTGTCTTCTCTCATTGAACTCATGCCCAACAATGGCAACAACGGCACCTTCCGCGAAATTCCCGCCTCCCAGCTTAGCACCGATACCTCCAAACAGCCCCGCCCCAAAATGATTATTGGTCAGGCCATTGACATCCCCGAATGCCCCAAAGCTACCCGCCAGAAAGCCCGAACGGAAGTCACCACCCGATACCACCGAGGTAATTCCACCTCTGACTCCATGCATTCCAACATTCGCGATGGCACTATTAGCGTTGCTACCTATCCAGTGCGCTGCATGTGCACCGGCATAGGCAGTGGCCCCTGTTAACGCTCCTATTCGCAATGATTGATTGAAACTAGCCCCGTGAGCATGGGCCACAGCAAAACCACCTCCTCCCATCATGGCAGCCATACATGCAGCTGCTGCAGGTCCAGGACAAATATAAAACGAAGCGATAGCCACCAGCGGCTGAGCCAATGGTCCCATGGCTCTGATGACTTTTCCTACTGGCTTCATCACCGCCTTGAACACACTTTTTACTGCTTTCTTGACCCCGCCGACAATTTTCTTCACCAGTTTTTTCAGGAAGTATCCACTGGGATCAGTAGCACTGAGCGGGTTGTTATGCACGTAGCTGTAGCTGTTCAGTCCCTGGGTGCTGTACAGCCCATCGATATGCGGGTCAGCGCTGATGAACCGCGCAATGACCGGGTCATACAGTCGCCCATTCATGTGCACCAGGGTCATGTCGTCGAGCATTTCATGCCCGGTAAAGCCGTGATGAGTGCTCAGGCTCGGCAGGATACCTAGGCCCTGATCATCGAACTGCTGGTCATCGAGGCCGGTCAACAGCCGGCGCTTGCCCCACGCATCATAGGAGGAGCGCTCGAGGATCCGGCCCTGGTTGTCGGTAACCGCCACGATCGAGCCCAGATGGTCGGTATGCAGATAGCGTTCCTGCGGATGGGCGGCGCTGATGCTGACACCGCCTTCATCGATGCGCAGGTTGTCCAGGTAGGTCAGGCTATCGCTGTTGGCCGGGCCACTGCGGCCATAGGCCACGAAGCGCAGTTGGCCGAGCTGAGGGATATGCGTGCTGTATTGATAGCCGGCACTGCGCTGGCCGCCCTTCGGATAGAAGTACAGGCTGCTGCCGCTTTCGTGGGCTTCGATTTCCAGGGTGTAGTGGGTATTGGTCACCTCACCCAGGAGGTGATTGAGGGTACTGGCGGTACCGCCGTTGGGGTTTTTGCTGGTCACCCGGGCGTAGAGCTTGTTGCCAGAGATATAGGCCCGTAGATCGCGGGCGCCGGTCTGGGCGGCCGCAGTGCTGCCGGCATTGTTCAGGCCAAGGGAGATCACCCGGCCGGTTCCACTGCTGCTGGCCAGGCTGACATCGACGCTGAGTTTCACGCCCTCGCTGGCAGCGTAGTAGGTGCTGCTGCGTACGAGGGGCGATTTGGCTGTCGTCCCTTCGGCTGTCTGCAGCGTGTGCAGGGTCAGCCGTTGGCCCGCCGCATCGTATTTGACGGCCCCGGCGGGGTCGGCGCTGGCGGTTGGCAGGACCAGTCCGGTGGTGTTGGCCGCAAAACTCTGGTTGAGCTTGTTAACGGCTGCCCCGGTGTTCAGCGTGACCAGCGCGGCGACGGCTTCGCCGTTGGCATACACATGATGGGTGTACTCGGTGACAGCGCCGTTGCGCTTGATCTCGAAGTGGGCGCCCGAGTCCAGCCGCGGGTTGATGTAGAGGGTAGTGGCGCCATCGGTGTGGACGTGCTTGATGCGCTGATAGTCCGCATCGTAGGCGAAGCTCTCGGTTTTGCCGGTGCTGCTGCGGCTGGTGCTCAGCGGTTTGTTGAAGGCCGTCCAGGTGAAGGTGCGGCCGCCACCGGTGCTGACGTTGCCGTTGGCATCATAGGCGTAGGTGGCATAGCTCTGGGTGCAGCTACCGGTGGCCATGGAGCTGTTGCGGCACACCTCCGCCACGGCCTGTGGGCGGTTGCTGTGATAGCGGTAGTAACCGATATCGCTCTTGTAGGTGATGTTGCCGACCTTGTCGTATTGGACGGTGCGGGCTGTCTGGCCGACCACGGTGGCGCTGGTCAGACGGTTATGCGCATCGTACTGGAAGGTTTCGGTCAGGTTGCTGCGGTGTTCGCTGCGGCTGAGCAGGTTGCCCAGAGCGTCGTGCAGGTAGCTGTCATTCTGTACGTTGTTGCGCGCGCTGTTGGTCCCGGCGGCCAGGCTGGTGAGTTGTCCGGTGAGCGGATCGTAGCTGCGCAGGGTCTGCACGCCGTTGCCGAGGGTGGTTCTGAGCAGCCGACCATGGGCATCGGCGGTGGTGGTGGCGGTGTCGCTGATCTGCCAGTAGACCCGCTGGCCATCGGCGTTCTGCACCTTGGTCAGGAAGCCGCGGCTGCTGTAGACATTGTGGTAGCTGATGCCGGTGGGGTAGGTCAGAGACTGGACACGACCGAGGCTGTCATAGCTGGTGCTCAGGGTGTAGTCCTGGCTGTCGACGCGGGTGGTGGTCTGGATCGGGCGGCCCAGGGTGTCATAGGCATGGGAACGGGTATAGCCGTTGCTGGCCGTGACCTGGGCCAGCTTGCCGATGCCCTTGGTGGCGGTGTCATATACCCACTGACTGTTGAAGTCCGGCGCCTGCCGCTGGACCATCCGGCCCAGCACGTCATAGCTGATCTGGGTGGTCTGGCCTTTGGCGTCGGTCTGGCTGATCAATTGGCCGATGCTGTTGTACTGATAACTCCAGGTACCCTGGTTGGGGTCCTGGTCGGTGAGCTTGTTGCCGGCCAGGTCGTAAGTGTATTGACGCAGCTTGCCATTGGCGTCGGTCACCTTGAGCAGGCGCCCGAGCGCATCATATTCATACAGGTTGGTGGCGGCCTCGGCAGTGCCGACCGCATCGACCACCTGTACAGGCTGACCCTGCAGACCGACATCCTCGGTGCGTTTCTGATTGAGTTCATTGGTGTAGGTGGTGCGCAACCCGCCATAGGCGATGCTGGAGACCTTGTTGTTGGGGGTGCGGATCTGAGTGGTCCGCCCGAGCAGATCGTAGGTATAGGTGGTCCACTTGATATCCGTGGCCCCCTGGAAATAGGGCTCGGCGCTGCGGGTGACTTCGCCCTGGCTATTGAACTCCTTGCGCCCGCTGATGACCCAGCGGCCATCGAGCGACTGGGTGCGGCTGTACAGCTCACGGCGCAGGCTGTCGAAGTAGGTATAACTTTCCGGGGTGATCGGCGTGCCGGCCAGATCCGGGGCGCCGCCCGGGGGCAGGGCGGTGTTGGGGTCCTTGACCACCTGGGTCTTGACCGAGAAACGGGCATGAGTCGGGCAGTTGCTGTCCCCGGCACAGTGGGCATAGGTGGTCAGGGTCTTGGTACCATCGGCGGTCATGCTGGCCACGACCCGGCCGAAGATGTCGTACTGGTTGTAACTGGTCAGGCCATTGGGACCGGTCTCGCTGAGCAGGTTGCCGGTGTTCAGGTCATAGTTGCGTGTCAGGGTGTGGCCCAGGGCGTTGGTCTGGGTGACCGGGAACAACCGCAGGGTACTGTCATAGGTGGTGGTGGAGATGACTTCGGCAACCCGTTTGGCGGGGGTGGTGCTGTAATCCGCCCGCACCCCGGTCAGGGTGACGTTACCCCAGGCGTCGCGCACATAGCGGGTCACCACCTTGAAGTCCGGCTTGTTGGGTTCGCTGATTTCCTGGGCCACCGCCCCGGTGTTGCTGTCGTACACCGTCTTGGACACCTTGGTGAGGGTGGAGCTGCCCTGGGTGTGAGTGATGGTGGCGGTATCGAGCTGGTTGGTTCGCCAGCGCACCAGATCCGGCGCGTAGTAGGTGTTCTGGTTGAGCGTGGTCATGCTCTCGACCACCCCGTCGGCGCGGCGTGCCTGCTGGGTGATCAGTACCCGGGTGGCATTGCCATAGGCATCGTAGGTGGTCTCCAGGGTTTTGGTCTGGTGCGCGGTGGCGGTATTGACCTCGATCCAGGCAGCCTGGGCAGGCAAGAACCAGCCCAGCGACAATGCAACCAGTACCGCGCGACCTATCATCCCTGTCATGGTGCCCATCCTTCGTTCGTCGTGTTGTTATAAGCTGTTGTAAATTGTTTAAGTTGTATCCGTTCGGGGCCCTGCCTACAGAGCAGGTTCCCAGGTATGTTCGGTGGTCTTGGTTATGTGCGGTCGGTAGACCTTGCGATCGGCTGTGGTGCCGGTTTCGGTGACTGACCAGTCGCTGACTTCCTGTGATATAACCTGGCATTCAACGGGAGGCGGATCATTGGGATCCATACCCAATGGAGCGCAAAGCTGAGCCTGGGTGCGATGCAGGGAGCCGGTTAGAGGGAACGATTGATGAAACTCACTGCGCTTGAGAATACTTGCGGGCTGCCCCCACATGTCGTATTTATCTATCTGGCTCTGTTCTTCCACCCACCTGAAACCGAGCGAACCATAATCAAAGTGTGTTCGTAGCTCGCCATAAGAATAGCTTATTGATCTAGAGCGACCTAACCCATCAGGTACGACCATGGACCGAACGACGGATATCCCTCCTGCAATATCTGCAATAGGGAAAGTTGATCCTGTGCCTCTCGAGTAGCTAAGAAGCTGTGGAAGGGGAGAGTACGAAATAGTTGAAGTTTCGAGGTCTGTTTTAAAGGAAAGTATCCTGCCAGGGTTTTCCGAAAGGTTTCGCCCAGCTCTGACCCCATCCGGAGAAAATCCTATGACACTGTATCTTTCTCCACTTTCGTTGCTGGCAAACTCGACTCCGTTCATGTCTAGAATAGATGAGTTGAAAGTATCACTTCCCAGCAATATTAGAGAGCCGGACTGAAAGCCAAGAAAGTCTACTTTGGATGGTGAGAATCTGTTTTGCAGCACTATATCCGCCATCCCATCACCGTTATAGTCATGTAAACCCCGGAAAGCTCTAGAGGACTCTCGTGCTAGGGCCGAAACCAGATCGTCATCAGTGGGCTCGCTCATGGGATAGAGGGCAACGGGAGGTATTTCTTGTGTTCCGGTTGAAATAGGTACCAAGGAATTCCCGGTGTTTAGAAACACGGATATATTGAAAGTGCCATAGTGGTTTGGCCGGCTTTCACTGCGCTGTCCCATAAAAACCCTCGGCACATGGAAGTCATCGCATGGGCCGTCGGAGCCTGTGTTGGGCCTCGTAATGAACTTTGAGTCGAATCCGATTACATCCGGCAACCCATCACCGTTGACATCCGCAAGCATTCTTGGCGAGGCTGTTTGACTACCCCAAGATATTATTCGGCCACAGCCTCTAGCGCGATATCGACCCCATTTCTCAGAGCTCCATTTCGTCGGAGTGTCAAAACTGCTTCCAGTTGATAACGCAACCCATGCTCCATTAACATCAAATCCAACAATATCTGCTTTCCCATCACCATTCATATCTTCCAGCATACGCGGAGTCAAATCGTTACTGCTCCAACCGGCGTCACCGGTGAAAGCCGTTAGGGTGGAGAATGCTGGAGCACTCTCGAAGCGCGTCCTTTTGTTTAACGCCACAATAACTCGGCTTTTTGAGAAGCCAACGATGTCAGGTAGCCCATCACCGTCAACATCAGCCAACCCCCTGAGGTGGGAGTCTTGATGTTTCCATCCAGATCCCGTTCCGAAGTCGCTAAACCATCGTGTGGGGCTGTTGAAGCCACTACCGTTTGCGAGCGCGACCATGACTCCCGTCGAGGAAAAACCTACAATATCGTCCTTGCCATCCCCATTGACATCTACCACCAATCGAGGGAATTCCTCATTGTTTCTCCATCCTTTCGATGTTCCAAAGTCACTTAATTTCTTGTCTGGTGAATAAAATGAACTCCCATGTACACTGGGTAATGAAACATAAACACCGTCGCTGGCGAAGCCAACAATAGCTAATTTTCCATTGCCATTAATGTCCGCAAGTTCTCTTGGGTGTATACTTTGACTGCTCCAGCCTTGGCTTGCTCCGAAATTTGCTAGCACCCTAGTGAAGTCCGATATTCGTTTGCCTGTGGCTGGGTCTTTACCGTGCCCATATTGATTTTCAAGGTTCAAACAATTGATGAGTGATCCGTTTGGGCAATATTCTATTTTAGATATTGTTGACAAACTTGCATCGGACTGAGTGTAGCTGATCCGATAACGTGCTGAATTGACACTATTACTGACTCCGGCCAGCCGATAACGAACCTGAGCGCTGACACCTCCACCCACATAGACAGGGATAATGTCTGGCCTAGGCGTAGACGGTGCCCAGTCTAGCGTAATGGTACGAAATGAATTTTTGCCTGAAACCGTATTCCCCGCATAATTGATAGTCTGTGGGTACAGCATGCCCGAATCTGACAAGTAGTTAATATCGTAATAGTTGGTAAAACGGTCAGTAACCCTGCTCAGAGCCCAGACGGTGGGAATGACCGTGCTGGTACCCGCCGGGGTGATGCCTCTGCGACTGTTGGCTGTCTGGCCATACTGCATGACCTGCCCGTCTTGTGTCCTGATCTCAAACGCGGCTGTATTGCTGGAGAAAGCGCCCTTGCCGACAATCTTCAGGCCGCTGTCGATTTGGGTACGGTACTCTGCGTTATTGCCACCATAGATGCCGCTGACCAGTATCAGACGCTGGCCATCCAAACATAGTCGATCATTGTTGTTGAATTGCAGGACGCCATCATCTACCCCGTCGATCGCCTTGACCCGCGGGCATCGACTTAGCTGTGAGAAACCTCCGAGCGACCACCCCAAACCCAGCGGACCATTGCCGGCCTGGCTGGAATATTGTAATGAGAGGTTGGGTGGGAAGTGAGATGGGGGGATCAACAGTGGTAGATGATAGCTTGCAGCGCCACTGGGAGTGACTGTTAATTCGCCGGTTAGGGAAGTGCCAGGTAGGGCGGCCGCATATGCCAGTGACGAAACGCTGAAAAGGATTAAGGCACAGACAGATACCAGCCCACACAGGGGTTCTTTTTTTCTGGTCATTGTTACATCCATGTAGGCAATATTTTTTGAATATTAAAATTAGTAGCGCTCCAATAATAGTGAAATTTTCATTTCATATTTATTTCATTTTTTATATTTAGCAGTCTAATTAAATTCACTAAAAACGTGCCCATTCCCTTTGCTTAACAAATAGCGAAACTTCTGATTAGGCTTGGATATCTTGCTCCCCTCGCAAGATTTCGGTGTGGCGATGTATCTGACACAATCCTGCCTGAAAGAAGCAAGGTCTCCGGAACAGAAAGCGTAAAAAACCGCTTGGTGCCGTGCCATATACATTGTCGCGTTCATTCGCGGCCCTGGCCTATACCAAAGCTTTTAGTGAGGGCCAAAAGGGTCGGAAAGGGAATAATGGAACTGAAGGGGAAAGGCTCTATCCGAAGGCCAAAAGGTTGCCCCCGGCCCTACCCACTATGGGATGTCGCCATGCTTTCGCTGTTCCAGCGCAAAAGGAAACCGTCGGCCATCGAGATCACCTCACCTCCGATAGCTGAACTGCCCAGTGGGCTGATTCAACCTGAGTCGGCTACTGCACTGCTCGCTACGGCACGCAGACAGCGTCTGCTGGAACATATCTGGCAACGCACCTCGCTCTCCCGCATACAGTTTGCCAAGCTGTATCTGGCGCCTCTGGAGCGCTACGCAGAACTGGTTCAGCAATTTCCCGCCTCCGAGGCGCATCATCATGCCTACCATGGGGGCATGCTGGATCATGGTCTGGAGATTGTTGCCTTTGCCCTCAAGCTGAAGCAATCACATCTGTTGCCTGTTGGTGCTGCTCCCGAGGATCAATCCGCACAGGCCGAAGCCTGGACAGCCGCCATAGCCTATGCCGCCTTGCTCCATGACATTGGCAAGATAGCGGTGGATCTTCATGTGGAATACACCGACGGCGGTATTTGGCACCCGTGGCATGGCCCAGTGCGGCGTCCGTACCGCTTTCGCTACCGTAAGGATCGTGAGTACCGGCTGCATGGCGCCGCTACCGGGCTGCTCTATACCCGTGTACTCGATTGTGACACTCTGGATTGGCTCAGCAACTATCCCGAACTATGGTCGTCGCTGCTGTATGTGCTGGCCGGCCAATACGAACACGCGGGCGTGCTCGGTGAGCTGATCATCAAAGCCGATCAGGCGTCGGTGGCCCAAGCGCTGGGGGGTGATCCGACCAAGGCCATGGCTGCCCCCAAGCATGCTCTTCAGCGCAAACTGCTCGAAGGCCTGCGTTACCTGCTGCGCGATGAGCTGAAACTCAATCAGCCCCAGGCTTCGGACGGGTGGTTTACCGAAGATGCACTTTGGCTGGTCAGTAAAACCGTCTCGGATAAGCTGCGTGCGCACCTGCTTTCGCAGGGAATCGAGGGCATCCCCGCCAACAATACCGCCGTCTTTGATGTGTTGCAGGATCACGGCATCCTGCAGCCCACACCAGGTGGCAAGGCGATCTGGAAAGCCAAGGTGACCAGTGAGGCCGGTTGGTCGCACGCCTTCACCTTTCTGCGTCTGGCGCCTGCATTGGTCTGGGAGGCGGAGGAGCGGCCTGATCCCTATGCCGGAACCGTGGTACCACAACAAGAGGAGGCGGGCACAGATAGCTCCGATTCCCAGGCTATTTCGAGCACCACTGCAGTGCTACTACCGCAGGAAGGTGCGCAATCCCTGCCATCCACTCTATCCAGCACACCACCTGCTCCCGTTATAGATGACGTAGATGCTCTGTTGAGTTTATTCGAGGCGGATGCCACGCCGATCAGTGAGGCGGTATCAGAGCAGGCGAGGACGCAGCCGCCTGATGCCATTCCGAGTAATCAACCAGCTCGGCCTGTTCCAATCGAAGATGCTCGACCAGCCGAGTTGCCGTCGGGGGAGCATTTTATAGCCTGGCTGCGTCAGGGCATCCAAGCACGCAAGCTGATCATCAATGATGCACGGGCGCTGGTGCATACCGTGGCCGATACTGCCTACCTCGTCAGCCCGGGGATATTCCAGCGTTATGCGCAGGAATATCTGCAGGTCAAAACGCTGGCAAAGCAGGAGGGCTTATCTGAGTGGCGGTGGGTACAGAAGCGATTCGAGCGGCTTCAACTGCACCGCAAGCACCCAAGCGGCCTGAATATATGGATATGTGTGGTCTCGGGACCGCGAAAATCCAGGCAGCTTCACGGCTATCTGTTGAACGAGGCGTCCGTGCTATTCGAGTTGGCTCCCACCAACAACCCTTATCTGGCTCTGAAAGCGGAATCGAACGTGAATAACGCACCTGGCTCTATCGATGCTTTAAGTGGTTAATCGTTTTTTACAGGATTTATCTGGTAAAAATCTAAAAGTGACATATGAGTAACATGGTTAATGTTACGTAACATTTTTTCGGAAACGATAAAAACAGCTGAAAATGGAAGGTATACAGCAAATGTTGCGTAACATTTTTCATTGGTTTGTAATATATATAGCGAAGCTCTCTTGTTAGGCTTCCGGTGTTAGCCTTTTGTTTAATATCAGATGAAATTCGAATTATACTATCTTGGGGCGTGAAGGTTTCTGTCGCGAGTCAAATTCGCTGATTATAACGGTTAGTGAGTATTCGCCCGCTATCGGAGTCGTGAGCGAGCGCGCTGCTGGCCAGTATTGGTCCAATACTAACCCTAAAAATAGAATTGGAGACCCCATGGATCTGCGGCATCTGCGGTGTTTTTTGGTGGTAGCCGAGGAGCTGCATTTCACACGTGCGGCGAAAAGGCTGCACATTGAGCCATCACCGCTATCGCGCACCATAAAAGAGCTTGAAACAGAGCTGGGTGTCGTGCTGTTAAAACGTGACCGTCACAGCACTCGTTTAACGCATCCGGGTAAGGTGCTTATGCAGGAAGTTAAGCATGTATTCATGGCCCTGGAGCATGCAAAACAAAGCGTGATGGCCGCGGCGTCTGGCTATCGCAGTACATTGCGAATCGCATTGTCTGACGGTGCGGCTCTGCCTCAACTGGCGCCGGTTCTCGCACGCTGCCGGGAAGAGGTACCGGATGTAGACGTTCGGATAACTGAAGTACCGCTGTCAACTCAATTGCGTGGACTGCGTGATAACACTTTTGATGCGGGATTCTCTCGCTCAGCGGATGTGGGAGATTCGATTATTGCACGACCGGTCTGGAGCGATCCCTTGGTGATTGCCGTACCGATACGGCACCCCCTTTTGGTTCATGCTGAGATTCCCTTGTCGGAGCTGCTTCGCCATCCGCTGGTATTATGCCATCCGGAAATCTATACGGGATGTAGCCACCAGCTCAATCAAATTTTGCGTCGGGGTGACACTGAACCCATGGTCATAGAGCATGTGACTTCCATGGATATGATGCTGGCATTGGTCGCGGCTGGATACGGTGTGGGATTTACCACATTGTCGCATGTTGCGATGGGCCAGTATCCAGACATTGTGGCGCGACCGCTGGATATAGAGGACTCTGCACTCATTACGTATTTACTGAGGCCTGACACTATGCAATCCTCGCAATTGGAAGGGTTTGTCGCGCGGGTACTGAACAGTGTTGAGGATTCAGTGCCATTGGTATCCGGAGTAAACCGGTCTTTATAGATGTCTACCTCTATGCCTAAAAACGGCCGCAGATCTTATCGCATTTCAGAGTAAAACAGACACGCAAGGTTTTCGTTGTTAGGTCTAAAAAGCCAAGAATGCGAACATTCTCACAAATAACATATGAAGCCTCTAGTTAGGCACTTTGGTCGCTTGCTACACATCTTGTTACGGGATAGTTTTGCGGTCTGAGTGAGCGTTTATCTAATGATATCTGTGCCAAGGATTGCCAATGACAGATGAACGACCCGGGAAGCAGGTCGAGCATTGCCCAGCACGCGGATTCAGCTAGCCCCCAACAGCATTCTGATCGGTAGCCAGCAGGTGCCTTTATCACCGGGAATGGCGGTCAGAGCGGAGGTGAAGACAGGCAGGCGTAAAGTTATCGAATACTTCTTGAGCCCGTTGCGAAAGTATGTGAACGAAAGTCTTGTGGAACGGTGACAGTTGGTAAAAATGTGTTCTCATGCTTTATTTTTAGGTCACAGGGATCTGATGTGCTTAGACTGAGTTCGATTAGGGGGGGGCATATTCCGGGTTTTATAAAAAGTGTTCTCTATTTTTATCTTTGATTTTTTTGTACTTTATTTAATGGCAATAAAAGATCGGGATATATCTCCAGAGTATGAAGCTGAGCTTGAACATGTCACTCATAACGGTAGATCAAACATGCATCTGGCTTTTAATGGTCGCCGCTATAGCCCAATCACGCGCCTATGGTCAAACAATGAGCAGAGAGAGATGTATTATAGCTTGCAGAAAGGGGACTTGCTCATGGTTAGAGTTGATGAGTCAAACAAGGTTGTTTCATTGAGGTATCGTGGAGAGTATTTGCTTAGCTTGGATGATTATCTCCAGTGGAAGAGTTCTTCTCGAAAGCTGTGGGCAACGTCCTCGTTCTTCTTTCTAACTCTGTTCCTCATGCTGCGGCGCTTTGAATGTAAAAGGAATATATCATGAATAACATGTAACTCGGAGTTTATTGCCGCCAACGTGAAGACTGGCGTTTGGGAATATAAAGTTATAGAGGATATGTATGACGATGATGGCCGAGTTTATGCGGACCTGGCTGGCGTCGTTGGGAGGATTGCGAATGCAGTAAACGAGACCGGGTTAACCGTGAAGTTTGGCTTGTCGCACACTAGGGCGCTCGAAAAGCTCTTCATTGGGTATTCTGGTGCGTAACTGCACACGGCAGACCAACCAAGTACATTAATGTTGACCACTTCTTGTACCCGACTTGACCAGTAGATGGCAGAGACGCTATGGGCAGAGATCAGAAGCGGTCACCAGCGTGAATGGATGAACTATTGGATCTGCTCCAAGACTTAGCCTTGCTTTAGCTTCATACTAAGAACAATAGTCATACTCGAAGTTCTACTCTCATGAGAAAGAGATCCTGCGCGGTCTGACGTGAGAACAGCCCTTTACAAGCGCTGAATTGAAGCGGATGGGTTCTAGAGCAGCTTGAAGCCTTTCTCTACCACCATCTCGCGCAACTCTTTACGACCGCCCAGATACTCCATGCTCGTCATAGAGTTGTGCAGGGCACCCTTCCAGGTCTTGGGCGACATTTTTTGTTGGATGCGGAAGTCCTGACTCGCTTGCTCATAGCCTTCCACGTAGTCGCGGTAGTCTTCTTGATTGTAGCGATTGTAATGCAGTACCACCGGCTGCGCAGGACGCGGACGGATAGCACTGGTGCGGCTTGGGTCAGGACGCCCCAGAGCCATGCCGAAGGTGACGAAGGCGTGCTCGGGCAGGTTGATAATGCTGGCCAACTCCTTGGCAATGTTTCGCATAACTCCCAGATAAACGATACCCAAGCCTATTGACTCGGCTGCAAGAGAAGCGTTTTGAGCTGCCAGTGTGGCGTCCACGGATGCCATCAGAAACGAGTCTAGGTAGTTCAGGACGAATGGGTCGCCACCTTGGTCGCGGGTGATGGCCGCCGAACGAGATGTATCCGCTACCCAGAGCAAGAGTGCTGGAGCTTCCAATATCCATGGAAGGCGATCAACTTTTACTTCACGGGCGACGGTGTCGTGGATCTCTTTCTTCAAGGCCACATCCGTGACAGCTACCAAGCTCCACTGGTTGAGGGCCGAGGAAGTTGATGCCGATTGGGCGGCCGCGACCATCGTTTCGATCGCACCTTCAGGCAGCGCATCCGGCAAGAATGTCCGGACAGACTTGTGGCGAAGCATCGCTTCGACCACTGGAGTCATGATGACTTTTTCAGGCTTCACCTGGTTGCCGTAGCGTTGTCGAAGAAGGTCGATTTGTGCATTCGTAAGTCCAGTCATCTGAGGTCTCCTAAGAAATTTGGACAAAGAATCACGTTCTAGGTGGCAAAGATAAGCCACTAAAATGCGGCTACTTAATCCACGCGTGTGGACAATGGGTGGGGTGCGGTTAGAATCATCAGATGGATCATCTGACAGCAATTCGCACCTTTCAACGGATCGTTGAGACCCGGTCGTTCACCAAAGCGGCTGCTCACTTAGGTATGCCGCGCTCATCCGTCAGCAAGGCAGTACAGGAGCTCGAACAGCATCTTGGTACGAAGCTTCTCCAGAGAACGACACGCACGATTGCGCTCACTACGGAGGGAGCCAAGTACTACCAGAACGTCACACAGTTAGTTGCGCGGCTGGATGAGGCCGAGGCTGAATTACGTGGCGTAGCTGCTGCCTCACGCGGCAGGCTTCGAGTTGACCTTCACTCCTCGCTGGCTCAGTTTCTTTTGATACCGGTACTCAAGGAGTTCAGAGAGGGACACCCCCACATCCAGGTAGCACTGGGAGTTAGCGATCGCCCTGTCAACCTGATTGAGGAGGGAGCCGACTGTGTAATACGTGCCGGGCAGTTGGCAGATTCTTCGTTGGTTGCAAAAACGCTTTTTACAGACAAGCTGGTGACATGTGCAAGCCCCGAATACTTGATGCAGTATGGTACGCCGTCATCTCCAGCTGATTTGGAGCATCACCAAATCGTAGGGTATTTCAGCGCCTCAAACGGAGAGGTCTGGCCATTGCGTTTCAGCAAGCGAGGTGGAGAGCACCTTATTTCCCGCTTCGATGTCGCCACGAATGATAGTGCCAGCCATATCAATATGATCGTGAATGGAGCGGGGATAGGACAGACATTTGCCTTTGTGGCGGCCCGGTTTTTTGAGTCCGGTGCAATCGTACCAATCCTTGAGAAGCACACCTGCTCAACGATACCCATTTCAGTGATCTATCCATCGAATAAGCAGTTGAATGCTCGGGTACGTGTGTTCGTAGACTGGGTTGTGGAGCGGCTAGCCGTATGATCGCGGCGGTTGAAACCGGGGCCACCGGCTAGCTTCTTCGGACTGCAAAAATGTCAGTGGACGCTGCCCCCAGGAAGACGCACGCATTGGATGATTGGACGTCCGCTTTTGGCCGTTCTCTGCCTGTCGCGTCTCTGTCGCGGAAGGGGACGGGGTGAAGTAGAGCGAAATCTGTGGTCAAAGCCAGTGCAAACGGTCTGTGAGCACGATTGGGTTACCCGATGCGCTATGGACATGACCGATCCATATCGCATAATAATGGCTTCTTCCTATGGACAAACAGACGTAGGTCTGGATAGCGGTGTGACTAGGCATGGAGCCATGTCCATAGCGTGTTATTTCCTTTATATTGACGAGGCCTTTGCCGATCTAACCGGCATTAACGAGCTTGAACATCAGCACGGCAGATTCGAGCCAAAGCGCTGCAATTGACTGGCATCCCAACCGGTGTGGGGATCGCATCGACCAAGACGTTGGCAAAACTGGCCAACGCTGCAGCCAAGCGCTGGCAGCATCAGACCGGGGGAGTGGCCGATCCGCGAGGCCGTGGCCACCTATGTGGCTCGAGCATGTGAGAAGCTGCGCGCCCAGGGATCACTGTGCAAAAAGGTCCGCATTAGCATCCGCACCGGCATGTTCAATCCAGACGAGGCGAAATTTGCCAAAGGTGTGGTTTGTGAGCTGCCTTATCCAACCGATGATACCCGACTGGTGATCAAAGCAGCTCAGGCTGGGCTGGATGCTGTTTTCTGCAGCGGTTATGCATATGCCAAGGCCGAGATCCTGCTGCTCGACTTGCGGCAGCGCGGTGAATTCACAGATGATCTATTTGCGACCATGCAGCCCGCCTCAACTGAGCGGGTGATGGAGGTTCTGGATCAGATCAATGCGCGATGGGGAAGGGGAACACTACGCCCGGCTAGCGTGCTTGGCGCTGGGCTCTGAGGAGGAGCTCTTTTCTAAACCTGTCCGGGTGGGGAGGGCTTCTACTCATTGGCTGTTAGAGACCCCTCGAGCTGGATCAGGAATAGCTGCAGGCGGTTTAGATGCTAACGCCGCAGCGGGGCACTGGTTTTAGCCTGGTACCCCGCGGTTCAGTCATCATGGACCATTTAATGATTGCTGAATCGCTGGGCGAGGATCAGTGCCCAGTATTGATCAGTTTTTCTATCTCATGGCGCCGTTTACGGAACGAGTTGGGCGTTTCGCCAAACTGCTTGCGGAACCAGAGAATGAAGTGGGAAGCGTCCGAGAAGCCGGTCGCGTAGGCGATCTGAGTAACGTGCTTGTTGGTGTTCATCAACAACTGTCGGGCATAGTCCAGACGGAGTCTGCGCCAGTACCGGGCGGGTGATTCGTTGGTACAGGAAATGAAGGCACGGTGCAGCTGGCGCTCGTTGGTGCCGATACTCTGCGCTACAGCGGCCAAGGAGTCGGGGGCATCCATATGACTGCGCATGTAGCTGATAGCGCGTTCGACCATGTCGTTTTTGTACACATGCAGCTCGGTGACTCGGGGCTTGTCCGCCGGTGTCTGCCGCTGGATTTCTTCATCTTCCACCAACAGGTATTCCAGGCCTTTTTGTGCTCGTACGGTACCGCAATGCCGGCTGATCAGGTTGGAAGCCAGGTCGATTGCAGTGCCGCCAGGGCAGGTAAAAATGCCGTCATCATCGACATAGCTTTTGTCGGTTAACACCTCGGCCAGGGGGAAGCGCTGGATGAACTCTTCTCGAATGGTGAAATGGACTGCACAGCGGCGTCCATCAAGCAGGCCCGCTTGACCAAGTACAAACGAGCCGGAGCACAGGGCGATGATCTGGGTGCCAGCCTGATGCAGCTCGCGTAGCAAATCCAGCAACCACACCGGTGGGTTGCGAGTTTCACTCAACAACCCGCCAGCCAGTACCACGTAATCATATTCACCAATGACGCTCAGCGGCTTGGTGGGTGAAACCGGCATGCCACAGCTAGCGGTAACGGGTTGATCGTGGCAGGTCATCCAGTCCCATTTGCAGAATATTTGCTGGCTGCGAAATGAGCGGTCAGCGGCGAAACGCAACGAGTCCACCAGTCCGGCCACGGGAACCAGAGTGAACTGGTTCATCAGTATAAAACCAACACGCAGGTCAGGTTTGACAGTGGCATCCACCTCCCTGTCCTCAATGCTGGGTATCTCATAAGTGCTGGAAAATTTCATTGTTTTTGTCCTCACGTACCAGTCATCCCTGAAAAAATATCAAGGCGGCAGCGGGGTATAAGGCGTGGCAAAGAAGCCATACCATGCTGAACTTACATGCTAGGTGTAACCCGGATGTCATGAATATAACAGGAGACACTTGATCTGTAATATTTCGGACGGCCCGGGATGATGTTTCGGACAGGTGGTTATGCCGCCACGCTTTTCAGTTGGCTCAGCACATGCTGAGCTACGATCAGATCAAGGTGGGCACCGCCAGCGTTCTTATAGAGGGTTATATCCTCGTCTGCACGCTGGATGGAGGGTTGCTGGCAAAGGCCATACAGATCGAGTTCGATCTGTTCTGCGCTAATGATGCCGGTTTTCAGTGGGCCATGCAGGTCTCCGGATTGAACTGCGCTGGCGTGATCGCCGACAAAAATGCGACTGTTCCTTGCCGCATCATCGTCCGCTTCACGCATGTCCGGACGGAATCCACCCACCAGGTCGATATGGGTGCCGGGTTGGATCAGTGCTCCCCGAATCAACGGGCTGGTGCTGCTGGTGGCGGAGGTGATGATGTCCGCCTCGGTAACAGCAGCGTCGAGATCGGTGACGATCCGCGCCTTGATGCCCCGGCGCTGGAGCAGCTCATGGGTTTCGGTCAGGCGTGATGTTGTACGGTTCCAGAGCAAAATGGTGTCAATCGAAGGGCGGATGTGCAGATAGGCCTCGACCAGCGCTTGGGCGATGGGGCCGGAGCCCAGTGCCAACAGCACACGGCTGTCATCACGACTCAGACGTTGCGCTGCCAGAGCGGAGTCGGCGGCAGTTTTCCAGCGAGTGATAGTCGGTCCATCGAGAATCGCGGCGATAGCTTTGGTTTGTTCATCAATAACCAGAAACACTGCCTGTTCGGTAGGTTGCGCAGGGACTGCCATGCTGTTGGCCGGGTAGATGGATGACACCTTGACCCCAGCCCCCAGACCGGGCAGCACCACACTGCGGGTGAACAGACCATAGTCGGTGTCGCCGACAAAGACGTTGTCACCGAGCGGACGGGCATCCTGATGGGCAGCATACAGCGCGTTCAACACACCATCCCAGCTTACTACTGCAGAGATTTCCTCCGCTGAAATGAATCGCACTGCATTACCCTCCGTTTCGACAACATGCTCGTGGCGGCAACATTATCACCCGTTCTCCGGTGCTGACATATAACAGGGCTGACCGTTTCTGGAAGGCTCTGGGCACTGTCGGGTAGGCCGCGTGCTCTGCTGTTTCGGGAATGGCAAAGCTTCTGCTAATTGTCATTTTCCTTATAGGTATTCCGTGGCGCCGGCAGCAGAATCGGGGCATGGTTTACGAGGCAGTCAATATGAAAATAAGAGAAACACCTGCTGATGATAAGGTCTGTGGCTGGTTTGACCTAAGCAAAAGGAGGGTCCCCTGCGAAGCTGCCAAGGGGAACACCCGCGCCCGTTGGGCAGTAGTGGGTGCTGGACTGACCGGCCTAGCCGTTGCCCGTCAGCTGGGTAGCAACTTTCCGGACGATCAGATTGTGCTGCTGGAAGCGCAGGAAATCGGTTTCGGTGCTTCGGGCAGAAACTCGGGCTTCGCTATTGACCTGCCCCATGATATTGGCGCGGCGGACTATATCGGTGATCCTGCCAAGGCAAAGATGAGTCTGGCGTTGAATCGGTACGCACAGCAGCAGATCAGCGCCCTGGTCTCACAGTACGGTATCGACTGCCAGCTGGCTGCCGCGGGGAAATATCAGGCCGCGGTAGAGAACAAGGGCCTGAAAGTACTCGACGCTTATATGGGCGGACTGGACAGGCTGGGACAGAGCTACCAGGTGATCGACGGCAAGGATCTGCCGGAGCATATTGGCACCTCGTTCTATCGCAAGGCGTTGTTCACTCCCGGCACCATGCTGTTGCAGCCGGCAAGCCTGGTCAAAGGCCTGGCCGACAGTTTGCCGCAGAACGTAACGCTGTTCGAGAACTGCGCAGTGACCGAGGTCGAGTATTCAAGCCCGATTGTGTTGAGCCATTCTACCGGCAGCGTGGTCGTGGATAAGCTGGTACTGGCCAACAATGCGTTTGCTTCGCAATTCGGGTTTCTGAAAGGGCGACTGCTGCCGGTGTTTACCTATGCCAGCATGACGCGTCCGCTTACCAGCGAAGAGCAGATTCGGCTGGGCGGCAAGCAGCAGTGGGGCATTATCCCCGGCGACCCTTTTGGTACTACCCTGCGCCGCACGCCGGATCAACGCCTGCTGGTGCGCAACATGATGCGTTATCACCCTGACGGCAAGACCAACCGTCAGGTGCTGACGGCCGCCACCGAGATGCAGCGCAGGTCTTTTGAGCGGCGCTTCTCGATGTTGCCGAATATCGAGTTCGAATACACCTGGGGTGGCGCCATGTGCATGACACGCAACCATGCCGGGCATTTCGGGCCATTGCGTAAGGATGTCTACGGCGCCCTGGGCTGTAACGGCCTGGGTATCACCAGGGGGACCGGAACCGGCATGCTGCTGGCGGACTGGCTGGCTGGTAAAGACAGCGAACTGATCGACTTCCTGCTGTCCTCCGCTGGCCCCAGTGCCAACCCACCGGAGCCGCTGCTATCCATCGGAGTGAACTCCAGTCTGTACTGGGGACAATATCGTGCCGGACAGGAAAGCTGAACAGGTCCCGACCATCCATCAATATCCTGCCCGGACTCTCCGGGCATTTTCAGAGGAGTAATGACATGTCCGTGAAACTGACGGTAATCAGGCAGGCTGAACAATCCCCCATGGGTGAATTGACGCCGGCCAAGCTGCCGGTGGGTGAGGTGATTGCCCAATCCCGGCTGGGACAGGACGTTACCCTGGATGAGTCCGGGGCGTCAGTGGGCGTCTGGGATTGCAGCCCGGGTGTGTTCCGCCGGCATATCATGAATCGCGAGTTCAGCCACATCATCTCCGGCTGGTGCGTGTTCACTCCGGACGGTGGCGAGCCGGTGGAGCTACGAGCCGGCGATGCGGTGTTCTTTCCGGCCAACTGTGAAGGTGTCTGGGATATTCGTGAGCAGTTCCGCAAGACCTATGTGATCTTCTGATGGGCATCCGGACAAGCACCATTACGCGAATTGACACCACAGCCCGGGCCAGCAAGCTGGTTATCGCAGGTGACCGTGTCGAAACCTCCGGCTTGGTGGCAAACGACTGTACAGCGGATGTAGCTGGGCAGACACGGGACGTACTGGCGCAACTTGATGAGCTTCTGGCCAGAGCTGATGTCGGGCGAGAAGGCCTGCTGCGGGTGCAGATCTGGCTCGCGGACATGCAGGACTTCGAGGCGATGAACAGCGTGTACGACGCCTGGGTTGGTGAACAGCACCAACCGGCCCGCGCCTGCGTAGGTGCCCAGCTGGCCAGCGCCGACTACCTGATCGAAATCCAGGCTTGGGCCCAAAGGTAGTAACCGGATCCGAATCACTCGCTGAAACAGAGCAGGCTGGTACGGCTGTTCTGTCACTCTGACCCAGCAGGACATGTCATATGATCGCCCGTCTTGTACCCGAGCACCGGCTTGCCCGGGACTATCACAGATTTCTCCAGCAACTGCGTCAAGCGGGGTTTCGTGGAGAGATAACCCCGGACTATGCAATGCGCACGGTGCTGGCAACTGATAATTCCATTTATCAACGGCTGCCTCAGGCTGCGGTGTTTCCAATGGATGTTGCCGACGTCGGGTGCTTGGCGCGATTGGCGGTGCGAACTGAGTTTCGCGGTATTGTCTTGGCAGCGCGTGGTGGGGGTACCGGCACCAACGGACAGTCCCTGACTGAGGGTGTGATAGTTGATCTGTCCAGGCACATGAACGGCATTCTGGAAATAAATGCCGAGCAGCGCTGGGTTCGGGTGCAAAGTGGGGTAGTCAAGGATCAGCTCAATGCGGCTCTGCGTGCGCATGGGTTGTTCTTTGCTCCCGAGCTGTCGACCTCGAACCGTGCAACCATCGGCGGCATGATCAATACCGATGCCAGCGGGCAGGGCAGTTGTACCTACGGGAAGACCCGAGACCATGTTCTGGAATTGCAGACGGTGTTGCTGGGAGGCGAGCTGCTGCACGGCAAGCCCATGACTGAAAGTGAGTTGCAGTCGAATGTTCAGCGTGATGGCATGTGTGCGGAGGTGCTGCAGAGTGCCCGGGACATTGCAGATAGCCATGCGGAGCTGATCAAAACGACATTTCCCCAACTCAATCGTTGCTTGACTGGTTACGACCTGGCGCACCTGCGTCAGCCGGACGGCCGCTTTAATATAAATAACCTGTTGTGCGGGTCCGAAGGAACCCTGGGCTTTGTCGTGGAAGCAAAGCTGAACGTGCTGCCGATTCCGAAGTACTCGATCTTGGTGAATATTCGCTATTCCAGTTTCATGAGTGCCCTGCGTGACGCCAAGGCGTTGATGGAGCAGAAGCCCTTATCTATTGAGACGGTGGATTCCAAGGTGCTCATGTTGGCCATGCAGGACATCGTCTGGCATGAGGTGGCTGAATATTTTCCGGATAATTCGGACATTCCGACGCAGGGCATCAATCTTGTCGAGTTCAGCGGTGATTATTGGCTGGAGCTTGAGCAACGTGTACAAAGCTTTATCACACATATCCAGGCTGACGGGAGTGCCGATCGGCTGGGACACACACTCGCGATCGGGGAAGAGGCAGTTCAGCAGGTCTACGCCATGCGCAAGCGCGCGGTTGGCCTGCTTGGCAATGTGCAAGAACAGGCAAGGCCTCAACCCTTTGTGGAGGACACAGCTGTTCCGCCGGAGCGCCTTGCCGAGTACATATTCGAATTTCGCGCCTTGCTGGATGGTTAC
The DNA here is from genome assembly GCF_900105005.1 of Halopseudomonas litoralis. Taxonomy (NCBI): domain Bacteria; kingdom Pseudomonadati; phylum Pseudomonadota; class Gammaproteobacteria; order Pseudomonadales; family Pseudomonadaceae; genus Halopseudomonas; species Halopseudomonas litoralis. The sequence continues at coordinate 1,500,266 of NZ_LT629748.1, forward strand.
GGGTTGCAGTACGGCATGTTTGGGCATGTCGATGCCGGTGTTCTTCATGTGCGTCCGGCGCTGGACATGAAAGATCCGAAACAGGCCGCGATGATTCGGCCGATCACTGATGCGGTGGCTGCGCTGACGCAGAAATATGGGGGGTTGTTGTGGGGCGAGCATGGCAAAGGGCTGCGCTCGGAGTACGCACCGAAGTACTTTGGTGGACTCTATCCCGCCCTTCAGCAACTCAAGGCAGCCTTTGATCCGTTCAACCAGCTGAATCCCGGCAAGATTGCCACGCCAGCCAGCATGCCGGAGGTGCATCTTACAGCGGTGGATGGGGTTACCTTACGGGGCGACCTGGATCGTACTATCGCCGAGCAGGTATGGCAGAGCTATGACACGGCAGTGCAGTGCAATGGCAATGGAGCTTGCTACAATTTCGACCCTGATGATGCCATGTGCCCCTCATGGAAAGCGACCCGGGATCGTCGTCAATCGCCCAAGGGGCGAGCGTCCCTGATGCGAGAATGGTTGCGACAGCAGGGCGATATGGGTATTGATGTGCTGTCGCAAAGTGCTCGTTTGCGACAGGAGATATCTCTATCTGCTCCGTTTCGCAAATTGCGTAACACGCTGGCTATGCGGCGGGGTGAACAGGACTTTTCCCATGAGGTCTACGAGGCCATGGCAGGCTGCCTGGCCTGCAAGTCATGCGCAGGGCAATGTCCGGTGAAGGTCAACGTGCCGGATTTCCGTTCGCGCTTTCTGGAGCTATACCACGGGCGCTATCTACGACCATTGAAGGATTACCTGATCGGCTCGTTGGAATTCAGTATCCCCCTGTTGGCACGTTTTCCAAGGCTTTACAACGGGCTGATGGGTTTCGCGCCAATACAGCTGTTCCTTGAACGAGTGGCTGGCATGGTCGATAGCCCGCGACTCAGCTATCTGGACTTCGCCGGCACCTGCAAGCACTGGAACGTGGAAATGGCCACGCCGGCGCGGCTGAATCGATTGTCTGCGGCAGAACGTAAGCGTAGCGTGATCCTGGTTCAGGATGCGTTTACCCGCTACTTCGAGGCCTCGGTAGCGATGGACTTGATCGAGTTGGTCAGCCGACTGGGATACCGCGTCTATCTCGCACCTTTCTTCGCCAATGGCAAACCGTTGCATGTTCAGGGATTTCTCGGGGCTTTCGAAAAAACGGCGCGTCGTACTGGCGCGGCGTTGTCCGAACTGGATGCAACCGGGGTGGCACTGGTTGGCCTGGATCCTGCGATGACTTTGGCCTATCGGCAGGAATATACCAAGGTGTCCGGGCTTAAATTGCCTAACGTACGGCTCATCCAGGAGTGGTTACTGGAGGTGCTGCCGCAGCCTGAAGAGGATGCTGGCGAGATTGAGTGCTCTTATCAATTGCTCGCCCATTGCACCGAGAAGACCACGGCACCAGCCAGTGTCGGGCAATGGCAGGCCGTATTCGAGCGTTTGGGATTGGGGCTGTCAGTGCTGGCCACAGGCTGTTGTGGCATGTCGGGTACCTATGGACATGAAACACGTAACCTGAAAACCTCGAAGACGATTTATGCACAGTCTTGGGGGCGCTTGATCGCACAGCATGAGAGCACCGACAACTTGTTGGCAGACGGTTATTCCTGCCGCAGCCAGGTCAAGCGGATGGAAGGCAAGACAATTGCTCACCCTTTGCAGGCATTGCTGGCGTATGTGCGTGAGAGCAACCTGCATTGCTAAGCTAATGGGGGTGGTGGATATCTGCGTCATGTTGACCACCGCACCCAGCCTTGAATCCCCATCCATAATAATGAAACGGCCATGCGATCACCTTGTATCAGGAGTGATCGCATGGCCGGCATACCTCAGGCTGGTCAGTGCGGGCCGGTTAAAGCCCTTCGGCAACAACAGTAGAGGGTTTGCTTTCCACTACCAGCAGTATGCACCCTTCATGCGTGGAAAGAAGATGAGTAGATCCCTCTGGGTAGACCACCACTTCGGACGTATTGAACGTAGCTCCATCACAATCCTCGAGGCTGCCACGCATTACAGCGATCATTTCTACCGCACTATGGCGATGCATGATCGAACGCACACCAGGGTTCAGTTTCATCCAGTAGCTCTGCCAGCCATCGGGTGTGGTGGTCAGGGGGTACATCTTAATCCCATCCAGTACGCGCCCATCGACTGACATGCTCTGCCAGTCGACATCATCTGGAGAAATCAATTCGCGCCCAGTCAAGTCAACAACATTGGTATTCATGATGAACAGGTGCCTATTGTTTTTGTGAATTGACGCCCGAGCCTGTAGCCCAGGCGTCGCTTCATGATCAGTTGTTCAGCCAGACATTGAATCGCTCGTTGAGCTCATCTGCGTGATCGGCCCACCAGTTGTGATCAAGGTTCAGCGCAGTGGCCATGTTTTGCGTATTGGTCGGAAGGGTGGAGGATATCTCCGGCTCAATCTGTTTCAGCGAAGACTTGCGGGTCGGACCATTGGCGAACCAGTTAGGCAGATTGGCCAGTGGTGTGGTGGAAGACGCAAACCTGATGAACTCCTCAGCTCGCTCCTTGTTTTTGACCCCTCTCGGAATCGCAAACATGTTTACTTCAACGAATTGTCGGTCCCAGATAATCTTGAATGGCTGTTCTTCGACATCGATCGCATCCTGGATACGCCCGTTGTAGGCACTGGTAAACACGATCTCGCCTGAGGCAAGCAGTTGCGGTGCTTGAGCGCCGGTGGTCATCCAGACAATATCGGATTTGATGGTGTCGAGCTTTTTGAATGCTCGAGCCATTCCCTCTTCGGTAGAAAGAACATCGTATACCTGATCCGCGGGAACGCCGTCAGCGATCAGTGCCCATTCAAGGTTGTTTTGCGGTTTGTTGAACAAGCCCCGTTTGCCAGGGAAGCGCTCGGTATCGAAGAAGTCGGCCAGGCTGGAGGGCTCGCCATTCGGGAAAGCCTGTTTGTTATAAGCCACTACCGTGGACCAGGTCACAGTACCAATACCGCAGTCCGACAGGGTATGGGGCAGGAAATCATCCAGCGCGGCGGTACCGTCGTCACCTGCTTGCAGTATGGACTTGTCAATCGTCTCTAACAGTCCCTCATCACATGCCCGCATGACTTCATCGCCCATCATGTCGACGATATCCCATCGCTGGCTTCCGGATTCGACCTGAGCGCGGATTTCTGCAAGGCCACCACTATAGTCATCTATCAGAAACTTGACGTCGTGCTCCTTGGTGTAGGGCTTGAGCATCGATTCCTTCTGGGCATTGGCGTACGCTCCGCCCCAGAGTGCCAAAGTCAGCGAATCGTCGGCAACGGCATTGACGCTGAGCGCTCCGAATAGCCCACCAACTACTACTAACATGATCTTGTTCATTTTTATTTTCCTGCGTTATGTTGTCAGTTAAATGGGGGTGAAGATTATTTTTTTATGCTATTACTCCTTTTGCTTTTTCGCTCCGACGCCGCATCAGCTCCAGTGTCGCCAGAAGCAGGACGGACATGACGATGAGAAGTGTGGCTACAGCGAGAATGGTTGGGCTTATCTGCTCCCGCAGTCCCGACCACATCTGACGGGGGATTGTCCGTTGTTCAACTCCTGCAACGAACATGACTACAACGACCTCATCGAATGAGGTTGCCAGGGCGAAAAGTCCCCCGGAAATAACGCCGGGACGGATGCTCGGCAGGACGACCGAGAAAAACGTCCGGATGGGGGAGGCTCCCAGGCTCAAGGAGGCCTTGATCAAGCTGTGGTCAAAGCCAACCAAGGTCGATGTCACCGTGATGACAACGAACGGCGTTCCCAGCACAGTGTGCGCAAGGATGACGCCGAGGTAGGTTTCATTCAGACTCAGCTTGGCGAAAAAGAAATACATACCGGCAGCCGAAATGATCACCGGGACGATCATCGGAGAGATCAACAGAGCCATCAGGGTTTCGCGCATGGGCATTTCCTTGCGGCTCAGCCCCAAGGCCGCCATGGTGCCCAGAATGGTTGCCAGGACCGTCGATATGCTTCCGATGATCAAGGTGTTTTTGATTGATGCCAGCCAGGCAGCATTATTGAAAATCTCCTTGTACCACCGAAGCGAGAAACCAGCGGGGTCCAGCCTCAGCATTTCGGGAGTGAATGTGAAGTAGGGCTGGGCATTGAACGAGAGCGGTATGATGATCAGTATGGGCAGCGCCAGAAAGATAAATACCGCTATGCACAATGCATAAAAGAAGGTCAGCCATATTTTTTCAGTCAGAGTTGCATAGGAAGGAAACATGATAGTTAACCCATCTTGAAATTGTTGACGCCAACAAGCTTGGTATAAAGCCAATACATGCCTATTACGACGATTAGCAATATTCCACCCAACGCCGATGCCAGCCCCCAATTGAGCGAGGTCTGCATGTGGTATGCGATAAAGTTGCCTATCATCTGACCGCTTCTGCCACCCACCAAAGCGGGAGTGATGTAATATCCAATGGCCAGGATGAATACCAATATGGTGCCAGCGCCGATACCGGGTAATGTCTGTGGAACATATATCCGGATAAATGCATTCAGCGGATTACCACCGAGAGACCTTGCCGCCTTCATGTAGGCAGGGTCGATACCCTTCATTACGCTATATAGCGGAAGAATCATGAATGGCAGCAATATATGGCTCATCGCGGTCACTGTGCCGATACGGTTGAATATCAGCTGTAGCGGCTCTTCAATCAAATTCAGGCTCAGCAGTGTCGAGTTGACTACACCGCCTGATTGAAGCATGACTATCCAGGACGTGGTGCGCACCAACAAAGAGGTCCAGAAGGGGAGCAGTACCAATATCATCAACAGGTTAGAACGGCTCTGGCTGGTATTTGCCAACAGAAAGGCAACTGGATAGCCAAGCAGCAGGCATACCAGGGTCACACTGACGGTAAGACCCAGAGTATTGAGAAAGTTACTGATATAGAGTTGTCGCGTTTCCGCAACCTTGCGGATTTCCCCTGCCGAGGTTTTTTCATAGTCCAATGCTGCCAGGTAATAATCTGCTGTGTACCGACTGGACAATCGCTTGAGTAGCAACCAGGTATCATCTGCACCCCAGCGTGGATCTGCCTGGGTCAGCTGGGTGTAAGCCGGTACCCCGCTTTCTGGATCAAGCTTGCGTCCGGTGCCGAGAATAAGGCTGCGTAAGCCAGATTCCTGCTGATTGAGCATGCCGGCCAGCCGACCGATATCCCGGTTCTCGCGCAGCTGGACCAATTCGCTGGCGAAAGTGGAATAGACTTCCGTACCCAGTGGCTCCTTGCCGTCCCAATGCTTCAGTTGGCCACTGGTCTGGGGAAGCAGCTCAATGATGTTAACGTTCTCGATGCTACGGACCAACATAGTGCCGATGGGCATCACAAAAAAAGTGATGACGAATGCCAGCAATGGCAGTACCAGCAAAAAGGCTCGTATACGGTGAATGCGTTCAGCGCGTCGAAGCTCATGCTGGAGAGAGCTCTTGGTCTTCGTTTCGGGAAGCGGAGCTATGTAAGCTGTTGTTGTGTTCATATTGTCATACCAATGCCCGGCAATCGCTGGCGCGCCAGCCGATAGTCACCTGCTCGCCCAGTGTCGGCACGCGCAGCCCTGGAGAATTGATCAGTTTCAACACTACATCGCTTTGATCGAAGACTCGGACGCAGGCGCGGATGTGATCTCCGTGGTAAATGAGTTCCTTGACCCGTGCGGTAAAACGGTTCTCAACGTCCTCACCGGGCGCCAACATGATGCGCTCAGGGCGCACGGACAACACAACCGGGCTGCCTTCCTGGCCAGCACTGTCATGCTCGGTCTGAATGAAGGAGTTGGGCATTTCGATCTGCCGCTTGCCATTGGCAAGCCGGCCCAAGCGGCCTGCGAAAGCATTGTTTTCGCCAATGAAGTTAGCGACAAAGGCGGTTGCGGGCTCTTCATAGAGTACGGAAGGTGAAGCAACCTGCTGCACTATCCCGTCATCAAATACGGCAATACGATCAGACATGGTCAGCGCTTCGGTCTGGTCATGCGTTACATAAACTGCGGTAATCCCGAGCCGCTCATGCAAGCGTTTGATTTCGTACTGCATCTGCTCGCGCAGGTTTTTGTCGAGTGCGCCGAGCGGCTCGTCCATCAATACCAATTTTGGTTCGAAGATCAGGGCGCGGGCCAGAGCGATACGCTGCTTCTGACCGCCAGACAGTTGGCCTGGCGTGCGGTTCTTCTTGTCCCGCATCTCCACCATATCGAGAGAGGTGTTGACCCGCTGCTCAATCTCGGCTTTCGGCATCTTTCTGACGGTCAGCGGATAGGCGAGGTTTTCCGCAATGGTCATATGCGGAAACAGCGCGTAGTTCTGAAATACCATGCCGATGCCGCGCTTGTGCGGTGCCATTTTGTTTATCATCTGGCCATCAAGGCGTATTTCCCCGCTGGTAGGCGTTTCGAAACCAGCCAGCATCATCAGGCAGGTAGTCTTGCCTGAGCCGGATGGTCCGAGCATGGTCAAAAACTCGCCTTTGCTTATGTCGAGGCTGAAGTTCTTAACTACCAGCGTGTCTCCGTCATAGCTTTTCTGTACATTGCGGAAGGATACGTAGTCTGAAGTCATTTTTTTGCACCCTCGCTGGATTGGGCAGACAATGCTTCCAGAACCACTTCGCAGGCAGCTTTCCATGCAGCGTTTGCCTGGTGATGGCCAAGAACTTCCAGACCTTGTGCTGTATAGGTTCCCGGCGTTGAAATAGAGTTGCCCAGCTCTGAAAATGTCTTATCGTGATGCAGTCTCGAGTAGGCGACGCAGTCGCCCAGGCTACCCAGGATCAACTGTCTGCTCTGATCCGAGTCAATACCTTTTTCGGTGATCCAGGCATGCAGATCATGCAGCAAGAAGTAAAACCATCCGTTAACACAAGCCGCCACCGTTGCCAGCTCGAATTGTTCTTCACGTTGGAGAGGGACCACGATGCCCAGAGGAGATAGCAGGGACTCTATATCGCTGTTGGGAGGGTTCAGTACGACGGTCCCGTGATTGGTTTCAACTGCGTAGGAAAGCATGGATCTGGTTGTATTGGCAGTGCCGAACAAGCGCCTTATTTCTTGATGGGAAGCACCTGCGATGAACGAAACCAGTTGGTGTTCGGGGCGGATATTCACACTTCTCGCAAGAGATTCCAGGCTTTCAGGCCGAACTCCAAGAAACAGAATATCTGCCGCGTCAGCCACAGCCTGGTTGCTGTCCAATACTTCGCATTGGAACTCCTTGGCGAGAGCTTCCGCCTTCAAGGCATTTCGGGGGCTAAGGTAGATGGGAGCAGAGAAACCTCCTCTACGCAGGCCTCTCAGAACTTTTTCAGTCAGGTCGCCGACACCTAGTACACCAATGCTTTTCATGAGTTCACCTTTTTTATCTAATTGTTATCAATTGGCCCTGTACAGTTTGATCAGTAACTGGCGGGCTCCGGTCGAGGGTGGTTATTCCAACTGGTACTTTCGACGAGCAATTTGTGTGGTGGGAACAGGAAACCAACTGTGAGTTGGGGCTGCTCGATAGGCAACCGCCCTGCAAGCACGTTTGCGAGTGATGCAGGTAGCACGGGATATGAGGTTTCTGATCGAATAAAGCCGGTCATATGTATCGTTATCGGGTGTTTTTCTTGTTTTCATTGCAATCTACTCCCCAACGTATGGTTCCATTCTGCGTGGGGACGTATCTCGCGCCTATAAAGAAAAGGACGATTGGCAGAAGAATTTGAACATGTAAAAAGCGTGGTTAATCCAAATTAATGCCGCAATCCCTCAGCACAGCAGTGCCAATGCCTTGGATAATGGCACCATGGCGCAACCTTTAGTGCCATGGTGCATTCGAGATGCTGTTCCCGGCGGGGTTTAGAAGATATCCAGCGGGTACTGGGTGATCAGGCGTAGCTCATTGACATCTGAGTCAAAGCCATTGGCGCGGTGGGTTGCATAGCGCGCCCGAATTGAAAGGTTTTTGGCAGGTCCAGACTGCACTGTATATTGTGCTTCCAGATCGCGCTCCCAGTGCTTTCCATCCTCACCGTACCAGCCGTAGACGCCGTTTGCTCCGCCATCGTACTTGCTATCATCGATGTCCCGTCCGGTTACGTAGCGGGCCATGAGATTCAAGCCGGGTACCCCGAAGGCTGCCATGTCCAAGTCATAACGCAGTTGATAGGACTTTTCATTCGGTCCGTTGAAGTCGGAATATTGCAGAGCGTTGGCGAGGAAGATCGAGCCGCCGGAGTTTCCTCCATCCATACCGATATAATCCATGGGCTCGTCACCATCGACCTGTTGATAGGCGGCAGTAAAGGTATGCCATCCTACGGTATAGGCTGCGGAGAGCGACCAGGTGGTGTTATCGATATTGCCGGCTAGTGCTTGACCGGTATCGCTCGTATCGTACAGGTTGAAGTCAAATGTCATCGATCGGATGGATGCGAGCGGCAGTACATAATTGATGTTGGTGTAATACTGGTTCCACACATTATCCAGTTGTGCGCCAAATAATGTTGCGCTCAGGTTGTCGCTGAAGGCATAGATGCCGCCCAGGTAATTGGCGCTACTCGCATCGACGGCGCCGCCATAGGTCAGAGTGATTGCGCCGTCACGGTTGGTGCTCATGCTACCGTCGCGTATCGAGGTAAAATGTCCGGCATCCAGACTCAAGTTGTCTATGTCCTTGCTGAGTAGCTGAATACCTTGGGCAGTGCCCGGAAAAAAGCGCGAACTACCCGTGGCGAATACTGGTGCTGTGGGTATCAGGTCCCCCACCTTCAATTCAGTATTGGACGCGCGCAGTTTTATGGCTGCACCTGCGTAGGAATAATCATCTTGTGCTTTGCCGTCGGAGCCTACCGGTAATATACCCGTGCCGGTATTGCCACCATTCAGGTCGCTATCGAGTTTGATTGTCAGTACCGAGTGCGCATCCAGCCCAATGCCTATTGCCCCTTTGGTGTACCCGGAGGTATAGGAGGCACGCAGACCATGCGCCCAGTCATACCTGTCACTGCGAGTACCCGCAGCGTTGCGGAAGTCCCGATTGAAGAGAAAGTTCTTGTTGAGCAGGCTCAGGCTGCTCCCTTCCATAAATCCGTTTGCCTGGGATTGCTCGTTGGCCAGGGAGAGGTGGGGAGCCGTGGCCGAAGCCATGATCATGGCAATTAAGCCGAGCTTGAATGTTTGCACGGTGATTTATCCTTCTTATTTATTTCATCTATGCAGGTATAGGGTTGCGATATCACCCCTTTTCAAGGGCCGGATAAATATCCCACTCCATCTTGTTGGATCCATATAACGTGTAAGACAGCTAGTGTTAAGTTCCGGTTTTGATGAATTTTGTATGTGAAAAGAACTATCCTGTAGCAGGCATGCGTGTGAAGTTGTCTTGTTAGTTATAGGCGAGCGACATCGTGCGTATCATAATTTAGTGATAATGACGGCGATGGTCATGAATGATTTCTCTGCGAGCAAGGGTGATCTGAATGAAAGCAATAGGTGTATTGGGAGTGGGTGCTCTGACAGAAAAAGTAGTGAGAGGGCTGCGTCGAGGGGGACGCAGGGCGCCCATATATCTGATCCCACATAACTCTCACCAGGCAGCAAGTCTGGCCAGAGATTTCGATTGTGAGATATTGGAGAGTAACCAGGCGGTTGTAGAAGCCGCGCAGGTATTGCTGCTCGGCGTACGGCCGGAGAACTTGAAGTCACTTGCGCTCAGTGTCGATCTCGGACCGCAACACTGGCTGGTTTCGTTCATGGCTGGAGTATCACATCGGGATCTCTTGCGCTTGTTTGGCACGGACAGAACTATTCGATCCATGCTCTCTTACGCTGCGGAAACCAATGACGCTACTGTTGTGCTGAACCCGTCTAACGCCAAGGTCGAGAAGTTGTTGAGTTCTCTGGGCACTTTGTTGGCGCTTGAGCACGAGAGCCACTTCGAATTGGCGACGGTCGCGTCTTGCGTGAATGGCTGGTTCTACTTCCTCTTGCATGACCTACAACGCTGGGTTGCGGACAAAGGGCTTGAGCCGGAGCAGAGCAGGGCGCTGATTCTCGGGAGTTTGAGTGACTGCGTCGAATATGCAAAGGCAAATCAGCACCGACCGTTTGCGGAAATCGGCAGATCCATCACCACCGCGGAAACATTCTCTTCGCTAGGGCTTGAAATGATCGGTCTGCATCAGAGCAATGCCATCTGGGGGGCCGCCTGCGATATCGTTCTGGATGCATTGATAGAGAGGCATCTCAGGGCGGATTAGATCACTCCCTGATGGTTAATTGGTCCATCAGGGAGTGCTGAGTTCAGGCAGATTGGTAGGCAGTCTTTACCCTGGTGAAGAACTGCCGCGCATAGGTGCCCTGTTCCCGAGGCCCCAGGCTGGAACCACGGTTGCCGCCGAAGGGCGCGTGGTAATCCACGCCGGCGGTCGGCAGATTGACCATCACCATGCCGGCGGAGGAGTGCTTCTTGAAGTGCTCGGCATATTTCAGCGAGGTCGTGACAATGCCGGCAGACAGACTGTACTGGGTATCCTCGGCGGCCTGCAGCGCTTCCTCGTAGTTGGCCACCTTCAGCACCGACAGTACCGGCCCGAAGATTTCCTCGCGGTAGATGCGCATGTGTGGTTGCACATCGACAAACAGGGCCGGCGAGAAGTGGTAGGCGCCCTTGTCATTTTCCAGATATTCACCGCCGCAGATCAGGGTGGCGCCTTCCTGCAGTCCCGATTCGATATACGCCAGATTCTGCTTGAGCTGGCTTGGATCGACCACCGGACCGATATCGGTATCGGCACACAGGGGGTCGCCCACGCGCAGCGCTCGTGTGCGTTCGGCCAGCCGGGCAACGAATTCGTCATGGATGCCGGTGGTGACGATCAGCCGCGAACTGGCAGTGCAACGCTGGCCGGTGGAGTAGAAGGAGCCGTTCAGGGCAACTTCGATGGCGACATCCAGATCCGCATCGTCCAGTACCACCAGCGGGTTCTTGCCGCCCATCTCCAGCTGTACCCTGATCAGTCGCTGGGCGGCGATTTCGGCCACCTGGCGCCCGGTGCCCTCCGACCCGGTAAAGGTAATCGCATCCACTTTCGGTGAGCGGATGATGGTATCGCCAACGGTACGTCCCGGGCCTATTACCAGATTGAATACTCCCGCGGGCATACCGGAGCGGGAGATGATCTCGGCCAATGCCCAGGCTGATGAAGGCACTAATTCAGCTGGTTTCATTACCACAGTGTTACCGAAAGCCAGCGCCGGTGCAGCCTTCCAGGCGGGAATCGCGATAGGGAAGTTCCATGGGCTGATGATGCCCACCACGCCGATCGGCTGGGTGAATACATCGACACTGACCCCTTCGCGTACCGACTCGTATTTCTCTCCGTTGGCACGGAGTACTTCCTGGGCGTAGAACTTGAATGAGCGACCGGCGCGCTCAACTTCACCCAGCGCCTCACGCACCACCTTGCCTTCCTCGCGGGACAGCAGCTCGGCCAGTTCCTGGCGGCGCTCGAGAATCTCGCTGCCGATGCGGTCGAGAATGTCCGCACGTACCTGTGGGTTGGTACGCCCCCAGGATCCGGCAGCGTCTCTGGCTGCAGCAATAGCCTTTTCCGTGAGCGCGGCATCGGCCCGGGCAAAGCGGTCGACGATTTCCTCCGCGTTGGAGGGGTTGCGGTTTTCCAGTACGTCGCACTGGCTGTCAGCCTCGACAAATACGCCATTGACGAAACTGGTTTTCAGAGAGCTGCTCATGCACATACCTTTTTTTGAATAACGAAGCGGGGAGCACGGCCATCAACAAACTGGGCTATGTTGTCGAGTGCCTTGTCGATCAGTCCCTGCATGGCATCCACGCTGCTCCAGGCAACGTGGGGATTGAGGATGAAGTTGTCGCGATCGATCAGCTGGAAGATGGGGTCCTGCGGGTCGATGGGTTCATTGACCAATACATCGAGTGCAGCCCCACCGATGGTCTCGTTCTGCAGTGCGTCGATCAGTGCTGCTTCGTTGACGATACCGCCGCGGGCGGTATTGATCACGATGGCGTCGGGCTTCATCTGTCCCAGCTCTGCTGCGCCGATTATGTCCCGGGTGTCGTCGGTCAAGGGCACGTGGAGCGACAGCACGTCACTGCGCTTCAGCAACTGCGCCAACGGCATGTATTCCTCGCCCTGGTACTTGCCATTGTTGTCATACAGGCAAACCTGCATGTCGAGGTTGCGGGCCAGTTCGGCCAGACGCCTGGCAATGGCACCGTTGCCGACGATTCCCAGAGTCTTGCCGGCAACGTCCCGGATGCGGAAGTCGAAATAGATGTTTTTCCTGGTTGCCTCGCCGCGCCGCAGCTTCTGCATCAGCCGGTGGTAGCTGGAGGTTTTGCGCAGCAGCTCGAACATCATCGCAATGGTATGTTCGGCCACGGTATTGGACGCATAGCCGGGCACGTTGGCGACGACAATACCGTGCTCATGGCAGTAGTCGAGGTCGACAATATCGGTACCGGTCAGTGCCAGCGAGATCATCTTCAGTTTCGGCAGCTGGCGCAGCTGTTCGGCCCGCAGCGGCACGCTGCAGGTCATGGCGATGGTGGCATCCTTCAACCTCTCCACCACCTCATCCGGCGAGGTATATTCGTAGCTATCCCAGGTATGCGGGAAGGGCAGCTGCGGAATGGAAACGGAAGGGGCAATGCCTTCGTTATCAAGAAACACGATGTGGTGAGACATGATTATCCCTTGGTAGCGATTTTCTTGGGTACGTAACCGGCCGGAGCCAGCGACGACAGGAGATTGGTCAATGGATCGGCATTGCGATCCTCGTCTTCCAGCGACTCCTTGCGCACCAGGGCATCGCGCACGATGCGTGCGCCGACGAAGCGGAACGGTTCAGGTGGCAGCAGTTTCATCTTCTGCTCCACCAGCCCGCAGTTGGCCCATTCGTCATTGGCTTCTTCGACCAGCGACTTGATGATGCGACTGGCAAATACCGTGGTTGCCACGCCGTTGCCGGAGAAGCCGATACCGTAGACGATATCCCGATGGCCGCCGAGGTAGCCGAACTTGGGTAGTCCCTTCATGGCACGGTCCAGCGGACCGGTCCAACTGCTGACCACAGGCACGTCGGCCAGCTCGGGGTAGAAAGAGCGCATCTCGGCGGTGACCGCCTCGGCGGCGGGGCAGGGCCGGTCATACAGATTGCCGATCTTCGAGGCGAAAGCGAACTGTCCCAGCGGTTTGCCGAACACGATGCGACCATCCGGCGTGTTGCGCCAGTAGTTGAGCACGGTACGCGAGTCCGTCACGCAGACACCATCGCGGAAGCCGGTGGCATCCAGGCGTTCTTTGGCCGGAGCGGTGGCCACCATGTCACTGGACATGACGACTATCATCCGCTTCAGCTCCGGGAACTGGGCGCCCCAGGCGTTCATGGCGATCACTACCTTCTGTGCACGAATACGGCCGCGGGGGGTATGCACCACCGGGGGCTTGCTGCGCTCAAGGTGGGTCAGCGGGGTTTTCTCATAAATACGTACGCCCAGCTCCAGTGCCACCCGGCGCATGCCGCGGGCCAGCATGGCTGGCTGCACGGTAGCGGCATTCGGGTCGAAGATGCCGGACAGAATGCGCGGTGAGCCGGACTTCTGTCGGGCGAACTCGGGGTCGACTGCCCGGAACGGGTTGGCATTGTGCTTGTCCAGGCTATCGGTCAGCACCAGCCAGGACTCATGCTGGCGTTGATTGCTGGCGGTCCACAACCAGCCGTCCTTGCGAAACTGCGCGTCGATATTGTGTTCCCGGCACAGATCACCGATTTCGTCGATTGCCGACTCGGCAGCTTCGCAGATGCGACGTGCCTCGGCCTCACCGCAGATGTCCAGCAGGGACAGGTACTTGGCCCACCAGTTGTTGGCCAGACCGCCGTTGCGACCGCTGGCACCGCCGCCGCAGCGATCCTTCTCGATGATGACGATATCCAGTGCCGGGTTGGCCTTCTTCATGCGGATGGCCGACCACAGGCCCAGATAGCCACCGCCGATGATACAGACATCAGCCTGGGTGGATTCCTCCAGCGGTGGTGCCAGCGCACTATCCAGATCCAGTGCCTGGGCGTACCAGAAGCCTCTGTACATAATTCAGTTCCTCGTAATGGCTCTGGTGCTCAGGCCCAGATGTCGCCGATGGTGAAGCCTTCGGTGAAGGGGTCGTCATGATCCAGCACAAAGGTGTTGAGGCCATAGATCCAGCTGGTGCCGGTCACTGTGGGTATCACGGCGGTGTGCTCGCCGATACGGGTTTCCTCGATCAGTCGGCCGGTGTAGATATTGTTGACCAGCCCCTGATGACGGAAATCCTGATGCAGCGGCAACTCGCCCTTGGCATGCAGCACGGCCATCTTGGCTGAGGTGCCGGTGCCGCAAGGGCAGCGATCCAGGGCGCCGGTCCAGGTTGCCGGGTCGTCCCATGAGAAATCGCCGGAAGCCATGGTGACTGCGTTCTTCCAGTCCGCATTCGGGTCTTCAGTCGGGCCGGAAAGTTGCGAGATGGTGATACCCACCCCCGGATAATCGGGGTGGGCCACCGGGAGCTGCTCGATGGCAGCCTGTCTGATCATGGACGACACGCGGGTGATTTCCCGGCCGTGCTCGGGCTTGAGTTCCAGCCCCTTGAACTGACGGACATCGGCAATGACATAGAACATGCCACCCCAGCCCACATCCACGGTGACCTTGCCCAGGTGCGGAACCTCGATCACTGCATCCAGGTGGGCAGCGAAGGCCGGTACGTTCTGGAAGGTGACGTTCTTCACCTTGCCGTTGCGGCATTCGGCCTTGACTCGGATCAGCCCGGCGGGGGCCTCCAGCACCAGCTCGGTAACCGGCTCCTGCATCGGCAGCATGCCCATTTCCAGCAGCACGGTTACCACCGAGATGGTATTGCCACCGGACATCACCGGATACTCAATCTGCTCCATTATGATGTAACCGGCGTCCGCCTCGGGGTGGCAGGGCGGAACTATGATATTGCAGCAGTGCGCCGGATAACCGCGGGGCTCGCGTAGCATCAGCTTGCGCAGCTGGTCATCGTTCTCCTCCAGCCACTTCATCTTTTCGAATACAGTGTTGCCAGGGATATGCGGTACTCCGCCGGTAATAACGCGCATCGGAGTGCCGGCATGGGTGTCGACTGCGTAAATAGTGCGTTTGAATGACATGTCAAAACCTCAGATCTGAAAGCGGAAGCTCAATGTTCCAGCGAGCCGGCAAGATGGAGATCCATGGAGCGTGTTTCCGGCGCCATGAACAGGCTGACGACGAAACCCACAACCGAGACCCCGAATGCCACCAGCATGGTGTTGCCGATACCAATGGTCGTCAGCGAAATCGGCACCAGATAGGTACCCACTGCCGCGCCAATTCTTGACAGGGATGTGGCAAGGCCAACGGCAGAGCCACGAATCTCCGTGGGGAACAGCTCGTTGGGGTATACGTATTGCAGAACCTGGGCGCCGCCGATGAATACAGCGTAGCCGCCGAACAGGACGAGGATCATGATGGCCGGACCGTCAGGGAACAGCCCCAGCAACAGCAGTGCCAGTCCGGACCAGAGAAAGCTGTGCAGCAGTAGCTTGCGGCGACCCAGCGGGTTGACCAGTTTCACGGCGACAAAGCAGCCCATGACGAACATCAGGGTGATGGCCACCGCGCCGTAGGATGCCCAGTCACCGGTCAGACCCATGGTCTGCAGAATACGTGGAGCAAAGGCATAAATGGCAAACTGCGGAATGATCGAACAGGTCCAGAAAAAGGTGACGAAGAAGATTCTTTTGCCATAGGCCGAATGGAAAAGCGCCCAGACAGAGACATCCTTTTCCGGGCTCTTCTCCGGCAGGTTATTCACGGAATAGGCGGCGCCATAGACTTTCTTGATGACTTGATCGGCTTCAGCCAGACGGCCCTTGCTCAGCAGCCAGCGAGCCGACTCCGGAGTGCCGATACGCATGATCAGAAACAGCCCCGCAGGCACCACGGCACTGGCCAGTGCCCAGCGCCAGGCATCATCACCACCAACCTGCAGAATGAATTCCCCAGCGATATAAGCGCAGGCGGCGCCCACAAACCACATCATCACCAAGCTGGCCAGCAGCGAACCACGCTGTTTCTTGGGCAGGAACTCCGCCAACAAGGAGGTGGCCAAGGGATGGTCGGCACCAATGGCGATACCGAGCAATAAGCGCAATAGAATCAGTACCCAGGCTGTGGTAACCCAGAATTGCGCCAGCGAGAATACCCCAAGGGCAACCAGTACCAGTAAATACAAGGTCTTGCGCCCCAGCCGGTCGGTAAACAGACCGCCGATAAAACCGCCCATGAACATGCCTATCAGAGATGAGGCGGCGATCAATCCTTCCTGCAGAGAGGTCAGTTGCAAGGCGTTGCTCATCTGCAACATGACAACGCCGATAATGCTCAGGACATAACCGTCCAAAAAGGGTGCAGCGGAAGAATACAGAGTCAGTTTTTTATGAAAACTGTTCAGCGGAGCATCTTCCAGCGAGATGTTGTTCTTGTCCAAGGGGGTGACCTCTCACGAGCAATGACCTAGACGAAAGCGCCTTTTTCGCATTGCCTTTATATTTTATAAGTGGGCTGTCGGCTCCAGCGTGTCGTACACGCATGGTCTGGATCATAAACAGTTTTCCAGGTCTGTCTGATACGGGCCGCGACATGGCATCAGTATCGAAGCCGAGGGCCGCACCTGCATATAAAAAAACAGGCGATTGGTATGACAAACAGGTCATCGGGAAGAGAAACCCGATAATGCAGAGGAGGGGCACCGTATCAGCAGACTGGGACGCGCAAGCAGCGGCCGGGAAAACAGGGCCGTTGACTTACGATAGCCCTTATCCCCGGTACGCTGCACTTACATGGTGATATGGAAGGCCGCGGCTGGTTGGTTAGCCGTTGCCTCACCATTTTCTAGATGAGGGAGCCGTTTACAGATTGAGATTCAGATACTTGATTTCCAGGTACTCCTCGATGCCATACCTGGACCCTTCACGTCCGAGGCCTGATGACTTCATCCCTCCGAAGGGAGCCATTTCATTGGATATCGCACCGGTATTGATGCCCACCATGCCGTATTCGAGTGCCTCGGCAACACGGAAGATGCGGTTCATATTCTGCGTATAAAAATAGGCAGCGAGGCCGTACTCAGTGTCATTGGCGTATCGAACGACCTCGTCATCATTGCTGAAGCGGAACAGCGGGGCCAGCGGTCCAAAGGTTTCTTCCCTGGCCACCAAGGCATCCTTCGGGACATCGGTAAGAATGGTCGGCTCGAAGAAAGTGCCACCCAGTGCATGCGGCTTTCCACCCAGCAACACTTTGGCGCCCTTGGTTACTGCATCCTCGATATGTGAGCGAATCTTGTCCATGGCGACCTGATCAATAAGGGGCCCTACGGTGATGTCAGTGTCCAGTCCGTTACCGACCTGGAAAGCGGATACTGCCTGCTTCAGTTTCTCGGCAAACTCGTCATAGACGCCGTCATGTACATAGATGCGATTGGTGCATACGCAGGTCTGGCCGTTGTTGCGGTATTTGGCCACCAAGGCACCGGCCACGGCTTTATCCAGGTCGGCATCTTCAAAGACGATGAAGGGCGCATTGCCGCCCAGCTCCAGTGATACCTTTTTGACGTCATGGGCGCACTGACTCATCAACAGGCGGCCGATGTTGGTTGAGCCGGTAAAGGTGAGTTTGCGCACCGTGGGGTTGCCAGTCAGCTCGCCGCCGATTTCTACCGCATCGCCAGTGATGACGTTGAACACGCCAGCAGGAATGCCGGCCTGGTCGGCCAGCTTGGCCAGTGCCAATGCGGAAAAAGGCGTCTGAGGTGCTGGTTTTAGCACCAGGGTGCAGCCAGCGGCAAGTGCTGGCGCTGCCTTTCGGGTGATCATTGCCGCCGGGAAGTTCCATGGGGTGATCGCTGCTACTACGCCCACCGGTTGTTTAAGAACCAGCAGGCGCTGGTTACTCTGAGGGGCTGGAATGATATCGCCGTAGATGCGTTTGCCTTCTTCGGCGAACCATTCCACAAAAGAGGCTGCGTATTGGATTTCTCCCCGGGCTTCGTGCAGAGGCTTGCCTTGCTCAAGGGTCATCAGTCGAGCAAGTTCTTCCTGATGGCTGAGTATCAATTCGAACCAGCTGCGCAGTTTGGCCGAGCGCTCCTTGGCCGTGAGGAAGCTCCAACCGGGCAGGGCGCGTTTGGCAGCATCAATGGCCTGACGGGCTTCCTGCTGCCTCATGACAGGCACGCAGCCCAGCAGTTCGCCGGTAGCCGGGTTATAGATGTTCTGAGTGTTGCCATCGATAGCATCTGCCCATACACCGTTGATGTAGGCTTGCTGTCTGAGCAGTTCTGAAGGGGGCATTGATGTGTCCTTGAATTGTAGTGGGCTATCCAGCTTGTTCATTCACTGGTGAACAGGCCAGCCAGTTCACCAGACTTGAAGGCCAGCCAGAGAATGGCGACATCTTCGGTCTTGTCCAGCGAACGGTTGGTGAGTGACTCGATCTTGCGGATGCGGTAAACCAGTGTGGTTTTGTGTATGTGCAATTGTCTGGCAGCAGCAACCCACGAGCGATTCTGCTCTAGAAAAACCTTCAATGAATGCAACAGACTGGAGCCCTGGGCTTTGTCGTGTTCCTCCAGAGGCCCGAGGATACGCCTGAAGGTATGAGTTGCCTCATCGAGGTTGTTCGGCAGCCATGGCGCTCTATCGATGATTTCCGAATAGAACCAACAACTCGGCGTGTCGGCATGCAGGAGTGCCAAGCGGGCTTCGCGCAATGCTTCGGGCAGACGCTGGTAATCGCCTATGCAGGTGCTGACACCCAGTGCTGAGCCCACCACACGCTGGATGATCGGGAGATTATCGGGGTGGGCCAGCAGAGTAATGTCATCGCCAGTCAGTCGGAAGATAACTGGTACCTGCATGCGTTGTAGCTGCACTCCCCATGTGATTAGTGAGCGGTCTTCCGGGCGGGTGATAGCAATACATGCGCTTTCCAGTTCAAGTTGGAAGTCACTGATCTGCTTACTTGACTGGTACGGAGTGAGCCTCTGACTGAGCAGGTCATCCAGTAGTTGCGAGCCCAGACGAAGTGAACGCTCCAGACCCATGTAAAGGTGCTCAATTGAAATGCTGACCACGGCAGCCAGATGATGTAACAGGCTGTAGTCGAAATATTTCTGTTGTTTGTTGTGGACGAGCAGCACCAGGTTTCTGGCTGAAGGTATGAGTGTCGCGAACATTTCGCCGGAGCTCAGCATGTAACGACGAATTGCCGGCTGGTTGTCAGCAAAGTCCAATGGCTGACGGCTCAGCGACTCTTTCAGCTCGGCAGGCATGGCCATGGCGTGTGGATGCCAAAGCGTGTTGCTCTGTTGCGGGTCGAGAATCATCAGACTGGCACTGATATCGGTTTCCAGTCGAGCAATGAGCTGTGCCAGGCTTTGCCCCTGAATGGCCATGCGCGCTGTTGTCGAAAGGCGGTTGAACGCATTGCGCCGCTCGAACTCTCGGTTACGTTCAGCATCAATGATGGCGCGAGTAACGCTGGAGAAGGGGATGCCGTATTGCGTCAGCAGTACTGGAAAGTCAAGCCGGTCGGCGGCTTCCTTCAGTGCCGTTAGGTCATCCGGAGCCTGCATGTTTTCCCCGATCATGATGCCTGCCAACCCAGCAGCAGCGAGCTTCTCGATATAGATTCGCTGTTTGTCAGCTCCGGCTGGAATGCCCAGCCCCGTGGTCATCAGCAGATCATCTCCGCCCAACCACTCTGTAGGTTCGGCAAGTTCGCATACATGTGCCCAGCCAACCAGACGCTGGCTGCCTTTTGCTCCCGCAAGAAAGCGGGTTTGCAATTCGGAGGTCTGTACTATGTCGATGATCTGTAGCTGCATGGGGCCTCCTGGGCTTTCAGTATTCAGTCCGGGCTGCCCCGAACTGAAGGGGGGTTGCTTGTCGAACTCTACCAACTGCTTGGCAGCAGGCCGAATACGGAGGCGAGGGCATAAACGGCGCTTGAAGCGAACAGGACCACGATGAAAACCTGAATGGCAGGATGTGCGTACCAGCCACACACGAACTCCGGTGTTCTGTCACCCGTGCGGCGTGCTGCACGCAGTAAAAGAATCGGAATGATGCCCATCAGTACACCGCCAAAGGTGCCCGCAAAGTACAACGCGTTGACAAAGCTGCCAAGGCCCGAATATACCAGCAGGAAAGGTGGAACTCCCACGGCAACGAGCACCAGCAGGCGTTTGCCCTTGTGATTTTCGCTGCCCAGACGGAAATGATCGAAGATATTGGTAAACAGACAGCCACCCAATCCCCAGTAGGAAGTAAGCATAGCCAACAGGGCAAAGCAGTTGGCGGTGTAGTAAGCCCAGCTGCCAAGTGATCTGCCCCAGCTCAGGGTGGCTACTTCGGATAGGTTATCCATGCCGACCAGCGCGATTACAGAGGCGGGGATGGCTGCCACCAGAATCAACGTGAGCACCATGCCGGTGATGATCAGACGCGGAATTTTGGTCGGGGTTTCCAGGTTGCCGCGTACCAATTCGGGAACCAGGAACTGTGCACCAAAAACGAACACCGCCAGATTGAATACCGGTATCGCATACTTCCACTGGGAGTGCCACAGGTGAGCCATGTCCGTGTTGTCATGCAAAACCGTGGCGCCGATGAGCAGAACGACAATGGTCACCATGGCTCCGCTGATGAACTTTTCCGCTACCCCCAACGCCTTCAACCCCAGATACAGCACCAGTGCGGAGGGTATAAAGAACAGCAGGCTGCCGAGCTGGCGCGTCATCCCGTAATCACCGAGCAGCTCGGTCATGATGTTGCCACTGCCAGACATGTAGGCCACCAGTGCGCCATAACTGTTGGCTGCGACTGCAAAGAAGATTAGCCACCCACCAATGGGACCCAGATAGCGGCGAGTAAGGCCGCTTAACTGATGATTGCCGCGTGTGCGCAGGCAGGTTTCGGAAACGTACAACATTGTTATCACGCAAAAGATGCAGGTGATAATGAGGAATGTCAGCAAAGGCAGATAACCTGCCTTACGCGCCGCAAAGGCCATGCTGAGTACGCCGGCACCGATGTTGGTACCGATGATGATGCCGATGGTTTCCAGGGGTCGGATCTGGCGGGCTACCAGACCTGACTCATGGCTTATGGGTTGTTGTTGGTTGGACATGATTTACCTGCTATCGGTTGTTCTTTTTATAGTTGCCACCCGGTCTGGGCGGCGTCTCAATGAATGATCAGATAAGCCTTACGTACGGTCTGCCTTATATTCCAGACTCCTTTTGTGTCGGCCTGGAAATAGATCATGTCACCTGCGCAGAACTGCACCGGTTCACTACCCTCCGGAGTGAAGCAGCCCTCACCGCTGAGGAAGTAGCTGTACTCGGCCTGCGGCACCATTCGCTCAAACTGGCCAGGAGAACATTCCCATACGCCCATGTGAGTGCCTGAAGCGGTCACCGGTTGGTCTCCGGCGGTGCGGGTAATAGCCAGCAGATTGCCTAAGGGGGCGCCGACCGGTACTTCGGCACCAAAACTGTCTTCATTTACGGCACGTACGACGATAGGTTCCATATATCACTCCTCAGGATTTGTCTTCCAAGCCGGCGGGCGCCAGGCTCGCCAGTAATAAATCGATTTTTGACGGTGCTGCACCCTGCATTTCTGCGCGCTCTTTACGGATGACGGCGTTACGCACCAGCGTTCCACCTAGATAGCGGAATGGTTCGGGTGGAAAGGTCCGATTGTGGCGTCCAACCAAAGCGCACTGGGACCATTCATCTCTGCGCTCCAGTGCCAAGCTCGCAAGAATGCGACCGCCGATGCGGCCTGGGCCTACGCCATTACCACTCCAGCCAATGCCGTAAACGATATCCGGATTGCCAGACAGGTGACCGAAAGCCGGCAAGCTGTCATAGGTGCGGTCAACCGGGCCGGACCAGCTGTGGCTGATGTCCGCTTCGGACAGTGAGGTATAAGTGCCGAGAAAGTCATGGCGGGTCATCTCGATACTTTGCGGATGCTCGCTGAAGACTTCATTGATTTTGCCGTTGTAGGACAGAGCGCCCGTGCCTTTGCCGAAGGCGATGCGACCATCGCGGGTGGTGCGGTAGTAGTTCACCATCAGCTGCGAATCGGTAATTGACTCGCCGTCGATCCAACCGATCTGGTCCAGGCGTTGCCCAAGCGGTTGGCTGGTAACGATGGAGCTGTTGACCGGTGTTATCAGTCGGGATAGTTGTGGGATGGAAGCAGCCCAGGCGTTGTTGCAAAGAATCACCTTGTTTGTACTTATCTTGCCGCCAGCGGTGCTGACTAGCACCGGTGCGCCGGGTTCGATATCTGTGACACCAGAGCGTTCGAAGATTCTGACGCCAGCTTCCAGTGCTACACGACGCATACCCTGTACCAGGGCAGCGGGCTGCACCGTGGCATTGGAAGCCTCAAATACGCCGGCCAGGTGCTTATCGGAACCGGTTCGGCGTTTTAGATCCTCAGCTTTGACCAACTCAAAGGGGCGCACTCCGAGTCGCTCACAGACCTTAAGAGTGCCTCGCCAGGAATCGATATGGGCCGGAGTAGTAGCAGTCCACAGCCAGCCTTTCTGTAGGAAATGAGCATCAATGTCGTGCTCCTGACAAAACTCACCCAGCTCGCTGATGGCCTGCTCCGCGCTATTCGCCAGGAACAGAGCCTGTTCGTCGCTGCAGAATGAGCGCAGCGTGCCTATTTTGGGCCACCAGGACATGACAAAACCGCCGTTGCGTCCTGATGCGCCGTCACCGCATAGGTGCTGCTCAAGCAGCGCTACATTACAGTCCGGCTCATGCTGCTTGATGGTCAGGGCAGTCCAGAGACCAACGTAGCCTCCGCCAATGATGGTGATGTCCGCATGTTCGGTACCCTGTAGGGCTGGGCGAGGAGTGATCGTGTCGATGGACTCACGCCAGTAGCTGGGCTTGAGTGCTGGAGTCGTCTGAAGTTTCATGATGAATCTCTTTTTATTCCCGGCTTGAGTTTGTTATCAGGTTCAAGCTACGTACTGGGATTGGATTCTCGGGTGGGCGACAACTAGACGCAATGCTATCAAGTGAGGAAAATCTTAATCATTTGCTACTTTAGTGCTAACCTATGATGACTCACAGCGTCCAGGAAAGATGGCTGGACAGGTAACGGCCGCGAAGCGCGCAGTCCCGAAGCGGGAAGCCAGGCCGTAGGCGTCAGGGATTTGGAAGGCTGACGATAGCCAGCCCCGTTAGGGATGAGCGGATAGCAAACCTGGAACAGCGCGGTCTGCGAAGCAGAGACGCAACGGTGTATTTTTATTATTAGCTATTTGAGTTAGTGGTGTCTTTCGGCCGGTATCGGGTGGATCACATGGCATATGAGCGCTTGATTCCTAATTGCAAACAATATGCCGCAAATTCATGTTACAGACACGATCGTACACGCATTTGCCCAGTTAGTAGACGACTCGGGTAATAACGGAAGCTATCGATATAGCCATCGCATTCGGACACGAACTTCAAATCAATGCGTCTGGGCTGACGACCTTCGATCCCAAGCAAAAGGGGAAGATAATCAGGAAGGCCATGCGGATCAGAGCTGTGCTGTACGAGGCAAGGACAAACCCACCGCCGCCTCGCAGTTCGCTATGGGTCTCCTGGGAAAGATTCGTGCGTGTGGCGGCTTCCGCACGGGTGCACCAAACTTCGTTGGCTCCGAAGTCATTGCGAACGCCAAGTCGGCCTGTAAGAGTGTCGGCCTTGGCCTCGCAGACGACGGGACACCTACCCCGAAAGTGCTTAAAGCGCTTCGTGGCCCAGAGTTGACCGATGCATTGTTGGGCTACGCGCGGCGGGCACAGCGAGGGGCCGAGGGATGCAGCTCTTGTGGCTGGAACCGGCAAGGATCTGCTTGAGGCCACTGCTGCCCATGTGCTTAATAGGCGTCCAGTTCCTGATAAATGGAATACTGGAAATCGAGACCCAGTACGGTGCCTGGGTCTCCTCAACTCCTGTCTAAGCAGTGATGGTGCGCCGTCCCTGCCGGCGGCGCAGCATCGAGTCAGCGATGAGCCTCTAGTGGTTCCTTATCCTCTGCCGGTGGCTGCGCTGTTCCCCTGGGCGCTCTCCGGGCAATCGAGGGGCAGAATGAAGGTGCTGTCCACATCAATCAGACCGATATGATTGATGGTCTGGCGGCCGAGTAGCACCGGATAATTCATATCGCTACGGTCGCGCAGGGAAAACTGTTCTTCGAAAACGCGGTTGCCGATGCACATGCGCATCTTCACCACCGGTCGGTGATCCTCACCCCCCGCACCCCTCACCGTCATTTTCCGATAGAGCGGTTGTTCGAAATTCATGGTCACTCGCTCGTCGGTATCTACATCTTTCACCGTGACGTCGTAGCGGACCCATTTTTTGTCCTTGCGGGTAAACTCTTCCAGATTGACCGCGTGCATGGACGAAATAAGCGCACCGGAATCTATCTTGATTTTCACCGCGGTCTGTTCAGGCAGGATCAGACCCTTTTCAACCCATCCAACCACGACCTTGTCGGCTACATCGCCTGCCTGAGTAACCTCATCGGGCGGATTGCCATTTACAACCGCCTCGGCAAATGCCGTACCGGATAGCATGGAAGCGCCCAACAGCGCAGCGATGGAAAGAACCTTACTAGATAACTGCATAAAATATCCCATGTGAAACAGCAAGGTAGACCGACACGGGACAGGAAAGTGCCTGACGATCGCGGATCAGCTTTGGCGCCGGTATCGTCAGCTGCTTCTGGGAGAGGAGATAAGGGGATAGCGATCTGGAGCGATGGGCTCTCCCATAGATATGAGCGTCAAAGCCCCGCTTTCTGGGCTTTGACGCTTCAGCCATATTGCTGCGTTGTTACGGGCAACCTCGGGTGGGGTTTGCTTTCCATTTTTGCGCCGTGTTTGCAATGGCATCCGCTAGCTTGCTGATCGAGCGCTGGTGGGCCAATACCAGATTGGCTAGTTCATGGTTTGCGGGCTCATGGATCACGCTGGCGCAGGTCAGGCCGCGTTTTTTATTGTCCAGCGTATTGCTGAGTTCAATATTCCACACCACATCCACCGCGACATGGCTGCCTGGCAGCGAGTCGAATCGGCGTACATCGGTACGAACGGTCAGTACCGGCTGCTCGGCTGTGCCTGGAAGTCCCGCCAGATCGCGGACGCCGAGGCGGTTTTCCAGCTCGAAGGCCAGGGCGTCATGGAACTCGTCAGCCGGGGGCGATGCCCAGAGTGCGTTCTCCAAGATGGTCAGCCGGCCGTCGCTTTCGCGGATCACCAGGCTGGGCTGGTCGACCTGTACCGGTATGCGCACGGGCATGAGCTGGAGCTGAAAGTCAGCCTTCTTTACAGGAGTGGTCGCTGCCGGTTGTGTCGGGATGAGCGTGTGATACTGCCTGGGCGTGGAGCTGCAGGCGCTCATTGCCAGCAGGCTGGCCATGCAGAGAAGAGAAATAGGTAGATAGCGGCGCAGAGTCATCATTGGGGCTCCATATTGAGTTCACGGGAGGTGGCACCGCCCTTGAAGCTGGCTGGCGACTCGGCATTGACGCGCCCGCGGATAAGGGACTCGGGATGGCGGCCCAGGTAGTCGGTGAGGACGCGGACTGAGCGCACTGCGCGCTGTACTTCCTCGAGCGTGTCGCCTACTTGCTGGCGCTGGGGTGAACCGTCAGCCAATGCCTGATTGGCATTCTGCAGCGTCTGTTCCGAGCGTTCCAGGGTGCTTTGCAGTTGAGGCAGCACGCCGCTGTTGACCTGCTCGAGCGTTTTGCGCAACTCGCTCAGGCTGCCATCCAGATTGCTCGCCATCGACTCGATCGGCAATTTGCTGAGCTTGTCCACCACGGCTTGCAGTTGTTCCTGCAACTTGTCGAAACTACCGGGTATGGTGGGGATTACCAAAGGTCGGGCGTGCGGGTCGAACACCACGTCGGCCGCGCGGCGATCAAAGTCCAGTGAAATGTAGAGCTGGCCGGTCAACAGGTTGCCGGTGCGTGCCTGGGCGCGCAGGCCTTGCTCGACAAACACCCGGATCAGGTGTGCACTCCGTTCTTCGTCATTACCTTCAATCAGAGCCAGCAGTTTGTCATGTGCCGCACCGAGGCGATTGGGATAGATAACGGCACCTACCAGCACCGGGAAGCTCTTGCTGCTGGCGTCATAGTCGAGCTTGACCGACACCACCCGGCCGATCGGCACACCCAGAAACTCCACCGGTGCATCGACATTCAGGCCACGCAGAGTCTGATCGAAACGCATTTGTACGAAGCGCGCTGGCCCGTCGTCGGGCGCCATCGCCTGGCCCATATCATTGAATAACACAAACTCACGATCCTCGGTCGCGGGTTCGGTATCAGGGCTGTAATTGGGGGCACGGAAGGCAATCCCGCCGGCAAGAATCGACGACAGCGACTGGGTATTGACCTTGAAGCCGTCGGCGGCAAGGGATACATCCACGCCGCTGGCATTCCAGAAACGGGTGTCTGCCGTAATGAAGTCGTCATAGGGCGCATTAACGAATATCTGTACAGCAACGCCCTTGCCGTCTTCGCTCAGGGCATAGGAAACAACTTGACCTACCGGAATACGGCGGTAGTAGATGGGTGAACCAATATCCAGCGAGCCGAGATCGCTGGTGCGCAGCGTGAAGCGCTTGCCTTCCACGCCAAAGGTCACTGGCGGGGGCGCCTCGAGGCCGGTGAACGCGTGGCGGCTTTCTGTGGCATCGCCGGGGTCAGCGCCAATGAAGGAGCCGGACAACAGGGTGTCGACACCGGATACGCCACCGGCACCAATGCGTGGGCGAACCACCCAGAACTGGGCATCTTCCCGGGTAAATGCGTCGGTATTCTGATCCAGCTCGATGGTGGCAACGACCCGGGTTCGGTCTTCAGTCAAGGTGATGCCGGTGACCCTGCCGATGACCACGTTCTTGTATTTGACCTGTGTCTTGTTGGCTTCCAGGCCTTCCGCCGTCAAAAAACTCACAGTGATCTGCGGGCCGGCAGACAGCCAGCTCTGTACCATCATGGACACCCCCACCAATGCCGCAACGATGGGGACCAGCCAGATAAGCGAAATACGCACGCGGCGCTGCTTGATTTCCGGGCTGCCGGCAGCGGCAGGGGAGGCGTTGGGGTTATACGGGTTATCTGACATCGTTTTTCTCTGCATCCCAAATCAATCGCGGATCGAAGCTCATTGAGGCCATCATCGTCAGTACGACGACCAGGCCGAAGAACAGAATGCCCAGACGCGGTTCTATGGTGCTTAGGGCACGGAATTGCACCAGCGCTGCCACCAGGGCAACCACCAGCACATCGAGCATCGACCAGTAGCCGATAACTTCAATAAAACGGTAGAGCCGTGCCCGCTCGGGCATGGCCCAACGGCTACGACGCTGGGCGGTAACCAATAGCAGTCCGAGCACAAAAAACTTGATACAGGGCACCACCACACTGGCGATGAAGATCAGTAGGGCGATATCCCAGGAACCGCCCCTCCAGAACTCGATGACGCCGCTGAGGATGGTGCTTTCGCTGCCGTTGCCAAGCATGTCGGTATACATCACCGGCAGCAGATTGGCCGGTATATAAAGGATCAGCGCGCCAATCAGAAACGCCCAGGTGCGGCCAATGCTGTTCGGCTTGCGGGCGTGTAATACAGACCAGCAGCGGGGGCATTCGCGATCAGTAAGTTGGCAAGCATTGCCGCAGTCATGACACAGCTGCAGTCCCAGCTCCGCGGCATAGGGAGGTTGGCTGATCATGGAGTGATTTCCAGTTCGTTCCACAGCTCACGGACATCACGGCCGCCAATCAATATGATCAGTACCGTCAGCATGGACATCGCCCACAGACCGATCCCGGGATGCACTTCCAGCATGCCAGCCAGTTTGATGATGGCTACCAGAATACCGAGCAAGCAGACCTCCAGCATGCTCCAGGGACGCAAATGCTCAAGCGTGCGCATGCAGATGCGAAACCCCGGTGCCATTCGCCCACTGCGGGCATAGACAAGCACCCAGGCGAGCAGAATGATCTGCAGGGCTGGCGCGAAGATAATGCTCAGGCCGGTGACCAGAGCAATCAAAGTAATTCGCCCCTGTGCCAGGGCTTCGACGGTTGCCCATAGCGTGGCCTCGTTGCTCAATCCCTGCATGCTGATGCCCATGATGGGAAAGGTATTGGCAAACACAAACAGAATGGCCGCCGCAACGGTCAAGGCCAGCAGTTGGTCGGTGCTCAGGCGGCGGCCCCGCTCCAGCAGTGCGCCGCAACGCCGACAGTGGGCAGTTTGTTTGCGGGCCAGGGCAGGGCGCTGGTATGCCGAATCGCAATGTTCGCAAATGACCAGCTGGACTTGGCGTGTTTCAGGCCCCGACATAATCTTCCATATTCTTTTCAATGGTCAGGCATGCTAACACTGATCGTTGCACAAGCAATTGTTGCCATATTGCTCTTGCTGACTCGGGGTTACCGCCGGCCTTGGCCAACACTCTGCTGCTGGCCTATCGCCTCGGGGATGGCGTACAACAGAGCGTGCTTGCCGAAGAGATAGGCGCCAACCCCGGTGCGCTGGTGCGCACCTTAGATGGTTGACTCTCGCTGCTTTCGTTTTGCACGTCGGGACAACATGTTAAGCACCTCGATGCCTGCTGAGAACGCCATGGCTGCATAGACGTATCCCTTAGGAACATGGGCACCGAAGCCTTCGGCAATCAGCGTCATACCGATCATCAGCAAGAAACCCAGGGCAAGCATCACGACTGTCGGGTTGTCGTTTATGAACTTGGCTAGCGGATTTGCGGCCACGAGCATAACGGTGACCGCAAATACTACGGCGATAACCATGATAGGGACGTGCTCAGTCATCCCTACAGCGGTGATGATGCTGTCGATGGAAAACACCAGGTCGAGCACCAGAATTTGCGTAATTGCAGCACCGAAGCCCATCGTCACCGCGTTCTCCAGCGGCTTGCCTTCGAACATGTCACCGCCAGACTCCGGATCCATACTGTGGTGGATTTCCTTGGTTGCTTTCCATAACAAAAACAGACCTCCAGCAATCAAGATCATGTCTTTCCAGGAAAAAGCATTGCCCATCAGCTCGAAAACAGGCTCGGTTAGCTGAACGATCCAGGCCACGGTTCCCAGCAAGCCCAACCGCATAACCAGCGCCAGGCCAATGCCGATGCGCCGTGCGCGTTCCCGCTGACCTTCGGGAAGCTTGTTGGTCAAGATCGAAATGAAGATGAGGTTGTCGATGCCGAGCACTACCTCCATGGCGATCAGCGTGGCCAGGGCCACCCATGTGGTGGGTTGGGAAAACAGCAGTAGAAGCGATTCCATTGAGAAACTCGAGTTGTGGTCAGTTGGGAGCCGTGATGGTGCTTAATGGGCCTGCAAATCACTTCCGTATCAAACACTGCTAGGGCGATGGTTGCGGGCTTGATTTGTTTTAACGTTTTACACAACGGCGCTACGCAGAGCAAGCAGACACTCGATTGTCACGTACGGTTCAAGCTGTATCAGCTGAGGTGGGTTACCAGTGGCAGGGAAGACTTCCTATGTCAGTGCTTGTTATCCGAACTGTCACGTCTACGTCACGCCACCGTCACTTATTTACCTTAGCGTTGGATTCTGATTCGCAATAAAGCGGTTCAAAAAATTGCTAAAGGTGATCATATGGCACCGAAACATGTGACGAACCCTATTCTCAGGGTGGACGACTTGGGCGTCACCTATCCTGGGGGCGTTGTGGCGCTGCGTTCGACTTCCGTGAGTTTTGCTCACGGCGAATTCACTGTGCTGCTGGGTTTGTCCGGTGCGGGCAAGTCGACCTTGTTACGCACACTCAACCATCTAGTACAGCCGTCCAGCGGGCGGGTGGTATCCCGCGAGTTTGGGCCGCTTGATGCGCGAACTGGCCTGCGTAGCCACAGGCGCAAGACTGCGATGGTCTTTCAGCATCATCAGTTGATCTTGCGTCACACGGCGCTGGCTAACGTGCTAACGGGCCGGCTGGCCTATCACAGTACATGGCGCAGCCTGTTTCCCTTGCCCCGGCATGACCTTGATCTGGCTTTGCATTGTCTCGACCGCGTGGGTCTGGCCGACAAGGCATTGATGCGTGTCGATCAGCTTTCCGGCGGGCAGCAACAACGGGTAGGCATTGCCCGCGCACTGGCCCAGGAACCCAGCATGATTCTGGCCGATGAGCCCGTTGCCAGCCTGGACCCGGCCACCTCGGAAATAGTGTTGTCGTTACTCAAGCGCATTTGCCAGGAAGATGGCATCACTGCCGTGGTGTCTCTGCATCAGCTTGAGTATGCCCAGCGTTTTGCCGATCGCATTATCGGACTGGCCAACTCCCATATGGTTTTTGATGGCGCAGCGGGTGAGCTGAATGAGGCTCAGCTGGCGCGTATCTACGCGGCGTCTGAGAAGGCTAATACCCTGACAGCTGACGCCTGTCCTGGAAATTCGAACCCTGCCTCCCACCTTCGCTCTGTTACAAAACTGGAGATTGCTCAATGAAACTGCTTAACAAAATAGTGCTGGCTGCAGGTCTTTTTATTGCAGGAGCGAGTTCAACGATGGCTGCCGACGCCAATCCTGACACCCTCAAGGTGGCACTGCTGCCAGATGAAAACGCCTCGGAGCTGATCAAGCGCAACCAGCCGCTGAAAGACTACCTTGAAAGCACGCTGGACAAGAAAGTTCAGTTGATCGTCACCACGGATTACTCCTCCATGATTGAGGCGATGCGTTTTGGCCGGATTGATCTGGCCTATTTCGGTCCCTTGTCCTATGTCCTGGCGAAGAGCAAAAGTGAAATCGAGCCTTTTGCCGCAATGCTTGTCGATGGCAAGCCTACCTACCGTTCTGTATTGATCGCCAACGTTGATTCTGGTGTGGATTCCTACGGGGATCTGAAAGACAAGAAGATGGTCTACGGCGACCGTGCTTCAACCTCCAGTCACCTGATCCCCAAAACGGTGCTGGTGGAAGCTGGGATGAAAGCCGACAAGGATTATCAGCAACATTTTGTGGGCAGCCATGATGCGGTGGCGGTGAACGTAGCCAATGGCAATGCCGACGC
Source organism: Halopseudomonas litoralis (assembly GCF_900105005.1). NCBI lineage: Bacteria > Pseudomonadati > Pseudomonadota > Gammaproteobacteria > Pseudomonadales > Pseudomonadaceae > Halopseudomonas > Halopseudomonas litoralis. Next base: position 1,531,580 of record NZ_LT629748.1, read on the forward strand.
GGGAGGGCTGTCAGAGGTGATCTTTAAGCACGTATTAGAGACTGGTCTGATCGACCCGACCAAGGTCAAGGTGCTGGGTTACAGCGGAGAGTACCCGCAATACCCCTGGGCCATGCGCTCGAATCTCGACGCCGATCTCAAGGCCAGCGTCAAGAACGCTTTTGTCAATCTGGACGATCCGACCGTTTTAGAGAACTTCAAGGCCGAAGGATTTGCTCCGATCGCGGATGCCGATTACGACATCATCCGCGATATGGGTAGCCTGCTTGGGCTCGACTTCGCCACGATGTAAGGAGCGGCTATGAGCGTTCATTCGAGCGTTGCGTTGAAGGATACGGCTGATCGTCAACAGGTGCTGACTGATTATGGTCGGGGCTGGAAGCGCAAGCTGGCGCAAGTCGCTGCGGTTCTCGGTGTGGTGCTGGTTGCCAGCTGGTATGTGAATCTATTGGACTTTGACACCCTGGCCCAGGGTGTGCCGGCCATTATGACCCTGGCCGGAGAGTCCTTTCCGCCTGACTTCAGTAATGCGGCAAGCTGGTTTTCGCCATTGATCGATACCTTGGCGATGAGCATTGCAGGGACCGCAATTGCGGTCAGTCTGTCCTTGCCGCTGGCGTTTCTGGCGGCGCGCAACACATCGCCGCATCCGGTGGTGTTTCAGTTGACCCGGGTCGTGCTGAACGGGCTGCGGTCGGTGCCCGAGCTGATCATGGGCATCATCTTTGTAGCGGCGGTTGGTTTTGGGGCCTTGCCAGGCGTGCTGGCGCTCGGGCTGCATTCAATTGGCATGGTCGGCAAGTTTTTTGCCGAAGCCATAGAGCATGTGGATGAAGCGCCGGTGGAAGCTGCTCGGGCTGCTGGGGCCACGCGATTGCAAGTGCTCTTCCATGCCGTGTTGCCTCAGGTCCTACCGCAGTTTGCGGATGTTTCAATCTACCGCTGGGAATACAACTTCCGCGCTTCCACGGTGATGGGCATGGTCGGCGCTGGGGGAATCGGCTTTGAGCTGATGGGCTCTTTGCGAATCATGCAATACCAGGAAGTGCTCGCGATCTTGCTGGTCATACTGCTGATGGTAACGCTGGTGGATGCACTTAGCGGCTTTCTGCGCAAATCATTTAAGTAAGAGCTGAATATGAAACCACGTGTCGTAATAACCCATAAAGTGCATGACGAAACCCTTGAGTTACTCGCTCCGCATTGCGAGCTGATTACCAACCAGACTACCGAGACGCTTCCCCGGGATGAGGTGTTGCGCCGGGTTAGCAATGCGCAGGCAATGATGGCCTTCATGCCTGATCGTGTCGACGCTGACTTTCTCGATGCCTGCCCGCAACTCAAGGTTGTCGGGGCGGCGCTGAAAGGGTTCGACAATTTTGATGTGCAGGCCTGTACGCAAAGGGATGTTTGGCTGACCTTTGTACCGGATCTGCTCACCGTGCCAACGGCCGAACTGACTGTCGGGCTGACAATCGGATTGGTGAGGCAGGTAAAAGCCGCTGATGAACATGTCCGGTCGGGCAATTTTCAGGGTTGGACACCGCAGTTCTACGGGCTGGGCATTGAGGGATCGACTGTAGGTATCGTCGGTATGGGTGCGATCGGCAAAGCATTGGCACAGCGGCTCAAAGGGTGGGGCGCAAAGGTCCGGTACAGCGAACTGCAGGCGTTGAACGCCGTGGAAGAGGCGGCGTTGGATATTGAGTTCTGCTCGCTAGAGGCGCTGCTGGAAACGTCTGATATCGTGATGCTGGCGCTGGCGCTCAATTCCCACACCCTGCATACGATCGATGCGAGTCGTCTTGCTCTGATGAAAGCGGGTGCGTTTCTGGTCAATCCCTGCAGGGGCTCGGTGGTCGATGAGCAAGCGGTGCTTGACGCATTGCGTAGCGGTCACTTGGGAGGCTATGCGGCAGACGTATTTGAAATGGAGGACTGGGCCAGGGAGGACCGGCCGCGCGCTATTGATCCGGATTTGTTGGCGCAGCCCAATACAGTATTCAGTGCGCATATAGGGTCGGCGGTCAGCGGAGTTCGTTTGGCCATCGAGCGCCGGGCCGCAGAAAATATCTTGCAGGCGCTGAAAGGCGATATTCCTAAAGATGCCGCCAATCATGTTGCCAAGGCCGGAGCCGCTGCGTGCTGAATCTAGTCTGGATCAAGACATTGGTTGCCTTGCTTCAGCATAGAAGTTTCCAGGTTACCGCAGACCGGCTGGGGATCGCCCAGCCGACGGTAACGCAACATATCCAGAAGCTGGAGGAGCAACTCCAGGTCGGCTTGGTTGTACGGGGGCGCACCGGCTGTCAGCCAACCCCCGAAGCGCTGCTACTGTTGCCCTATGCCGAGAGCATGTTGAAGCTGAATGAGCGTGCTATGGCCGCAATCAGTGGGCGGGACCTGCGCGTGGGGGCGAGCTCGAACATCGGTATCTATATATTGCAGCCGTATGTACGCTCGTTCGTTACCGCAGAGCACAGCCCTGACTTAGAACTGGCGATAGGTAGCAACCCGATCATTGCGCAGAAGTTGCAAAATGCAGAAGTGGATGTAGCGGTCATGGAGTGGTGGCAACCTCAAACGGGCTTCCAGGCGCGAAGCTGGAGAAAGGAGCCGCTGGTACTGATAGTGCCACCGACACATCCCTATGCGGCGCTTTCCCAGGTCGGCCCGGAACATCTAGCCGGTATGGAGTTGATCGGCGGGGAGTCAGGGACGGGCACTGGGCGGTTGCTGGATCGCTATTTTGCTCATGGAAGTGCCATCCCTGGAGTGTCAATGCAGCTAGGTAGCACGGAAGCGGTCAAGCAGGCTGTCAAAGCAGGGCTGGGGATTTCGCTGGTGCTGGCCTCTACCGTCACAGAGGAAGTTCAAACAGGCAGCCTTTGTGCTGTCCCGTTCAGCGGGGCAGGCCTGGATAAGGAGCTGATGGTCGTCTGGCGTGAAAACCCGGCAAAGTCAGATCAACTGCCGGATTTTGTCAGTCATTTGCTTAATGGGGGCGGAGGTTCGCTCTTGAGCACTGGGCACATTTAGGCGCCGTTGTGTAGATGAACGAGCCGCTTGCAGACAAACCCTGCGTTTGCCTACAGTGACTGCGTTGTCACCCGATCCGAACGAGGTCCCATGAAAGCTTCCTTGCCATTGATGTCAATCACCGCCGGCCTCCTGCTGGCCACCGCACCGCTTCATGCCGCCGAACCGACGGCCAGTTACGGCCCGCAACTGCAGGGCTTCGACTACCCGCACCCGTTGCAGCGGTTCGAATTCGACTCCCAGGGTCAGACCTTGTCAATGGGTTATATGGATGTTGCCCCAACCGCGCAGGCCAACGGTCGCACGATCGTGCTGATGCATGGCAAGAACTTCTGCGGCGCGACCTGGGAAGCGACCATCGACGTGCTGGCTGACCACGGCTACCGCGTGATCGTGCCCGATCAGATCGGCTTCTGCAGCTCGACCAAGCCGGTGGGCTACCAATTCAGCTTCAACCAACTGGCCGCCACTACCCAGACACTGCTGGATTCTCTGGACGTTGACCAAGCCACCATCGCTGGCCATTCGATGGGTGGGATGCTGGCGGCACGCTATGCCTTGAGCTACCCGGATACCACCGAACAACTGGTACTGGTCAACCCGATCGGGCTGGAGGACTGGCAGGCTGAAGGTGTGCCTTATGCCTCCATCGACCAGCTTTATCAAGGCGAGTTGAAGACGGACTTCGACAGCATCAAGGCCTACCAGCAACGCGTCTATTACGACGGCGAATGGAAACCGGAGTATTCGCGCTGGGTGTCGATGCAGGCCGGCTTGTACGCCGGCCCCGGCCGCGAACAGGTGGCGATGAACCAGGCACAAACCTCTGACATGATCTTCACCCAGCCGGTAGTGCATGAGTTTGATCGCATCAAAGTGCCCACTTTGCTACTGATCGGGGGAATGGACCGTACCGCTCCCGGTGCCAACCGCGCAAAACCCGACGTCGCGGCGCGGCTGGGTAACTATCCGGTATTGGGGCGCGATACCGCAGAGGCGATTCCCAACGCCACCCTGGTCGAGTTTCCGGAGCTGGGGCACTCGCCGCAGGTAGAGGCGCCGGACCGGTTCCACGAGGCGCTGCTGCGTGGGCTGAACAACGAAATGGAACAAGACTGACACGGACTCCATCCACCGGCGCCATCCGAGTAGTGCCGGTGGATGGAGATCCTGTGCAAAGCAGACTTGTCCATTCCGGCCAAGGCAGCCATGAATCTGCAGAGAATCCAGCTCCGGTGCGATTATGAAGAAAAAATGGCCGTAAGGGTTGCCTGGAAGGAAAAGTAAGTCCATAATTGCGTCCGTTGTTTAGGCAACTGTTGCGGAAAGCTTTTTACAATCAAAGAGTTAGATGCTTGATTGAAATCTCGTTTCCCGCTCCAGTTTTCGTTGCACTGCATCTGCAGTACAACAGCCCCCTTCGAGGCCGGGTGGCAGAGTGGTCATGCAGCGGATTGCAAATCCGTGAACGCCGGTTCGATTCCGACCTCGGCCTCCAGTATTAAAGCCCCGCAGGCTCTACGTTTGCGGGGCTTTTTGTTTGTTCGGATTTTTTCGAATAATTTCCGCATTTCCCCAATCGTTTCCGCAACCCTATTAATCCTCGAATGGTAGAGCCGCCAGTCACTGAATTCGACTAGCTGGTGCGTGCATTAAACCGAGCTTATCTTGTTAACGCTGGAAATGGCCCTGCCATCCCAGATCATTTCATAGTGAGTCGATTGCACCATCGAGCGCACAGGCCGTGGCGTAAAGAGCCCCCAGCAAATATTGCCTGGACTGCGGACCGACTTGTATCTGAGTCCCGGGACGCGAGCCTGTTTCAGTTTGGCTCCAGCGACGCGGGCGGCGGCATAGCTGTCGGCATCATAGATTGGGTGCTCAGCAGCTATATCGGTCAAATCGCGCATGCCGGTTTGATCAAACTTGCAGCACAAACCTCGCAACAGCACGCGATCAAAGGCGAGTCCCTCCACTCCAGCCCAGTAGCTTTGCTGGTGACATTGCACCTCCGCCAGTGCGGTGGTGATAGTGTCAGCCAGATATAGAATGCCGAAACTGCCGTCACTGAAGCGTGAACCGGCTGGGTTGATATGAGTGAACGGTGCCACCGCATAGGAGCACCCCGGGCTGCCGAAGGGGATATCGCTTCTCGAAACGAACTCAAGCCGGCCAGCCTCATTCAGCAGGCGGGGGTTGGTGCGCGCCTGCAGTTCATACAGGACCTCGAACTCCTCCGGATCTGCCACATCGTCAAACAGGGCGATGGGCGGGTACTTCGAGTTGACCAGCCGGTAACTGGTCGCCTGAGCGGAGTCGACATCTGACAGCTCATCCCAGTTCACCACATCGCCCCTCGCAGCCCGTCAATTCGGCGGAAAGTCTCGTAAAGCGATGCAAAACTGCCCTCTGCCATGACATCCAATGGCTTGCGGCCATTGAAGAAGGCGTTGTGATTGGGCAACTTGACGAAGCCATACACGTTGTCAGGATTGTCGAACACAAGCCGGAGTGTGGCATGGATGTTGAGCACATAGCTGACTCTATCGAGCTGATCATTATCCAGCGTAATGGTCCCGTTACCCGCTTTGGCTCGAGCAAGGGTGCTGCTCGAAACACGGAGAGTCCTGGCCATCTGCTCGCGTAACGCACCCCAGCGCTCCATGATAGTTATCGCGGTGCGCAAGCCTGCAGTGCTTTGATGCTTTTCAGCTGTGATCCTTTGGATGTCTGCTAATGACATTGTGTCTTCCCGCCATGCCGCTCGTTGTCTGTAGACTGCAAGTGAAGAATAGCATATCTGCAGACTACACTTAGCTTCAGCGGACGATGCTGTCGTATTCATCTTCCAGCATCAAGAAGATCAACTCAGACGTGGTTACTCCTCTGGAGGCGGCAATGACATGCAGCATCTCACGCGCCTGCGCTGTTACTTCGGTGCGCACCATGCGCATGCAGGGTGCTGCTCTAGCACGCTCTGATATAACAGCTTCCCGCGCGCGTCTGGCAGAAAGTGCTTTCTGCAAGCGCGTGCGAGACTCCGAATCCAGTTGCTGGTCGACCAGTTTCTGCATCTGCTCGGCTGTATCCAGCAGTTCAATCAGCTGATAACGCAGCGATAACCGGCCAGCTTTTATCTGCCCAAGGAGCCACTGCCGGGCCCAGTACACTTCCTTGCGACTTCGCAATTGAAATAGCTTCTTCATCAGCTAACACCTCTGTTCTATGCAGTAGAATTCTATGGTGTAGAAGATAAAAAATAACTATTTTATCCGCTCTTGCGGAAATACCTGTTGGCCAAGCCTCAATTCAACGATGGAGCAGGTCATTCCTAGCCGACGTTCTTGCGGCCCAGCTCGATATATTCCTCGCGTAGTGCTTTGAGCTCCTTTGCGTTCCGATCTTCCAGCGACAACAGATGGTCGTGCGCACCCTGGGTGGCATGTAACAATGCATCCAGTTTGATATGGATTTCATCTGTATCGCGGTTCTGTGTGTTCTGGATCAGGAAAACCATCAGAAAAGTAATGATCGTTGTGCTGGTATTAACGATCAGTTGCCAGGTGTCGTTAAATCCCCAAAGGGGGCCGCTGCCCGCCCAGACGACGATGCCGGCGATAGCAAGGGCAAAGGTGGGGCCGCTGCCGGCTTTGTCGGCAAGCCATTCAGACGCGCATTCGAACATTCCTTTCTTGGTCATGTGTGCACCCTCAGTGTTAAGACAATAATTTATAGACCATCGCTCGGGAATATTTATCCGGACATGATCGCCTTGCCTCTCTTACCGGCCGAGTAGCGGGTACCGACGATCCAGTGACCAGCAATTTCCTCGCCAGTGTGGTGGGGACTACGGTGTTAAGCGTCTTGGTGCTGTTCAACTGGCGCACGCCTGCCGTAACGGACATAGGGATGATGATCGGCTTTGGATGCGTTACCACGCGTGGTCATCTGTTGCTGACCCACGCGAACCGCTTTGCTAGCGCGGCAACCTTGAGGCCCTTTACCTATGGCCAGATCGTCTTTGCAGAACGTGTTGGTTTCATCGCCTTCGATCAAGCTCCTGACTTTGGCGTGATGCTCGGCATCGGGATGATCATCGCCAGTGGTCTCGGTATCGGTTATATCCAAGGCAGGGCGAGCGCGTTTAAATAGTGGTTGTGAGGAAATGGATGACGCCGCCCAGATGGACGGCGTAGTGCTGCTGAGGGAGGCTGCATGACTAATGGTGGCCTTCCTGCTCAGCCATATATGCTGAGCAGGCGCGTCGGAGTTAGGATTGAATGGGCAGGGGTATTCAAAGCGGGTCACTTCTATCGGGAATATCCGGCTCATTCGACCCCGGCACTGTCCCAGGCGGCTGCGTCTGAGGCGTCGGTACGATATCCGGACCTGGATCTGGGGCTGGTGTCTTCGCGGGATCCTCTTGCGGAACATCATCCGGCCCCGGAGGCTTCGTGGGCGCAGGCTCCGGAGGTGTTCCCGGGTTCGGCCCTTGCTCGGGACGATGGTCACGCACCGGCTGTCGATGCCCTTGTGGACGATCAATCGGCTCAATACTCATCACTTACCTCCTGAAGAATCCGAGTGGCTCTTCCCATTGGAGGCAGCGCGAGGGTGATGGTTCAGACTTCGGCTCGGCCTGAGCACGGCAGAAAGTTCTTGTTACACCGATATGATCTGTGTAACATTCTGAATCTCTTGGAGTTATGGTCGGATTCATTGTCCGCCACCCGAGCTCGCTACCGAGCGCAGTAAGGTATTACTCAAACAAGTGCCAGCCAGCCCGGATGGCGAAATTGGTAGACGCAAGGGACTTAAAATCCCTCGGAGGCAACTCCGTGCCGGTTCGATTCCGGCTCCGGGCACCATTTAAATCAAGTGTTTATCCTGATCTTGCATAATCATCAGCGGTCCGCAAAATATCAGATGGTCCGCAATCCTATCTCGTCGGCTCCACCTTCTTGCCTTTCCGGTTGCGCACATAGTGCTCTGTCATGGTCACCGTAGTGTGCCCGAGCTGATCCCTGGCCTGCATGATATCTCCGCTGGATTCGGCTTTATCGGTCCCTGCTTTCGCCCGCAAATCTCGCAGCTGAAACGCTGACTTGGGAATACCTGCATCCTCTCTGGCCTTGTCGAACCGAGTGCGCAACATACTGGCGCTCATAGGCTCGCCGTCGGCCGCCACGACCAGTCTGGTAGAACGCACTTTGTGGCCTGCCTTACGCGCCTTAATTCTGACAATCAACAACGCCAGCTCGCCCATAAGCTCGATGCGTCGCTTTGCCGCTGTCTTTCCCTGTTTAATCCAAATCTGCCCATCCCTGATATCTCGCTCATCCATTAGCCTCACATCGGTCACCCGCTGGCCCGTCAGATATGCCAGATCCATGGCATCCTGCAGGCCGACTTCCGCCTTGTCATACACTGTTTTGTATAGCGAATCCTCAATGTACACATCCCGGCCAGTTTCTTTGTTGCCCTTCACGCCAGCGCATGGGTTGGCCAAGGCCGTATAGCCCATCTCCCGGGCGAAATTCCATATTGCTGACAGCAGTGCCTTCTCTCGGTTGGCTCGTACCGGTGCAGAGCTTCTCCAGCGCAGGTACTGGCGAACGTGCTGGGGCTGTATCGCATCGAGCGGTGCAGGCGGGTCATTGAAGAACGCCAGCAGGTTCTTCAGTTCACGCAGATTGTCTTTCTGGGTGGCGGGGGATTTGGTGGGCACCACCTCAACCAGATAGCGGTCAGCCACGTACTTGAAAGTGATGACCTCTTGAACCCGGGCGTCAGCAGTCCGATCGCGCTCGAATTCCGCATATTTCATGATAGCCAGGCCGTAATCACTGCCCAGCGGGATCTCTTTTCTCGGCTTCCCGCCTGTATCGTAGTAATAGTATTTTTTGCCGCTGGGCTTTAATCGTTCCCTGAACCGGGGAATAGCCCCCGGCCTTGACGGTTTTCTTCCCATCTTATGATGCCTTTCTTGGTTTCCATTCTGAGATGGCAGCCTTCTCGGGCCGCTGCTCTACTGCCGCCTTGGTCACACTTGGCCAGCCGCTTTTCTTGATCGTGTGCCGGATTCCATTCTGGCGCAAATTCGCCAGCTGACCGGCTTTTTGTTTGGCTCCAGTCAGGTCGCACAGCTCTTCATGGGTGAGAAACATGATTATGCCTCCCGGCGTATAGGGTGATGCCGATTAAAAGGGGTGGGGGTTGCCTGTACTTGCTGGGGCGTAGGCCTTTCATGGGATCGAGCCCGCCCCACACAGGGTTAACGATCAAGGATTGCCCATCGCGGCCAGCCCTCAAGAACTCCGCGCACTTGACGATCGCGACTGGCTTGCCGTTGTAGCTGTATCTGCCGATAACCGGGTACCGATCAAAGGGCAGGGCGCTGCAGTCTCGATCCCGGTTGGTGCAGGTGGCGCACATGCCACCTTTAGGTTGATGAGTCATGGCTTCTTATCCCTGTTTCGCTTTGCCAGCGCCCACTTCTTGTCTCCGGCTGGCGGTGCTGGTAGCACATCCTCCGGTAGTATCCCTTCCTTGCAGTGAGGGCAGAGCGGGACACTCTTTTGCTTTCGCCACGCCTCATCCATGGCCTTTGCGGCCCTTCCTCGGACTTGATACCTGGCCGCCTCTTGAGCTGCTTTATGCTCTGCCCGGATCTTCTTGCTGGCACCGTCGTGGAATTGAACCAGGCCGATAAAAGCATCGAACGGCTCAACATCGGTTTCGCAGTCGTTGCAGTAAACCCGACGCTCCCTTTCGTCATAGGTAAGGCGCAGGTGCCTGCAGGTCTTTATGGGGCGTCGGGTCAAGCCACGGGCTATGCGCAGGTCGCCGATATCAACGACCTTTACGCCATACAGGTATTCGTGAGGGTCAATTGGCGCAGTCATGGCTGGCCTCCAGATCCCGCAGATATACATCGGCCTGGATGCTGGCCGCGCCCATCTCATCAACGGCTGTGAACGCGGCGCTGATGGGCTGGTGGGACGCGCTTATCAATCGGACGCACTCTTTCAGGTGCTGGCGCAGCATTTTGTTTTCAGCTTTCAGGGCGGCAACTTCCGGGGTGTCGGTGAAAAGGTCAGTCTTCATCGTTGGCCTCCTGCTGCTTTTCACGGAATACCCACTTCACCCCCGGCCGCGTTGTCCGTGTTCGCTCAACAACCTGCAACCATGCGATTCCGGGCTGGTCTATCAACGGAACGGGCCGCCACGCGAACCACCGGTGCCAGCGCCATTCCTCCGACCGGTACTTGTATCCGATGATCATGCATCGCCTCCTTGCTGCTCCCGGTGGGCGGATAGGGCGGCTCGGGCTGCCATGAGTATCTTCCGCACATCGTCGCGAGATTGGCGTGTCATGTTATCGTGAATATCAGGGATCACATCCGCCAGATCTTCGAGCGCCTCTGCCAGACCGCCCACGTACGGCCCATCAGTCTCCCGGTGGGCGGATAGGGCCTCCTCAAATTCACGGCGTATCCGCTCCCGATCTCGATACAAGGTCCACTCGCAGCAATGCACGTCGGGATCGAGGGTTGAGGGTTTATCGGCGTCTATCCTCGGCACGATCTTATCCATAATGTAGTGGTCTACTAATCCCGGACACCAACGTAGGTGGTAAAATTGCCGCCATAAGCGAGGTGTCAGATGACCAGGAAACGACGCACTTTTTCACCCGAGTTTAAGCAGGAGGCAGCCAGCCTGGTGCTTGATCAAGGGTATAGCATTCCTCAGGCTTGTACTTCTCTCGGCGTGGGAGAAAGCGCTCTTCGCCGCTGGGTCGATCAATTGTCGCAGGAGCGCCAAGGTGTCACGCCCAAGGGCAAAGCATTGACGCCAGAGCAACGCAAGATCCAGGAGCTCGAGGCCCGCTGTAAGCGCCTTGAGATGGAGAAAACTATATTAAAAAAGGCTACCGCTCTCTTGATGTCGGACGAGATGAATCGTACGCGCTGATAGACCAGTTGAGTGAGCAAATGCCTGTCGAGATGGTCTGCGCAGCGTTCGATGTTAGTCGTTCAAGCTATTACGATTATCGCCAACGCCGGGGTCGGATAGATGTTGAGCGGCTTGCCTTGAGGGCAAAGGTAAACCGGCTGTTTTCGAAAAGCCGGAGCTCTGCAGGTAGCCGAACCATGGTGGGTCTGCTCAGCGAGGACGGCATAGCTGCTGGGCGCTTTAAGGTGCGGCGTCTGATGAGTGAGCTGGGACTGATTTGCAAACAGCCCGGGCTTCATGCCTACAAACAGGCGACGGTCGAGCGAATCGACATTCCAAACCACTTGGCACGGAAGTTTGTAGTCGATCAACCCGATCAGGTCTGGTGTGGCGACATCACCTATGTATGGACCGGTCAGGCCTGGAGTTACCTTGCTGTAGTGTTAGATCTGTATGCGCGCCGTGTCGTTGGCTGGGCCATGTCAGCCAGACCAGATGCAGACCTTGTTGTCGAAGCGCTGGATCACGCCTGGGAGCAGCGTGGCAGGCCGGACAAGGTCATGTTCCACTCGGACCAGGGAAGCCAGTACGCAAGCCGAAAGTTCCGCCAGCGGATCTGGAGATACCGCATGCAGCAGAGCATGAGCCGGCGTGGAAACTGTTGGGATAATGCCCCGATGGAAAGGCTGTTCAGGAGTCTGAAATCGGAGTGGATACCCGCCTTCGGCTATCGAAACATGTACGAAGCGCAGAGGGATGTTGGTGACTACCTGATGGGCTATTACAACCAGCAACGACCCCATACGTTCAACGGTGGTGTATCACCGGTAGCGGCGGAAGAAAAACTTAAAATACTGTCCGGTATCAGTTGACCACTACATAAGCGCATAAACCAACCCGCTCACGTCCGGCGCTGCGGGTGGGGCGGTGTAGTCATCCGCTTGGCATTCAGGGTATGGCCTGTCGCCTTGATCGAATGACTCTGGGGTCTGGCCTGTGGTCCAGCCGATTACTCCCTGACCATTGCAGCTCTGGCACTTGCCAGACTGCTCCACCTGCTGCTCTACAGGCCGCGGAGATGCCGCCACCAGGTCAGCAGGGTAGACGCGATCCACCATTCTCGTCGTAACTACCGGCGACGGCTTCCAGTCTTCGGGAATGCTCACTGGTCTTTGTGCCTGCTCGGCCTGTTGCTCGGGCGCAGGCGCGGCGGCGATAGCCTCGCGCAACCGGGATCGCCACCAGAAGCTTTTCTGACCCGGACCACGGTCGCCGAACTCCATGCCGTCGAATTCGCCCTCGCCAAGCAGGAACTTGATCAGCTCCACCGGCACCAATTTGTACTCGCTCATGATTTCCACTCCCCAGTATGCATGTTGAAGTCGCGCAACTCCTTTTTCAGGTCGCGCAGAATGTAATTCGGTATGTCTGCGCTGCGCAGTCGGCCTCGAAGCAGGCGGGCCATCTGTCCTGCCACCCTGTCGGCGCGGCGGATGGTGGTGTGCGCTTGCTCTACGGCGCCCACCATCTGGTCGAAGCTGATCTGGTCAGTCATTGATCGATCCTCTTGAATTCGATAACCCATACCCATGGATTGGCATCCCAGTCGCCGCCGGTTGAGTTCCACAGCTCTGCAAATGCGTCGAAAGCCGTGGTCACCGGAATGAATTCGTACATTGATCGGGCGAGCCCCTCTTTGCAGATTTGCCCGATGGTTATTTCTTGCAGCCGCTCGACGCGAACGCCTGTGATTTCCAACTGGATGCGGCTGGCCCACCGGGGCATGTGGATGCTTGGTTTCCATGGCCCGCCGTAGTCGGTACGGTTGTCGGCCTCGCGGTACACGACCCACTTCTCGCCAGAAGCTTGTGCTACACGGGTTTCTGCCCAGGTCTCCCGCACCCATAGGTGGTCACCGACCTGACCATAAGGGCAGCAGCTTCCTGCCAATCCTTCCCATCCGCCACGCTGGTTTTGCAGTTCTTGCTCAACGTGAACCATTGACTGAACCTTGTTTGCCGGCCACCGGTGTCCAGCAGGGCCCGGATAGTCGATTGGCGTCACTTCCGGCTGTGGCTTCATAACTCGGCGGGCAACCGTCTTCCGGCCATCCAGAATTGCGCTGACCATCTCGCCATTGAACAGAATGGGGCGCTCAGTCATCGATCTTCTCCTCTGCATGCCGGTACACGGCGTGATCCATGAGCATCGACGGCTCCATGTCACAGCTCTCATCGAAAGCTGGGTATTCCAGGTAACTCGGCGTGGCCGGGTGCCGCGGCGGGTACTGGACCTCTGCTTCCAGGCGCTGGTTATCGATCGCCTGTCGGTAGGCATCCCGGGCCAGTCTCACCAGCTCGGTATTGGTCATCCATTCACCGTCGATCCCGCTCAGCTGGGTGAGGGTGCCCTCGTTGGTCATCATGGTGCTGGCTAACAGGTTCATGCTGCCTCCTGCAGTGGCAGGCGCCACTGGTGGCTTGTTTCTGGCAATGAGGGTCCGTACTGCCCCTGGAATGCCAGGGCAGGGCATTTGATGGATGTCATGGGTTTACTCTCGGCGACTCGCCCCCTCTTGTGGTGGCGCTGTGATGTTGGATTGAGATATGGTCGAGTTTCATCCAAGGCCAAGGCCAAAGGTCAAGGGAGCAAATGGATATGTCGAAACGAATAATCACTGAGCAGCAGCTCAGTGGTGTAAATATCAAAAACTATGACGAGGTAGTACTGACAAGCAGTCCTAATGACTCCGTTGGGGTGGAGATTTTCGCTGTGCGAACACTTGCTCCATTTGTGGAGCCGCTCAAGGAGGCAATGCCTTCATCCAGGAGGCAACTATTGGTAGTAGTTGCCGACCCCGATGATGTGGACATCCAGATTCGTGTTCGCCGAGCAATTGATCTCAAGATAATGTAGGGCAACGCTATGGAGGATATTTTTGGGCAAGCCGTGCCGATCATCCAGCTTGTATTGCCGGGCTTTGTTACGACTGTAATATTCTATTGGCTTTCGAGTGCGCCAAAACCCGGGCAGTTTGAAAGACTGATACAGGCTTTGATCGGTACCGGCGTAATTTATGTGCTGGTGCAAGTAATCGAAAGCCTCGCTCTATATGTCGGACGTTATGGGGCAATAGGAGCATGGAGTGACTGGGTGATATTGTTCTGGAGCTACATTCTGGCTGTAGCGCTAGGGCTGGCTTTGGCATTCATTTCAGCCAACGACACTCTCTACAAGGTTGCGAGGCAGGCGAACCTGACAATGCGTTTCTCAGAGGGTTCGGAATGGTGTTTCGCCCACAGAACCCTCAGGGATAGAGGTGTTATTTTAAATTTCAATGACGGCAGGCGCTTGGCAGGATATCCGCGAGCGTGGCCTACATGCCCTGAAAAGGGGCACTATCTGATCCAGTTTCCCACGTGGATAGTGGCAAATGAGGGCGATCAGGGAGCGGATAATTTCGAGCCAGCGGACGGTATCGAGTATATGATCATCCCAAATAGTGAGGTTATGTGGACTGATTTTCTTTCCAAGCCAACCGAAGAGGTGTGATAGATGAACAAAAGTCGCCAAGAGGTAATTGAAGAGACACTCAAGAGAAGCATTAACGAGGGGATGAATGTGAACCCTGTAATGCCTCAAAATATTCTACCTAAGACGCCACCTAAAGCGCCGCCCTCGGCCCCTACAAGTGGGGCAAAAAAGAAATAGTTTTGTATAGCGGCCATCAGGCCGCTTCATCCCTCTGCGCGTTTGGCGACTGCCTCATTGATCTTCCGATTATGCTCCGCCAGCGCCTCCCAGCTCCATCCGTTCATGGGTGCTGTGCACTGGGCGTGGATCGGGCATCTTCCGCACCCGTTGCGGCGGCCAGCTTCGATGTAGTGCTGCTCGCAAATGGCAATAACGAGAGGGGACAGGGTAGTCATTATGCCGCCTTCCAGTCCTGCCACCCAATCACCGGCGCACCGGTCTTCTTGTTCTTGAGCGGCTGCCCGGTCGCATCCTTCTTCGGTGCTCGAGCGCGGATGCAGAGGTCTCGGCATTCTTCCTGCTCACGCATCAGCCTAATGAACTCATGGGCGAACTGGGGCGCGTCAAAGGGCTTGCATAGCTGGATGATGCGCGAGCCGTTCATGATGGCGTCAGCGCGGATATTCACTGCGGCCTCCCATTCCTCTGGTGTAAGGTCTTCTCCGCGAATCCTGGTAGGAACCTGCCGGCGGGCGCTGCTTATCGCGTAGCCGCGGGTCATTCCGAACACTGCAAATGTACTCATGATAATAACCTCTCGTGACACCCCGCCGTGACACTTACGGCTGGCGCATGAAGTCGCGCAGCTGGTCGCCTGGCAGGCGTGATGCGTTGTGGATCAATCGGGTTATGGCGTCCTGGCGTTCTTCGAGTTCGCAGGTGGCCATGATCTCGCTCAGTAGCTCTGCGGTGGCGTGGTAGATGTCCACCTGCAAGCGGTAGGCGAGGAGGCGGGCTTGGCGCTCTTCCTCCTTCAGCTTGTCCCTGGCGCGTTTCTCGCGCTGGCGCTCGGCAGGGGTCATTGCTTTCATGCCCACACCTCTCGCGCCACTGCGTTTTGCCTCGCTTGGGGCGTGCCCCTGGGCTTGAAGGGTAGGTGCTGGGGCAATGCCTGCTTCACTACCGGCTTGCGCCGTGTACGGGCTTTGCGGGGTGCTGGCGTCTTTGCCTCCGGCGCTGCTTTGTCTTTCAGGTGCATGACCTGGTTGTACTGGCGGAAGGCGTCCTTGCCCGGGGCGTGGCGGGCGATGATGGGCAGGGTCTCGACCTTGCCATTCCGGCGTTCGTAATCGCGCATCAGGACTTCATGCTCGGCGCGGAGCAGATCCCGTTCGGCGATGGCTGTCGCGTCAATCATGCTGGCTCCTCAAAAAGGAATGTCATCATCAAAGCTGTCGTAATCCGGCGCGGGCGCCTGATTCGGTTGGGCGGGCTGCTGTTGCGCTGGCGGTCGTGCCTGCTGGCGCTGGGGTTGGTTGCCGGGTGGTGCGCCGTCGAGCAGCTGCAGGGTGCCGTTCATATCGACCACCACTTCGGTGGTGTACCGCTTGATGCCGTCCTTCTCCCACTCACGGGTTTGCAGCCGGCCTTCGATGTAGATCTTCGATCCCTTGCGCACGTACTGCCCGGCAATCTCCGCAATGCGACCGAAGAAGGCCAGGCGGTGCCATTCGGTGCGCGTCTGCTGCTGACCGGTCTGCTTGTCCTTCCAGCTGTCGGAGGTGGCCAGGGTGAGGTTGGTGACCGCCGTGCCGTTGGGCAGGTAGCGGGTTTCTGGGTCCCCGCCGGCGTTGCCGATCAGGATGACCTTGTTGATGCCGCGGCTCATGCGGCCACCTGCAGCGGCTGTTGCCCGGCCTGGACCTGTTCGATATGCCGGGCCTTGGCCACTGCCGCCTGATACCCGATTGCCCAACCGACCACCCGGCCTGCTTGGGTGAGGCGCCAGAAGCTGGCGCGGGAGGCGTTCGGCAGCACGCGGTTGCCGGCGGTGTGGATCTGTACCATTGAGTTCATGGTGGTTACCTCATGCGTGGTCAAAGGGGCTGTAAATCACATCCGGCCGGCGGCTGGGCCGGGTCCGGGTGACTGAGTTGCGTATGTAGCGGTCCTGGTGGGTATCGGGCTGGCCGCCGACGCTGATGCAGCACACCGCCAGCAGCAGGGCGAGCGGGGCGATAATGGCCTTGCGTATGGCTTCGGCCACCAGGTGCGCCCGGCGGCTGGCGCCGAGCTTGAACATGGCGTTGGCGATGCGCTTACGCACGCTGTCCGGCGCCAGTCCGGCTTCGCGGGCGATCTCTTTGTCCGTCATGCCGGCCGCAACCAGCATGGTGAACTCGACTTCCCGAGGGCTGAGCAGGCCTATCTGGCCTTGCCATCCGTGTCTGATAATCATGGCGAGCCTCCAAGGCTATGCGGGCTGATGTGCCGGGTAACGCCCGGCGATTTCCTTGCGGACGATGCGCACCGCTTGCGGTGCCTCAGTGCCTATGCGCACTTGCCGACCATTGATTGCCAGCACGGTGAGCTCGATGGTGTGTTCGCCTGCGGTGATGATGAGGGTCTCGCCTGTACGGCGTGTCAGTGACAGCATTTCCTTTCTCCTTGGGTTCCGTTGCTTCGCGCATGCCACTGGTGGTCAATGGCATCTGGGAAGGTCTGGGGGAGGGGGGAAGGTGGCCAGCGGCCAACTCACCACTGCCCAGGTGACGGGCTTTGCGCTAAGCTGCACGCACCACACGACACAGCTTGCAAAGGAGGGCAGACCGAATGGCGGTCTCTGTATTGGCGCGATTTATCGCTGATGAGTGGTTCAAAATCATGATGATTCTGTGTTTTCTGCTGCTGGTTGCAGCCCTGACCTTCGAGCTGCAATTCGACAACCTGACGGTGATGCTCCTGTCACTTGCCGGCACCCTGTGGGGTATTGGCGAGATGGCTTGCCGCCCCTATCGTGAGATAGTCACGCAGGACGTCATCCTGCCCGGCTATGCGAAGATGTCAGGGCGGCCACGGCGGCTGAATATGGCGGGGTTCTGTCTGTTCACACTGGCTCTGCTGGTTGCCGGTGCTGGCGCTTACCGCTTGTGGCTGATACTTCCCTTATTGCTGGTGGGGTAACCGTCAGAGGGAGCGGCTGTTGCTATTCGGCGGATTCGTTGATGTTGATTACGAATCCGCCGAATGCCTGATAAAGCGGGACTCCATGAAGATACTGCTCTGCTGAAGTCTTGCTATCGAAAACCTCAATGCAGCTTTCGTTATCCTCTGACATGCATGGAATTACGATTCTGTCTTCGCGCTCGATCAGCGCAATCCATCTATCACTCATCACACTTCTCCTTTTTCGTTTCCCGGTACCGCCTCATCGAAGCGGTACGAGGAAATCTTTCTTCACCTGTTTTCTGTCGCCCCACAGGTGAACCGCCGGGGCTGATCTCACCGGTTACCCGGCTTATCCGTTCATGGCCTACGTTGTTAAAGAGCGGGGCCGGTGTTGCTGGCTTGGGAGTAAATTTACAACTGATAATTGTATATTGCAAGCGTAAGTTGTAATTCATTTCATTGAAAATTGTAGGTTCTTGAATCGCGAGCAATAAAAACCCGCCCGGAGGCGACAGGCGTTGCGCCGTAGTATTTGCGTGTGGTACTGAAAAACAGTACTATTCAGGTATGAAAAGAAAACACCAAAAAACCCTTGAGCTGATCTTTGCCCGCCCCGTCAGCGCCAATGTCCAGTGGCGAGACATCGAAGCGCTATTCATTGAGCTGGGCGCGGATGTATCAGAGCGGGAAGGCTCACGCATCGGGGTGCGACTGTTTGGTGAGATACGGGTGTTCCATCGGCCACACCCGTCGCCGACCACTGACAAGGGTGCAGTGGCTTCGGTGCGTGACTGGCTGAATGCGAATGGAGTAAAGCCATGAAGAACACAATGACGATTGACGGCTACCGGGCAGTTATCCAGTTTGATCCTGAGATTGAGATGTTTCGTGGAGAGTTCGTTGGCCTGAATGGCGGGGCGGATTTCTACGCGGCTGATATTGAGGGGTTGAAGCGGGAAGGGGCGGCGTCTCTGCGGGTATTTCTGGAGATGTGCGCCGAGGATGGCGTGGAGCCGACCAAAGCGTTTTCCGGCAAATTCAATGTGCGTGTCCCGCCGGAGTTACACGCTGATCTGGTGGTGGCCGCTACAGCAGAGGGCAAGAGCCTGAATCAGTGGGTGGTGGACGCGCTGGGACGAGAGGCTCATGCCTGATGAGTACGATGCTGAAACACCGGGGCTACTACGGCACCATTCAGCCCGACATTGAAAGCGGCACACTGTTCGGCAAGCTCGCTTTTATCCGTGACCTGGTCACTTACGAGGCCGATGATCTTAAAACCCTGGAAAAGGAATTTCAGATCTCGGTGGATGACTACCTTAAGGATTGCGCCGATCTGGGCAGAGCTCCTGACACTCCCTGCAAAGGGTCGTTTAACGTCAGGGTGGGGCATAACCTGCACCTGGCTGCCACGGTGGCAGCTACCCAGCAGAGCATCACCCTGAATGACCTGACCCGCCGGGCGCTGAGTGAGTATCTGGAGCATCGGGCGTAAGGCTGCGGAGCAGGGAAGGGTAGACACAAAAAAGCCCGCGCGGGGCGGGCGGACGTATTCAATCGCTGTCTGCGAATCCTTGAAGCAGGGTGTCTTGGATGTGCCCTGTGAGGATGGATGCTTCAACAGGGACGCCGCTGCGCATTTTTGCAACCACATGGAGATGAATGGCCCCCTTGCTCTCTAGGGAGCGGAAAAGATCCGTCAGTATCTTGCCGCTGCCTGACCCGTCCATGGGCATGCTTGCGGGTATCGCCATCCCGTCTTCACCCTCAAGGCTGACCCTGTATCCGGTGTCGGTTTCTGCTATACGGGTCACACGATATAGCCCGTCAATACGGCTATGTTGGCGTCGCGTGCGCTCTCGCTTGATGTAGTCAGGGATCTCGTCAGCACTCAAAGATAAACGACCAATCTCAATTGCGTCGGCATCGGCCACGCTTTTTGCCAAGTTAACGGCGGAGGCAGCAATATCGGCGTTAAGATTGGAGAGGCGGGAGTTGGCGTCAATTGCAGCCTGAACGACCTTTAGGTGTGCATCTGTTTGATGATGGACGGTCTCGGCATCAAGATAGTTGCTGTGGCCGGCGTAGGCGCCTATCAGCAAGGCGAGGCCAAGCACAGTGATCACCAACTGGTTGCCGTTCATTTTCTCAATAGCCCTCAACCCAAGACGCTCAACCACATCGACAAGCTTGGCTTCTGTAACCGAGCTTCCCTGGCTGAACTGAAAAACCAACTCTAAGTCTTTCTTGTCGTCATCCGTCAGGGATTGTGAGGTTTTACTATACACTAGGGCGGCGTAAAAACTATTGATGGCGGCTTGGTATTGTGCGAGCGCCTTCAGGGATGAGGCCGGCAACGTGCTCTGGTATTTTTCGCCCTCAGCCTTGAAGTAGAACTGCAGCCAGTCACCAAACGCGATATCGTATGACTTGCCATCATCAAGGCCGTTATCTAGCGCTTTCTGCAGAAGAGTAACAGCGTCATCAAAGGTGGCGGCGCTTAAAGTTTCAATATTCATTGCATTCCTTGCGTAAATTTATGCATGGGCGACGCAGCGCGACCACATCGGCTTCCACTTCTCAATCCCATCACCCACCACCATTCGAAATTTTATTTCCCGGGGAGGGCTAGCATTACCTCAAGATGCGGCACCGCTTTAACATCCCTCTCTGAAAAATACTGAAGAGCCTTACGGGGAAGCCAGACCTCATGAAAGTGGGCTCGAAATTCAGCCAGCACTTCATTCGGGTAGAGCTTTGGATAAACAACTCGGCCGTCTTCGAACTCATGCCGATACGTCGGAAGCTGGTCGGTGTCCATACCCTTCTCGTCCCTAAGCCATTTACAAAACATCCGGCCTTCTGAAATATCAGGCAGCAACCTATCTGGCAGCGTGTATCCGGAGTCTTCCATTGGTCCGATCAGCGCAAGGGTCATCTCGTTAAGCATGGAAAAATGAGTTCTAGGCACCTGCTGCCTGTTCGCCATATAGCGCCGCAAGTGATAAGGCAAAACAGATGCCTTGTTACCTCCACCGCTTAACCATTCACGAACCCACTGGGAGACTGCGACAGCAAATCTTGGTGAGCACCACTGGCCCAGATTGATAGCGACGTCCGGATGAACCCAGGTACCTCTGTTAGCGTTTGTGGCGCTCTTAATGGTGAACACCAGTTGGTCCATGGGAATTCCCATGGACCTGGAAAGCTCACCCATGAACTCACCTGTAATTCTAAGACGAGCATAATCCGCAAATGCCTTGCCCGAAGCGTTACACATCGCAGTGGCGTTCACATATCCATCGCTTGCCCGCTGGTGAATTAGCGCACCCTCAACCTGCCTTGGTATCAACTCTAGCTGCGTCATCCTGCCTCCTGACGGGCCTCAAAAAAATGTGGGCGGTTATTCTTGCAGATGCGCAATCAGCCCAATAAATGCGCTTGCCACCACCACGCCAGATCACAGATCCATCAGGCGCAAGGCCTTCAGATTTCGGCATAGGCCTTAGCCGTCTCTCGCAACATGTCAGCATGCGAGAAAATGTCGTCGAGGGTGTCTATGGGGTGTCGTGTTTCGTTCTTGTCGCCATCGAACGTGCCCAGATACTTCTGGCTTCGGTTGAAATGCAGCCGGGCAATTGGCTTACGGTTGTTGTCGTCGGCCAAAATCCCGAAATAGCTCAACGTGTCGCGAGCCGCAACCCTCTTAACATCAATCTCAGAGCGAACGATTGCCTTGATTATGTTGAAGCCTTCCAGCTCCTCGGTCGTGGTCTCAATCCTGTCTTTCTTGCTGATTTCATCATCAGCCGACTGGGTTTCACCGATCTCGGCATCTTGTTTGCTGATAGCCGCTGGCGCGGTAGATGAGGGCCGTGAAATCGCGGACTTCAGGCGCCCATTAACCTGGTCGCTCATGAACTGTTCGGCAGCCTTTGCTGTAAGCAGGGCGAATTGATCTCGCACTTTCTGGGTGAGAATGCCCTCGTAAACACGGGATGCGAAAAAGCGCACGAAGTCGTCTTCCGGCTGGCTGAACTGATTGGCCATGACCCGCTTGATCTGACCGACGTATTTGAGTTCACCCGCCGCATTCAGTACAGAATCCACATCAAAGGCCGACTTGGTCAGCTTCTGCAGCTCGGGAATGGCATGGTCATCCATGTCCAAGAAATCGAACTCCAAGAACGGCTTCTCGTCCATCTTGTTTGGCGCATCAAGATCGGTATAGAACCTGTAAACTTGGCCGTTCGTGAGAATGGATATCCGCGCTGTGGTGACATGGAAATAGCGGAACAACTGACTGGCGTGATTGATATTCAGCGGCTCGCCAATTTTTTTGGCCTCAATCAGAATCTGAATTTCACCATCCTTCATGATGGCGTAATCAATCTTCTCGCCTTTTTTCGTCCCGATGTCTGAAATGAATTCGGGGATCACCTCAAGCGGATTGAATACATCGTAACCGAGAACATTTTGAATGAATGGCATGACGAACGCGTTCTTCGTCGCCTCTTCAGTCTGAATTGCAGCCTTCTGCTGATGTATTTTTGCAGCCAGACTGGTCAAGCGTTCTTCAAATGACATAACTCTCCCTCCCAGGAGTATCCCATGTCTTGAGCGCGGCCAACTTGCCGACTCGGTTTTAGCTCATAGCTTCAGATCACAGCTTCCGCGCATTCCAGGCCAGTAAGGCTTGCGCATGGAAAACCACATCCTCAATCAGCACCTCGAAAGGGTCGTGATCGCGGTTATCGGAAATGATCTTGAAGTGGGTCTTGCTGACCTTCTGGACGCGCTTGATGTAGACCAGGTCATCCCATGTGAACACGTAGACGCCATCACCGATGAATTGCGTAATGCCGCGATCAACGAATACTGGCTCGCCATGGTTGATGGTGCCGGCCATGCTCTGACCCCAGCCGGTGATGATGGCCAGGTTGGCGGCGCTGGTGTAGGTGATGCCGAGTAGATCCAGATGCGCCTTATGCATCGTGACGTGGCGGATAATCTCGACGTAATCATTCGGCAGCTGACCACTGCCCATAGCCGCCCGCACGTTGAATTGCGGGATATCAACTTCACCCTCGCGCTTCTTGCTGGAGAAATCAGCAGCTATCACGTTGCTCTCCCTTTTATTGCTATCCAGATCGTCGTCCCCCATAAGGTAACCCGCCGACACGCCGAGAATCGCCGCTATCTCCTGTAAGCGCTGCGGGCGCGGCGTGTTTCTGCCTGCCTCCCAGGCCTGCACCGATTGCGGACTCACCCCCAAGGCGCGAGCCAGCTCGGACTGATTAAGTCCTTGAGCTTCTCTCGCAATAGCAATTTTTGATCCTGTAGTCGTCATGAGTGCGAAGATACAACGGGACGTTGTAGAATTCATTGCAATTCTCAGTTGTAATCGGTTAGCCTTGCCTGTAACTTTGGGTTGCAAAAGCAAGGGGTTAAACGCATGACACAAAACGAGAACGCAGTTTCACGGGCCGCAGCAAAAGCTGGCGGTCAGTCGGCGCTCGCCCGAATTCTCGACTGCTCTCCTCAAGCCGTGCAGCGCATGTGTGCCAGTGGTCGGGTGCCCGCTGAACGTGTCTTGGCAATCGAAGAAGCCACCGGCGTTTCCCGTCATGAGCTTCGTCCTGACCTTTACCCGAAAGAGAAGAAGTCTGTTGCCTGATTGGTAAAGAGTAAGGCGGAGAGGGATGTTTGCAGAGGCCGCTGATGTGGCTGGTGATTCGTACAGTGGTTTTCGAGGCAATAAAAAACCCCGGCTTTGATGGGTGGCGACCCAGCCGGGGCTTACATAGCGAGATCATTATGAACAGAGAATTGATGTTGGGCAATACCGAGCAGGTGAGCATGTCCAGCCGTGAGATTGCGGAGCTGGTCGAGTCACGGCATGACAGCGTGAAGCGCACGGTGGAGCGACTGGTGGAGCGGGGCGTAATTGCCCAGCCACCATTGGTGGATGGGATCAAGTCAGGCAATGGCGTTGTTGCTCAGGAGTATCTGATCAGCAAGCGCGACAGCTATGTGGTCGTTGCGCAGCTTTGCCCTGAATTCACTGCACGATTGGTCGACCGCTGGCAGGAGCTGGAGTCACGCCAGCATGTCACGGTCCCTCGCACGCTCCCTGATGCATTGCGTCTGGCTGCTGACCTGGCAGAGCAGAACACGTCCCTGCGCCTGGTGGTGAGTGAGCAGGCGCCCCAAGTGGAGGCGCTGCAGCGTATCGCCCAAGCACGCGGCACGCTGTGTCTGACGGATGCGGCCAAGCATTTGGGTGTACAGCGCAAGGTGATGCTGGCGTGGATGCAGGTGAACCGGTGGATCTATCGGCGCGAGGGTGCTGCTCACTGGCTGGGCTATCAGCCGCGGCTGCAGGCAGGGCTGCTTGAGCACAAGGTGACTGTGCTGGGCACCGAGGACGATGGGGCGCAGCGGTTGGCGTCACAGGTACGTGTCACGCCCAAGGGTTTGACGGTGCTGGCGCAGAAGATGGGAGGGATCAACTGATGGCCAACCCATGGTTCCGCATGTATTCCGAGTTTGCCACCGATCCCAAAGTGCAGATGCTCAGTGAGAAGGATCAGCGCCGCTACCTGATGCTGCTTTGCCTGCGTTGCAGTAACGACGATGTAACGTTACATGAAACAGAAATAGCGTTTCAGTTACGCATCAGTGACGACGAGCTGGCCGCCACAAAGGTGGCTTTAATGGCCAAAGGGCTGATCAATGAAGACTTCTCACCGGTCGCCTGGGAGAAGCGTCAGTATGTCTCTGACTCAAGCACCAAGCGGGTTGCAGCCAGTCGAGCCCGTAAGAAACAGGCCGTGAAACCACCATGTAACGTTACAGTAACGCCCCCAGATACAGAAACAGATACAGATATAACCCCCTCTCTCCCTGCGGACGCACCGGCGACGTCTGATTTCGATCCGTCCCGCCTGCTGGGCATGCACCTGGACTGGGAGCCCGACCCCAAGATTCTGGCGGCGTATGCCAAGCGTGCCGGCATAGCCCTGGAAAACTTCACCGCCGAGGCCATCGGCCAGTTTGCGGTCTACCACACAGCCCGGCAGGCGTTGAAAAGCCAAGCCGAGCATGTGGCTGCCCTGGTCAGCTGGGTCAAGCGTGATGCGGTGCATGCCGAGAAGGTGGTGCCGATGGCCGGCAGGCGAGCCGCCAGCGGGGACTTTGACGACAACGCCACCGGCTGGCTGGGGGAGTGACCATGAAAACCATCACCGATTTGATTCCGGCTGCGAGCCGTCAGCTGGCGACCGCCCAGCCGGTCAAGGCGCAGGAGCTGGCGCCGGAGGTCAAGCGCGAGACCGAACGGCTGATCAACGATCTGTTCGGCCAGCTGCGGTCGATCTACCCGGCGTGGAAGCAAGCGTGGACCAGCGAAGATCTTTATCGCAAGGCCAAGGCCACCTGGACTCAGGCGCTGCTCGATGCAGGCATTGCCGACTGGTCGCTGATCGAGCGAGGGCTGAGTCGTTGCCGGCAGGAGCCGGGCGATTTCATTCCATCGGTGGGCAAGTTCATCGACCGCTGCTGGCCGACACCCGTGGAGCTGGGAGCGCCGGACCACGAAACGGCGTACTGGGAGGCGCAGCGCAACAGTCATCCGGCCATTGCCGGGCGGGGGCGCTGGAGTCATCGGGCGGTGTTCCATGCGGCGTTGCTGTGTGGCCGTCACAGCCTGATGACGCTGCCGTCGGATGTGGGCCGGTTGAAGATGGCCAAGGCCTACGGCGAGGTGATTCAGCGGCTGGCGCGTGGCGAGGATCTGCCCGAACCAGCACCGGCGCTGTCGGCGGATGTGCACCGCAAGGGTGACCCGGCCAAAGCCAGCGCCGCGCTGGCGGCCATGCGGGCAGCGGTTGGCGGCGCCCGTGCATGACGCCGGAAGATCGCTCTGCGGTGCGTGCTGGCTGCAATTTGGCGACGCTGCCTGCCGATGCGCAGGCGGTGTTGCAGTAGGAGCTCAAGGACACCGGGCAACGGCATCAGGAGATTCAGCGCACGGCGGCGCAGTTGTATGGGCTGCGTCGCCACCGCCTGCGGGTGGAGCGGGAGTTGGCGCAGCTGGGGGATATGGGGCCGGCGGTAAAGGCGGCTCTGAACAGGCTGATTTCTGGGAGTGACCAATGAGCATGATGAAACCAGTTTCCGCGCTGGAGCAACAGCCGGGCGGGAGCCACTACAAGGGTCGAGCTATTCAGCCGATTCAATACATCCACGCCAACAATCTCGGTTTTTGCGAGGGCAACGTAGTCAAGTATGTCACCCGTTGGCGGGAGAAGGGCGGTCTCGAAGATCTACGCAAAGCCCAGCATTACATCGATCTGCTTATCGATCTTGAGCGCCTGGAACTGCAGGAATGAAGACCGTGGGGGAGGTGGTGCGCTGGTGGCTGAGCCGGATTGAGGGTGACAAGGCGCGCTCGGCCAGTTACCGGGGCAGCATGGTGTCACTGATGCGCCGACATGTGCTGCCTCGCATGGATAAGGTGCGGGTGAGCAAGCTGGATCGGGTGCTGCTCGACGACAAGCTGGTGTTTCCCATGCATCAGGAGCTGTCGCCGCGCACGGTGCAGAAGGCGCTGCAGGGGATAGGGCAGGCGTTCCGTATGGCCGAAGGGCAAGGACGCATTGCAACCAACCCGTTGGCAGGCACCACCTTCCGGGACTTTTACAAGGGCAAGCTGCGGCCCAAGCCGGCGTCCCTTTCCCGTGTCGACCTGCCTGAGCTGGTGCCGCACCTGGTCGATGTATTCAACCGTGACCCGCTGAGGGGGATGTTGCCATTGATGATGCTGGCCCACGGTACTCGCATTGCCGAGACGCTGAAGGCGCGCTGGACGCATATCTCACTGACCGAGCGGGTGTGGGTGCTACCCGAAGCCAATACCAAGACGCGCCGGGAGCATGCACTGCCGTTGACACCTCAAGTGCTGGGGCTGTTGGCCCGGTACCGACACGCATTGCCGGATCCCCGGCTGAAGGCGCAATGGCTGTTCCCTGTGCGCGGCGGCAGCCCCATGGCGACCACCAGCGGTCACGCCTTGATGCGGGAGGTGAGTGGCCGAGAGTGGACCAGTCATGACCTGCGCAAGCTGATGCGCTCCAGCCTGGCAGACATCGGCATCGATTACATGGTGGGCGAGCTGCTGATCAACCACTCGCTTGGCTCAGTCGTTGAGACCTACCTGACCCGCGACGACATGGAGCGCAGAAGGGAGGCCCTGGAGCGGTGGCACAGTCGGCTGGATGAGCTGGGATTCAGTGATGCACACGGCGTGGAAGTGGCTGTTCCTGCACTTCTTTCAAACAGCGCAAAGGTAGAGCCGCCGGGCGCTTCCGGCGATTCTTGCGCATCTCTTGGGAGAGAATGAAGAATGCAGAAAAACAACGAATTCTCGGTAGTCGAACTGCCGTGGCCATCGAAAGAGCTGAGCCCGAACGCCCGGGTTCACTGGGCCAAGAAGAGCAAGGCGGCCAAGATCTACCGCATCACCTGCCTTGCGCTGACGCTGGAATCGGGCCTGCGGGCACCCGAAGGCAAGGTGCTTCTGGATGTGGAGTTCTGCCCACCGGATCGCCGCCGCCGGGATGACGACAACTGCCTGGCCAGCTTCAAGTCGGGCCGCGATGGCATTGCCGATGCCCTGCGTATCGATGACAGCCGGTTCGTGACCACCATCCGCATGGGCGAGCCGATGAGAGGTGGCGCGGTGCTGGTTCGGATTGCCGGGGAAGTGAGCGCATGAGCGGAGCTGCAAACACGTCACGCCGGGGTGTCACGCCACCGTCTATCTGCACAGCTTGCAGCGGATCTGGCGTAACCCGGGGCGTATGTATGGAATTGATCTGCCTGGAGTGCGACGGCGTCGGCTGGCTACCCACGCCGGGGCAGGACCTGGTGCAGCAGCTCGGCTGGATGCTGACCAGAACCAACCAGCGCTTGCGCCTATATGCGGCACGTGAATCCACCTTCGGGCCGGAAGAAGATTATCGGGACAAAGACCGCAATGGCCACCGCGGCAACTGGACGGGGGATTGATGATGGCCTTTGATCGAGCTACTGAGGAATTGTTGGAGCAATGGGGCATCTGGGTGGTTCAGGGTTCGGGCGTCTCGGCATGCCAGGCGCCAGGCGAGCGCCCGCTGGCTGCTATATCTGACGATGAAGCCTTGGTTGTTGATGGGCTGGTGGGACGATTAAGGCGGCGTTATCCCGAAGCTGGAGAGGTAGTGATTCGCTACTATACTTCCGGCGCCTCGCTAATGGATGTAGCGCGGCGCATGCGGGTCGGTGAGACCAAGGCCCGGCAGCTGATCAACGCGGGTATTGCGTGGATAGATGGTGCTCTGGAACCGAAGCGGATAGCAGCATAGATGAGACGCTTGCAAAAGGCTTGACGTCCGCGCGGAGAAACTATAGATTTCTTACCACTATGCGGTTTTACCGCTTCAAAATCACATCCCGAAACCCGGCCCTCGCGCCGGGTTTTTTGTTGCCCGAATTTCCGGTCTCGCGCCTCGTCTTCGCCCCGAGCAGATGCTGCTGCGTCGTGGACCGGAATCAAACGAAGGAATGAGCTGATGTCTGACCCGAGCAGCGGAGTAGTAGCGACAGCCGGGCTACTCGGAGTCACGGCCGCCAGCCTCGTGCCAGGCGTTGATGCCAATGCCATCATTGGTGCCTTTGCCGGTGCGCTCTTCTTTATGGTGTTCGCCAAGGATCTGTCGGCCCTGGCTCGCGTGGGCTACTTCGTGGCGTCATGGATCGTGGGCTACTACGTGTCCGTCGAGGCGATCGGGCAGCAATGGTCGATAACAAGCGGGCTGCCAGCATTCTTCGGCGCCCTTTTCGCGGTTGTGGTCTGTGTCTCCCTGCTGGAGTGGGTGCAGGGCGGCAAGACGCCAGGATGGCTTTCAGCAGTCGCTGACTGGATCCGACCTGGTGGACGCAGATGATCGATATCTGGACCTTTCTCGCTTCTGGTGTGTGCGGGGCAATCTGCTGGCGAATCGCGTCATATCGCCGTCGCGGTGCCCGCTATCGCCCAGGAGTGGCGGTGTGCGCATACCTGCTGGCTGTAGGCTCGGGCTGCTATTCGCTGTCGGTGCTGCTGGCCATGCTGCTGGGCAAGCACGCGCAGGGCGTATCGCCATTCCTGCTGATCGTCCTGACCGTGCTCATGGTGCTGGTGTGCAGAGCCCGGGGCAACGTGGCGGCGGTGTTGAGAGTAGACCCGTGAAAGCTTCGCTGAAAATCACCGATCTTGATGATGCTCTGGCCCAGATCCAAAGCCTGGGCAGTATGGCCGGTAAAGCGCAGGCTCAGGCAATGAACGATGTGGTCAAGGTTGCCAACGAGCACCTGGTGGTGGAAGCGAACACGGTATTCGACCGGCCTACGCCGTTCACCCTCAATGCCTTCCGCATTCAGTATGCCAAGCCATCCAATCCTGAAGCCGCGATCTGGGTGAAGGACGAGAAGAGCGGTGCATCGAAAGGGCAGGCGCCTGAAGATTGGTTCGGCCCCCAGGTATATGGCGGCGAACGGGCGCTCAAGGCGTCGGAGAAGATGCTGCGCTCCAAAGGTGTCCTGCCTGCGGGGCTGTATGCGGTGCCTGGCAAGGGTGCGCGCCTTGATGCGTACGGCAACATGAGCCGGGGCCATCTGATGCAGATGCTCTCAGGCTTGAAGGTGTTCGACCGGTCCGGCTCGGATCACAACGCTACCGGCAGCCGCCGGTCCAAGGCCAAAGGGCATGAGGATGCATTCTTTATTCTGCGCCGAGAGGGCCAACCGATTGGCATCGCAGAGCGTCGTGGCAAGGCTGTTGAGGTGGTGCTCGCCTTCGTCAAGCAACCCCAGTACGCGCCCCGGTTCGACTTCCACGGCACGGTTCGCAAGGTCTCCGAGAACGATGCCCTGGTTGAAGCTGCCGTCGACAAGGCGGTGGCCAGTACCCTGGCGGGCTCGGGCAGATGAGAGAGGTTCGCATCCCCGGAAATCCTGACGGGTCCTCCCGGGCCCCACCCCCACTGAGGGTAATTCGAGGCCCGACCTCGGACTACATATGAGATTTTTCCAGGGCGAGGTTGTTGTTTATTCATGGCCAAGTCCACCACCACAAAACAGCGCGGCTGGCTGAACAAGTCGGAGATGGCCGCGAGCCTGGGCATTTCTGTCCAAGCCTTCGATAAATGGGGCATCAAGCCTGTCGAGCGCATTGGCCGGGAAGCCTTCTTCACGGTCGAAGCCGTGCTGGAAAACCGCCTTGGCCACCAGGCGGAGAAACACAAACCCGCCGGCTTTGAGGGGATCGACCCGCTTGCTGAAGCAAAGCTGACTCAGGAGCGACTGCGTTTGACCGCGGCGCAGGCTTACGGTCATGAGCTGAAGAACCAAATTACCGAGCGCACATCTGTCCCGACTGAGTTCGCCATGTATGTGCTATCGCGCGTGGCGGCGGAGATTGCATCGGGGCTGGATACACTGCCCTTGACATTGAAACGCCGGCATCCGGACCTTGAAGTCCGCCATATCGAGTCGGTACAGCGCGAGATAGCCAAAGTCCGCAACCGGGCGGCGCTGCTGGACGAGCGTCTACCGGAGATGTTGGATGAGTATCTCGACAGCACAGATTAAGGAGCTGCGTTCGGCAGTGCGGCAGGGGCTGCAGCCGCTATACCGCCCAGCACCGCAGACGCCGGTAGAGTGGGCAGACGAGAACTTCTACCTGTCCAGCGAATCGAGCTATCAGGAAGGGCGTTGGGAGACCCTGCCGTTTCAGGTTGCGATCCTGAACAGCATGGGCAATGACGAGATCCGCACGGTCAACGTCATTAAGTCCGCCCGGGTCGGTTACTCGAAAATGCAGCAGGCCGCGTCGTCCTATCAGGTCGAGCATAAACGCCGCAACATTCTGATACTGCTGCCCACCGATGGCGCCGCAGCGGGCTTCATGAAAGCCCACGTCGAAACCATGATCCGGGACGTGCCGGCTATCCGGGCCTTGGCGCCATGGTACGGCGTCAAGCATCGCGACAATACGCTGGATACCAAGCGGTTCAGCCACTCAAAGCAGCTCTGGTGCCTCGGTGGTGCGGCAGCGAAGAACTACCGTGAGAAGTCGGTCGACACCATCATCTATGACGAGCTGGCTGCGTTCGAGCCAGACGTGGAGAAGGAGGGCAGCCCGACCTTCCTCGGCGACAAGCGGATCGAAGGTTCCACTTTCCCGAAGTCGATCCGGGGCAGTACGCCCAAGACCAATGAAGGCGACCCGGAGAGCGATGACGCTATCCGCTGCCAAATCACTGCAGCGGCTGATGAGTCGCCGCACCTGTTCCGGTTTCACCTGTCGTGCCCGCACTGTGCAAAAGAGCAGTACCTCAAGTGGGGCGGCAAGGATTGCGACTTCGGTATCAAGTGGGATCCGGGCAAACCGGGTGCGCCTTGGTACCTCTGCGAGCACACCGGCTGTGTTATCCAGCAGCACGAGATGCAGGAGCAGCACCCCCAGGGGCGCTGGATTTGCGAGAAGGCCGGCATCTGGACGCGGGACGGGTATGACTTCTACGACCCGGCCGGCGAGCTGGTGCCCACCCCCGATAGCGTTACCTGGCACGTATGGACTGCTTACAGCCCCTTCACCACCTGGGGTCGGATCGTTCTGGACTTCTACAAGGTCAAGGGCGACATCAACCGCCTGAAGACCTTCACCAACACCACGCTGGGCGAAGTCTGGGAGGCGGCTCAGGGGGAGAAGGTTGATTGGGAGTTGCTGTACGCCCGCCGCGAGGTGTACCCGACTGTACCCGAGCTAGGGCTGACCCTCCAGGGCGGTATCGATACCCAGGATGATCGTTATGAAGGCCGGGTCTGGGCGGTTGGTGCCGGTGAGGAAATGTGGCTGGTCGATCGCTGGATCCTTTACGGCGACCCAGCCAGCGAGGAGCTGCGCCGTAAGGTTGGGCTCAAACTGCACCAGCAATATACCCGGGCCGATGGCGTGGTGATGCGGGTGGAGCGTTGGTGCTGGGACTCCGGCGGTCACTACACCGATGAGGTGTATGCCGAAAGCCGTAAGCATGGCGTGATGTGGGTGATACCGATCTTCGGTGCCAATACCTACGGCAAGCCGATTGCCAATTTCCCGCGCAAGCGCAACCGGGCCCGGGTGTATTCCACCGAGGTCGGCACCGACAACGCCAAGGAACTGATTTACAACCGGCTGAAGAACCAGCCGGATATCGCCAAGTGCGCAGCGCCGCAGCCGGGGGTTATCCACTTCCCGGCCAATGACGATATCTGCGACGAAGACGAACTCAAGCAGCTCACCGCCGAGACCAAGCGCTTGAAAGTGGTGCAGGGCCGGCGGGTCTACCGCTGGGATGCTGGCGGCCGTCGCAACGAGGCGCTGGACTGCCTGGTGTACGCCCTAGCCGCGCTGCGCATCAGCCAGCAGCGGTTCGGGCTAGACCTTGAGGCACTCGCCGCAGAGTTGGCCAAGCCGGTTGAAGCGGAAGTTATCGACAAAACACCCACACCAACAGCGCATACACCCTCAGCACCGCCGGCAGGCGGCTGGCTCCAAATTGACACAGGAAGCTCATGGCTATGACTCGCGCACAGCAAATGGTGGACAAGTACATCGAAGCCGAAATGGCCGTGCTGGAAGGGCGCAGCGTTACCTTTGGCGGCCGAACGCTGACCATGGCCGATCTGAACCAGATCCGTGAAGGGCGCAGCGAATGGGAGCGCCGGCTGGCAGCTGAAATCGCCAACACCAAGGGCGGACGATTCGGCTACTCACTGGCGACATTCGAATGAAGAACCTGATTGATAAGATCATCGAGCCATTCAGCCCCGGCATGGTGGTGTCACGCCTTGGCGCCCGCGAGGCCATCAAAGCCTATGAGGCGGCGCGCCCCAGCCGGACACACAAAGCCAAAGGCGAGCCGCACAGTGCTGACTTGGCAATACAGTTGGCCGGCAAGTCTTTGCGAGAGCAGGCGCGGTACCTGGACGAGAACCACGACCTTGTCACCGGCCTGTTTGACCGGCTGGAAGAGCGCGTGGTGGGCGGTGCCGGCATCGGCATCGAGCCACTGCCACTGGATCTGGCTGGTGACGTGCACCTGGAGTTCGCCGCGCAGATCAAGGCCGCCTGGGCAGAGTGGTCACTCAAGCCGGAAGCCTCCGGAGAGCTGACCCGCCCGCAGATGGAGCGGCTGGTATGCCGCACCTGGCTGCGAGACGGCGAGGCCCTGGCGCAGAAGCTGCGCGGGCGTGTTGCCAACTACACGCACCTGACCCGCGTGCCGTTCGCCTTGGAGCTGCTCGAACCGGACTACCTCCCGTTCGATTACAACGATATCTCCAAGGGCATCCTGCAGGGCATCGAGCGTGATGCCTGGCGCAGGGTGCGGGCGTACCACCTGTACAAGCAGCACCCAGGCGATATGCAGGGTTACTGGATGGACTGGACCACCACCAAGCGGGTGGAGGCCCACCGCATCATCCACATCGCTCACCGCAAGCGCATCGGCCAGAACCGGGGCGTACCGCTGCTGCATGCCGTGCTGATCCGCCTGGCTGAGATCAAGGACTACGAAGAATCCGAGCGGGTGGCTGCGCGCATCAGTGCAGCGCTTGCCATGTACATCAAGAAAGGGAATCCAGACCTGTATACGGGCAGCCCGGATGCTGGAGCTCGCACATTCCCCATTGGTCCTGGCATGGTGATCGACAGCTTGGTGCCGGGTGAAGACATCGGCATGATCGAGAGCAACCGGCCAAACCCGTTCCTCGAAGGTTTCCGGAATGGCCAGTTGCGCGCCGTTGCCGCCGGTACCCGCGGCGCAGCCTCCACGATCATGCGCAGCTATGACGGCACCTACAGCGCACAGCGTCAGGAGCTGGTCGAGGCGCAGCTGGGGTACGACCTGCTGCAGCATGAGTTCATCGATTACTGGTGCCGCCCGATTTATCGGGACTGGCTGACAGTTGCGATCGCATCCGGCGAGTTGAAGGTGCCGGTTGACGTGGATCCGCGCACCATCAGCGGCGCCGTATACCAAGGCCCAGTTATGCCATGGATCAACCCTGTGCATGAGGCCAACGCTTGGGAGCTGCTGGTGAAAGCTGGCTTTGCTGATGAAGCCGAAGTAGCCCGGGCCCGCGGCCGTAACCCGCAGGAGCTCAAGCGCAGCCGGACAGCCGAGATCAAGGCAAACCGCGAGGCAGGGCTGGTGTTCAGTTCGGACGCCTACCATGCCGCGAAGAAGGAGGGGTTGAGCCCAGTCGAAGCGGTGCAAAAAGCCTACCTCGGTGTCGGGAAGATGATCACCGCCGCCGAAGCGCGGGAGCTGGTGAACCTCTACGGCGGCAATCTCGCAGTGCCTGGCCCGGATTTCGTGGCCACAACCAACAATCAAGGAGGCGGAGATGCCGACACAGATCAGTAGAGCTGCAGGCAAGCCCGGCGACATACAGCGTGGCATCACGGCATTTGCTCCCGCCCGCGGTTCCGCGCCTGCTATTGCCTTATACGGAATCATCGGCCTGGACTTTCGCGTCAAGGATCTTGCTCAGGCGCTGAGCCAATATGCGAGCGCGCCGCATCTGGATATTTATGTCCACTCCGGCGGCGGCAGCGTCATCGAAGGCTTGGCCATGTACAACATCCTCAGCCGCTTCAAGGGGCATAAGCGCTTTTACGTGGACGGCATAGCCGCCTCGATGATGAGCGTAGTGCTTTGCGCGGCAGACGAAGTGCATATGCCCGAAAACACGCAGGTCATGATCCACTTGCCGCGCATCGGCCCCAACGAAGGTGGGTTGGTAGCAGACGATCTCCGCAACCTGGCCGACGCGCTTGATGATTATGGCGAGAAGATGCTGGCCGCCTATATGCAGCGCACCAAACAGCCGCGAGAGCGGTTGCTCGAATTGACGCGTCAGGAAACCTACCTCAGTGCAGCAGAGGCTTTGGAGCTTGGGTTTGCTGATATCGTCATGACGCCACTGGAAATGGTGGCTCAAATTAACCTTGATCCACCACCCGAGGAGGCTTCCATGCCTAACCCTACCGTTGTAAACAATCCGGCCGTTGAGCCGCATCAGGAGCCTACAGTGCCGAACACCCCTCAGCCTCAAGCGCAGGCAGAACCTGTAGTAAGCGAAGCCGGCATCCGCGCCCAACTGCAAGCAGAAGAAACCAGCCGCCGCGCCGGCATCACCGCTGCCTTCGGAGCCTTTGCCCAGCCGCATGCAGAGCTGCTGAACGCTTGCCTACTGGACAGTACGATCACCGCCGAACAGGCCCAGATCAAGTTACTGGCCAAGCTGGGCGAAGACACCACCCCGTCCGCACCGCCGGCCAACCCGGCTACTCACATTCATGCCGGTAACGGCAACATCATCGGCGACTCGGTGCGCAACGCCATCGAAGCCCGTGCCATGATGGCCGCTGTCGAGGCCAGCAACCAGTTCGCGGGCATGAGCCTGGGCGAGCTGGCACGTGCGTCCCTGAGCCATCGCGGTATCAGCTTCGCCGGCATGGACCGCCTCGGTATCGTCGGCCTGGCCTTCACTCACTCCAGCTCCGACTTCGGCAATTTGCTGGCCGACGTGGCGCATAAGTCCATGCTCAAAGGCTTCGGTGAATCTGCTGAAACCTTCACCGAGTGGACCGCCAAGGGAACGCTGACGGACTTCCGTGCAAGCAAGCGCGTTGATTTGTCCACCTTCCCGAATCTGGACAAGGTGCCCGAAGGCGCTGAGTACAAGTACGGCACCGTTGGCGATACCGGCGAGCAGATCATGTTGGCCACCTACGGCAAGCTCTTCAGCATCACCCGGCAGGCCGTCATCAACGACGACCTGAGCGCGCTGACCCGTATCCCGCAGCTGATGGGCCGTGCGGCAATCCGCACCGTGGGTGATCTGGTCTATGCCGTGTTGACCGGAAACCCGCAGATGGCCGACGGTAAGGCGCTGTTCCACGCGGACCACAAGAACCTGCTGGCCGGAGCCGGGCTGTCCATCGCTAACATCGGCAAGGGCATGCAGCAGATGCGCACCCAGAAGGATGGCAAGGCCACCCTGGACATCCGTCCGAAGTACCTGCTGACCCCGGTGGCGCTGGAGCCGACAGCTATTGCGCTGCTGGCTGCCGAGTTCGACCCGGCACTGGTCGATGCCAAGGTGCCGAACCCGGTGCGCAACAAGCTACAGGTGATCTCCGACCCGCGCCTGGATGATTTCAATGCCACCACCAGCTTCATGCTGGCGGATCAGTCCATGTACGACACCATCGAGGTGGCCTACCTGGACGGCAACGACAAACCCTACCTAGAGCAGACTCAGGGCTTCACCGTTGACGGCGCAGCCTTCAAGGTGCGCATTGATGCCGGTGTGGCTCCGCTGAGTCACCGCACCATGGTTAAGATGCCCGGCGCCTGATAGCCCAGCTGTAACCCCTTCGACGAAAGCCCGCCCCGTGCGGGCTTCGTCGTTTCTGAACTCGCCAAATGAGGATTGATCCCATGGCCAAGAATTACATCCAGGACGGCAGCGTCCTTACTCTGATCGCCCCTGCCGGCGGCGTGAAATCGGGCGGTATCTATGCCATCGGTACGCTGGTAGTGGTTGCGGTGGCTGACGCGGCCGCCGGTGAGAGCTTCGCTGGTCATCCCGGTGGCGTCTGGTCTGTGCCCGCTGCCAGCGGCCTGACTGCTGGCGCGGCTGTTGGGCTGGCTGATGGTGGGCTTGTTGCGGCTGCCACTGAGGGCGCGGTCGCCTGCGGCAAGCTGGTCACCGATGAAGCCGGCGGCACCGCCAACCTGCTGCTGATCAACTGATGGCGCCCCGGTTCGCCAGACTCATGCAGCGCATGCATGCGGTCGGGGCTGATCGTCTTAGCGACAGCCAGGGCGATTATCTTGACCGTAACGGCGCGGTACTGGCGACCGAGCTGGCGCTGATCATCGACAAGGACGTCGATCGGGTGGATATGGTCAGCGGCGCGGTAGATCGCGGGATAACCGTCGCTGTGCTGCATGGTCTTATCCAGCCACTCGACCGCAAAGGTGCGTTTGTTGTGGATGGAAAAACGCTCCACATCGATGGCATCGC
This sequence comes from Halopseudomonas litoralis, assembly GCF_900105005.1. Lineage (NCBI taxonomy): Bacteria > Pseudomonadati > Pseudomonadota > Gammaproteobacteria > Pseudomonadales > Pseudomonadaceae > Halopseudomonas > Halopseudomonas litoralis. Next base: position 1,568,384 of record NZ_LT629748.1, read on the forward strand.
CGAAGACGACGGCCACCTGATCACCTTCTACGTGGTGCCCTGACATGGAATACGAGATGCAGAACACCATCTTCACCGATCTGCTGACCCGCCTAGGCACGCTGCCCGAGTGGGGTCTGTTGGTAGAGGAAGATAACGTGCTGCGCGTCATCGACTCAGACGACCCCATGCTGCCCGATAGCTTCATCATCGTGCAGCCGGGCATCACCGAGGAAATCGAGCGGGCAGGGCAAGGCAGCATCCGCGAGCGCTGGACGCTGAACATCACACCCATCACTCGCAATCGCAACGCAGGCCCGGCCCTGCGCAACGTGCGGGTATTGATCAAGCGGCTACTCACAGGTCAGCAGGGCGGCTTTGGCATCCCCGGCCTGCAGGCAGTCGCCTTCATGCCAGAAACCCCCATGCTGGCCGGCCCTGGCCAGCGCTGGTCAGCCCATGTCATGCCCTTGCAAATCACCTACGTCCAACCCCTGAAATAACCGGAGGCAGTCATGCCCAAAGCAAATATCACCCAGGCGTTTCACTTCGCCAAGGGCGGAGAAGTCCTGCTCTTCAAGAAAGGCGAGCAGGATCTGCCAGCCGACGCGCTCGAGCACGCGATCAAGCACGGCTATGCGAAAGCTGGCGCCGTCCACCAAACCAAGGCTGAGCCCGCCCCGGCCGCGCCCAAAGACAAGCAATAAGCGGAGGCCACCATGGCACAAGCAGATCGTTCGTTCATCGGTGAGGGCATCATCTACGCCCGCGCCTATCAGTCTCAGGACCCGCTGCTCGATATCGGTAACTGCGACCAATTCAACATTGCCTGGGCAACCAACCGCCAGGCGCTGCCCAATTACCGTGGCGGCGGTGGTAACCGCAACGTGCAGGAGCGCATCACTGACGTAACCGCCACCATCGGCATGTATGACCTGACTCCGGAAAACGTCGCCCGGGTAACGCGCTCCACGATCACCGCTGCCACCACCGATGCGATTACCGATGAGTTGTTGATCGGTGCCGGCGTCCAGGGTGAGCTGATACCGTTCAAACATCTGCCTGATCTGGCTGAGACCATTACTGTCAAAGGTGCTGATGATGAAGCGCTGGCAGTCGGCACGGATTATCAGCTGAACCCACACGGCATTATCGTGTTGGCCAGCGGCAAGATCACAGCCGCCGGCGTCAAAGCCAGTTACACGCCTCGCGCTGCCAGCGTGCTGCAAATGATGACCACCTCGGCAGTCGAGCTGGAAATCTACATCGCCGGTCTCAACGACGCGCAATCAGGCGAGCCGTTCAGCCTTCGCCCGCGCCGGGTCAAATTCGGCATGCTGAGTCAGATGTCGGTGCTGGGGCAGGAATACCTGAAGCTGGAAGGCCCGGCAGAGCTGCTGGCCGATGACACCATCATCGCCACCGACATCTCCAAGTTCTGCGAGATGCAGTTGGTAACGAAAGTGGCCTGATGCCATAAGGTGGGGTATGGTTTCCCTCTTGATAAACAGGAAGGGAAACCATATGCAGCAGTGCCCCAAATGTACGCATGATTTAACCTTGGCAGAACAGGAGGCTGCGGACGGTCAATGTCCGCAGTGCGGCATCTATTTTGCGAAGTTTTTTGAACAAGCCCGGCGAGCTCTGGCCGGCGAGCCTGTACCAACACGGAGTCGCTCAAACGGGCGCCCCAAGCTAAGAACAACTGATGGGGTGCCTTCTTATATCAAGGAGTCCTTGTCGGCCGGAGAGACTGTAGAGGCAGTGTTCCGCCTGCACTGGATTGCTTGGGTGCCAACCGTGCTATGGCTGATAGCATCGCTTTTCACTCTGGGCTTTCTTCTGCCGCTGGCTATTTTCTACTGGCTGAAAACAAGGGCAATTCAGCAGGCAGTGACTTCGCACCGAGTGATTTACAAGTCAGGCATCATCAGTCGCCGCACCGAAGAAATGCGCATTACTTCTATTGAGACCGTGGAGCTTCGCCAAGGCGTGCTGGGGAGGCTGTTAGGATTCGGCAATGTCCGGGTGACCGGGCGAGGCAGCAGCGATGTAGTCATTCAACGCATCGGCGATCCCATTGACGTGAAGCGCCGTATAGAGCAGATCAGGTTTGACTGAGGGATTTAGAAGCGGTGGGTGGCTGCAGCGGGAGGCGGAGCAGGCTGGCGCCATGAGCGATGAAGACATGTATCGGGTCTATGTGCTGACCTGCCATTTCAATGCGCTGTTTGAAATATTCAATAAGTACGACATGTACCAGAGCCTGAGGGCGCTGGGCTCACGGGCCGGCATAGAAATGATTGACCATTTCAAGGACGGACACTTCCAGTCCTCTGTGCTGCGCAGGACCTATGAGAGAGCCATGGAAGCTTGCCGCCGCAAGGCAGCGGAAGACAGCATCCCTGCGGCGCTCACAGCTTAAGCCTTTCAACTAACAACGACCCGCCCCGGCGGGTTTTTTATTGCCCGGAGTTTATCCATGGCCATTAAAGACCGCCTGATTCAGTTCGTTCTGAGAGGCAAAGACGAGCTGTCGCCGGAGGCCAAGAAATCTGCCGAGGCGCTGGACAAGGTACGCACCGCAGGCAAAGAGCTGACCGAAGAGCTCGACAAGGCCAAAGGTGCGCAGGGGCTCGCGTTTACCCTGCGGACAACCAGCGAAGCCACGGAGCGCGCTCGCACTACGCTGGAGCGCACCGAGAAAAAAGCCGCCGACCTTCGGGAAGAGCTGAACCAGAGTCCCAAAAGCAAAGGGTTGGCTGACTCCCTGCGTGCTGCTGAGCGGGAAGCGGCCCGCGCCGGTCGGCAGTTGGACAAGCTGACGGCGGAAACCAAGAAGACCGAGGACGCGGCGCAGGCGGCGGGTATCGATACCCGCAAGCTGGCTGACGAAGAACTCCGGCTTGCGGCCGAGGTCGACAAGGCCAAGCGCGCTGTCACTGACAATACCAAGCATCTCCGCGACATGGAGCGGCAACAGCGCGCGGGTGCCCGCGCCACGGCAGAGCACACCTCCCGGGTCGACTCAGCCAAGAAAGCCATGGACTCGGCCGGCAAGCGAGTGCTGGCATTTGCCGCCGCCTACGTCTCGCTGAACGCTGCGTTTCGCTTGGTGCAGGGCGGTCTGAACCTGGTGCGGGACGGCATCCGCTCGATGCTGGATACCGGCAGCGAGTTCGAGCTGATGCAGCAGCGCGTCACCGGGCTCATGGGCAGCATCGAGGAAGGCGAGCGTGCCACCGCCTGGATCAGCGACTTTGCCAAACAAACAGGGCAACTGATCCCGGATGTGACCGAGGCATTCGCACTGCTCAAAGCCTACGGCCTTGACCCGATGGATGGCAGCCTGAAGGCCATCACTGATAAGTCGGTTCAGCTCGGCGGCGGCATGGAGCGCCTGTCAGGCATCACTGCCGCCCTTGGCCAGATGTGGGCCAAAGAGAAGATCCAGCAGGAAGAAGTGCTGCAGCTCACTGAGCGCGGCGTGGTGGTCTGGCCGCTGCTGGAAAAGGCCATGGGCAAAACTACCGTCCAGCTGCAGGACATGGCACAGAAAGGCCTGCTGGGGCGTGATGCGGTCAAGCTGCTGATTGATGAGATTGGCAAGTCGGCTGATGGTGCGGCCGCTGAGGGGCTGGAAACGCTCACCGGCAAGATGAACGGCCTGCGCAATGCCGCTTCTGAGTTCCTGAATCGCATTGCCGAGTCCGGCGCCATGGATGCGGTCAAGGATCGACTGTCAGCACTGGCCGACCAGATAGACCGAATGGACCAGGACGGCACGCTGGAGAACCTGGCGCAGGCGCTGAGCGATGCCTTTGTTCAGGGCATTGAGAAGGTTGAAGAGTTTGCCCAGTCGCTGGGTGCGGTGAACTTCAAACAGCTGGCTGATGACAGTGCCAGCTGGTTCAGAGACTTTGGCCAGCATATCGACGATGCGAAAACACGGCTGCAGCTGTTCTTCGCACCCTTCCGCACTCTTTTCAATGGTGTCACATCAGGCATTTCCGTCATCGGCTACACCGTCACTCGGGTAGCCGATGGCGTACTGCAGGTCATCGGCGCCGTAGCCACGGCAATCCCCGACATGCTGGGTGGCGACAAGCTCCGGGCCGGGGTGCAAAGCGCTCGCAATATGCTGTTCGGAATGCGTGAGGGGTTCGTGGCTCAGATCGAGCAGGACGGACAAGATATCCGCAACGCCTGGGATGTCACGACGCAGCACAGCATTGAATCCCAGCAGGATGTCACAGCCGCTGCAGTCGCTGCAGAGCAGGCAAAGCTCGAGGCTGCGCAAGCAACAGCTGCCAAGGTCGATGAGCTAAACGAGCGATTCAAGCAGGGCGCCCTCGACGCTGCGGTGGCCGGGACTCGGGCAATTACCGACATGGCAGACGCCATGAAGCTGATCGACACTGCATCCACGGTCCAGCAACTGGAAGGCCTCAAAGAAGCCCTGCGCGACGCCTATCGCGCCGGCAACATCAGCCAGGAGGAATACAACAACGGCCTCAATCTGACCAACGCCCGCGTCAAGGAATTGGGCGGCAATGCGTCAACCACCGCTAAGCGCGTGGACGAGATGATCACCGGCCTGGAGACCTTCGCTGATGTCCAGGCAGCGATTGAGGCGTCCACCACCGAGATGGACATCATCAAGCTCGGCGCCGTCATTAAACAGATGTACACCGACGGCAAGATCACCGCTGAAGAGTACAAAACTGCGCTGGAAGATCTGGCAAAAGAGAAGGAGCGGGTTACACAGGCCACTGAAGAGCAAGCCAAAGCCGAGACCCAGCTGACCGAGCGTGTCGAAAAGTCCGTCGATGCACTGGAGGCCAGAAAGCGCATTACCAATGCGAACAAAGACGCCACCGATGAGGCCTCAGCCAGCGAGACCCGCCGCACCGCCACCATTGAGAAGAGCATCGGCGTTATGGTCATGGGTGCGCGCAGGATGGCCTACTACGCAGCGGAGGCCGTAGCAGCAGCTGCAAACTCCGAAAAGGCCGAGCAGGCCCGCGCTGACAGTCTCGTCGAGGGCTACAGCAAGGGTGAGATGAGCATAAGGTCATTCATCGCCCAGGCGAGGACCCTGCAGGGCAGTCTCAACATTGACAGCTCCGCCTTCTCCACCCTGGAAAGCGCTATCGCCAGCGCCGAACAGCAGATGCGCTCCCTTGGTGATAGCGCCCGCAGCACGCTGGACGGTGTGCGTGACGAGCTGGATCGGTTGCAAGGCAACACCGAGGCAATCGAAAAGCGACGCATGGCCAGCCGCCGCCGTGAACTACAAGCACAACTGGCTGAGGCCAAAGCTGCAGGCAACGGGCAGGCGGTAGGAGATCTGCAGCAGGCCATCGGCATGTTGAGCGCCATCGCATCCGAGACCGCCCAGGTGCGCGAACAGGAAGAGCGCAGCAACCGCCGCGCACCGACCGAGGCCACCGCACCCGGCGCAGGGGCACAGCCAGCAGCCGCAACCGCTGCGCCAACAACCGTCATTCGGCTGGAGTCGGCGCGCGGCAGTGCGGTTGATGTCGCCGTGCCCCAGGGCCAGGAAGATGCGCTGCTGTCGATACTCGAGCAATCCGGATTGAGGACCATTTGATGTACATCACCCTGGACGATGTGCCGCTGGATGATCAGCTGCAATGGGTCAACGAGTTCGAGCACAACCCGGTGGAGCAGACCCGGGAGCATTCCATCACGGGCGCGCTGCTGGTGCAGGAGGGCGTCAAACTGTATGGCCGGGAGATCGAGCTGCGTGCCAACGGGGCGGCATGGACGCCGCTGACCGTTGTTCGTCAGCTGGAGGCTCTGCGCAACGAGTTGGGCCGGGTGATGCTGTTGACGCTCGCTGACGGCCGTCAGCACCACGTCATCTGGAACCGCAGCAATGGCGCATCGCTGACAGCCGAGCCGCTGTTTCGTGAGGCCTACCCGACTGATGAAAGTCTGTATCTGATCAGCCTGCGCCTGCTGACGGTGGCCCCGCCACCCGAGCCGGACCCAGAGCCATAACCCAACCGCTTACCAACCCGCCCCGTGCGGGTTTTTTTATTTCACCATGACTCCAGCACCGAAATTCGCTGAACTACGCCCAAGCTCGATACAGCAAGTTTATCAATAGCTTAGGTCGATTCATCATATGCCGGTGCTTTCTGAAACTTGACCCGGCTTCCACCCGCTTGACTCCTATCAGGCTCTTGGAATCGGGTCTTTCCGAGGAGTCATCATGGCTAAGATCAAGCTCACTAAGTCCGCAGTCGATGCGGCACAACCCCAAGCGCAGCCCGTCGAGCTGCGCGACACTCTTGTTCCCGGCTTCCTGTGCAAAATTACCCCGACAGGCCGCAAGGTGTTCATGCTTCAGTACCGAACCAATGCCGGCGAGCGTCGCAAGCCCGCTTTGGGCTTGTACGGGGAACTGACTGTCGAGCAGGCCCGGTCATTGGCGCAGAACTGGCTGTCCGAGGTTCGCAGAGGTGGTGATCCTGGTGCAGCTAAGGCTCAGGCGCGCAATGCACCCACGGTCAAGGAACTATGCGTCAAGTTCATGGAGGATCACTCCAGCCAACGCAATAAGCCCAGCACACAGAAAGGCTATCAGAGCGTCATCGACCGCAACATCATCCCGCTGCTTGGTCGTATAAAAGTACAGGATGTGAAGCGACCGGACGTGGCTTCGATGATGAAGAAAATGGCCCACAAGCCGGCGGACGCCAATCGCACGTTCAGCGTGATGCGGAAAATGTTCAATTTGGCTGAGGTGTGGGGTTATCGCCCTGATGGCACCAATCCATGCCGACATGTCCCCATGTTCCCCGCCGGTAAGGCAACCCACCTCATCAGTGACGAGGAAATGGGCAAGCTGTTCCACTATCTCGACGACCTGGAAGCCGAGGGTCTGGAGCATCCCGTCATCCCGCTGGCGATTCGTTTGCAGTTTGAGTTTGCCGCTCGTCGCTCCGAGATAGTGTTGCTTGAGTGGAGTTGGGTTGATCTGGAGAACCGGCGCGTGGTCTGGCCGGACAGCAAGACAGGCGGCATGTCCAAGCCGATGAGCGAGGAGGCTTATCGGCTGCTATCAACCGCTCCCCGGTATGAAGGCTCACTTTACGTGCTGCCTTCGCCTCGTCGCCCGATGAAGCATCTGACAACGGGTGAGTATTACAACGGCTGGACTCGTACCCTGAAATCCGCTGGCGTAACGCACGTCGGTACGCATGGCATCCGCCACCGCTCAGCTACAGATATTGCCAACTCGGGCATCCCGATGAAGGTTGGCATGGCGCTGACCGCACACAAAACCGTGGCGATGTTCATGCGCTATGTCCACACCGAGGATGCCCCGGTGCGGGAGGCTGCCGAACTGGTAGCAAACCGGCGCAAGACGATCATCGGCGCACGGCCTGTCGTAGAGGAAACAGTATGAGCAGGCGCAAAATATCTGTCGCGCCGTCTGCCGTGCTGCTGGGCGATATCAGAACACTGATTGAGGTGGCGCGCCAGCGCGCCACCTCGGCAGTGAACAGCGAGCTGACGATGCTCTACTGGCGCATCGGTCTGCGTATCCATACACAGGTTCTGGAAGGCCGACGGGCTGACTATGGCGAGGAAGTCGTCCCGACTCTGGCGAGGGACTTGGTGAAGGAATACGGCAGCAGTTTTGCGGTGAAAAACCTGCGCCGTATGGTGCAGTTTGCTGCCACGTTCCCCGACGAGGCAATTGTCGTATCACTGATACGACAATTGAGCTGGACGCATTTCATCGCCCTGATTCCGCTGAAAGACCCGCACCAGCGAGACTACTACGCGCAGATGGCCAGCGCCGAACGATGGAGCGTGCGGACACTGCGCGATCGCATCGGCTCGATGCTGTACGAGCGCACTGCGCTGTCCCAAAAGCCGGATGAAATGATCGTGCAGGAGTTGGCGACCTTGCGCGATGCGCAACGCATGTCACCTGCGTTGGTCATGCGTGATCCCTACATCCTCGACTTTCTGGATCTTCGGGATACCTGGCAGGAGAGCGATCTGGAGACGGCCATTATCCGTGAAATGGAATCCTTCCTACTGGAGCTGGGCGCGGGGTTCAGCTTCGTGGCCCGGCAGAAACGTATCCCGATTGACGACGAAGACTTCCATCTTGACCTGCTGTTCTACAACCGCAAGCTGCGGCGTCTGGTGGCGGTAGAACTGAAGGTCGGCGAGTTCAAGGCTGCCTACAAGGGGCAGATGGAGTTGTATCTACGCTGGCTCGACAAGCATGAGCGGGAACCGGAGGAAGCGTCTCCGCTGGGTATCATCCTTTGCACCGGCAAGAAGCGCGAACAGATCGAGCTGCTGGAGTTGGATAAGTCGGGTATTCACGTTGCGGAATACCTGACTGCTTTGCCGCCGAGGGGCGTATTGGTGGAGCGGTTGCAACAGGCAACGCGGCGGGCGCAGGTGCAGATCGAACAGCGGCAGTCTGACGAAAAGCCTTGATTATCGTACCCGTGCACCCCGGCGTGCCGCCGTCGGGCTCGCGGGCTGCGCCTGTCAATGGCCATTAATTTTGACCCACTTTTGGCCAATAGAATTGACCCACTTGCTCACCGCTAACCGGCGGTTTTCTGCTTCAAGCGGTAGCTCTCCCCTCCCAGCATAAAAATGTGTGAATGGTGGATTACACGGTCAATGATGGGCACTGCCACGTTGTCGTTATGGAAGAACTCGCCCCAGCTGGTGAAGTCCTTGTTGGTGGTCAGGATCACCGAGCGGTACTCGTACAAGTTGTTGATCAACTGGAACAGGTTATACCGGGCCTGACGGGTCATCGGCAGGTAGCCCAGCTCATCGATGATCAGCACATCGTACTTGCTCAGCTGGTTCAGTCGCTTCTTCAGCTCGCCCTTCATCTCCGCCAACTCCAGGTCCTCGACCAGTGCCAGTGCAGTGCGGAACAGCACCTTGTAGCCAGCCTGGACGGCCTTGTGGCCAATCCCAATGGCCAGGTGGGTCTTGCCCACCCCCGGTGGCCCAATGAACACCAGGTTGTCGCGGTTATCGATAAAGCTGAAGTCCAGCAAGGCACTGACCTGTCGCTTGGTGATCGTGGTCTGATGCCGGTAATCAAAGGCCTCCAGGTGCTTCTCCGAGGGGAACTGGGCCTGTTTGAGGTTGCGGCTCACACGACTACTCGAACGGGCGTTGATCTCATGCTCAACCAACGACTGGGCGAAATTCAGGTAAGACATCTCATTGGCTTCAGCCCTGGCCAGCAGGGCGGTCAGTTCACCGGCGGTCGCGCTGAGGCGAAGGCTGCGGTACTGCGCTACGGTGCTATCGAGTAGGCTCATGGGGTCACTCCGTGGCCAGTCGACTGGCCAACGTGGGCGTAAGCATTCAGATCGGCATGGCCGACGCGGCTACCCGCCTCCGGCGCATACTCGCGGTCACTGATGGCGCGTCCTCGCGCCCTGGCTTGCTGCCAGGCTTCGAGGTAGCGCCTGAGTCCGGTGGCGGTCAGCTCGCTGCGCTCGCACAACTCACCCAACAGCTTGGTATCAACCGGCGCGTGGGCCATGAGCAGATCACGCACGGCGACCAGTTGGTCCTTGTAGATACGCGGTGAGGTCCGCTTAAGCAATTGGCACAGGGCAGAGCCCAGATCATCGGAGAGGATCGCATCAATGCTGTGTTCCAGATCGGTAATGCGCTGGGTCTGGTCTCGGTAGTGGTTGTTGTTCTTGATCATCCGGCCCTTGGCCTTGCACAGGTCATGGGTGGCGATGAGCTCGCCGCTCTCCAGGTCATGGATCAGCAGCTGGTTGTCCTGTGCGCTGACACCGACACGGGCTTGCTGCCAAGCCATGGGTACCGAATACTTGTTAGCCTGCCAGGAGATCAGCCCGGTCTTGTCGACCTTGCGCGTTTCTCTTGCAGGCATCAAGTGCAGCAGGCTCTGCGGGACCAGATAGGGCTTGAGCTGGCTGCGCTCCAGCGCCTCGAAATGCTCCCGAGGATGCTGTCCGGTCGTGCCGTGCACACGCGCATTGGCTACGGTCTCAAGCCAGTCATGCAGATGCTGGTGAACGGCGTTCTCGTCCGCAAATTGCTCGCCATAGAAACAGTCACGCTTGACGTACTTGACGCCGGCCTCCACCTTGCCCTTGCTCTCCGGGTCATAGCCCTCACAGGCATGGATACGATAGCCAGCCGTGGTTGCATACTGGTGGAAGCGCTGGTTGAGCGTCAGCTCTCGATATTGCTCGCTGATCACCACCATCTTGGTCTGGTCGTAAATGCACTCCTCAGTGACGCCGCCGAAGTAACGGAATGCCTCGTCATGCATCTGGATAAAACGCTCGGTATCCAACGGACGGAAGCTCAGGCCGACATACATTAGCCGGGAACAGGACAACACAAAAACCACAAAATGCACCACGCGCTCCACGCCGCCGATCATGACGCCACGCAACTCACCGGGATCGACCTGGCACTGAACGCCCGGCACCGACTCAACGACCGGTTCGTAATAGCGGAACTGGCCGCAGGCAACCTGCTGCTTGAGCGTTTGTACATACCGGCGGATGCTCCGGTCAGATACCGCCAGATCAACGCTGCGCTCTCTCAGACGTCGGGCCAACTTGACCGCACTGAGTGCTGGAAACTGGATCAGCTGATTGATCAGATAATCACGGTGCCCGTCGAGCAGCTTGGTCCGCGAAGGGTCAGCAATGGCGACGCTGATCTGCGTTTCATCCAGGTGAAGATACTTGCGTACGGTATTCCGGGAAATCCCCAGCTCACGGCTGATGGCACGGACCGACAAACCCCGGCCCTGGTCGTACAACCCCTTGATCTTGTGAATCACAACCCACTCCTTCAATGATCTGTCCCCGGCCTGTGCATAAGGCGGGTGACGCTACATGGATCGGTGGCCAGTGCCACCATGGGTGGGTCAAAATTGTTGGCCAGAGGTGGGTCAGTTTAATTGGCCATTAACAGCGCCCCGCGCTTCTTGCGAATCACGGCCATCCGGCTTTGATCCCTGACGCCTCCGGCCCGGATCATTGATCCTGGCCTGCGCGCCGCGCTTGCCAAAAGCTGAGTGTGTGCAGTGGGCGGGGGGGCGGTCTTGCTGTTCCCTTCACCGTATCACGGCGTTCTCGCCGTCAAGGGCTGCGCGTGCTTGCACGCTTGCGGCCTGTGGCCGTCTGTGACCCCTGACTGCTTGCGCTGCGCCGTGCTGACCACGGTTCCGGGCAAATCCGCCCGAGCAACCGGAGCACGATCATGTCGCAACTATCCTTTTCCTCGTTCGATTCCTCTCTGCTGGTGCGTGACGCACAGGGCCGTTACCTGCCAGCATCAGTAGACCAGATTCTTGATGCAGCCCGTCAGGCCATTGACCAGAAAATGCAGCGCGGTACTGCTTTTACATCGCCAGCATTGGTCAAAGAATACCTGGTCACAAAACTGTCTGGCTTTGAACATGAAGTCTTTGCCATTCTGTTTCTGGACACGCAGCATCGGCTGATCGAGTACAGCGAAATGTTCCGGGGCACTATCGACAGTGCATCGGTGTATCCGCGAGAAGTCGTTAAGGAGGCACTGCTGCTCAATGCGGCAGCGGTCATCATTTCGCACAATCATCCGAGTGGGCATCCCGAACCGAGCAGCGCAGATAAGGCACTGACTCGGCGGCTCAAGGAAACGCTGGCACTGGTGGATGTTCGTACCCTGGACCACATCATCGTAGGCGGTGCGGACACCACATCGTTTGCCGAGCGTGGGTTGCTCTGAACCGCGGGGGCTTCGGCCCCCTTTTCATTTCGCAATAGCTCCAGTATCCAGCACTGATCACTGAGAAAACAGATGGTCAGGTGGGTAAAACTGGTAACCACCTGGGTCATCGAATTGTTAGGTCAGTTGTTACGATACGTGTTTCGTCAAGTTTTGCATGTTAAGCGAGGCGGTCGTCAATCCCGCTCGGTCAAATCGGTATCGCATGTAAGCCGAGATATCCTCTTCATGTGAGGATATGATGAGCTGGCAATGGTTGAGCTCACAACGGAGCAGGTCCGTCAGCGAGGCAATATTTACATCGTCTAGAGACTGAGATGGATCGTCTATGAGAATCAGTGGGACGTCTGCATAGACCTTGTTGAGTGATAGGAAGAAGGCCAGGCTGAGGGCTGACACCTGACCTGTGCTCATTGACATCACTGCATCGTGATCAGACTTTTCCGCAGTCAGGAACCGCAGTTGCTTACCATCCCGACTCTCAATAAAGAGTCCGAGGCCACGTTGGTAGTTTTGGATGAGCCGCCCGCTGTAGATGTGAAAAATAAGCTCAATTTCCGAGATGGTTTGATCGGCGTACTTTTGTTCGGCTTTCTCTAAAGTCGTACGCAGCTTAGTTACCTTATCTTTTGCTTTGTTAGCTGCCTCGTTCTCTCGTTGAATTTTCTGGAGGTCATCAAGACATTTCTGAAGCCTACTGCTCTGGGCTTCATTGGCCTTAATTTTTATATAGAGTTCTTTGTTCTTCAGATCCTGAGGGTCAAAAATGTAGAACCCCTGCAAATCTTTGAAAACCGCTCCAATGATCTGGCGCCAGTCGTCTGGTAGTGCTACGGTCTCGTCTGTTTTCTTGGCTTGCATCGAATTACGTAGGTCTTCGAGGCGAGCCGCTACGACCATGTCGTCATCGCTGAACGTAAAGGTGGTCTGGATGCCTTCAGATCTGAGCCGTTCGTCTAACTGCTGGATTGTAGGTAGACGGGGCTTGACTGCTATCAATGCTTTATGAAGTGCGTCGTTGTAGCCAGGCTTTAGGATTGCCTCTCGTCCTTGGATGTAGTTCTCAATCGCAGAGAGTTCGGTAGTCATTGAAGTGATCAGAGTAACGAGGTTTCTACCATCTTTGCTCAATGCACCACCGATCTTCTGGGTTCTTTCCTCAACAGCTTCGAGCATCGACGTGTGAGATTTCCAGTCGTTACCACAAAGGGGGCACAGTTCATCGTCAGGATAAATCTTGGTATGCTCTTTGAGGAGCTGTTGTTTCAAACGAGCGAGTTCGGCTGCGGCGCTCTCATTCGCTGTGTTCTGTGTCTGGAGTTTATCGCGCGTTGTGATCTGCTCCTCAAACCACCTCAGCCGCTCAGTTGCCCACCCCGGTAGTGTGTGAGCTTGCTCCGCCGTGATAGCCGAGGCTCCCTTTTTGATGATGGCCGTGGCTTTCGCGAGCTGGTCGATCTCTTTTTTTGCTTTGTCCAGGTCATCGAGCTTGCTTATATCCGTGCCCAACTTGGCCAGACTACCCAGTGACTCAGTCTGCTGCTGGATATCAGCTTCGATAGCTTCATTGTCTGCTCGTATGCGAATGGCTGCTTTCTGAGCAAGCATTTCGCTCAGTTTACGGATCGACTCAAGATACTGGGTGTGAGAGCTTATATCATAAGTGGGAAAGGGGTTTTCCTTGTCCCAACTTGGCTCAGGATCAACGTTAGAGATTTTTTTATATTCAACACTGCCGAGGTCAGCCTGGAGCATTTCACGCAGGGAGGTGCACTCGGCTCCGAGTGAGTCCTCCTTAGCCTTACGAGTTTCATCACCTATGAACTTCGTGAATTTGGCTGCTATCGAACGACAGTTGTCAATCTCTGCTGCGATATCGCTAATATTGAATAAGTTTCCGAGAGCATCCTTACGCTCATCCACCCGGGTGTGGAGCAACTTGTTCTGGCCTTGCTCCAAGTAATTCAAAAATGAAAAGTTCTCCCTGAAGTTTTTTCCAAAAACCTGATCAAGGAAATCATTATCTCGTTTATTGACGTCGGTATAGGCTTCGGACCCGAATCCGGGTAATTCATACAGGGAGAAATGCTGAAATTTGTCTGCTCGGTTGTTCGTTTTATTTTCGAGTGCTTTAATTGGAGCATGCCTGGCTAGAACTAACTTGCTCTCGTCTCTTGTGAACTCTATTTTAATTGATAGGTCTTTCTTGCCGGAACGAGTATTCCAAAACAAGCTGTCATCATAATTTTTCTTGTTCGCCGTCATTAGCGTAGAAAAAAGATTTTGAATTCTCTTGATCTGCCCAGTCAGCAGCAACTCTAGTGCATCAAAGATGCTGGTCTTCCCATATCCGTTTGGACCGTCTAGGGTCAACAGGGATGAGATACCTAAATCCAAGTCTATATGTTTGAAAGCTTTGAAGCTAGAAACTTCAATTCGCGTTATTTTCCAACTCATTATCAATCAGCTCCTTGAGTAATTCGTCCATATTGTTGGCGGTGAGTCTCTGAATGGCTGCATATGTTGCGTCAAGACCTTCTTCAGCCACCGCCTCGCCTGCTTGCAGGCGCAAAGAGACGAGCTCCCTTCGGTTGAATGGAAGCTCAAGGAAAGGAAGTTTTATGAATATCTTTGCCGCCACACTGTATTGTGTAGCCTCCAGTGGGTCATTCTTGTAACTACTAAATTGACTCTTGTCCGATATAGTTTCCACGAGATCGGCATATGAATAATTCTGAATTGCAATATCTTCGGTATCACTGTAATAAAGAATGTATTTTTTGAAGAAGTGCGGATCTTCTTCGATCGAAAATATTTTCTCTTCGTGATTTTTGAACTCTGCCAGTTTATTTAGATGGTGGATGCAGATGAGGTCGCAGTTCTTCCTGAAAGCAGGGTGTTCAAGGAAGGCGGCCGGTGCCGCATGATTGATCACAGCATTCAGTTCGGATGGAGCGGAAAGCTCGTCTAGCTTATGCAAAATCGCAAATCTGATTGCGGAGCCTGATTCGCGTATATAAAAGCTCGTTAAATCGTTTCCATGCTCTTTTTTGAAGTCGTGGGCAATCAACGCTTCATCTATTATCTTATTTATCATTGAGTTGAGCCTCTGCGTCTTCCTTGGTAATTATGCTTAGGCATAATGATTTGATGATATTGCTATCAATGCGATCTTTAACTTGCTGATCAGTCAGATCATCAGGGTGCGTGTATTTTGTATTAATAACAAAAGTCGTTGTGGATCTGCTTGCAATGAGGTTGTTGTATTCGAAAAGAAGCTTGAGAAGATTTTCGTTGCTTTCCATTTCACTCAGCAAATCCGAAGTGCAGCCTTCATGATCCGCAGAGGATGGTAGATCGAGAGCAGTGGGTAAATAAAATTTGTTGTCGCCATCCAGGTAGTGAGGAAACTGTTTTAGAATAGGTTCAACATTCATAGCCTCAATCAACCCGGAATAGCGCCTTATATCCGCTTTTTGAATGGATGAAAATCGCTCCGAGGGCTTCATTAACTGGCAGAGCGACTTCAACTCGTTGGCGTCAGTAGTGCGGATATGTTCAAAGAGACGTCGTGCTCTGCCATAAGTTTCATCATTTATGCTTGGCAAAGCTTGATCTAGCCGGTCTTCTAAGTAGCTGCACAGCCTTGCCTTAAGGTCAACAGAGAAATACTCCGTGCTGTTGTATGGGTTTTTGCTCAATATGTCGTCTAGCAAGCATTGCGCAGTAATCCGATTTTCGTAGGCGGCTTTGTTGGCCTTTTCGTGGTCGTCTTGCACTAAACGATGTATTGCCACGGCCTCGGAGCTTATTTTTTCGGAGAGAAGGCAGTAGTTATAGTTTAAAAGGTCTTCGCTAAGCGTAATAGACCTGCTAATACAGATCTGCCTAATAATCTCTTTTGTCAGCCCTTCTATTTCGCCCAGACCGCAATGCTTATTTGCTCCGTAGTCATAGAATTGAACGAGTTCTCCATTTGCTCCCGTGTAGTCGCTAGTGTCATCTAGCTGAATGGATACATGGAAGTAACGTGAAACACCTTTGGCACGGTCAAATTCGATAGCTGAAGCTTTCTCCAGGGCTTCGATATAACCACTGCGGTACTTGCCAATCTTGGCCTTTACTTGATGAGCGCTTGCTAGGGTGCCATTTTTATAGACTGCGAAATCGTCACTGCTGTCTAGCTGGAGCTCGAAATCCGCATCGCCTTGATTGATTAGACAGAGGCAATGGTAGAGCGCAATTTTCCCTTGATAGACGTACCCACTCCACGTAGACACGGCAGTCGCTGGATATTTTTCATCCACTTCACTGCTCACTCGCACCCTCCATTGACTAGTTTGTACAATTTATCTAAAGCTTCCCTTATCACAAATAGATAATAGGCGAAATAAATCGTTGCGTCTCCGTTTCACGAACCGCGCTGCTCCAGGTTCGCTATCCGCTCATTCCTAGCGGAACTGGCTATTGCCAGCCCTCCACATCCCTGACACCTACGGCCCGGCTTCCCGCTTCGGGCCTGCGCGCTTTGTAGTGGTCTAATGAAACCGGACACCAACTAGGCGACAATACTCGCCATTGAGAGGTGTTCGATGACAAGAAAGCGACGTACTTTTACCCCTGAATTCAAACAGGAAGCAGCCAGCCTGGTGCTGGACCAAGGCTACAGCATTACCCAAGCCAGCACATCGCTGGGCGTGGTTGAAAGCGTCCTGCGCAAGTGGGTTAAACAGCTCACTGAGGAGCGGCAGGGTGTCACCCCTAAAGGCAAAGCCATGACACCAGAGCAGCAGCGCATTCAGGAGTTGGAAGAGCGGTGCCGGCGGCTGGAGATGGAGAAGACCATCCTAAAAAAGGCTACCGCTCTCTTGATGTCGGACGACTGGAAACGTACACGCTGATTGACCAGTTGAGAGAGCAGGCCCCCGTTGACATGGTGTGCGCAGCCTTTGATATCAACCGTTCCTGTTACTACGAACACCGCCAGAGGATACAGCGTGTGGATGCTGAGCGTGTAGCCCTGAGGGCCCAGATTAACGAGCTGTTCAACAAAAGCCGCAGCTCGGCAGGTAGCCGCACCATCAAGGACATGCTGAACGATCAAGGCGTCGGCATCGGCCGCTTCAAGGTGCGCCGTTTGATGGGAGAGCTTGGCCTGATTTGTAAGCAACCAGGCCCCCATAAGTACAAGCAGGCCACCGTGGAGCGGCTAGATATCCCCAACCGTTTGGACCGGGAGTTCGATGTGGCGCAACCAGATCAGGTCTGGTGCGGTGATATCACCTATATCTGGACCGGGCAGCGCTGGAGTTATCTGGCGGTGGTACTGGACCTGTATGCCCGTCGCGTCGTCGGCTGGGCCATGTCTGACACCGCTGATGCGGACTTGGTGGTACAGGCCTTGGAGCATGCGTGGGAGCAGCGTGGGCGCCCTCATGGGGTGATGTTCCATTCTGACCAAGGATCACAGTATGCAAGTCGCAAGTTCCGGCAGAGGCTGTGGCGCTTCCGTATGGTGCAAAGCATGAGTCGTCGAGGCAACTGCTGGGATAATGCTCCTATGGAGCGGCTGTTCCGCAGTCTGAAAACGGAATGGATACCGCCGATGGGGTATCACAGCCTGGCAGCTGCCCGGAAGGATATCAGCAACTACCTGATGGGGTACTACAACCAGAAGCGTCCCCACGCCTTCAATGGCGGGCTCGCTCCGGCGGTGGCCGAAGAAAAACTTAAAACTGTGTCCGGAATCAGTTGACCACTACACTTCGCTTGCGTGCAGTCGGCACACACAGGCGGCCGTTGCCTGTCCAGCCATCTTTCCTGACTTCATCACCTTGTCCGCGACTGTAGCCCGTGTCCGCGTGCCGTCAAGGCGCGCCAGGCCGTGTCCTCAGCTGCGCCTGCGGGTCACACCAACCTGACGCTTCCTCCTTGACGGCCCACGTCCGTGGGCTCCTGACCGTCGCGGGCGATGAACTAAGGAAAGACGGTGGCAACGAGGCCAACCGGGTTCTTCGTGCCAACCGCACCGAACAGCCGAAAGGCTGGGCTCCGAATCTAGGAATCCGGTGTGCGGTTTGAACAGCAAACCCTTTTTGTCAGGAGAAAGACCATACTTGCATCCCGTTTCGCTTCCCATTCCCCGGTACTTCGCAGCGACACCCCGCTGTCTGATGACCAGATCAGAGCCGTGGTGCCGTCCATCTATGCCGACGCGCCCCACGAAAGCCGTTCAGAACGCTACAGCTACATCCCCACCGCTGCCGTGCTGACGGAACTACGAAAAGAAGGGTTTCAGCCCTTCATGGTGACGCAAACCCGCGTGCGCAACCAAGACCGCCGCGATTTCACCAAACACATGATTCGCTTGCGCCATGCCAATCAGGTCAATGACAGCATCGCCAACGAAATCATCCTGTTGAACTCGCACGATGGCACGAGCAGTTACCAGATGCTGGCGGGCGCGTTCCGCTTTGTCTGTGCCAATGGCCTTGTATGCGGCGATACCGTGGCCGATGTGCGTATTCCGCATAAAGGCGATGTGACCGGACAAGTCATTGAAGGCGCTTACGAGGTATTGAGCGGCTTTGAACAGGCGCAGGAATCCCGCGAAGCCATGCAGGCCATCACCTTGGACGATGGCGAAGCGGAAGTTTTCGCCCGCGCCGCGCTGGCCTTGAAGTACGACGACCCCGACAAGCCCGCGCCCATCACCGAAAGCCAGATTCTGATGCCGCGCCGCTATGACGACCGCCGCCCCGATCTGTGGATGGCCTTCAACCGTGTACAGGAAAACCTCACCAAAGGCGGCTTGCGTGGCCGTAGCGCCAACGGTCGCCGCCAAAGCACCCGAGCGGTGCAAGGCATTGATTCCGATATTCGCCTGAACCGTTCCCTGTGGCTGCTGGCCGAGGGTATGCGCCAGTTGAAAGCCTGATTTCCTGCCCGGAGGGGCGCAGCCCCTCCATCCATTCCCTTGTTTTGTTGCTGTTTCCCTTTTTGAACCGATAGGAGCTACATCATGAACGCCATTACCCATACCGAAGCCCAAGCCCTGCAAACCGTCACCCCGGTACAGCCTTCGCAAGGCATGCTGCTGGTGCCGCTGTCGCAGCTTCGCCGCTCACGCCGTAACGTGCGCAAGACCGCAGGCCAGTCTATCGACGCGCTGGCATCGAGCATCGAGCGCGTGGGCTTGCTGCAAAACCTGACCGTGATTCTTGCAGCCGATGGCAAACATTATGAAGTCGTGGCCGGTGGCCGCAGGCTGGCCGCGTTGAAGCTGCTGGCGAAGAAGCGCCGCATTGCCAAGGATTGGGAGGTGCCTTGCCTGTTGGTGGCTGATGCCAGCGCCCGCACGGTGAGCCTGACCGAGAACGTGCAGCGTGAAGCCATGCACCCGGCAGACCAGTTTGAAGCCTTCGCTGCGCTGGTGGCCGAAGGCCGACCCATCGAGGATATCGCGGCTGATTTTGCCGTCACCCCGCTGGTGGTGCAGCGCCGCTTGAAACTCGCCAATGTGTCGCCCCGACTGATGGCGGACTACCGCGCTGATGCCGTGAGCCTTGACCAGTTGATGGCCCTTGCCATCACCGATGACCACACCGCGCAGGAAGCGGCCTTTTATGATGCGCCGCAGTGGCAGCGCAGCCCCCACGCCTTGCGCGAACGTTTGACCGAGCGTGAAATCGACGCCTCTCATGCGCTGGTGCGTTTCGTGGGGCTGGGCGCCTACGAGGCCGCAGGGGGTGGTATCCGCCGCGACCTGTTCGCGGAAGGTGATGCAGGTGTGTATCTGACCGATGCCGCGCTGCTGGAAACGCTGGTGTGCGACAAGTTGGACAGCCACGCCGCCACCGTTCGCGCCGAAGGCTGGGCATGGGTGGATGCCACGCCCGCCGCCACCTATGCCGACTTGCAAGCGTTCCAGCAGGCACCGAGGGAGCGGCGCAACCCCACCAAGCGGGAAAGTGAACGCATCGACAAGCTGGAAACTAAGATGCAGGCCATTGGTGAAACTCTGGATGCGCTGGACGAAGACGACGAGGAAAAGGCCGACGCTTTGCAGGAAGAAGGCGACCGCATGGGTGAGCAATTGCAGGCGCTGGAAGATCGCTTGCAGGATTACAGCCCAAACGTGAAAGCTGCCGCTGGTGCCATCGTTACCCTTGACCGGCAAGGTCAGATTGTCGTGCATCGCGGACTGATGCGCGAAGCCGAAGCCCGCGCACTGCGCACGTTGGAGCGGCTGCGCCAAGGCTTCAACGGCGAGGATGATACGAACGGCAACGACAGTGAGGACGACGACCAGCCCAAGGCCGCATCCATGTCCGACCGGCTGGCGCAACGCTTGAGCGCCCACCGCACTGCCGCGCTGCAAATCGAAGTGGCCCGGCATCCGCAGGTGGCGCTGGCTGCCGTGGTGCATGGCATGGTGCAAGCTGTCTTGCAGCTTGACCGATACCATCGTGATGGTTTGCCGCTGGCTATGCGCGTGACCGTGCAGGACCGGCTGGAAAGCATAGCCCCGGATTGGACGGAGTCGCCCGCCGCCGTGGCATTGCGCAAATTGCAGCAGGTTGCGGGAGGGAAACTGCCCGAGGACAGCGCGGAACTGTTCGCCGCGTTGCTGGCGAAATCGCAGGATGAGCTGGTGCAGTTGCTGGCGGTATGCGTGGCGGCGACTGTGGACGTGGTGACGCCTCGCGCTACGCAACACCAACCGGGTGCGGCACTGGCGCAGGCCGTGGGGTTGGATATGGCCGCATGGTGGAAGCCGACCGCCGAAGGCTACTTCAAGCACGTTTCCAAGGCTGTGATTCTGGATGCCGTGGGCGAGTTCGCACCGGAGCATGTTACCCGGCTGGCGAAGCTCAAGAAGACCGACATTGCCAGCGAAGCCGAACGGCTGACCGATGGCAGCGGCTGGATGCCTGCCGTGTTCAAGGCCGAGGATATGGAAAACAGAGCGCAGGAAGAAAGCGAAGTCCACGGCCAGCAAGATGATGGCGACGAGAACGCGGAAAACGCGCAGGACAGCGCCGCAGCAATCACACGCGAAGCCGAAGAACTGGCCGCGTAAGGCAGAAAGCAAAGCCCCAGCGCACAAGGACGTGCGCCGGGGCTTTGTGCTGTTCGCAAAATCCGGGCGCGGCCGTGGCCGCGCCTGGTGTTACAGCCCAAAAGCCAAAACCGCCACGCCGCCGCCTTCAATCAGGCGGCGGCGTGGCGGCGCGCAAGTATCTTGCGCGGATTTTCCGCGCATTCAGCCAAATACAGCAATTGGCTGAATGCGCCTCAACTATCCAGCAAGCGCAGCTTCCTTCGTAAGCTGTTCAGTGAAAGCGTGCTGGCTTTCAGGCGGCCATGGGGCCGCACTATCAAACAGCAGAGCAACGGCAGTCGAGTGTGAGCGGCCAAATGGCCGGTCATTGTTGCGCCAACGTATTCAGTACAAAGTCGGCACGCGCCACCACATCGACTTTGGGTAATAGCGTGACCTCATAGCCCAGCACGGGGTATACGCGCTGGAGCCGGTCGTACTCGACCAATGCCGCGTCCATGCCGTGGCGGCGCTGCGCATCCGTAGCATAGATTTCCGGCCAAGGCGGTGCCAGAAACACGTGCGGATGATAGCGGTGGGTCTGTCCGAGGGTTGCCAGCAGCGGTTCGCCGGTCAGCTCTTCAAGCGCCGACGCTGCATCAATCAGCCCCCGATCGAAGAACGTCCACTTGTTGTTGCGCCGGGCGTTGGCATGGTCATCCAGCGCCATGTCGATCCATGGCAGAGCCTGGCCGCCGGTGCGGGTTTCTTCCTGGACGATTCGCCGGCCAGGTTCTTTGACCACGGCATGGCCGCGCTGATGAAGTTCGGACAGTAACGTGGATTTACCACCGCCAGAACAGCCTGAGAGGATGACAAAGTGATTCATAAGGTGTTGCCCGTTTCATGGGTCAAAACATTGCGTGGGTAATGGCCGCACTCAAATCGGGCGTGTCGGCGCACAGCGTCACCGGGCTTTCGGGCTGCGCCCCATGCCGACTTCGCTGTCACGGCCATTCGGCGTCAATCCCTCACGCCTTCGCGCCTGCGGCGCTGCGCACTTTGCTTGCATAGGGTGGAAGCAAAGCTAGGCCGAACGGCCACCCTCTACGCCCGCCCAACCGAGGAAAAAGACGGCACGCATAGTCTTATCTGGTCGTGCAGCAAGCCACAGTGAGGCATGATCAGATCCTTACTTATTGGCAGGGGTCTGATCAATCATCAAAGCAGGCAAGAATTGCTTGATTATTCCTTGGGTAACTCGCAGATAGCTCATCTACATTGAGACGATAGCGCTTGAGCTTAAAAGTCCCATATTTTTCACGTATTTCATAGAAAGACACGTCAGCAAGCCTGCTCTCCAGGGCCTTGAGTAATGTAAATTTGACGGAGTCCAAACACCTTGATCCAAATGTTATTTCCGCAAGTTCGAATGGGGAGTCCATCAGGCCTCTGCTTCCTATAAAGCGCCATTCCTTCTCATATTTCCAGTCGTATGCTTTGCGAAGCAAAACTGCGGAATCGACTTCAACTTGCGCTCCAGGTGCATCGTCCAGCATGCACATTATTTTGCTTGCTTCTATTTCTCTGCTGCCGCCATACTTAACTTTGAAAATATTTGGTTTTGCATCCGCTGGTATTTTGTAGCCAATACATATTCCATTGTGTTGGTTCCCGTAATGGCTCCACATCAATGGGCAATCAAACCTCTCTGCAAGAGAAAGAACCCCTTTTTCATATATCCTGAGAATCTCTCGTTCAATGGCGTGACCAAGTAGATCAATCTGCGGTTCTGGCGCTGGCTTCGAGTAATCAGGGTTCGTGGCATGGTACGAAATTTCCGAAAGCACTATTTCCGCTTGCCTGCGGCTGTGCCGATCAATGTGCTCAACGGTTTTTGGTCCGCGATACTTTATTGAGTTGGCTGCAGCACGCATCTCAGACGAAGTTCTTCTCTCGATCAAGACCCTTAAAACATTCTCTAGATCGGCCACTGGTAAGTCTGGTTTAACGCATGGCTTCGTATCCAATGGATCATTAAAATCAGCAGGGTTTGCGCAGTAGACTCTGTCTGCGACCAGCAGATCTAAGGTCAAGGAGTCAAAAGCCTTGTATTTATATAGAACTTTTGGATGTGTCATTGGTTCTATTTGGCGTCCAGTAAGTGCTGAATCGCCTCCATCTCCTGTCGCACCTGCGCCAGAAGTTGATCGGCTTGGTGCGTGCTCTCGCCGGCATACGCCAGTGTCAACAGCGTGAGCGGATGAATCTCCATGACTTCACACAGCTCAGCCAGCTTGTTCAGCGTCGGGCTTTTCAGGTTGCGCTCCAGCGAACTCAGATAGGTACGGCTGGACACGTCGGAGAACGCTTCCTGGCTCAAGCCACGCGCTTTCCTGACTGTCTTCAATGCCGCCGCTAATGAGTTTTTCGCTGTCATCCAATGATTTCCTTGAAACCATAGATGACAGTCGATTGCGCTCTATAGGGCTACAATCTATAGTGTTCATTTAATGTTGACCACCCGCTTTTGTGCTTTTACGGAAATCCGCTTGTGCGGATTTCGCCAGAACCAGAGAGTCGCATCTATGTCTTTCCTGACGTCCACAAAGCCGCTTCCACACTTCCGTTCTTCTGCGGATTTGTGGGCTTGCTCATCCGTACTTCTGCACGAAGGCACACAGCCGGTTCGGCGGCTCTACGCTTGGGCGTATAAGTGCCTCGCTGAATCGTCGGTTTCGAGGGGTTTCCGACCATGACCCAGGCGCTCATCACCGTCGAGGAGCACGCGCAGCTGCTCGCCAACGGCCAGGCCCGCGTTGCTGGGCAAGACACCGACCTGCTGCCCGCCGTGCGGCTGTTCACCCCGGACGCACACGTCACCTGGCTATTGGCATCGCTCGACCCTGCCGATGGCGATACGGCCTACGGCCTCATCGACTTGGGGCTAGGCATGCCCGAGCTGGGTCATGTGAAGTTGTCCGATCTGGCGTCTATTGTCGGCCCACGCCAGCAGCCGGTAATGCGGGATCGGTATTTCCAGGCTACGCGCACGCTTTCAGACTATGCGCGGCTGGCGAAGGCCAACGGCTCCATCATTGATTGACCGAAGCCGTTCGCAGCCCGGTAGGACCGGGCGCATTGAGACTATTCTCGTCTCACTCCAGACCGGGCCGGTCTGAATCCGCACTCTTGCACCGAAACGGTGCGGCTCTGCTGTAAACAGTCACGATCTTTGGCGCGGGTTGCGGCACGCTATCCAGTGCTGTGGGCCATTTTCCGGTTGCACAGCCGTCGCATTCGGACGATCCATGCAGCTTTTCGGAGCCAATCGGTCTTGACAGCGCCAGTTTACCCAACCATTCATGACGGTTTACCGATGACGCCGTAGTTTTGCATTTTGACGCCCGTGGCGACGTTCCTGCTGATCGACAGGAGGTGACGTCATGGCAGACCCGAGCGCGAAACACTGGTATCCGACCGCCGCGTATCTCTACGTGCTACACCTCGATGGTCTCGCCTTGGCCTGGGAATACCTGCGACGCCATCCCGACTACCGACGCGATTGGCTGCGCCGTCGCCGCCGGCCAAAGGCCGCCGAGCGCTGGGGCTTGCGCGTGTTGGAAGATCCCGGCCTGGATGCACGCAACGCGCACCCGGCTTGGTTTCCCGATCACGATAGCGTGGTGCAGCTTTATCCAGATGCTGACCCGCCGCCGGATGCCCTGGTCTTCGAGTTTTGGCGTATTCCTGGCGACAAGCGCCTGATCCATGATGGTAAGCGCTTGGTGCTGGTCACGCAGTGGCCAGGCTACTGTGTGCGGCTGGCCTTCGCGCCGGGCTTGGACGATGGAATGGCCTACGTCTACGCCATCCGTGCCTGCATCACGACTAATCCGCGTTATCAGATGCTCGTTGCGGAGTTGAACAAGCTGGCCATCGGTGCCGTGCTTGCAGCAGCCAAGCCGCGACCATCTCCGGCGTCACTGCTGGAGTTACACACCTTGCAGGCGCTTGACGCCACTCTGGCGGGGGCGTCACTGCGCGGGGTGGCCGAAGGACTGTTCGGCGCTGATGCGGTGATTGCGGGCTGGTACACCGACGGTGGCCTGCGCTCGAGGGTGCGCCGCTTAGTGCGACGTGGTAACGCGCTGATGGGCGGCGGCTATCGCCGTCTGGCACAGATCGAATCCCCTGGGGAGGGTCGTTCTGTACTCCCTGCAAAACGACCCTGAGCAGAACGCATCACTTTCTTGAGACTACCTCCATCCGGTCGCGCTGTGTGGCCGGGCTTTCCTGACCGATGGAGGTCTATCTCATGCGACCCGCACCTGTTCGACCCGCTACCGCTGCCGTCACCACGACCGCCCAACCTCAACGCTACCTGACCAACGACGAAGCCGCCGACTACCTGCGCCTGTCGCCCCGCACGCTGGAGAAGCAGCGCGTGATCGGCGGCGGGCCGAAGTTCCGCAAGTTCGGTCGCCGCGTCATGTACGCCGTGGCCGACCTCAATGCCTGGGCCGATGCGCGCAGCTATGAAGCGACGTCAGATCCCGAATACGCCGAGCGTCACGCGGGTGATTACCGTGACGGCCGCTGATCGGCGACGCGCCGGTAGCCATCACCATGTCCAGCCCACCAGGGCAAGCCTTGCCGTCACGGGAACAGCTCGACCTGTTCCGGGCGCTGCCGGGCGACATGGCACCGCGCGACGTCCAGGACTTGATGGCCTATCCGTTCTTCTCGCTGGCGAAGTCGCGGCGCATTGCGCCGATCGACTTTCGCAGCGGCAATATCACTATCCGAGTGGAGGGCACGGCCAACCACGGCATTGCCACGATCTGGGATGCCGACATCCTGATCTGGGCCGCCAGCCAGATTGTGGAGGCCAACGACGCCGGCTTGACCACCTCGCGTCTGATGCGGGCCACGCCTTACGAGATTTTGCGTTTTATCGGACGCGGCACTGGCTCGCGCGACTATCAGCGTCTCAAGGCCGCACTGGATCGGCTGCAATCGACCACGGTGGCCACGTCCATCCGCGAGACCACGGGGCGGCGGCTGCATCGCTTCTCGTGGATCAACGAATGGAAGGAATTGGCCGACGCCAGCGGCACGCCGCTGGGCATCGAACTGATCCTACCGGATTGGTTTTACGCGGGCGTGCTCGACGCCGCCCTGGTGCTGACCATCGACCCGGCGTATTTCCGGTTGACCGGTGGTATCGAACGCTGGCTGTACCGTCTGGTGCGCAAGCATGGCGGCAAGCAGGAGCACGGCTGGCAGTTCGACTTCCGGCACCTACACCGCAAATCGGGCAGCAGCAGCCGCTTCTCGGACTTCGCCTACGACTTGCGCGCTCTGGTGGACAAGCAATCCTTGCCCGGGTACGAGTTGGGCATCGTGTGCATTCCCAAGGATCGCATCGAATTGCTGACGTTCCGACCCGTGCCGCTCACGGCACGGGGATAACTGCGGGACAAGCTGTGAATAGTGTCGTGCTATCAGGAGTAAGGGGTGTCGTGCTATCGGGAGTACGGCTATCGTGCTATCAGGAGTACGAAGTCGCCGCAAAGCCAATAACGGCGCGGGTTTGCACATCCCCTAACATTACTAACTTAACTACTCTAACTTTTAGTAGAGCAGCGCCATTGCGGTGGATAACTGCCAAAAGGCAAAAAACACCGCACTTCCGACGGCAAAAGCAGCCCCAAAACCAACCCCGTTCGGCAAGGCAAAAACAGGTCAGCTTTCCAGATTGGAGGGCTACGCCATGATCATTGCCTTACTCAACCAGAAAGGCGGCGTGGGCAAGACTACGCTTGCCACGCACATCGCCGGTGAACTGGCGTTCAGAGGCCAGCAGGTCATCTTGCTGGATGCCGACCCCCAGGGTTCATCTCTGGACTGGACACAACGGCGTAGCCAGCAAGGCTTGCCAAGGCTGTTCAGCGCTGTAGGTCTGGCAAGGGAAACCCTGCATCAGGAAGCTCCAGAACTCGCCAGGCGGGCCGATCACGTCGTGATTGATGGGCCGCCCCGAATCGCCGCTTTGGCACGCTCCGCGCTGCTGGCAGCCGATTGCGTGCTGATACCGGTGCAGCCCAGCCCCTACGACCTGTGGGCTAGCGCCGAGATGGTGGCGCTGATCCGCGAGGCGCAGGTGTTCCGGCCCCAGCTTGCCGCTGCCTTCGTCATCAATCGCCGCGTTAGCACCACGGTGATCGGACGTGAAGCGCGCCAGGCGCTGGCCGATCAGCCACTATCGGCGCTGCGCGCCGAGGTTCGTCAACGCATCGTCTTCGCCGACAGTGTGGCGGCTGGTCGGCTTGCACGCGAGTTGGCACCCGATAGCGCCGCCGCACGTGAAATCAGCGCATTGGTGGACGAGCTATTGCGGTGGTCGCCATGAGCAGCGACAGCAACACATCGAACGGCAAGCGCACGGGCAAGCGCATCACCATCGGTGCGCGCCCGCCCACGCATCCACACGCCGAGGCGTGGATTCGCCAGGGCGACATCGCCGACCTCCAGAAAGGCGACCTCTACACGGCCCGCCTGACCATCGACATCACACCCGCCTTGCGGGCGCGCATCAAGGTCTCGGCCTTCACGCAAGGCGTGACTGTGGCCGACTTGCTGCGCGTACTGCTGGAGCGCGAGTTCCCGGAGAAGCCCCAATGATTGCACAACCTTCAGCGACAACAGACGCGCTACCGCCTTCGTTGCACACCTTCGCCGCCCATGCTGGCAACGCGCCATTGACCCGCGTATCGCTGGCTACCATCGAGCCGCGATTCAATCTTTACCTGCGCTTTGGTGAACCTACGCGCACGGTTCAACTCGACCGCTGGCGACGCTGCGCGGTGTTCCTGCCGCGCACGATCTTCTGCCGCATCCGCTGGCAGGCCAGCGTCTACGGAACGATCCGTTGGCAGCTCATGGTGATGCAGGCTTGCACACCGCTGGACGCGGTGCAGCGCATCCCTGGCGTGCAGCCCGGCGCGCGTCTGCTGCTGCACGCCGAGGGCGAACAGAAGGTGCGCGCCGTGTTGGAACGGATCGACGGCATCGAGGCGCTGGGCATTGCCGTCATCGACGTGTCGCCCGCGTACTGGCACACGCTGGGCAACCGGCTTGCGGCAGGACTGGTGCTGCCCGATTACACCGCCGAGCGGCATGCTGCCTGGCTGTCCGGGAGGGCGCTGTCATGACCGTTCAATCCACCGTTGCCAGCACCACTGGCGGCGTGCCGCGTCTTCGCTCACGCCTTCGCGCTCGCCTTGTGCTGGCGGGCTTGTCCGCCTGCGGCCTCGCGGCGCTGGCTTGGGCGTCCTTTGTGTCGCCGCTACCGCGCCTGATCTATAACCCGTCCGACAGCGTGGCGGTCGGCTGGTATCGCGTCGAACCGCTTTCACACCAGGCCAACTCGCTGCAGCCTCCTTTGTCGGTGGGCAGCATCGTCATGACCCATCTGCCGGCTAATGCCACCACATTGGCCGCCCAGCGCGGTTACCTGCCCGCGCATATTCCGCTGCTCAAACGGGTGGGCGCGGTCGCGCCGCAACATGTCTGCATCATCGCCGGTCAGGTGCGCATCGACGGCGTGCCTTCGGCTGCCGTGCTGCCTGCTGATAGGCTGGGCCGACCGCTGCCATTTTGGCAGCATTGCCGACCGTTAGCCGAGGGCGAACTGTTCCTGTTGAGTGTGACCAATTCGGCGTCCTTCGACAGCCGCTATTTCGGCCCGGTCAGCGCGTTCGCCGTGATCGGCGTAGCGCATCCGGTATGGTTGGAGAATCGTCCATGATGGCGGCCAATTCGTTGCACGTTGCTGTGCATCTCATCGTGTCATCGGGTGCGTCGTCCAAGTGGCTGCTGTCGTGTTGTCGTGCATGCCGTGCGGGTGCATTCACACCACACTTTGCGCAGCCATCCAATGTGCAGACGTCTTGCCTCGATCGTGTCCAGCCTTTGGCTGTGGACGCGTTCGCCGGCAGGCTGGCTGCCAGCAGCACAGCGCCGCCGGGCCGCCGATGCCAGGAGCGACAGCGAGGGGCAAAGGCGGAGGGCAAGATAAAAGGTCGCGGCACTACGTTGCGCGAAAAGTCTGTCTGCACGTGGGGGAGGCGCGGCACGCACCTGATAGCGGCACCGTGCCGCGTGGTTAGCCAATACCTTGTCGGCATTGAGTTAAGCGCGTGCTTTTCCCGTTTGGCTACGCTGGGCTTGGATGGAGACGCGATATGAGTCGCAACGACGATGACCGTTTCCGCCTCCGTCCGGGTGCGCCCAAGCAGCGCGGCGATGCCTTCATCAATCAGGTGCTTCGCCAAACGAGCAAGGCAGGCGCAAAAGTCGCCAAAGCAGGCAACCGCCCTGGTGCTCGACTGGGACGCGGCCACGTTGCGGCGCGCTTTACCGGCACGACACTGACTGCGGGTTCCCGGCGCGTCACCATCAAGACCCGGCTGGTCAATATCGCCAAGGCAGGTGCACGTTCGACCGCCACGCACTTACGTTATATTGAGCGTGAAGGTGTGGGGCACGACGGCGAACCGGGTAAAGCCTACGACCCCATGACCGATGATGCTGATTTGTCTGCCTTTGAGGAACGGGGCCGGGAGGATCGGCATCAATTCCGCTTCATCGTCTCGCCCGAGGATGCCGACCAGCTCGATGACCTGCGCACTTACACTCGTCATTTCATGGACCGCATGGAAGCTGACCTGGGCAGCCGGTTGGAGTGGGTGGCCGTCGATCACTGGAACACCGACAACCCGCATACGCATATCGTCCTTCGTGGAAGGGATGACAGCGGTAAAGACCTGATCATTTCTCGCGATTACATCAGCCAGGGTATGCGTGAACGGGCGTCGGAACTGGCAACAGAATGGCTGGGGCCACGTACTGAACTGGAGATCCAGCGCAGCATGGCCCGCGAAGTCGATCAGGAACGATGGACGGGGCTGGATCGCACCTTGCAGCGCGAGGCTGTGGAAGGATTGGTGCGCACCGAACGGTTGGAGAGAGAACCCCGACTGAAACGCCAGCGCCTGCTACTGGTAGGTCGCCTGCAACGATTGCAGCGTATGGAGCTGGCCAGCGAATTGCAGACCGGAGTATGGACTGTCCATGCTGATGCTGAGTCCACCTTGCGAACGATGGGCGAGCGCGGCGACATCATCCGTACCATGCAGCGAGCCATGACCGGCAAACAGCGTGACCTGAGCGTGTTCCAGCCCGGCGAGGATGGCCGTTCCATCATTGGCCGCGTGGCCGGTAAAGGATTGGCCGACGAACTCTACGACAAGGGCTATCTGATCGTGGATGGCACCGATGGCAAGGCGCACTATGTCGCGCTGCCGCCGCACACGGAACTGGAGCAGTACCCGACGGGCGCAGTGGTGGAAATCAAGGGCTCAAGCGCTCCACGAATCGCAGACAAGACCATCACCGCAATGGCCGTCGATGGCATCTACCGAACCGACCATCATCTGGCCGTTGCCAAGGCTCAACCGCACCCCGAACGTGATCCGAGCGAGGTGGTTAAAGCCCATGTGCGACGGCTCGAAGCCCTGCGCCGCGCTGGCCTGGTGGAAAGACAGGTTGAGGGCGTCTGGCTGGTGCCGCAAGACCTGCCCGAGCGAGGCCGTCAGTACGATGCGCAGCGCCTGGGCGGCGTCGCGGTGGAATTGAAGTCG
The DNA here is from genome assembly GCF_900105005.1 of Halopseudomonas litoralis. Lineage (NCBI taxonomy): Bacteria > Pseudomonadati > Pseudomonadota > Gammaproteobacteria > Pseudomonadales > Pseudomonadaceae > Halopseudomonas > Halopseudomonas litoralis. The sequence goes on from NZ_LT629748.1 coordinate 1,598,912, forward strand.
CATTTGCCGATAGAGCGGCAGGCTCGCGTGATGGGCGCTACCTGGCTGGATCAGCAGTTGATCGGCGGCGGCAAGGGATTGGGGGATCTGGGTTTTGGCAGTGAGGTCAAGGATGCGTTGCAACAGCGCGGCGACTTCTTGGCCGAACAAGGGTTGGCCGAGAAGCGCGGGCAACGGATCATCCTGACGCGCAATCTATTGGCGACGCTGCGCAACCGCGAACTGGCACGCTCCGCACAGGATATTGCCGCCGATACAGGCCTGGAACATCGACCGGTAGCTGACGGGCAGCGCGTGGCTGGCACCTACCGGCGTTCGGTCGTGCTCGCCAGTGGGCGCTACGCGATGCTTGATGACGGCATGGGGTTCAGTCTGGTGCCCTGGAAGCCGGTGATTGAGCAGCGGCTGGGGCAGCAGCTTGCTGCCACCATGCGCGGTGGGGGGGTGTCGTGGGAGATTGGGAGGCAGCGGGGGCCGTCGATAGGCTAGCCAGTTTGGCACCGGTGCTGGGTGACGATATGGTGGCTATTGGCGGCAGGACCAGTCGGCTCGCGAGTAAGCTTGATACGATACCCTTGCATCTGGTTAGTGCCTTTGCAGCCAATGCAGGACTGGTGTCGGCCCAAGGCTCAGCGAGGCTACGCAAGCCCGCACCTGACTCGGGTTCCCATCGTTGTAAGGTCAAGCGTTCGCCCCCTTAAAACGCAATAAACGCAAGGCATTCAACGTGACCAGCGCGGTTGCGCCGGTGTCGGCGAGCACGGCGATCCATAGGCCGGTGATGCCCAGTACCGTGGTAACCAGGAACACGCTTTTCAGGCCCAGCGCGAAAATCACGTTCTGATGGATGTTGGCCATGGTTGCGCGTGACAGTGCTATCAGGTGGGCGACGTCAGTAACACGGCTTGTCAGCAGCGCGGCGTCGGCGGTTTCGATGGCCACGTCGGTGCCGCCACCCATTGCGATGCCGACGTCTGCGGTTGCCAGCGCCGGCGCGTCGTTGATGCCATCACCGACCATGGCGACCTTGGCGTTGAGTTTCATTTCATTGATCAGACGCAGTTTGTCTTCGGGCAACAGTTCGGCTTCCCAGTCCATGCCCAGGTGGCCGGCGATGGCCTGGGCGGTGCGGCGGTTATCGCCGGTGAGCATGACGGAGCGCACGCCCATCGTCTTGAGCAGAGCCAAGCCTTGCTGGGCATCATCCCTTGGCTGGTCCTGCAGAGCCACCAAGCCAAGCGCTTCACGACTCTGCTCGTCGAACAGCACTGAAACGGTCTTGCCGTCATGTTGCAGCGCTTCGATCTGTGCCTGCTGTGCGGCTGACAGTGTTGCCGCTTGGGCAGCGTAGACCGGTGAGCCGATGGCCAGAGCCCTTCCAGCTACGGTTGCATGCACGGCTTTGCCTGCGGTAGCAGAAGCATGCGAGGTTGCGGGGATAAGGATCTTGGACGCCTCGGCATGCGCCACAATGGCTTTGGCAAGCGGGTGATTGGAGCCGGACTCGACGCTGGCAAACAGCGCCAGTACTTCATCGTCACTTTGTTTTGTAGAGAGTCTTGTAGAAGGCTGTATAAAGGCTGCCACGTCGGTGACGCGTGGTTTACCCTCGGTCAAGGTACCGGTCTTGTCGAACGCGATCGTCTTCACCCGGCCAATGGTTTCCAGAGCACTACCGCCCTTGATGAGTAATCCACGGCGGGTGCCGGCAGCCAGCCCTGAAGCGATAGCCGCTGGGGTGGACAGAACCAGTGCGCAGGGACAGGCGATCAGCAGCAGCGCCAGACCGCGATACAGCCAGGTTGACCAGTCGCCGCCCATCACCAGTGGCGGCAGAATGACGACCAGTGCAGCAAGGGCCATCACCGCCGGGGTGTAGTAGCGGCTGAATTTTTCAATGAAGCGGGCGGTGGGGGCTTTGGATGCCTGCGCCTGTTCCACCAGGTGAATGATGCGGGCAATGGTATTGTCGGCGGCGGTTTTCTCCACGCGTACCTGGAGTACCCCATCGACGTTGATTGAACCGGCGAACACATCGTCGCCTATGGCCTTGGCCCGGGGCACGGACTCGCCGGTTACCGGCGACTCATCAAGGCTGGACGAGCCGTGAATAATCACACCGTCGGCGGAGACCCGGTCGCCTGGGCGTACGAGCACTTGGTCATTCACCCGCAGCGAGGCCGCAGCAACCTCGCGCTGCCCGCCCTGTGCATCAAGTAAAACCGCCGTCTTCGGCACCAGCGACGCCAGGGCCCTGATACCGGCACGGGCGCGGCCAGCAGCCACGCTTTCCAATAGTTCACCGACCGAGAACAGGAAAACCACGGCTGCGGCCTCTTCGGCCTCACCGATGAACAGCGCACCCAGTGCAGCTACCGACATCAGCGTTTCGATCGAGAAGGGCGTGCCGGACATACCCAGCGCAAGTGCTTTGCGGGCAAAGGGAAGCACACCGATAACCACGGCAGCAGCGAACAGCCAGCCTCCGTAAGCGGGGAAAAACAACGCCAGCAGGTAGGCTGCGCCCATCAGCATACCCAGTCCGACAACCTGCTTGCCCTTGCGGGTTTGCCACCAACGCTGTGCGGTTGCTTGATTATCGCTATCGGTATTTGATGTGGACTCTTGGCTGGTTCTGGCGTACACGCCAAAGCCAAGGCTCTTGATGGCTTTTTCGATATCGCCGGGCTGAGTGGCAGCGTCGGGCGTCAGCGTCAGTTCCAGGCTTTCCGTGGCGAAGTTCAGCCGGATATCGGATACACCGGGCATGCGCGACAGAGCCGTTTCAATCTTGCCGACGCAACTTGCACAGTCCATACCTTCGATATGATATTGCATGAGGGTTTCTCCTTTGATGGAGACATCATGGACCCTCTAGTGGCTTCAGAGTCAAGCAGCCAGAGTCCGCCTGAAGCCAATCAAGCGGTTTTGATTTTTTGCGGCATAAGCCTATAGTAGCTCTAGTGTTCAGACGGGAGAGATGGCAATGTCAATCAAGATCGGCGAGCTTGCCAAGCGCACAGAATCCACAGTGGAAACCATTCGCTATTATGAAAAGGAAGGGCTATTGCCAGAGCCTGCCCGCAGCGAAGGGAATTATCGATTGTATAACGAGGAGCACATCGAGCGTCTGCAGTTTATTCGGCATTGCCGTACGCTCGATATGACCCTGGACGAAGTGCGCACCTTGCTTCAGTACCGGGATACGCCTTACGAAGATTGCGGCGACGTGAATATTTTGCTGGATGAGCATATTCGCGCGGTGGAGATACGTGTTGAAGAGCTGCTGCAATTGAAGCAGCACCTGACGGTTTTGCGCGAGAAATGTTCGAACCCCGCACCGACGGCGTCATGCGGGATCTTGCAGGCGCTTTCCGATCGCTCCTGCCACGATTAGAAGCACCGGTTTTTCTGAAATAACCCGTAATGAAGAGATCTATGACTAGCAAAGCTTCTTTCGATCCTTGGGTATTGCTGCTTCTGGCCTGGCTGCTGGCATTGTTCGCGACACTCGCCGCACTGTTCATTGGCGAAGTGATGGGGCAGGTACCCTGTGTGCTCTGTTGGTTTCAACGCGCATTCATGTTTCCTCTGGCGGTGATCCTGGCCGTGGCTTGTTATCGCTCAGATTTCGACAGCTGGCGTTACGCATTGCCCCTCGCTGGTATCGGTGCCTTGCTTGCCCTCGGCCATAGCTTGTTATATGCCGGTCTGATTCCACAGCGTATTCAACCTTGCAACGCCACCGGGCCGTCTTGCTCAGACGCCAACATGACCATTCTCGGTGGCATCCCGTTGCCGCTGCTGGCACTGGGTACATTTGTCGCTATCGCCATCCTGCTTCTTATCATCCGTCGGAGAACCGCCCAATGAATCGCCGTACCTTAGTAGTCATCATCAGCGCCTTGCTGCTGGCCGCCTTCGCCGCCGCTGCCTTCTTCTATCAGGGCGCTACGCCGCCACCCCAGAAGCAGGCCGCGCCCACTGCGCAGGGCGCTAGCGCACTGGTGCGATCCCACTCGCCAGTCCTTGGTCCAGTCAACGCACCCGTCACCATCGTCGAGTTCTTCGACCCTTCCTGTGAGGCCTGCCGCGCGTTCTATCCACCCGTGAAAAAGATTCTCGCCGAGAATCCCAACGACGTGCGTCTCGTGCTGCGCTATGTGCTGTTCCACCGAGGCTCCGAAGAAGTTTCCCGTCTGCTGGAGGCGTCCCGCAAACAGGAACTTTTCCCGCAAGTGCTGGAAGCGGTGCTTATTGCTCAACCCGGCTGGCATGATGACCCTGAGGTTGCCAAGGCCTGGGAGGCAGCTGCTTCGGTTGGACTGGACATCGACAAGGCACGCACCGATATGAACTTGCCCGCAGTCGACGCCGTACTCAAGACTGATATGCAAGACGTCGAGACAGTTGGCATTCGGGGCACGCCGACCTTCTTCGTCAACGGCCAGCCGCTGACCGAGTTTGGCCCCGAGCCGCTGCGCCAACTGGTGCTCAGTGAGCTCGCCAAGGCTAGGCAGTAACGCCATGCACTGGCTGGAGAACCGTATACCGCCACCCCTGGTTGCGACCCTATTCGGCCTGCTGATGTGGGTCGCCGCTCATCAGCTTCCCGGCGGCCTTGAACTGACTATTGAGTGGCGTGTGGGCGCGGGCCTGGTGGCTCTGCTGCTGGGTGCGGCTATCTGTCTGGCCGGCGTATTGTCTTTCCACCATGCCCGCACCACGGTTAACCCGCTGAGACCGGAGACGGCTTCGGCGCTGGTCTCAGCGGGCGTCTACCGCTACACGCGAAATCCGATGTACCTGGGCTTCGCCACTGCTCTGGTGGCCTGGTCAATTTTCCTCGCTTGGCCACCGGCGCTGCTTGGGGTTCTGGGGTTTGTTCTGTATATGAACCGCTTCCAGATTGGTTCGGAAGAACGGGCGCTGACCAGACTGTTCGGCGACGAATTCGCACGATACTGCAACCGAGTCCGGCGCTGGATATAGTTCTTCCAAACCAGCGCTGGACTGGCTCGTAGATATAGCTCCTCTAGGCGCTGGGTAATTACAGCGGCAGTGGCACTGCGTGTTCTCGGATTTATGATGGATCAGCAGTCGGGGAAGTCCTGCCGGCGGGGGCGTGTTCGGGCTATTGCTTTGGTTTGGCTTCAGGGAACGGCGCATCCGCCAGTTCGATTTCGATGGTAGCAATGTCGTCATTGATTAACTCTTCCAGCAGCAGCGCTTAATGCACGCCCAGCTGTTCATTGCGTCGGGCAAATTTGTGGCGCTTGAGGGTAGCCACTTTATGGGTCAGCTTCTCGATGAGCGCATCCACGATCTGCCAAAGTTAAGTCTTTGTTATCCCCGCGATCTAGCAGTTTCGTAGCGACGCAGGCACGGAGCTGACCGGCGGAAAGCTGGTTGAAGTCTGGACACTGAGTCATGCCTGGCTTGCAGTATGCCAAATCCCTGACCTCTCACGAGGTTCCCATACTTGGTTATTCGGGTAATTCTTGTTTGGAAGCTTCGCTATTTTAAGTTTTAGTCTTAGGTATATGAGAGTGCTAGCTGATCTCATCATGATATTATATTTTACTTCGATATGAGTTCTGTTTTCTTGAGAACTTGAAGGTTGGATGTCATTTTTATATGGTTTATTACAGAAATGTAATGCTCTGTCCACTCTTTTGATAGCTCCCGTTTCGTATAATCTAGACTGATGCTTAACAGGAGTTATAAATATGGTTTTATTTAGGGTTCTCTTGGTTGTTTCAGCTTTGTCAATGTCTGCAACAGCTATAGCCAAAGGAGATGGCGATTCCACCTATAGGCCTTTGATGCAAAAAAATGAAAAGGCGATGCAAGAATATGCGGCGGCGCGCGGGCTAGCTCCGCCAAAGGTGACGCAGTACCAGTATGGTATGAAAATGGACGTTGCAAAAGTCGTCAATATGACTCGTGTCGACTCCAGCTGTAATGTTCAGCCAGCCAGAATGACCTATAAAGATTCCAACGGAAATTTACATACTCTTGAGTATCGTAAGATGGGTGTGTGTAGGACTCATGGTTAGAAATGGCTAGAAAATATGCGTAATTTTTGGTCATGAATGGATAAAGATCGTGACGAGGTCGCGAAGGAACCACTGTATCTCCTTGTCAATGAAACATGAATCACATGACTTTAATGGAAGATTACTCGTGGATTGCACGTAGATTACAGTTTCGTAATGAATGATGAAACCGGGTTTGCACATATTGTTAGTCGAAGCTGACTCATGCTAGCTTGTTAACGTAGTTTACCTGTTTGAGTGTTATGAATTTTTGCATTTTTGGAGTTTCCCATGCATATGATTAGTAAATTGATAATCCCTTTTGTTGTTATGCTGTTTGCAACAGTCAGTGTGGCAGAAGATGGAAGCAATAATGCTCTTAGCGGGGTTAGGCCGGCTGGTGCTCCGCCTCATGTACAAACAGACGGCGGCGCCAAAAAATCACAGAAACAAGTTGAGGATAATAAAAAAGAAGTGGCAAAAGACAAATGAGGAATAGTTGTAGTCTTTGGAAGTGAAGGGCAAGGCTGACTTGTTTTGAGTTGTATGGTTCCTGATGCTTGATATGCTTTGTTTGTTCTGTTTGCATTGTGTTCTTTAGTGTCCACTTATCGTCTTGGTTGAGGATGGTGGACACAGTTAATTTTGGTTGTTTGTTCACAATATCGGTTCAGTGTGCGGTTTTTTGATTGTTAGTCTGGCTGACATGCTTGCTGATTTCGTATTATAATAAATAAGTTAAAAGTCTAGAGTGATGTTGGCTGTAGAGCTTGGTCTCTGCTGCTCGAAATCGGAAAAAATATCTATACGTTTTATTGGATGTTGGGGAATTCTAGATAAAAAACAATGATACCTTCAGGTTTGCTTGATACTTTAGCCTTGCCGCCATGTAAGGTCATGATGGATTTAACTATAGCCAGTCCAAGCCCAGTGCCTCCCTCTATACGTGAACGGCTTTCATCAATCCTATAGAATCGTTCAAATAAGTAGGGAAGGTGTTCTTGAGGGATCTCATCACCAAGATTCTCGACTGATAACACAATGCTTTTCCGTATGACTCCTATTGTCACCTGGACGTTGGAGTGGATAGAGGCATGATTAATGGCGTTCGACAAAATATTATATATTGCACGCTGTATCATCAGCCTGTTTCCGTGAACAACACCGGTCCCCGCCATATTTAAGGTTATTTTTTTTTCCTCTGCAATGACATTAAGTAAATCAATTACACTGGCTGCTTCTTCCTCTAGACGAATAAACTCAAAAGGAGGTAGGCTGGTTAGGCTGCCAGTCTGAGCCAAAAACAACATATCGGACACGATATGGGAGACGCGTTCCAGCTCTTCGACGCAGCATTCAAGGACGTTTTTATATTCTTCTGGCGGTCTTTTTTTAGATAATGTCACTTGTGCCACTCCCATGAGGTTTGAGATTGGGGAGCGTAATTCATGTGCAAGGTCGTCGGAGAATTGTGAAAGTTGTTGAACTCCATCATCAAGGCGATTTAGCATGAAATTTATTGCTTTTGCTAATTCACTCAACTCTTGCGGAAGTTTGTCATCAGCTATTCTGTGAGTAAGATCCCTGGTTGACACTCTGGATGCGATTTGACTGAATTTTGTTAAAGGGGCTAGTCCTCTCTGAACGATAAACCAGGTGCCAGCGCTAATTAAGATAAGAAGAAAGGGTAAAAAGAAAAGCGCTGCTTTCAAACTCGTGTATATAAGGTCTATATCTTGGGTTCTATCGAGTGATAGCAGCACCTTTACTTTGACGTCATTATCAAGCTCTATGGCTTTTGAGACAGTCAAATAGCGTAATCCGGTCTCATTTGTCCATGATTGGAACCGAGGGTTCTCGGTCGCTGCGATGGCGGATAGATATGAGGGCGAGGAGTTTTTGCCAATATTAATCAGTTCTTCCAGCTGCGGATATAAACCATATACTGCCAAATCCAGGTTGTCATGACCCATAACTATGTCATATAAAGTGTGTGGGTAATCTGCCAGATTATTACCGTTTGCGTCGTCTTTCAAGCTATGTTCAATTTGAATCAGCTTGCTTTTTAAATCATTTTTTGCTATCGAGTCAAGCTGAAAGGCCAGCGTTAGATATATTGACAATGCTACAATTATGACCAGCATTGCCCCCATGGCACCAACAGAAATTCCTAGCCGAAGAGATAGCCTTAATGGCTTCACGGTCTTTCCTCTAAAACATAACCCACACCTCGAATCGTATGAATTAGTTTTTTCTCAAATGGTTCATCAATTTTGGCACGAAGTCTTCGGATGGAGACCTCAACAACATTGGTGTTGCAATCAAAATTCATATCCCATACTAACGAAATAATCTGGGTGCGCGAAAGCGCTTCGCCAGTATGCCGCATCAGTAAGTGTAGGAGTGCAAACTCTTTACTGGTTAGATCAATGCGCTCCGAACCGCGAAACGCCCGATGCGTTTCTGGTTCCAATTCCAGGTCGCTTACCTTCAGTACGGAGGACGCTGATATATTTCCGCTACGCCTTAATAAGGTGCGGATACGAGCCAGCAATTCTGGAAATTCAAAGGGTTTTACTAAATAATCATCCGCGCCTAAATCGAGCCCTTTCACTTTGTCAGATAAACGGCCTCGGGCTGTTAACATCAGGACACGGGTGCTGTTACGGTCTCGTATGTATTTCAATACATCCCAGCCGTCCAGTTTAGGAAGGTTTACGTCTAGTATTACTAAATCGTAGTGCTGCTCATTGATAAGATGAAGAGCATCAATGCCGTTTGAAGCTTTGTCTGCAATGTAACCGCTCTCACTTAAACCTTGATGTAAGTAGCTTGCAGCTTTCTCCTCATCTTCAACTATCAGTACGCGCATTTTTTACTCATGTTGGGTGTGGTTGCATTGTCCATAATAAGTTATGACGTTGCTATTGATTGAGTCGGGCACTCTTGAGTTCTTTGACGAAATCGATAGTAATATACATGATCGTGAAGTGGTTTTAAATGACATTTTTGTAATCTTGAGGACATCTTGATGTCAGTGGAAAAAGAGTAGAATCTCCGAGTCCCGTAACTTGTTCTCGTCACGTTTTTCTAGCTGCGACTCGGATGTGGGGTGGCGTTATTGATTTGTATAACTGTGTGCCGTGAATGAGATGGTTATCTCAGCTTCGGCGCTGAATCCAACAATGAGCTGTTGCTGGGCCTCGGCTAACCCATCGATCCATATCAATAGCTTAAGGGGGATCCATCATAAATTCGGAGGATTTCATGTTCACGCCGTCTGGCTGGCCGTTCCATACGATTGTATTCGCTGCGGCTGCTGCAGCACTTGTGTTTGCTCCACTTGCGCCGGCCGCTCCAGCACCAGCCTATGAAGAATTGGTCAGGCTTCTCGACCAGGCCCCGGCTACGCTCGAAGCTGAAGCATTATTTGAAGCCGCCAGTGGTCGCGCGCAGCAGGCTCGCGCGCTGCCTAATCCTACTATCTCGTTGGATGCCGATAACGCTTACGGTAGTTCTCCATACAGCGGCTACGAAGGTGCTGAGACCACATTTTCGGTCAGCCAGCCTTTGGAGTTGTGGGGTCAGCGAGGTGCGCGTATCGGAGCTGCCGAAGCAGAAGCCAAAGCCGCTTCTCTTCGCCGTGACCAATCGTTATCAGCCGTCGCTGGTCGCTTGGCGCTGATCTATGCCGAAGCAGAAACGTCCTCGTTGCAGCATGAGTTGGCTGTCGAAGCGTTGTCGCTGACGCAGGCGGATGCTGATGCGGTGATGGCCCTGGTGAAAGCTGGTCGCGAGGCAGAGCTTCGCGGCGTTCAAGCTGAAAGCGAAGTGGAAGCTGCTCGTGCAGTTGCAGACGAAACACTGGCAAATCGGAACGCTGCATTCGCGCGCCTCGCGGCAGTTGCAAACTTGACCGAGCCGGTCACATCTATTGACACTAGTTTGCTAGACAGAACACCTAAGCCCTTCATGTCGGATGGCGTTAACCCCTTGGGGGTTAGGGTTGCTGAGGCCGAGTTGGCTGCCGCTGGTCGTTATGTGAACGTGGAGAGACTCCGCGCACGTCCTGATGTCAGCGCTTCGCTTGGTGTTACACGATACGAAGAGTACGAAAGTCAAGCATTCAGCTTTGGTATTAGCGTATCTGTTCCGCTTTTCGACAGAAACAAGGGTGCTATCAGTGCAGCCCGAGCCGAGCAGCGAGCTGCCGAGGCGCGGTTGGCCAGTTTGAAATTGGAAGCGCGGGCAGATCGTAGCGCTGCACAAGCTCAGCTGGAGGCAGCGGTTGCCCGCACCCGGGCAGCCGACAAAGGCGTGACGGCCGCAGAAGAAGCTTATCGCTTGGCACGCGTTGGTTTCGATGCAGGGCGCATTTCGCAGTTGGAGTTGCGCAGCATACGATCTGACTTGATTGCCGCACGCAATACCTCCGTGGAATCCCGATTAGCGCGCGTCCGCGCAGCTGTTGAACTCGCGCGCCTCGACGGCCGCACCCCATTTTAGGAAGTAAAGATGACATCCACTAATATCCGTCTCCTTTGTGGAGCAACCGTTATTGTCTTGGCCGCCGCTGGGGCTGGTTTTGGGCTTGCCCAGTCAATTCCGCAGACAGAGCACGCTACTCACGCTGAGACTGATGCTCAAACCGAGCACGATGATCATGATGATCATGATGAGCCTGATGCTAAAGCTGGGCACGATGATCATGGTGAGAACGGGGAGCACGACGAAGAAGCCGAGGAAGGTGTCGTCGTATTAACAACGAGGCAAATCGAATCTGCGGGCATCAGCATCGTAGGAGTGGGCAGAGGCGGTGGTACTGAGTATCGTCTATCGGGTCGGGTCGAGTCTGCGGTGGATGCTCGGGCGGTCGTAGCAGCAATCACCGGGGGTAGAGTCGAACAATTACACGTCGCGCCGGGCTCATTAGTTAAGGTCGGTCAGCCCCTGGCCGTTTTAGTCAGTGGCGATGCGGCTACGGTACGCGCGAATGCGGATGCCGCAATTGCCGAAGCTGAGGCTGCACGCCTCGTCTATCAACGCGATGTTAACCTTGTTGAACAGGGAGTTGTGGCTCGCCAGGACATGGAAGCATCACGCGCCCGCTCACTTGCCGCCGACGCGGCTGCCAGGGCAGCGCAAGCGCAGGTCGCAGCGAGCGGCTCACCCAACGCCTCGGGGCGCATAAACATCGTCAGTCCAATCGCGGGAGTAGTCGGCGCAGTGCATATCACGGCGGGTGGCTTAGTCGCATCGGGGGGCGCCATTGCGGAAGTCTCGGATCCAAGCCGTGTGGAACTTATTTTCAACGCTCCTCCGAAATTAGCATCTGAGGTGACCTCTGGAACCCGTCTCCAAGTCACGGGTCCGTCCGGTAGTTTCGAAGCCGTGGTCGTGGGCGTAGCGGCTAATGCACGTGAGCAAAGCGGTGCAACCGTTATTCGCGCGCGGTCAAGCTCAAATGCTCTACCGCCTGCCGGGTCACCCATGTCAGCGATCGTCGTTACAGATGATCAGGAAAGTGGTCTGATCGTTCCCGCCGACGCGATTCAAACCGTTGATGGGAAATCAGTGGTGTTTGTGGCCGAAGGGAATGGATTCCGCGCTACGCCGGTGCTCGCGGGTCGACGCGCTGGTGGAAATATAGAAATTTTAAATGGGCTTTCGGGTGATGAGCGCATCGCCGGCACGAATGCATTCCTGCTCAAGGCGGAACTTGCCAAAGGCGAAGCCGAACACGCTCATTAAGGACTTTCCATATGTTCAAAATTATTATCGAAACAGCGGTGCGCTTCCGCTGGGCGATGACTTTCGCCGCCGCAGTCATCGCGATGTATGGGCTTTTTCAACTCACCAAGCTCCCGGTCGATGCCGTGCCGGATATCACCAACCGCCAGGTACAAATCAATACGATCGCGCCGGCGCTCGCGCCCGGACAGATTGAGCGTCAGGTTACCTTTCCGCTGGAAACGGCGTTAGCTGGTACTCCGGGACTGACAAGTACCCGCTCGATCTCGCGCAACGGGTTCTCTCAGGTCACGGCCATCTTCACTGATCAGACCGACATTTATTTCGCGCGGCAGCAAGTGGCCGAACGAATGCGTGAAGTTCAGGAGGATCTGCCCGAAGGGGTCGCACCGATGATGTCGCCGGTGACCACGGGCTTGGGCGAGGTGTTGATGTGGACGGTGGATTTCATACCTTTCGATCCGGAGAATGTTAAACAACCGAACGAGCCTGGCTGGCAAGCTAACGAAGTTTATCTGACGCCGGAAGGCGAACGGCTCACTACTCCAGAGGAGCGGGCCACCTATCTGCGCACTGTGCAGGACTGGATCATTGCGCCGCAGATGCGCTCGGCTCCAGGACTTGCGGATGTCGACACGATAGGCGGCTATGTAAAGGAATACGCTATCCGTCCGAATACCGAACGGTTGGCCGTCTATGGCTTGAGTCTGGGCGATCTTGTGCAGGCGCTCGAGCGCGCCAACGTCCAGGCCGGTGCCGGATACATACAGCGTGCGGGTGAGGGGCTGATCGTTCGAACCGATGCCCTTGCGCAGACGGTTGACGATCTGGCTCAGGCCCCGGTTGTCAATCGTGATGGCCTCGTCATCCGCGTCTCAGACGTGGCAAGCGTGAATTTAGGGCGGGCGCCGCGATTGGGGGCCGCGACGCGCGATGGACACGAAGCCGTTCTCGGCACTGCATTGATGATTGCCGACGGCAATAGCCGCACCGTGGCACAGGCTGCGGCTGAACGCTTGCTTGAGGTCAACCGTTCGCTGCCACCAAGCATCGTGGCCGAACCTGTGCTCGATCGTAGCGTGCTAGTGAATTCCACAATCAAAACGGTAGCCAAGAATCTGACGGAAGGCGCCCTGCTGGTCATTGTGGTGCTTTTTCTACTGCTCGGTAATTTCCGCGCGGCAGCTATAACGGCACTAGTGATTCCATTGTCATTCCTGTTCGCGGTAATTGGCATGAACCGCTTTGGAATCAGTGGCAATCTCATGAGCCTAGGTGCGCTCGACTTCGGCATCCTTGTCGATGGTGCGGTGATCGTTATCGAGGCTACCTTGCTCATGCTCGGTCAGAAAAGAGCTGAGCTGGGGCGTCCATTATCTGCGGGTGAGCGGTTGGGAGTGGCGATCCAGGCTGCGCGCAAGATGGCGCGCCCTGCCGCGTTTGGCCAGGTCATTATCCTTTTGGTATTCGCACCGATTCTCACCCTGGAAGGTGTCGAAGGTAAGACCTTTCAGCCGATGGCAGCGACGTTCATGCTTGCCTTGGCCGGTGCCTTCATTTTCTCGTTCACCTTTGTACCGGCGATGGCTGCGCTGTTTGTGCGCGAACCCAAGGCCAAGCCTGGGGACGTTGCTCATAAACAGGAAGAGGGGGGAGATGGCGAGCATGAGACGCGGGCAATCCGCTTTGTGCGTAGCAAGGTCGAACCGATCATTCGCACCGCAGTAAGACGGCCACGTTCCGTATTTGCAGGTGCCATCATCATGCTCATGATTGGCGCCACAACGTTCATGTCGTTGGGCCGCGAGTTTATGCCTACGCTAGATGAGGGCAACCTTGCCATGCAGGCTCTTCGAGTTCCATCGGCTTCGCTTGAACAGTCGCTGTCGATGCAACTTGCGCTAGAGAAGGCACTCACGAGCGAACCGGAGGTCGAGACAATCTTCTCTCGTACCGGGACAGCGGAAGCGGCCCTTGATCCAATGCCAACCAACATTTCTGACAGCGTAATTGTGCTAAAGCCGCGCGCAGAATGGCCCGACCAGTCGCTCAGTAAGGAAGAGCTGATCGGCCGCCTCGAATCGATAGTCGGAAATCAGATTGGTAATGCATTTGAATTCAGTCAACCCATCGAATTGCGTTTCAACGAGCTCATATCCGGTGTACGTACTGACCTTGCCGTCATGGTTTTTGGGGACGACTTCGAAACTTTGCAGGGTACCGCAGATCAGGTCGCGCTCAAGCTGCGGGGAGTAGAGGGCGCTGCAGATGTCCGCGTGGAACAGGTTTCTGGACTGCCAACGCTCACTGTCCGAGTTGATCACACCGCTGCTGCGCAATACGGGTTGACGGCCGCCGATGTGAGCGAGGCGGTGGCAACGGCCGTCGGTGGTACTTCCGCCGGAAAGATCTTTGAGGGCGACCGCCGTTTCGATGTGGTTATCCGGTTTGCTGAAGATGCGCGCAATGATCCGGCGCAGCTTGCGGCGCTGCCCATTGTCGCGCCGGATGGCACGATGGTGCCGCTGTCCTCTGTCGCACGAGTGGAAATAAGCGAAGGTCCCAACCAGATCAGCCGCAACAATGGCAGCAGACGGATCGTCGTGCAGGCCAACGTGCGCGGTCGCGATCTGGGTGGGTTCGTTCAAGAAGCACAGGTTGCGGTGGATGACGTGCAGCTCCCCGCAGGTGTATATCTAACCTGGGGCGGGCAGTTCGAGAACCTACAGCGTGCAGAGGCACGACTGATGATGGTGATCCCAGTTGTCTTCTTGATGATTGGCGCGCTGCTGTACATGGCACTAGGTACATTCCGTGAAGCCGCGCTGGTGTTCGTCTGCGTGCCGTTGGCACTGGTTGGAGGTGCATTAGCGCTGCTGGTACGTGGCATGCCCTTCTCCGTCACGGCTGCCGTGGGTTTCATCGCTGTGTCAGGTGTTGCTACGCTTAACGGCCTAGTACTGATGCAGGCGATTCGCGAACGCCTGACCGCCGGCGACTCGCCGATAGAGGCCGCAGCCGCAGGCGCAGCCAGCCGCTTGCGTGCGGTGTTGACTACTGCACTGGTTGCGATCGTCGGCTTTATTCCGATGGCGATCGCGGCAGGCTCGGGGGCCGAAGTGCAGAAGCCGTTGGCGACTGTCGTTATCGGCGGTCTGATCACGGCAACTGTATTGACCTTATTGGTGCTGCCCACATTTGCCGCGCAGACGTTGACACAACATCGTCCGAAGCGCCACGCGACATGAGGCCCGATATTGCTTTGCAGAAGCGCATCCTGGGGCAGGTGCTGTTGTGGAATCTTGCTCTGTTCGCTGGGCTGGGAGTAGCCGGCTGGATGGCTGACTCAAGCGCGTTGCTCGCCAACGCAATAGACAACGGATCGGATGCGGCTGTTTATCTACTGAGTTACCTGGCAATAGATCGTCGTCCCGCGTGGAAACGCGGGGCGGCAACGATGTCAGGGATAATGTTGTTATTATTTGCCGCCGCCGTTCTGGCGGATGTCGTCAGACGTTGGCTCTACGGTGCGGAGCCGCTGGGGCCGGTGATGATGGTGTTGGCGTTAATGGCTGCTGGAATCAACCTGTGGTGTATTGTTCTGCTGCGGCGTGTCCGATCCAATGATGTCAACATGAAGGCAGCGGAGACCTTCAGCTTTAACGATTTTATTTCCAATGGCGGTGTAATCGTGGCAGGTGGGCTCGTGCTCTGGCTCGGTTCGTCCTGGCCGGATCTCGTGGCGGGGGCCTTGATTGCGGCTGTCGCTTTCAAAGGAGGAGTCGAAATTCTGAGGAATGTGCGCGATGACAGACAATCCGGTAAGTAGACGGACCCTTGTCATTTAGACGCCTACGCCGGTTAACATGCCTCGTTGTAGCCACAAAGGGGCAGATTTCCTTTTCGATGCCATATCGGCGTCGAAGTTCTAGAATGAGGCTTCATGGAACTCCGACACCTTCGTTGCTTTATTGCAGTTGCAGAAGAGCTTCACTTTGCGCGAGCAGCCGAGCGGCTGCATATTGAGCAGTCGCCGCTGTCGCGCGCCATTAAGGAACTGGAGGAAGAGCTGGGCGTATCGCTGTTTGCGCGTACTACGCGCAGCACGCGGCTGACCCGCGCGGGCACCTTATTCCTTGAGCATGTACCACGGGTATTCGCCGCACTTGAGCAAGCACGCGACAGCGTCAGGGCAGCAGCCAATGGTTTCCATGGTCAACTACGCATTGCCTTGTCTGATGGTATTACGCCGTCGCGATTGCCCGCTGTGTTGGCACAGTGTCGCTTGGACGAACCCGAGGTCGATATTCGTTTGTTTGAGGTGCCGCTGTCGCAACAGATCAAGGGACTGATTGATGATCTGTATGACGTGGGTTTTGCGCAATCTGACGAGGTAGGCGATGGCATCCTCGCCGAGCCTGTCTGGACTGACCCGCTGATGGTCGCAGTGCCTGAACGGCACCCTATCCTGAGTCACAAGCGCATACCTCTGGACGAGGTGCTGCGCTATCCGCTGGTCATGTGTGACCCGGTCGTATGCGAAGGTCATGCGCGTCAGGTCGCCCGTGTGTTGCGCGCTGTAGATGCAGAGCCGCTGGTGGCTGAACAGGTTGCTTCTTTGGACTTGATGATGACGCTGGTGTCGGCAGGATTTGCGCTGGGGCTGGCAGGTGCTTCGCAAATCATCGCCAACCGTGAGCCAGGTGTTGTGGCGCGGCCCCTCGCGGGGCGTTCGCCGGTTCTCACAACCTACTTGCTGTGCCTGAATGCTGAACCTTCTCAAACATTATCCCGTTTTATCGAGCGGGTGAGTGCCATTGAACTGGCGCGAGAGAACACGCCTTCCGCTGCACCAAAACCTGATACCCCGGAGGAAATCGAGTCATGAACAAGATCATGCTGTTTCTGCTTGTTGTTGTGCTGGCGGGCTGTGGTCCATCCGAACCTGCCGCCACCGAAACGGTGGAGTCACTGGCAGCCGACCCCGTGCGGTTGAAGGAGTTACGGCAGCAGTGCAAGCTGGATCGTGCCAAGCTGGGCGATGCGCTGTGCAACCGAGTGTCCGAAGCGACGCGCAAGCGGTTTTATGGCGACGGTGAGGTGCCGTACACGCCATCGGAGAACCCACCGAAGTTCTGATTGTGGGCAGTTCGCCTCCTGTTTTCTGTTTCTTTCTGCTTTCCCGCTCAACACGCCGCAATGCGCCTTCGCTTGCGGCGTTTTTCCTGCTTTCGCCGCTGCGCGCATTCATGCCTTTTTCTCGATCTTTGTCCCGATAACGGTCTTTGACCGGCACTGACCCGGCACCGATCCTCGTGATTGCGGCACGTTGCTGTGTCGCCTTTCAGCGCAATGTTGCGCAGGAGTATCGGAGGCCAGGCAATGCAGGGGACGAATGTGCTGTTCGGGCAGATCGCCGTCGTATTCGGCATCGTGATCGCCGGCGTGTGGAGTGCCACACAATGGACAGCCGCCGCGCTGGGCTATCAAGTACGCCTTGGCACGCCCTGGTTCGATTTCTTCGGTACGCCGATCTATCACCCTTGGAAGCTGTTCGAGTGGTGGTTCTTTTTTGATGCCTACGCATCGCATGTGTTTGATATCGGTGGTGCCATTGCCGGCGGCAGCGGTCTGGTAGCCGTGGTGGTCGCCATCGGTATGTCGATCTGGCGTTCTCGCCAGTCCAAGTTGGTTACAACCTATGGTTCCGCCCGCTGGGCCGATACGGCAGAGATTCGCAAAGCCGGACTGACCAACCCGGCAGGTGTCTTTCTCGGCTTGCACGATGACCAGTATCTGCGCCACGAAGGCCCCGAGCATGTCTTGACCTTCGCGCCGACACGGTCAGGCAAAGGCGTCGGATTGGTGGTGCCCACGCTGTTGTCATGGCCCGCGTCCGCCGTCATCCATGACATCAAGGGCGAGAACTGGCAGATCACCGCTAGCTGGCGCTCGCGCTTCTCACACTGCCTGCTGTTCAATCCCACCGATCCCCAATCTGCTGCCTACAACCCGTTGTTGGAAGTCCGTCGCGGCACGCATGAAGTGCGCGACGTGCAGAACATCGCGGACATTCTGGTCGATCCCGAAGGGGCGCTGGAGAAGCGCAACCACTGGGAGAAAACCTCCCACGCGCTGCTGGTCGGCGCCATCTTGCATGTGCTGTACGCGGGTGAAGACAAGACGCTGCGCGGGGTCGCCAACTTCATGTCCGATCCGGCGTGCCCGTTTGAACTGACCTTGCACCGGATGATGACCACGCGGCACCTGGGCGAGACGCCGCACCCGGTTGTCGCCTCCGCCGCCCGTGAAGTGCTGAACAAGAGCGACAACGAGCGTTCGGGCGTGCTGTCCACGGCGATGTCGTTCCTTGGCCTGTACCGCGACCCCACGGTGGCCGAAGTCACTTCTCGATGCGACTGGCGTATTGCCGATCTCATATCAGCTGAGCATCCCGTGTCGCTGTACCTAGTGGTGCCGCCGTCGGATATCAACCGCACCAAGCCGTTGATCCGACTGATCCTTAACCAAATCGGCCGACGTTTGACCGAATCGCTGGATGGCAGCGATGGCGTGGAGCGCCGTCACAAGCTGCTGCTAATGCTTGATGAGTTCCCGGCGCTGGGGCGGTTGGACTTTTTCGAGTCGGCGCTGGCCTTCATGGCGGGCTATGGATTACGCGCTTTCCTGATTTCGCAGTCGCTCAACCAGATCGACAAGGCTTACGGCCAGAACCATTCGATCCTGGACAACTGCCATGTGCGGGTGACATTCGCCACCAACGACGAGCGTACCGCCAAGCGCATCTCCGAAACCCTGGGCACAGCAACCGAGCTGCGCGCCCAGCGTAACTATGCAGGCCACCGGCTCGCGCCGTGGCTGGGCCACCTGATGGTGTCGCGTCAGGAAACGGCGCGACCACTGCTGACGCCGGGGGAAGTGATGCAACTGCCCACGGATGAATCGGTGGTGATGGTGGCAGGTCATGCGCCGATCAAGGCGAAAAAGCTGCGCTACTACGCTGACGCCAATTTCAAGCGCCGCGTGTTGCCGCCGCCGACACTGACGGACGGTGGTTATGCCGATGTCCCGCCGGCACGCGCAGATGACTGGAGTGCGTTAGCTGTTCCTGCCATGCCGGATGTTGCTGCAACGGCTGCAACGGCTGCAACGGCTGCAACGGCTGGGCCGGGAGATTCGGGCGATGACGGCGGCCCACGCCAGCAACCGGAGCTGTCCGACGCCACCACCTACAGCCCTGAACCGGAATACCCGACCAGCGACCTCTCGCTGCTCGATGACGATGATTTTCCGCTGCCTCTCTCGGCCTCTCTCCCAAGCCAGCTTGATCCGACGCTGCAACGCACGGCGCGGCTGGCATCCCTTGATCCTGACGATGGAATCCAGCTATGAGCCAAGCCCGCCTGAATCTCTTCATCCACCCCGATCATGCCAAGCGCCTGAACGAACTGGCCGCCAAAAAAGGCGTGTCCAAGTCGTCCATTGTCGCCGCCGCGCTGGCGTCCTGGCTGTCGCCGGACGCGGGCGACCAGCGCGAGGCCGCCATCGCCAAGCGGCTGGATCGGCTGTCGCGCCAGTTCGAGCGGCTGGAGCGCGACCAGAATATCCAGATTGAGACGCTGGCCCTGTTTGTCCGCTACTACCTGACGGTGAGCACGCCGGTTCCCGAAGCCCATCAGGATGCCGCCCGCGCCCAGGGCAAAGCGAGGTTCGAGCAGTTTGTCGAACAGTTGGGCCGCCACCTGTTGCGCGGTCGCAACCTGGTGCGTGACGTGGTGGAAGAGCTGCATCCCGAACCGGTACGAATGGATGACGTGACAGCGCCGTTTGACGAGCGGGAGCGTGTCTCATGAACGCCGCGCCGCAGTCTTCGCCATCTTCTCTATCCACCTCGCTGGATCGCCGTATCCAGATGCTGCGCACTGCCATGGGGCCGCTGATCGCCGCCGCGCTGGAAGACCCGGATGTGGTGGAAATTATGCTCAACCCCGACCGCACGCTGTGGGTGGATCGCCTGTCTTCGGGCCGTGCACCGCTGGGTGTGGAAATGTCGGAAGCCGATGGCGAACGCATCATTCGGCTGGTGGCGGCCCACGTCGGCGCGGAAGTCCACCGTGGTCAGCCACTGCTGACCGCCGAGTTGCCGGAAACCGGCGAACGCTTCGAGGGCATCTTGCCACCGGCTGCGCCGGGGCCTGCCTTCGCTTTGCGCAAGCGCGCTGTGGGCGTGATTCCGCTGGAGCGCTATGTCACCGACGGCATGATGACCGCCGCCCAAGCGAACTTTCTGGTGCGGGCGGTGCATGAACGGCAAAACATCCTGATTGCCGGTGGCACCAGTACTGGCAAGACCACGCTCGTCAATGCCTTGCTGGCCGAGATCGCCGCCACCGGCGACCGGGTGCTGGTTCTTGAAGACACCATCGAACTGCAATGCGCCGCGCGTGACCATGTGCCGCTGCGTACCCGCGCCGGGGTTGTGACCATGCAGGAACTGGTGCGCGCCACGATGCGCCTGCGACCCGATCGCGTGATCGTGGGGGAAGTGCGCGGCGGCGAGGCGCTGGATCTTATCAAGGTCTGGGGCACCGGCCATCCCGGCGGTATTGCCACCATCCATGCCAGTTCCGCGCTGGGCGCGTTGCTGCGCCTGGAGCAACTGATTCTCGAAGTCGCCGTGAATCCGCCGCGTGCACTGATCGCCGAGGCGGTCAATGTCGTCGTCTACATCGCCGGTCGCGGCCGCAAGCGCCGCATCGACACCATTGCCCGCGTCGTTGGCTTCGACGGCATGGGCTATCACCTGACGGATGCGTTGGAAGCGTCGCTTCCCGAGCTACCGCCTGTTTCAGATATTCCTTCCTCAATCCCCAAACACTCTGGAGAACGCCATGACGCCTATTGATGCTTTCCGTCTTTCTGACAATCCGCTTTTCAACTTGGCACGGCTGCGCAGCTTGGCCCGTCCTGCCGGACAGGGACTGCTGCTCGCCGCTCTGATGCTATTGCTGGTCGGCACAGCGCACGCCGCCGGGTCTTCAATGCCCTGGGAAGGACCGTTGGAATCTATCCTCGACTCCATTCAGGGGCCGGTGGCGCGCATCGTCGCGGTCATCATCATTATTGCCACCGGCCTGGCGCTGGCCTTTGGCGACACCAGTGGCGGCTTTCGCAAGCTGATTCAGATCGTCTTCGGCCTGTCCATCGCCTTCGCCGCATCCTCGTTCTTCCTGTCGTTCTTCAGCTTCTCCGGCGGGGCCATCGTATGAGTGCCCCTGATGAGTTTGCGCTTGGCTTTGAAGTACCGCTGCATCGCTCGCTGACCGAACCGATCCTGCTGGGCGGTGCGCCGCGCACGGTGGCGATTGCCAACGGCACGCTGGCCGCCGCTGTCGGGCTGGGCCTGCAATTGTGGATTCCAGGCTTGGTGCTGTGGATCGTTGGTCATTCGCTGGCGGTCTGGGGTGCGCGGCTTGATTCGCAGTTCATGGCCGTGTTCGCCCGGCATATCAAGCATAAAGCGCTGCTGGACGTGTGAGGGGAATGCCATGTTGAATCTCGCCGAATACCGTCAACGTCCCGCGCTGCTGGCCGACTGGTTGCCCTGGGCCGGGCTTGTCGCGCCGGGCGTTGTTCTGAACAAGGATGGATCGTTTCAGAGAACGGCCCGTTTCCGTGGGCCAGACCTGGACAGCGCGACACACAGCGAACTGATCGCCACATCGGCGCGGCTCAACAATGCGCTACGCCGTTTGGGGTCGGGCTGGGCTTTGTTCATTGAGGCCGAGCGCCGAACAGCGGCGGATTATCCGCACTCGGACTTTCCCGAACCGCTGTCCTGGCTCGTGGATGAGGAACGCCGCGCCGCGTTTGAAGAGTCGAGTAGCCACTTTGAAAGCGCTTATCACCTGACGATGGTCTTTCTGCCGCCGGAGGAGTCCCGTGCCCGTGCGGCCAAGCTGCTGTATGAGAACACGCCCAGCGCGGGTGTGGATTGGCGCGAACGTCTGGCCGCGTTTATCGCAGAAACGGATCGGGTCTTCGACCTGCTCGATGGTGTGATGCCGGAGATTGCCTGGCTGGATGACAGCCAGACACTGACCTATCTGCACGCGACCATCTCAACACGGCGTTACCCCATTGGTGTGCCAGAAGTGCCGTTCCATCTCGACGCGCTGCTGGCCGATTCGGCGCTGGTCGGTGGTCTGGCACCCATGCTGGGCGACCAGCACCTGCGGGTGGTGTCGGTGCGCGGTTTTCCAACGTCGACCTGGCCAGGGTTGCTGGATGACCTGAACCGTCTTGGCTTTGCTTATCGCTGGTCAACCCGGTTCCTGTGTATGGACAAGGCCGAGGCGGAAAAGGAACTGGTCCGGCTGCGCCGCCAGTGGTTCGCAAAAAGAAAGAACGTGGTCGCGCTGTTGCGTGAAACCATCTTCCAGCAGGAAAGCCCGCTGGTCGATACCGATGCCGACAACAAGGCAGCCGACGCGGATGCGGCCTTGCAGGAGATGGGCAGCGACCAGGTGGCGTTTGGTTATGTTACGGCGACGGTGACTGTTCTTGATGACGATGCGGCCCGCGCCGATGAAAAACTGCGCCTGATCGAGCGCGTTATTCAGGGCCGGGGGTTTGTCACTATTCCCGAGACGCTGAATGCCGTCGATGCCTGGCTGTCGTCGATTCCGGGCAATGCCTACGCCAACGTGCGCCAACCCATCATCTCGACCTTGAACCTCGCGCATCTGATGCCGGTGTCGGCGGTATGGGCGGGGCCGCAGCGCAATGAGCATCTGGATGGGCCGCCCCTGATTGTGACCCGCACCGATGGCGCGACGCCGTTCCGGCTGGTCACGCACATCGGCGACGTGGGCCATACCTTGGTGGCTGGCCCGACCGGTATGGGCAAGTCGGTATTGCTGGCGACGCTGGCCTTGCAGTTCCGTCGCTATCCCGGTTCGCGCATTTTCGCCTTCGATATGGGCTGCTCCATGCGCGCCACCATCCTGGGGCTGGGCGGCGAGCATTACGACCTGGGCAATGACGGCGAGATCGCCTTCCAGCCGCTGGCCCGTATCGACCAGGAGGGCTATCGCACCTGGGCCGCCGAGTGGGTCGAAGGACGGCTGCTGCATGAGGGTATGGCGATTGGCCCGGACGAGAAGGCGGTTATCTGGTCGGCGCTGGGCAGCCTTGCCGGTGCGCCGGTGGAACAGCGCACGCTCACCGGCCTGTCGGTGTTGCTGCAATCCAACGCGCTACGTCAGGGACTGTCGCCCTATGTGCTCGGCGGTGCCCACGGCAAGCTGCTTGATGCGGATTCGGATCGCCTGGGTTCCGGTTCCGTGCAGTGCTTCGAGATGGAAGAACTGATGCACAGCAAAGCGGCGGTGCTGGCCGTGCTGGGTTATCTGTTTGCACGCTTTGATGAACGCTTCGATGGTGCGCCCACGCTGTTGATTCTCGATGAGGCCTGGCTGTTTCTCGATGACTCGGTGTTCGCCGCGCGCATCCGCCAGTGGCTCAAGACCCTGCGCAAGAAAAACGTGTCGGTGATCTTCGCCACGCAGAGTCTGGCTGACATCCAGAACTCCAGCATTGCTCCGGCCATCGTGGAGAGCTGCGCCAGTCGCATCTTTCTGCCCAATCCGCAGGCGACCGAGCCGCAGATCCGTTCGATCTACCAGGGCTTCGGCTTGAACAGCCGCCAGATCCGCATCGTCGCCGAAGCGGTGCCCAAGCGCGACTACTACTACCAGTCGCGGCTGGGAAATCGCCTGTTCGACCTCGATCTGGGACCAGCCGCGTTGGCCTTTGCGGGCGCGTCCTCGCCGCAAGCGCAACGCGATATGGACCGCGTGCTGGCCGACACCAGCCTGTCCGATTTCGCGGCCGCCTGGCTGCGCCATTGCGGTCTGGACTGGGCGGCCGATGTGTTGCCATCCGCGCCATCTGCCGCTGCCGTTCTTTCTCAACCACTGGAGAACCTGCCATGAAGACCCGACCCCGTTTGCTGTCCGTTTCACTTGCTGCCGTGCTGGCTGGCTCTCTACTACTGGTACAGCCCGCGACCGCCTTCACCGTGATTGATCCGACCAACCTGATCCAAAACACGTTGACCGCGATCCGCACGCTGGAGCAGATCAACAACCAGATCAATCAGCTTCAGAACGAAGCGCAGATGCTGATGAACCAGGCGCGCAATCTGGCCAATCTGGATTTCAACATCGTCAACCGTCTGCGCTCGACCCTGGCGACCACCGAACGGCTGATTGCCGAGGCGCAAGGGCTGGCCTATGACGTGACGGCCATGGATCGGGAGTTTGCACGGCTCTATCCCGATCACTATGCCGCCACCGTCAGCGGCGACCAGATGGCCCTTGATGCGCGGGAGCGCTGGAAGAACACCCTCGACGGCCTGCACACCGCGATGCGTATGCAGGCGCAGGTGTCGCAGAACCTGGCGCAGGACGAAAGCGCGCTGGCTGATCTGGTCGGCCAGAGTCAATCAGCTACGGGCGCACTGCAAGCGGCCCAGGCCACCAACCAGCTTCTGGCCTTGCAGGCAAAGCAGTCCATCCAGGCGCAGCAACTCCAGATCACGCAGGACCGCGCGGCATCGCTGGAACTGGCGCGCCAAGCGGCGGCGACCGAGCGTTCCCGTGAGGTGCGACGGCGCTTCCACGGGGACGGCACGCCGTACACACCACATCCCGTGCGGTTCTACGGCAACTGATGGAGATCGGCCATGAATGACGTGACGGTCATTGACCGCTTCCTTGATACGTTCTCGCGCTACATCGACTCGGGCTTTGGACTGCTGCAAGGCGAAGTCGCGTTTCTCACGGCCACGTTGATCGTCATCGACATGACCATCGCCGGGTTGTACTGGGCCATGAGCCACGCGACCGGCCAGGGCGATGACGTCATCGCCAAGCTGCTGCGCAAGGTGCTCTATGTCGGTGCCTTCGCCTACATCATCGGCAACTTCAACTGGCTGGCGGGCATTGTGTTCCGGTCATTTGCCGGTCTGGGTCTGATGGCTACCGGCTCGACCTTGAGCATGGAGAACTTTCTGCAACCGGGAAGACTGGCCAAGGTCGGTATCGACGCGGGCGCGCCGATTCTGGAGCAGATCGGTGATCTGGCGGGGTTTCCCGAGGTCTTCACCAACCTTGACCCCATCGTGGTGCTGTTCCTGGCCTGGCTGGTGGTGATTCTGTGTTTCTTTGTACTGGCGGTGCAGCTGTTCATCACGCTGATCGAGTTCAAGCTGACCACGCTCGCCGGTTTTGTACTGGTGCCGTTTGCGCTGTGGAACAAGACCTCGTTTCTCGCTGAAAAGGTGCTGGGCAATGTGGTGTCGTCGGGCGTCAAGGTGTTGGTGCTGGCGGTGATTGTCGGCATCGGCTCGGGCCTGTTCGCGGAATTTCAGACCGTGCCGGATGAGCCCTCCGTTGACCATGCGTTGGTGGTGATGCTGGCGTCCCTGGCATTGCTTGCCCTCGGCATCTTCGGGCCAGGCATTGCCACCGGACTGATTTCTGGCGGGCCGCAGCTTGGAGCCGGAGCCATGGCCGGTGCGGCTGTCGGTGCAGCCGGTACAGCCGTGGCTATTGGCGCTGCGGCCACCGGTGCCGGGGCTGCGGTAGCCGCTGGAGCGCGGATGGCACCCGGCGCAGCCCGCATGGCAGCCAGCGGTGCGCGCTCGATGGCGTCCACCGCCAGCAGCGCCACATCCGCATTTCAGGCGGGTTCAGCAGGTGTCGGAGGTGGTTTCAAAGGCGCTGCCGCTGGCGTGGGCAATGTTGCGAGGACTGGTGCCCACGCGGCTAACCAGAAGGTTACCGCCGGGGGGCACTCGCTTAAAGAGCGGGCTGCCGCCGCCATTGCTCCCGCTCCACAGGCATCCGGCGTCAGTGCCGGTGCCGGTGCTGGTGCGGCATCTGGCAGCGGTTCTGCCGCACCAGATAGCGAAGGGGCACCCGTCAAGCAGGAACAACCCGCTTGGGCCAAGCGCCTGCATCGTCGCCAGCAGATTACTCAGGCCGCTACGACAGCCGCACACACGCTGCGCGGTGGCGACGGCGGTGGCTCGGGTTCTGGCCCGAGTCTGCGCGATTCCGATTCATAAGGAGAGAAGATCATGCGATTCAAACGACCGCAGGTGCGCTATGCCGATACACCGCAACCTGCTACCCCGTACCAATCCGCTGCCCAGGTCTGGGATGAGCGGATTGGTTCAGCCCGCGTGCAGGCGAAGAACTGGCGCTTGATGGCCTTCGGTTGCCTGGTGCTGGCCTTGCTGATGGCAGGCGGCCTGGTCTGGCGCTCGGTGCAGTCCATCGTCACGCCCTACGTCATCGAGGTGGATCAGGCAGGTCAGGTGCGTGCGGTGGGCGAAGCCGCCACGCCCTATAAGCCCAACGACGCCCAGACCGCGCACCATCTGGCGCGCTTTATTGGGCTGGTGCGCTCGCTGTCCATCGACCCCATCGTGGTGCGGCAGAACTGGCTCGACGCCTATGACTACACCACCGACAAGGGGGCGGCGGTACTCAACGATTACGCTCGCACCAATGACCCGTTCACCCGCATCGGTAAGGAATCGGTGACGGTGCAGATCACCAGCGTAGTCCGCGCCAGCGACACGTCATTCAACGTGCGCTGGACGGAACGCCGCTACGCCAATGGCGCGGCCGCCGGACTGGAGCGGTGGACGGCGGTGGTGTCCACCGTCCTGCAAACCCCACGCAGCGAAGAGCGCCTGCGCCGCAACCCGCTGGGCATCTACGTCAATGGTCTGGCGTGGAGCCGTGAACTGGATTCATCTGAAGGAGTAAAGCCATGAATGTGGATTTCAGTAAATACGGCTTGCCGCTGATCCTGTTGATTCTGTTTGCCTTGTCGGGCTGCGCCACACAGGGCAAACCGCCGCCCGCCATTTCGCTGGATGAGCCGGTGCAGGCACAGGCGCTACCAGAGCCGCCCGCACCCATTGAGGTGGTGGCGGTTCCCGAACCCTTGCCTTTGCCCGCGCAGTTGAAACCACTGCCGGGTATGGAGGAGGTGAAACCCGTGCCAGAACCGACAGATGAAAAGGTGCGGGTGTCGCGGGCCAATCAGGAAGCGCGCATCGCGCCCACGCGGGAAGGCTACGTCAATGCCATCCAGGTCTGGCCGTACACCGATGGCGCGTTGTATCAGGTCTATGCGTCCGTGGGCCGCGTGACCGTGATCGCGCTCCAGCCCGGCGAGGATCTGGTGACGGTGGCCGCTGGCGATACCGTGCGCTGGATCGTCGGCGACACGTCCAGCGGCAGCGGTGCTGATCTGCGCGTCAATGTGCTGGTCAAGCCCATCCGCTCGGGCCTCAAGACCAATCTGGTCATCACCACCAGCCGCCGCACCTATCTTCTGGAGCTGACTTCAACCGAAAAGGCGTGGATGGCGTCGGTATCCTGGGACTACCCGAAAGACCGAATGCTGGCCTTGCAGCGCCAGGCGCACGCGGCCAGCGCTGCCGCGCCGGTCGATACCGGCTTGTCGCTGGAAAATATTCGCTTCCGCTACGCGATCAGCGGCAGCAATCCGCCGTGGAAGCCGGTGCGGGCGTTTGATGATGGCGAGAAGGTCTATATCCAGTTCCCCGGTGGGATTGCCCAAGGCGAGCTACCACCACTGTTCGTGATCGGCGCACAGGGTGATGGCCAACTGGTGAACTACCGCTTTCGCTCGCCGTACTACATCGTGGATCGCCTGTTTGGCGCGGCTGAATTACGCCTCGGGGCCGACAAGGGCGACGTGGTGCGTATCGAGCGCACCGATGGCGTAGCGCAGAGGAATTGACCATGAACCAGGATAATCCCGCTGATGTTCCGGTGCCGGACGTGCCGCCCAAAGCGGCCCCGGACACCGTGGCGCTGCGCGCTCAACCGCGTTCGGTGACGCGGCTGAACCGCCGCATGCTCGCCGCGTTGTGCGGCGGCCTGGCGGTCGCGGTACTGGGTGCCTTGATGTGGTCACTGCAACCGCAGCGGCGTGGGGCTAACGAATCGACCGAGCTGTACAACGTGGATCGGGTGTCGCGCTCCGAAGGGCTCGACCAGCTTCCGGCTGATTATTCCAAGCTGCCGCCGACCTTGCCTCCCAATGTGCCTGAACTGGGGCCGCCGCTGCCGGGCGACCTGGGGCCAGCCATCGTGAGGTCGCAGCAGCCAGCCGTGGCCGCTTATGCGGCCCCAGGTCATGACCCGGTCGAGGCGGAACGTCTGGCGCGCTTGAAGGAGGCCGAGGAAGCGGCGGCTTCGTCGGTGTTCTTCCGAACGGGCACGCAAACGGCTGCGCCGGTAGCGCAATCACAGGTCGAATCCGCACCGGGCTTTGCCGCCAATGCGGCCTTCGACCCACTGGCCGCTGGCCCGGCCTCGACGGCAGCCCAGCCAGCCGATCCGACTGCCGTGCAAAACCGGCAAGACCAGAAAGAAATGTTCCTGGCTGGTGGTTCTACGGAAACTCGTAATTCCGGCAATCTGCAAATGCCAGCCTCACCGTACCAGGTCATGGCCGGGACGGTGATTGCCGGGGCATTGGTGACCGGCATCAAGTCCGACCTGCCGGGCGATGTGATCGCCACGGTGACGGAACCGGTCTACGACACGGCCACCGGAAAACTCCTGCTGATCCCGCAGGGTTCGCGCATTCTGGGTAAGTACAACAGCCAGGTGAGTTACGGCCAGAGCCGGGTGCAGGTGATGTGGAACCGCATCATCCTGCCGGATACGTCCTCGCTGACGCTCGACAATCTGGTTGGCACCGATGCCGCTGGCTACGCCGGTCTGGAGGATGGCGTCGATTGGCATTGGGATCGTATCTTCGCCGGTGCCGTACTGACGACCTTGCTGGGCGTTGGTGCAGAACTAGCCGCACCGGAGAACCGACAGGACGGTGATCGCATCATCATCGCCGGGCGCGACAGCGCACAGGACAGTATCAATCAGGTCGGGCAGGAAATGACCCGCCGCAACCTCAACATCCAGCCCACACTGACCAATCGGCCCGGCCTGCCGGTTCGGATCATTGTTAACAAGGATTTAGTTCTGCGCCCGTACCAGCCCTTATTTTTCAATCGAGGTACATCACGATGAATACACCGACCAAGAAATTGCGGCTGGGGCCGCTACCCAAGACCGAGACCGTCAAGTTGACCTTCGCATGCCCGGTCAGCTTGAAAGCTGACTTGGAACATTATGCCGCACTGCATGCGCAGACCTACGGCGAAGCAGTCGATGCCGCGACGCTTATTCCGCACATGCTGGAAGCATTCATGGCGGGGGATCGGGGATTCAGGAGAGGGAACGCGGGTAAGGCTGTGCCACCAAAACCATGCTGATAATGCACAGCGGCTATGCCGCGCGCCCTTCATTCTACGAATTGGCCTGAAGAAAAAGTCAGGATCGCTTGTAGCTCTTCAGCAAAGCCTCGGGGATGAGCGTCAGGTTTCCTCTTGCCCTTGAACAGGCAACATAGAGCTTGTTGCGTGTCTCCGCGTTGATATCCCGAAAGTTTCCATTTTTCCATGCTTTTACGTTAGCGGGATTAAGAACCACACAGACGTCCTGGTATCGGTCTACCCCTTTTGATGCCCCCCAGTTTTGGGAATGGCAAGCATATTTGTGGTGCTCCTTATAGAACAGCTTCACGGTCTCTGGATCTTCATAGAGGGCGAGCACTGCCTTCGGGTCATCCTCGTACTTAACGACGTTGTCCCAGTCGTTATGGGATTCGATTGTGATTCCGATCTTCTCCGTGATGAAATCACAAACATTTTTACTGCATCGGTGACTCTTCTTGAGACTGTCCGTATCGACATCCAGCTTAGCCGCTTTGAACTTGGCCTTGTAGGCTGTGTAGTCGTTATGAAGGCTAACGTTCACGTTCCCATCGCGACTAGTGTCAAATGTGTGCTGAAAAAAGTCACCGACAAACGTGATGTGTAGCTTGGCAGCGCTGATTGCTGTTAAGAAATTGAAGTCATGCCCCGCAAAATCCTGGACTTCGTCCACAAAGAAGACATCGAAATATTTCTCCATACGCGCCACGACAGAGCCAACCAGATTAGATTGCTCAATGAGCTTGGCAAGGCGGTTGGCGTAAAGCCGACGGCTGGGAGAAATGTAGCGCCGGTCGTCTGTCAATGCATACCGAGGAAATGTCGGCGGGAGCTTGAATATCACTCCTTTGGTGTTCTTCTTCGAACGCAGAAACGGTCGGTAGCAGAAGCTGTGTAGAAACCTAAAGTAGGTATAGAGTGTGACGTTTGTCGGAAAGTAGCCGAACCGCTGGATGATCTTGCTGCGCAGATTATCGTGATTCGACTCGGTGTACGTGACGATGAGGAAGCGTTGCTCCTCATCGAGGCTTGCGACAAGGCGGGAGGTTTTGCCAGAGCCGGCAACGGCAAAGACTACGCTCTTATCCATGCAATCGCCTGCTGAATGTAATCTGGCGCGATGAGTTCAGCACCCTTTTTTTCGAGTAGTTGGAACGCGGCGTCCGTCTTGTTCTTCAACATGTACTCTTCTACGGTTAGTGTCTTGCGGCCCGCTGCGAACTGACCGTCACAAATGGCCTTGTTATCTTGGTAAACGCAAACTTCGAAGGTGTACCGCGCATCGTTGGTGTCCGCGAAAACCTGGATGGAAGCCGAGGCAAAGTCAGCGTAGTTAGCGACACAATTTTCCTGGTAGTCGCCATCGTTATCACGGATGACGGCGACCTTGATATCGAGCAGCTTGGCGAGTTCAAGGTAGCGCTTAAAACTCGTGCCATCCACAGATATCACATGGATACCGTCTGCGTCGGTGCTAACACCTTTGGCGCTATTCTTATAAAGGGCATCCATGAGAATGAACTCGGCATCGCCCTCCACAAGTATTGCCTTCTTACAAAGAGCAAGCTCCAGCACGTTGTTGTCAGGGGCCTTCATAAAGAAATTGGCTGTCTCCTGGCTGAGATCCTTGAGGGAGGCTGATCGAGACGGGCTCTCCTCGCTCAATATAATCACCTTCTTGAGGTTCAGTCGTGTTGCGATGAAACTGCTGTGCGTGGCGATAAAAAGTTGTTTTTTGACAGATGCCCTAATGCGCTCGATAAGCTTGTGCATATGGACATGACTCAGATGGTTCTCAGGCTCTTCGAGAAGCAGAACATCGAGAACGTGTTCGCGGTTGCGTAAAGCAAACTCCGTCTTGATAAAGCACTGGCGGCCTTTGCCCTTGCTGTCGATTGGAATATTATTTTCCGTGATAATGATGTCCGTTTCGACATTCGCTTTCGGACTTGTACGGATATCAAATTTGTAGATATCCAACGTATCATTCATCGCCTTGAAGACATCATCCTTAAACTGTAACTTGGCCTTTCGGTACTCGAAACCGTGAAGATTGCGCTGAATGACAGATGCGTGCGCCGCGTACATGGAGCGGGTGTACTCACGGGTGGCGTATTCGTTGTTGATCTGAGAGCTGTCGATGATTAGATGCTTGAGTGGTTTTTTGTATGGAAAGAAAGCCTCGTCCGTGAAGGTTAGGAACTGGACGCCGTAGTACTCGAAAGGGAAATTGTCATGTTTCTCGGCCAAGATTGCCTGAATCTCCTTGGTGTACTCATCAACGGGCTTGCACACCATCTTGATGCCAAGATGATCTGTCCCCTTGCTATTGTTTCGCCCGTCGAGATCGTGGTGGCCGTCAATCCCGTCAATGTATACCTCCACTAGAAGTTCTGGAAGATCAGTGATTTTCCTCTCGCCGCCCAAAAAATCTGCGACGCAATCTGCATTGAAAATGGTTTCAAGGCCGAGCGATTCCACCTTGCTTCGGCTGGCACTGAGTACGATATCCAGTGCTTGGAGAACGGAGCTTTTTCCCGCCTCATTACCACCAACCAAAATATTCAGTTCAGGATCGAACTCTAGTTCAAGACTTTTGAATCTTTTGAAATTTTTCAGAACCAACCTTCTTATAGTCCCCACCACTTTCCCTTCCCATGAATAATTGCTTTTTTGTCTAGAGGATTCCCCCCCCATCACTGACAGTGATTGTTCTCCCTACTGCGTATCAGTGAAGACTCAAATTTAGCTTTTTATATGCGCTATTGGCAGGATAGGTCTGTAGGCTTCATCTTTCCAGTGCTATCGAAGCAAGGGTGCGAGGTCGGCTTCGCGCATCCAGGCGGTCAAGCTAAGTGGCAGGATATTACCCGACCAATACTGGTTTTGTTTGCTGATGTGAGGATGCGCAGCTCGGGGCGCTGCGCATCCTTCGTTCTGGATAGGGAGCGAAGGAGCGGGCTATGATGGTGCAAGAAACCTGCTGCTTGTTAGCAATCGTTCTGCTACAGCGCGACCGAGCTTCCTTTCTCAAGGCTCTTATCTGGCTCCCAGCCCACAACGCAGCACTCCCTCCAAGCGGCTGAAGCAGAGCTAACTCCTTGCTCCTTATAGAGTTTCAGGCTCTTGTGATTTGCGCGAGAGACTTGACATTGCCCATTTTTTATGCCCGGAGATCCTGCATGACCATCAACGTCGACGACGTAAAGTTGCTCAAGTCCCAGCGCCTGACCGACGAGGAAGACGGTGGCGGCCGGGCCACCGGTGAGGCGGTGACAGATGGGGAGATGAACAACCTCTTTCCCGACATCAGCCGCCTTGACCGCACCCTGGGCCGCATCGCCCTGCGCAAGGTGTTCGCCGGGGTGATGACCGACAATGCCGATCCTTACCTCGGCGCCCACTCAATCGTCACTGAGGCCCCGGCTGACCCCCGCGTCAGTGTGCTGCTGTTCAATACTGACTCCCAGACGGATGAGCGGGCCGATGCTCGCTCCATTATCGAGGGGTACGTCGTGCCCAGCACGACGGCAGCCTTCGAACTGCTCGGTGACCAATTCGCTGGTCAGCGGGCAGTAACGGGGCTGCAGCGGGTGGAAGCGCGCCTGCCCGAGGTGGGCGAGGTCTATCAGCTGGTGGACGGCACCTACTCGCAGTACGTGCGCATCCAGGCGGTTGAGCCGACGGTCGAGGAGTTTGTCTGGGCATACGATAGTGGCAGCTTCGTCACCTTCACCCGCCGTCGGTTGTCGCTGAGTATTTCCTCGCCACTGCTGCGCAAGTTCCCCGGTGGCCAGCCACACCCGACAGGTACCACCCCGAAAAACCTGAACGGCGCGGACAAAAGCCAGGTGCTGTCCACCCAAGTGGCCGACGCCGCCCGATACTTCGGCATCAGCCCCTTGGCCAGCGCGATCACCGCGGGCGACATGAATCTGGATGTGCAGTCGGTGTACGCGCAACTGGTACCCAGTGCCACCCGGGAAAGCGCCCTGACCAACCAGCCCGGTGGCGCGCGCGGCAGCTACCAGGTTGCCAGCTCGCCCAGCAATCGCACATTTGCATTGACCTTCACCCAGGTGGAGGCGGGGCACAGCAGGGCATTCTTCACCACCGGCGTTTATCCGCAGTCGGTCAACCTGAGTATCGGCGGTGGTGTTTACGCAGACGACGGCGCGGGTGAGCTGACCCACCGCAGCGGCAGCAGCGGCTTCACCAGGATCACCATCGACTATGAGACTGGCGAGATCAACGCCTGGCGCTCCTCGGCCTTCACCGGATCGGCATCGGTCACCTACCGGCCTGCGGCCTCCGTCACCGGGCAGGCGGTTACCGGCAAAATCGACATCACCCTGGGCAGCCGCGGCTACGCCTACACACTGAACCTCTCGGCAGCCAAGCCCCGGCCGGGCACCCTGGCCGTCAGCTTCATGGCGCTGGGCAAATGGTACGAGCTACGCGATCGCGGCAATGGTGAGCTGACAGGCGAGGGCAGTGGCACGGTCGACTTTGCCAGTGGCGCCGT
The DNA here is from genome assembly GCF_900105005.1 of Halopseudomonas litoralis. NCBI lineage: Bacteria > Pseudomonadati > Pseudomonadota > Gammaproteobacteria > Pseudomonadales > Pseudomonadaceae > Halopseudomonas > Halopseudomonas litoralis. Next base: position 1,632,639 of record NZ_LT629748.1, read on the forward strand.
GAGCGTCAGCCTGGCGGCGTTGCCGGATGTCGGCTCCAGCCTGATCTACAGCTACATCGGGCAGCTGGATGACAACGTCATCAGTCATGTTGGAGTGGGGCCGGCACCGGATCTGCAGTTCGAGCACCGCTTGCCTCACGACGGCATCGAGCCGGGCAGCGTGACGGTCACCCTGACCATTGGTGATGAGCCGGTGGCGATGACAGACGAAGGGGACGGCACCCTGACCGGCGCCGCCGGTACCGGACGCATTGTCTACGCCACCGGCATGCTGACCTTGAAACTGGCCACCACGCCTGACGCGGCCAGCAGCATCCTGTTTGACTATCAACGCGCCGGGACCGATATCGACGTGCCACTGACCGCCAGCCCGGACACCGGGGGCATCATCACCGGCACCATTCCCGGCGCACCGCTCAACCCAGGGAGCGTGCAGATGCGTTGGCAGAGTCAGCGCAAGGCCACCATTCCCAGCACCAACAACGCGACCACTGCTTACACCGGCACTGTGCTGGTGGACCACGAAGCCGCCGACGACGGCACCGGCAACTGGATCGGTTACCTGGGCAGCATCAATTACACCACCGGGGCATTCAGCCTGCAGGTGGAGCAGGCCTACGACTACCACGAGCACGAAGTGCGCTATGAACTGATTGAGGTATAAGCATGGCCATATTGGCAGGAAAGCCCTACCGCTCGGTGGCCAAGGCCACGTCCACCGTGGTGCCCCGGCAGGAGATATTCGGCGGTACCGTGATGGTGCGGGCGCAATCAGCCGGCACCGACTACGAGCCGCAGACCGACGGTATTGCAGCGCCGGAGCTCACCATCGATGTGTTACCCGGCAGCGCTGACCCCATCGTCCCCGGGAGCCTCATCTTCGAATGGGGCGGTCAAACCTATATCGATCGTTCGGGCGTGCTGTTCCGCTCCATCAGTACGGCCACCAACGCTGGAGTGGCGGTGGGCACCATCGACTATGCAGCCCGCAAGGCCACACTGCAGACCTACCCAGCCGCCCAGGGCGGCGCGATCAACCGGCTGGCCTGCCTGACCAGCAATGGCGGCTTCTCGACCACGGACTTGTACTTCCGTACACCTGGTGCACCGCTGCGGCCGGCGAGCCTGCAGATCACTGTGGTGCGGGCAGATACCTCCGAGATCGTCACCGGCACGGCGGACCTGAACGGCAACGTCTCTGGCGGCGGCATCATCCACGGCACCGTGGATGCCCAGACCGGCGTTGTCAGCCTGCGATTCAACACCGATCCGGAGGACGCGGTCGGCGTGACCGCAGTGCCGATTATCGCGGCGCTGGTCACCTACAACGCAGTGGTGCAAACCAGCATGCCGATGTCGGCTGATCTGCTCGGGCTGGACCCGGTGCGCCTGCCAGCCGATGGCCGTGTGCCGATCTACCGTGAAGGGGATGTGCTGGTCATTCACCACACCGCCGAGCAGGACGTGACCCCAGAGGCTGGCCAGACCGTGGCCCTGGGCAGGGCGTACCAAGCTGCCATTGAGGTGGCGGACAGCCTGGGCGCGCCGCTGGACCCGGCACAATACAGCGTTGACCGCGAGTTGGGGCTGATCACCTGGGCCACGCCGGTGCAGCTGCAGGACCCCGACGGCGGCCCACTGACGCCACCGCTGACCCTGCGCGACCGGGTCGAGCATATGACCGTCTGCACCGAGGTGCAGATCACCGGCGCCGTTGGCATCGGCTCGCCCATGCCGTGGGACCTGCCAGCCGGGGAGACCATGGTCAGCAGTGCAGTCACCTGGGGCGACCTGCAGGCCCGGCTTTACCGCTGGTTCACCCAGCAAACCTGGAACCAGAGCTCGCCCAACTGGACCGATGCGCCTATCGGCGGCAGCACCACGGCCCAGTACAACCAGCTGAACTACCCGCCGATCATCACCAACATCGGCGCGATCGCGGGCAAGTGGGCGTTGGTGTTCACCAGCGCCACGTCCTTCAACGTGGTGGAAGAAAAGCTCGGGGTAATAACTACGGGCAACACGACATCCGACTGCGCCCCCATCAACCCGGCTACAGGGTCGCCGTACTTTACGATCCGGCGGGAAGGGTGGGGCAGCGGCTGGGCAGCAGGCAACGCCGTTCGGTTTAACACCGACGCCTGCCTGGGGCCGATGTGGGTAGTGCGGACCGTGCTGAGTGGGCAGGGCACAGTGGATGATGATCGGTTGAGATTGCAGATTAGAGGGGATGCGGACTGATGGCTGATGCGATTTTGTACTCAAGTATGGATGCCGCCGGCCCTGGCTTGCCCACTGCCGGCTCGCATGTTGAGCGAATGTACAACGTTCTAGTGCCCTGTTTGGTTACCGGCTATGGCGCGGGAGCTGAAGCGAAACCGGGGCAAAGTTGGTCCTTAGCGCATGCCGAGCTGCCGAATGGGTTTACGCTCCAAGCTCCGGATGGCGTGTATTACATCTTTTATAAAGGGTCCGGACTGCGCTATAGAGAAACGTATTGCCAAGTTTACATGGCGGAAGCGCTTAGCTTATTTGAATACCCGCCCATAGGAACAAACGTCCGGTCTGGAGATTACAGTCCCGATTATTGGGCGGGCGTTACCGACCGACTATGGACGAGTGCTCTTTGTGCAACGCGCACAAATTCAGCCTGGTGGCTTATAGCGCGAGGGGCGCAAGTTATATTTTCCACGGTCGGTATGGATGTTGATTCCACTTTAGGGTCAAGTGCATCCTCATTATCGGATCACGGCGATTTAAGTTTTTTGGGTAGCCTTGTGCTTAAAGCGCCTAACGCCCCAATTGCAGGTCCCCAGAACGCCTTTTTCCTTGGCGGTTTGAAATGGCCGGAGAATCTCGACTCTGCAGGATCGTCTTATCGCCGAGGCGGGAATATGTTCGGAGAAAATATTCGATTAAGAGACCCCTTGACCGGAATTGTTGAGCAGGGCGCTCTGGGCGCGATTGAAGGGAATCCAGCAAAACACAATGGACAAACCTACGCACACTTTCAAGCAGACCCACTCGGGACAGACCTGGCGCTTCAGCGCGTAGATGCGTTTATGCCAGGTCAAGGGAGTATCGGGTACATACCGGGTATGTTCTATGGAGGCCGTGCCGCGCACTACCGAGTTTCAGATTTGCTTTCACTTCTAGGGCTTGGCTCGACCTATTCCGCAACGCTCACCCCCGCAGAGATAGACGGTGAATTGTTTTACGTTGTGCCCACTTACTGGGGCTCACTGCTCGTTAGTTTGGCCGAGAAATACTGGACATGAACAGGTACCTTGCGCTGACCGCTTCGCTCTTCGAGTCCTCGCAACACCGTCGCGCTTTTTTCTCGCAGTCAGTTACGAAAAAAGTTTTCAGGGCAGACATCTCCTTAGCTCCCAGAGTGCCGGTATCTATGGCTGTACGCAGAGAGGGTATGCCATCAACTGATTACATGGCGACTTTAGCTTCTGAGTTCGCGCCCAACATGCATCTGGCAATTTTCACAAGCCAGAGTCGGCAGGGCACTCAATGGTTTTTACGAGAAGCAATCTATCTGCCGGTAATTGCTCAAGCGTATGAATACACTGAGCCCCGCTTGGGGATGACGCGGTGGCCCACCATTGGAGAAGGTTCAGATAGTTTATTATTCAATATCACCGAGGGCTCAGGTGAAAACCAGGTGTCCACTGTACCGGCAACGGTAGATTTGCTGGCTGCTGTGGACTCGGCGCGGGCAGTACGGCAGGCCGTTATCGTTGAGCGCATGGACGATGGCCAGTGGCGTGTGGCCGGCTATGGCGAGAGTCAGCAAGAAACGCTGGCCGCGCTCAATCTGCAGGTGACCACCTCGGGCACATTGTATGCGGTAGGCCTCGATGATTACGGCATCCGCTTCGTTCCTTCGTTGGCAGTCGCTGCTGGCCAACGCATCAGGCCCAACCGGTTTGCCGGGTGGCTTTACGAGATCACCGAGCCCGGCGTTCTGCCCGCAACCGAGCCGCAATGGTGGCCCATAGAGGGTGACAACCCCTCGCGCCAACTGGGCACCGCCCGGGCGATTGCCGTGCGTTACTACCGACCCCTGGCGCTGGGGCCAATCACAGCCGAGATGCTTTGATGATTGCTACTGAAGTGGATGCCGGCTGGCGAACAGCGCGGCAGGTCAGCGCACGCCCGGCCGCCAGTGCTTGGAGTCGCAAGCCTGAGCGCAGTCTGAATCGTGCCAGCGCCTGGGGCGATGCCCAGCCGACCGAGAAAACGACACGCACCGACTGGGCAGCTGTGCCGGCACTTGATCAAGGTCAGACTGGTCGCTGGGAATCGGCATCGCCAACAGACGGCGGGAGCGTGGCGGCAGGATTCGTTCAGGTGCCCAGCAAAGACCTTGGGTTGGCAGGAGCATGGGATCACAGCATTCGGCCGGCTGATTGGAGGGTGACAGTCTCCTATAACCCGGCGCCGGCAAAGAAGGACGCCAGTACCGCGCCACGCTATCAGCGGGTGGATGAATATGGCCCGCGATACGACGCAGCATTGGAGGTTGGGCGCAGCCTCTATGTGCCGGGCAACGGCCCGCTGGTGTTTAACTTCGGTGATGAACGGTATGCGCCGAGCAATTCCCCGTCGGTGTTCTTCGACTTCCGCTATGTGCCGCCCGCCCGGGTCATCCAGCCGGTAGACAGCGGCGCTGCGTTCAGCTGGCGGCCTGCACGACAGGTGGGAATACCGATGCAATTGCTGTGGGGCAGGGGGCGCCCTCTCGACCCCATTCCGACGGGCATCGATTACCCGGACTACACCGGCCCGATCACCATCATCGTACCGCCGCCGGCCGAGCCGGATATTCTGGAGACCTACATGATTGCGAACAGCGTCAGCCTGGCGGTGCTGCCCGATCGCACGCCTCTGGATGCCACCGGCATCCGGGTCGGGCTCGATATCGACAGCTTCGCCTGGACCCTATCCGCCAACCTGTTCGGACGCACCTCTCTGGCCCAGGTGCGCCCCGACGCCAACGGCCCGAAAGAGGTCGAGCTGACCATCAACGGCCACACCTGGGTATTCATCGTGGAACGCTACTCCGGTACCGGCAAACTCGCTGATGAGCGCTACACCATCACCGGCGTTAGCCAGACCCAGCTGCTGGCCAAGCCCTACGCCCCAGCTCGTAGCCAGAGCAACACGGTACCGCTCAACGCACAGCAGGCCGCTGAACTGGAGTTGCAATATACCGACTTCATCTTGCACTGGGACACCTGGAACGCCGGGCCACCAGACTGGACACTCCCGGCTGGGGCGTTCAGCTATGAATCCAAAACCCCGATGGAGGTAATCGCCGAGCTGGCCGAAACAGCCGGCGGCATCGTCAGCCCCTCGCGCAACAGCCGAGAGCTCACAGTGCTGCCTCGCTACAAGCAGCCGGTCTGGCAATGGTCCAGCGCCATCATGGATCGCATCATCCCTGCCAACATTGTCGCCTCCTGGGGCAGCGAGTGGCAACCGCAGCCGGAGTGGAACAGTTGCTACGTCAGCGGCACCAACCACGGCGTCAGCGTCAACGTCCGCCGCGCCGGTACCGCAGGTGATGAGCCTGCACCGGATGTCTTCCACGACTGGATCACCGGCGAACAAGCCGGCCGAGCCCGCGGTATCGCTGAGCTGTGCAAAGGCGGCAACCAGGAGATCATCACCCTGGACCTGCCACTATTCCCGCAGCAAACCGCACCGGGCCTGGTGGAGCCGGCCATGCTCTGTGAAGTGCGGGACATTGAAGAAACCTGGCGCGGCCTCTGCCTCGCCACCGAGATAACCGCCGAAGGCATCGGCGCCTCCCGGGTCAAGCAAACCCTCAAACTCGAACGCCATCACCGGGAGGGCGCATGAGCACAGTCAACCCATGGAAACGATTTATCGGCCTGCTACCAGGCGGCACGCGCACCGTCGGCACAGTCGCCAGCGTGGACCTGCAGAACGGGACCAGCATCATAACCCTGCGCAACGGGAGTCAGATCAGTGCAAAGGGCACCAGCGTGGGGCGGGGGTTAAAGGCGTTTGTGGTGGATGGGCAGGTGATGGGGCAGGCGCCGGGGCTGGTGCAGTATGAGGTGGAGGTATGACCAAGCTATATTTCAAAGTGAAAGCCCCAGAAGGTCTGAGGCTTTCACGCTAAATGGTCAGGTGAGTGCTAATTAATCCCCGTCGCCAGGCGGCGGTGTAGTAGTACGGCAGCTGGCTGGGAAGTATTTGTTGTTGTCTGCAGTGCTAGGCTTGCACTGCCACAAAATCGGGCCGGAGTATCCTGCAGCGATAGTTGCACCTGCAGTGGTTTGCGGCGTCATCACAACAGTAGATCCGTCTAGACCAGTAACATTTGTGCCTTTGATAGTGGCGGTGACCACGCCACTGGTTACATTAACTTTCTCAACATACTGTGAGGTGATGTCTCCTTCGGCATCCAACCCAGCAGCCTCGTTGTTAGCAGGTAGAGTTCCTTCTGATTGAAAGTACTCTGCAACAGCAGTACGGCCTGAGGAGGCAAAGGTCAATACTTCAGACATCTTTGCGCGGTTAGTGTAATCCTGATAAGCCGGCAGCGCGATTGCAGCCAAAATACCGATGATCGCCACTACGATCATCAGTTCGATAAGCGTAAAACCTTTTTGCATTTGAGCTTTCATTTAAATCTCCATATTTTTTGAAAGGCCGTATGACCTATCTGAGGCATAGCAGGTACCGTGCCAGCTTCTCGATTCTGCATCAGTCTGGGTCTGTACCTTGCGTAAACTGTGGCCTTGCGGAGGTCATCACGCGGAGTCCCCACGACAGGGTTGTGGTTTGTTATCCTATTGGCAGCACTGTTTGGCACACCTACTACTGTGCCAAATGCCAGAATGGCACACCTGATGGTGTGCCAAATCCAATTCAAGGGACGAACCGTGGACGCAATCAGCCTGGATACAGCCATCCTGATCACTGGGATCAGCAAGCGGACCCTCTGGCGCCGGGTCACCGAAGGCCAGCTCACCCGTCTGGAAACAGACGAGCGCGGCCGAGCCATGGTCGCCTTCAGCGAGATCGCACCGCAGATCAACATCCCGATCGAGCCGGAAGATTATGAGCTGCTGGTCGATGCCGACGCCGGCGATGCGGACGCGCAGAACGACTTGGCTCAACTGCTGATCGACATCAATCTGTTGGATATGGGCATGCACTGGTTGAAGCAGGCCGTCGACCAGGAACACCCAGACGCCATGCACAACCTAGCCAAGCTGCACTTTAAAGGCATCGGCGTGCCGAAGGACGAGAACGCCGGCCTGATGTGGCTGGCCAAAGCCTCAGCCCACGGCCACGTGATCGCGCGCCAGCAAATGGATGCATTGGTGTCTCGAACAAACTGACGCAGTAATCACTCACCAAACCCGCCACCCGGCGGGTTTTTTATTGCCTGGAGAAAACCATGCCAGTAATCACTGAAGAAAAGGCCGGCGGCATCAACGTGCTCGCCTTCCTGGATATGCTCGCCTGGAGCGAAGGGACGAGCACCATCAAAGCCTCAGATGACGGGTACAACGTGTTCGTCGGCGGGGCGCTGTTCACTGACTACAGCGATCACCCACGCCGGTATGTGAAGCTGCCCCGGTACGGCATTACATCCAGCGCGGCCGGGCGGTACCAGTTCCTGGCTCGCACCTGGGATGCCATCGTTCGCAACTACGGATTCCGCGGCCGCTTCATTCCCGAGGCGCAGGACCTGGCTGCTATCAAGCTTTTGATGGAGTGCGGCGCCTACCGGCTGATCCAACAGGGTCGTATTGAGGATGCCGTAGCCAAGGCCGCGCCGATCTGGGCCAGCCTGCCCGGGGCAGGGTATGGCCAGCGTGAACATAAGCTCGCGCAACTGCTGGAGATCTACGAAGGAGAGCATGCCGCCGAGCAGCATACTGAGCATGAACTGGTGGCTGTGTACTCGGACTGCGGGGGCGCGCTGGCATGATCGCCGTCCGCGTCCTGGCGCCATACATCATTGCGCTGGCAATTGGCTCCCTGGTCGGATCGTGGGCCACCAGCAACCACTGGCAGACGCGTTACAGCGAGCAGCAAACAGCCCACACCGAGCTGCTGCGCCGGACCGCCGAGGCCAATGCCGCAGTAATCCTGCAGCAGCAGGCTAAGCAGCAGGAACAGTCCTGGCGCCTGGCTGAACTGGATACCAAACACACGCAGGAGCTATCTGATGCACTATCTGAAAACCGCCGCCTCGAAGATCTGTATTCTGCTGCTGATGGCGAGCGCCGCAGGCTGCGCATCGAAGTTATCGTCGCCCGTAACGATGCCATCGTGTCCGAAACCACCAGCGCCCGCAGCGTGGGCGATGCAGCCCCCCTCGAACTCAGTGGAGCAGCTGGACGCTCTGTTTGGAATATTCGAGCCGGAATGATCGAAGATCAGAAGAAGCTGTTGTATTGGCAGGAGCGGGCGAAGGCGGTCACTGCAACGGAAGAATGAGCCCCGCCCCCCCTCATTCCTCACATTTCCCACCTCTCGCTCCTATCGATTACTCCGCTCGGCACAGCCATGACTGCGCATACATCACGCCATCAATCTCCTCTGTCCCCGTCAGCACCATTCCATTGGGCGCCATAGAGTGCAGCTGACAGTCCATCAATTCCGGCCAGGGCGGCTCGCTCAGCGGCCACGCTCCCCGGATTGACGCAACCACAGATGACCGGCCCATCACGCAGCTTTCATGATTGATCGCCACGTCGACCCGCTTGCCTTGGTCTTTGCTCAGCTCTTTTGGCGTAAACGGCACGCCGCGGCGTCGCATCAGGGTTACTCTGAAAATCATGGTCCACCTATACTGTATTTATAGCCAGTATATTGCGGAGCGAGGGAGATATGGAATATTGCCCGGACGGGCGGAGGGGGGATGTAAATCTGATCCGCAATTATTTGAAGGCCCGCGCCGTTATTGGCCTGCAGAGGCATCAAAATTATGTAATTGCGGACTTAATATTGTCATAACATGCTGATTTTGTTGGATATGTCGATGGACTTAAAATCCCTCGGAGGAAACTCCGTGCCGGTTCGATTCCGGCTCCGGGCACCATTTTTAAATCACATGTTTACCGAATTTTACGGAGTGCTTTCACGGTCCGTAATTCAGCTACGCTGTCCGCCCCCGCCGTTTTCTGTCCATCCCGGCTCCCGAAGCGCCCAATAGATTATTGTATCCAGTAGATCGCCAACCTCTCGAGCAGCTATAAAAGCTCAACCAAAGCAAGCCGACGATCCAAGCGCTTTTCTCCAGGCTGTTGTCATGACGTATCCTGATGGCTGCGATAAAGCTCAGGGCAGTTGAATACCGCCAGATTCTGCGTGCAGCCGCCGCAGCTGCTGTACGAGCAGGCTGATGTTGGCGCCGGTGGCATTCAGCTGTAGACGCTGTTGTGCATTCATCAGCGACAGCAAGCGGTTCTCCAAATCCTCAGCCGTAGCCAGCAGCGCCTGCTGTTTTCCAGCGGCAAGCTGAAGAAAACGCTGCGACTCCTGCGGTTGCGGTAATCCGTAACCCTCGCTCAACAGCTCGCCGGGCCGGCTGAGAAAGCTGCTGCCACTCAGCAGTCCCTGCATCATCTGGGCAGCTTCGGTCAGCTCTTGTGGGGCATCGGCAGCCAGGAACCGCTGTTTGAGATCCTGCTGTATCTCCAGCACATGCCGACGCTGAATGGCTTGCTCCAGCACCAGCAAGGCGGCAGTTGATCGGGTGTCCGCTGCGGTAAACCAGGCTTGGCGATCGCTGGCCGGACTGGTGAACCAATCCTCCAGGCGGTCGAAGGGCACCTGCTGCTGGCTGCGGAGCACCTCGAACATGTAATTGTAGCGTTCCCGATATGAGTCGAAATAGTAGCCCTGGCGCAAGGCTGCCTGGCGGTCCTGCAAGGGGGTCAGGTCCGCCAGCCCGCGGGCGTGGAGCAGTTCAAGCAGGCCGGTGGGCGTCAGGCTGTCCAGATCATGCAACTGGGGAAGTGCGCTGCCGCTGCGTAGCAGCTTCAGGGTTTCGACTGCGCAGTTGTTGCTGATGAAATAGTAGGTGCCGTCATAACTCCAGTGCAGAGTGGCGGCCTGCTCAACGAGTCGGTGACGGGCCTGTGCATTGATCCGCAACGGGACCGAACTGAGGTCGCGCAGTTCGAGTTGAGTGTACTCATCCACCACTTTCTGCAGCGGCAGCATGAACAGACGGGAGGGGTAGTTGCCAATCAGCCCATCGAGGCTGGACAGCTGCAGATCATCGACGAAAGCGCGGAAGGACAGCACCAGATGGTGATCCAGATCCAGCAGACAGTCGGGGCCTGGCTCTCGACCCGGAGCGCAGATTACCAGGCGCAGCATGCTGTGGCCCCACCGGCTTACCCACTTGTCATTGGGCTCCGCCAGCATGTAATGCACCGCGTAGACCCGCTCTGGATCGAGCCAGCCAAGAGCAGGGCGCTCTGTATCCAGACCAGCGTACAGGTAAGGAATTTCAGCGGGGCAATCAGACGCTGCTGGCGCCCAGTCGAAATGGTCCTTCAGATAGGCATGCAGCCCCGGGCGGCGGCAGGAATATTGCGGATCAAGCAGAAAGTATTCGAGATTGACTGCCAGATATTCCGCCGGGCTGTACAGCTCGTACTGGTCGGGACTGCGGTAGGACTGACGATTTACCCGCTCGCGGACGCCGCGACGGCCTGCCTGTTGTGGCCAGCCGGCCAGATCGAGAAAGCGCGGGTCATCGCTCAGGGTAAAACGACGCTCGGTCTGGCCCCGGCATTCCGCCGGTAGCCCGGCCTTGCCCTGGGTGCGATAGCGAGTGCGGCATTGACGTAACAAGGTCTGCTGCTCAGCACGCCAATAGCGCCCCTGATCATGCAAATGAGCCAGCTCATGAATCAGTGTGGCAAGCAGTTCCCGGCGCAAGGTGCCGTGCTGACGCACCTCGGGAAAAGCACCTTCGCGCCCGGCGGTGAGGTCCGCCAGCCAGCGTTGATTGAGCTCCAGCGTGCCGCTGGGCGTGGCGCGACCGAAGACCGCCTCGGGTAGCCGCTCGCTCCAGCGCACCGGCACCTGTCGGTCCATCTGCTCCACCAGCAAGGGTGGCAGCAGCACAGTGGCCTCGGCAAGCAGCGCCTGACTGGCCTGCGTATGGGGCGGGGTGAGCTGGCGCTGGTCCAGCACCAGCTGCAACTCGGCCTGGGCGAGGGGACTGCTTATCAGCAAGCCAACAAGTAAAAAACGCCTTATGGCAGACCGCATCTTATCCAAACTGACCGGTCGCCTCAGCTCTCAGGTCGCCGCTGACAAAGAAATGCCTCACAGCGCCAGAATTGCCTCGGCCAGTTGCATGTCGGTGGCTTCCAGATCGGGGGAGGCTTGACGGATATGGACCAAGGCCGCCTCGAGACGGGCACTGCGCAACTGGCCGTCACTGCCGACAAAGCTGGCTGCGTCCTCGCGGGCCTCCAGCACGATCTTGTTATTGCCGGAGGTGGCGTCACTGGTCGCGTCAATGGTATTGATCAGAGACCCGGCCACGGCGTCGGTGGTGCCAATGAAACTACTGCCATGGGCGCTGCCAGTGAGGGCAATGAGGCTGGTAGCAATTATCAGGGGAATGCGTTTCATGATAAATATCCTTTTGGGCTCGGGGGCGTTGAAGACTTTCTATTGCACAGGCCAAGGGGAAAGCGCGGCTCGGTGCCAGCACATTGATTACTATAGCCTGCACCAAGCAGGAAGGCATTGTAGGCTTGCCGAGGAGGGGTATGAAAGGGCGAGCAGCCAAGAGTGGCGTTTTTGTAGGGCCAGAGTGGAGCTGAACTTCAATCGGTGTGCTCAGTCCAAAAGGCTACGCAAGGTTAACGGAGCGGCATATGACCATTTTTGAAGCATTACGGATCAGCCATGACAAGCAGCGCGAGTATGTTGACGCTGTGCTACGCACCAGTGGAGATACCCCGGAACGGGTGGATGCCTATCAGCAACTCAAGGAGGAGCTTTACGCCCACGAGACGGCGGAAGAGCGCTATTTCTACATTCCCCTGATGGGCCATGAGAATGGCGTTGACCTGAGCCGCCACGCCATTGCCGAACATCACGAAATGGATGAACTGGTTGAAAAGCTGGATGAGATGGAAATGTCCAGCTCGGCCTGGTTGTCCACGGCAAAAGCCTTGGGCGATAAGGTGCTGCATCATCTTGAGGAGGAAGAGCAGAAGTTCTTTCAGATGGCGGGCAAGCTGCTTACCGACAAGCAGAAGGCAGAACTTGCCGAGCAGTATAACGATGAATATGAGGCGTTGCTGCAATAGGTCTGACCCGAACGCGAACCGAGGCTGACACAGCTTTCCAACAATGTGAAATCAAGAATCGCTATCCCGGCATTTCGGCCGGGATGCACTACATTCGGGTATGCTGTGGCTTTGTATCAGCAGCAGGGCAGCAAATATGTCGGATTATGATTTTGACCTTTTCGTTATCGGTGCCGGATCGGGAGGGGTGCGTGCCAGCCGTATGGCAGCGAGTTTTGGCGCGCGGGTAGCGGTCGCCGAAGATCTGTATCTGGGGGGCACCTGTGTCAACGTCGGCTGCGTGCCGAAGAAGCTTTTCGCCTATGCGGCCCATTTCGCTGAGGATTTCGGTGATGCACAGGGCTATGGCTGGGATCTTTCCAAGGCGCGGTTCGATTGGCAGCGTCTGGTTGAAAACAAGAATACCGAGATCACCCGACTCAATGGCATTTATCATAATCTGCTGACCGCCGCTGGGGTGACCCTGGTGCATGGCCGGGCTCGATTGATTGACTCTCATACCGTGGCCGTGGGGGATGCCAGCTACACGGCAGAACGCATACTCATTGCCACCGGCGGCTGGCCGTTCATCCCTGAATTCCCCGGTCATGAACACGTGATCAGTTCTAACGAGGTCTTCTATCTCGAGCAATTGCCCAAGCGCGCCATGGTGGTCGGTGGCGGCTATATTGCGATCGAATTCGCCAGCATTTTCCATGGCCTGGGTTGCGAGACCAGCCTGCTTTACCGTGGAGCACAGTTCCTGCGCGGTTTCGATCAGGGGCTGCGCGACCATATGGTTGTGACTATGCAGAATAAGGGCGTCGATTTGCAGTTCGATGCGGACGTTGCCCATATCGAGAAGCAGGCCGACGGCAGTCTGCTGGTATCACTGAAGAACGGTGAAACCCTGGAGACCGATCTGGTTCTGTATGCCACCGGACGAAGACCGAAACTGGACGGCCTGGGTCTGGAAAATACCAAGGTGACGCTGGATGACAAAGGCTTCGTCGCAGTAGACAAACTTTATCAAACTACTGATCCGGCCATTTTTGCTATCGGTGACGTGACCGCTACCATTCAATTGACACCCGTGGCGCTGGCAGAAGGTATGGCGCTGGCAAGGCGTCTGTATTGCCCGGACGAGTATCGACCGGTGGATTACAAGGATATCGCCACCGCCGTGTTCTGCATCCCGAACATCGCCACGCTGGGGCTTACCGAAGAGCAGGCGCGGGCCTGCGGGCATAAACTCGATATCTACGAGAGCCGATTTCGTCCGTTACGCAACACATTGGCGGGCAACGATGAGCAGAGCTTCATGAAAATGCTTGTGGACCAGCAAACCGATCAAGTGCTGGGCATCCATATGGTCGGGCCCGACGCAGGCGAGCTCATTCAGGGGCTGGCTGTGGCGATCAAAGCAGGGGCGACCAAGGCGGTGTTTGATGCCACGCTGGGTATTCATCCCACCGCGGCGGAAGAGTTCGTCACTATGCGTACGCCGACTCGAAGCGACTGAGCCGGCGCTGTGCCGCCATGACGCTCAGTGATGACTGTGAGCGTCATGGTTGGGGGAGGCGGGTGCGGGTTCACCCGTCACCATGACTTCAACCTCTACCTCGCCGGCATGCTCGAAGCTCAGCGTCATCGGGTAACTGCTACCCTCGACCAGCGGCTGTTGCAGACCGAATAACATGAGGTGATGGCCGCCAGGCTTGAACTCCACCTGTGCCCCTGGTGCGATCTCAACGCTGTCGATCTGCTGCATCTTCATCAGCCCGTCCTGGTGAATATGCTGGTGCAACTCCACTCGCCCGGCAATGGTGGATGCCGCACCGATCAAACGGTCAGTCCGATCGCCCTTGTTCTCCAGCACCAGATAGGCAGCACCTGTGGGTGCCACCGGCGGCAATGCTCGTGACCAGGGGTGGTTAACATGAATATCGCCTACCGTAAAATCATGTGCCAGTGCCTGGGCGCCAAGTAGCGTCGCGCCGAGTAATATACTCAGTTGGGTTAATCGCATGGTTGATCCTCGATAGGGCGGGCCGGTGGGCCTGTGGATGGGAGCTGATTATCGCTCGGTCATTATGGACAGCAGTCAAAGGCTGAGGCAAGCCAGAGCTGTTATGTCCAACGCATCACAAAACGCTTCAATACTTTCATAAATACATGGAATATGGCTTTTCGCTACCACGCAAATGGCCGACACTTGTGGTCATATATCAGACAGAGCATTTCATGAACGAAAGACGAAAACTGGAGCGCCATCACGTGAGTAACAGCCTGGAGGTATATGACCTGGACAGCGGAGAACTTCTCGGTCGCGTGGTGGATCTTCACGCCGAAGGGTTGATGTTACTCAGTGAACAGCCGATCGAGTTGAACAGAGCCTGGGCGCTGCAGGTGAATCTGCCGATGAATCTCAACGGTATCAGCGAGTTCATGCTTGATGCGGAGAGCCGCTGGAATCGCGAAAGTATCGCCGGCGGCCAGTATTGGACCGGCCTGCAATTCACCCACCTGCCTGATGACTCCCGCTCGTGTATCGAACGTATGGTGTCCAGTCAGTGAGCGGAAGGACCGCTCAAGCCCGGGTCAGATGATTGTCCCAGCGCAGGGCATGCCGGCTGATCAGTTCCGGCTTCGCGCCGGTTGTCTGAATGCGGTACAGGCCACCATGTCCGGATGATACGACAAAATTGCCGTCAGGCTCCGCCAGCACACCACCGGGGTCGGGTACCGAGACAAGCCCCATCGGTTGCCCCGAGCGATAATCCAGCAGCATGACGCAATTCCCTCGCGGTGCGGTGATGGCAGCGACGCCGTAGCGGGAGTTGATCGCAACGCTGGCGGTGTAGTTGCTCAGTTTTGCCTGTTCCTGCTCCGTCAGCGCTATCTCGGAAAACTCTCCACTGTCGGTGTCCAAGCGGGCAATGAGTGGCGGTGCTTCCCATTTCGGCCCCTCGAATTGATAACCGGCAATGACGATACCGTCGCGGCTGATGTCAAGGTGGTGACAGCTGAGCTGGTGATGGGAGGGCGTGCAGCGCTGCAGCACCTCACCGCTTTCACGATCCATCATTACCAAAGCAGGCTGCATTGTCTCCACATTCAGTTTGATACGGCCATAGTCGGGATGGGTCTTGATGCCACCCATGGCGACCACAAGGCGTTCTCCATCCGGATGCAGGCGCAACTCATGGGGGTCCATGCCGCCTACGGGAAAATCATGCAGATGGCGGTAGCCCTCGTCTGCAGCGTAGACACGTATATGGCCCGCCCCGCTGGAGTAGTGATTGGCGGTGGCATAGAAGCGACTGCCGTCCTCGCTGAAAACCCCATGGCCATAGAAGTGGAAGCCCTCACCAGCCTCAACTTTCGCTTCAAGAGTACCTTCCAACATATTGATTACATAAAGATTCAACCCGGGCCGGCGAGATATGATCACCGCCTGGTTACCCCTCGGGTGCAGACAGCCACTGTGGCAGCGCTCGACCACCGGAATACGGAACAGCTGCTGGCCGGCGCTGTTGGCCGCTACGATGAAGTGCCCTTCGATGGCGTCGTCGACCGAGCTGAGAAAACGTAAGTCCGGCAAGCTGCTGCCATTACCTGCAAGGGCGCCGGCACTGCAGGCCGCTGCAATACTCAACAGGCTGAACTGGATGAATTCGCGACGCTGCATCTCAGTCCCCATCACTGGAGTTGAAGCCACGGATAATGCCCAGCTCGCTGGCGATATTGCCGGACAGCAGTTGGTTCAGCTTGTCCACTTCGATGAAGACCAGCTGCAGGCTGCGATAGCCGTCGTCATTGGCGAGCAGCTGTTGCATATCTGCCTGCTGGTGCTCCAGCCGCTTGATGGTCGCGGTCAATTGCTGATCAAGACGCACGGCCAATTCGGCCCCTTGGTCATTACTCATCAATTGGCGTAGACCCGGCAGAAAGTACTGCTGCAAACCGACAAGACTGGCCTGGATACCCGCCAGCGAATGCTCGCTGCGCCAGGCGTCGGCAATGTACGGATTGCGGCGCGGCTTGCCTTCGAGCCCCATGGGTGCTGCCAGACGCTTGTTGCGCACGATCTCGAGGCCATGCATGGCGGCCAGCACTGTGGTGTTCTGGAACTGGGCGTTATCCAGGTAGTGAGGGCGAAATGCCTGCCATTGCTGTTGCAGTTGAACAGTATTTTCCTGCAGCAGGTTGCTGATGCCGGTCACCAGTTCACAGGCGCGCTGCTCGGGCAGAGGATGCTGCTTTGCCGCCAGCGGATCGAACAACAGGTATTCCAGAGCCGGAAAGCCCTTGACCGCCACACTGTCGGCCTTGAGCTGTTCAGCATTGATCGGCTGCTCGCTACCAAGCCAGTAGTTGACCTTGCGGGCGATGGTATTCTTGGCGTCCGGCCAGAACTGGAATTGCCAGGACAGATTGTCGCGCTCGATTGGTCCGAAATCGACAAAGCGCACCGCTTGCCAACTGTCGAATGCCTGGTACCAGGCGGATTCAAGCGTTTCACGCCCGTCGTCCGAGGGCGCTGCGCAATAGGCCGTGGCAGCCTCGTTCAGCGATGCCGTGGCAGTGGCGAGCGTCGCGTAACCCTCGGCGAGGGAGCTGTGCCAGAGGTCTCTTGGTGTTTCCGCCCAGGCAGTACTGCAAAAAGAGGCGGCAAGCAGCGCTGTGGTGCCCCATTTCAAGGTACGCAGGCTCAGGTTGGATAATGAAGACATGTGGGATCCGTTACAGGGAGTGCAGAAAGGTAAGCAGCGATTGACGCAACTCTGTCGGTAATTCGCGATAACGTTCGGTGGTTGCCTGCGCTTCACCACCGTGCCAGAGAATGGCCTCTTCCAGCGTACGTGCGCGGCCGTCGTGCAGGAAACCTGCCCGCGAATTGATCTGCTGGGTCAACCCCAGCCCCCAGAGCGGCGGGGTGCGCCATTCATTGCCGTCGGCCAGAAACTCCGAGCGGCCATCAGCCAGGCCTTCGCCCATGTCATGCAGCAGCAAATCGGTATAGGGCCAGATCACCTGATTACTCAGCTCGGGGCGGCCCGCCACAGTGCCGGTAGTATGCCGCGGCGTGTGGCAGGCAGCGCAACCGATCTCATTGAATAGCTCTGCACCCGATTGCGCGGCGGGGTTATCCATCTCACGGCGCGCCGGTACGGCCAGGCTCATGGCATAGAAATTGATGAAGGCAGCAATTTTGTCACTGACCTCGGGCGTACCACCATCAGCAAACCGATCACATTGCTGCGCGGCAGTGCAGTCGGTGTCCGGTACGAGGTTGGAGCTCAGTCCCATGTCGCCGGCGAATGCGGCCAGACTCTGTTGCATGACGCTGACCTCGGCCGCCTTCAGGCCGAACCGACCCAGGGCGGTACGTTGTTCGATACGGTCCCAGACTTGATTGGCGCGCCCGGAGATACCGTCACCGTCCTCATCATCCGGGTCCTCAGCCGCCAGGATAGTCGCCTCTGAGATGGCTTCCAGCAGGCCGAGACCGATCATCGGTGGCGCAACGCGGGGCGAGATCATCAGATCGTCGGACAGGGCGCCATAGTTGGGATTGTCGATGCGGTACAGCGGCCGCCGCAGCTCTACCTTGCTGCCATCCTCCAATGTTTCCTCGAACAGCTGCCATTCGACGTGCAGCTGCGCCTCCGGCTCCATCCCCGGAATGGCGGCGGTCTGCAGTTGGCTGCCATATACCGGGTCAGGTACAAAACCGTGTTGTCGCAGCACTTGCGGATCGGTATCCGGGCCGGCGGGGACCGATAGCCGCAGAAATAACGAAACCGCCGTCTCCCCCGGCGCTGGCGGATGACCGCGACCGTCCTTGATATGGCAGCCCTGGCAGGAATTGGTGTTGAACAGTGGACCCAAGCCATCGCGAGCATCGGTGCTGGAGGGCGCGATAACCCAGGGGTTGCGGAAGAAGCTGTTGCCCACGCTGAAATCCAGGCGGCTGGATATAGGTAGATTGCCCAGCGGCAAGGAGTAGGCATTGTGGTCGCTTTGCATCACAGTGCCGGCGCCACCGGAGTTGGAGGTATCTTGTACTGGAAAGTCAGCGCCCAGACAGAGGCCGGTGAACAGGAGCGCCGCAAGAGGTGTCAATGACAACAATTTCATGAAAGTGGATTCGTGGCCTGGATGGAAGCCCAACGCTGCGCTTCGGCAGCGTTGGGCTTGCCGAGGCGCAGGAGGCTGTTGGTTGATCAGAAAGAGTGGCCGGCATCATCGGGCTGCAGAGATTCAACGCCTACCACGGCGGCGACCTGCTCGATGGAACCGGTCTGTTGCGCCAGCGCAGCGATGGCGTCATTGATGATGGTGGCGCCGGCTTCATTGCCTGGTGCGATCATCATGTCGAAGGCCATGGCAGAATCGCCTTCAGCGGCGTCCTTCATGCGCGTCAGCGCCTGCATGGTGTTGTCCAGATCGCTACGCAACGTCTGGTCCAGTTCGGGATTCTTTGCTGCTACCAGCGCCGAAAGGGAAGGGCCTTCGATGGTCGATCCGTCCAGGCGCTGATAGCTGCCCAGGTAGATGTTCTGGATGCCCTTGCCGTTGTAGTAATGCGAATTGTGCGTGTTGTCGCTGAAGCAGTCGTGCTCGTCTTCGTAAGAGTTGGCTTCAAGAGCGACCTTCATACGTTCGCCCGCCAGCTCTCCCAATGACAGTGAGCCCATGCCAAACAGCATCTTCTGGAATACTTCCTGATTCGGAAGGGCCAGCAGCTCGGCGCGGTAATTACCGGCCTCGTCGTCCGACCACTGCGTGACCATCCACTGCAGATCGCTGACCAGCAGGTCGGTCGCGGCGTCCAGATAGGCGCTGCGGCGATCACAATTATCATTGGTGCAGTCGTCACCCTGGGCAAAATCGGTCACCGGACGTTGACCGGCACCGGCTTCAAACCCATTCATGTCCTGGCCCCACAGCAGAAACTCGATGGCGTGGTAACCAGTGGCGACGTTAGCTTCGGAACCGCCCACTTCATTGAGGTCGGCCAACAGCTGGGGAGTCAGTTTGCTGACATCCAGCGTCTTACCACCGAGCATCAAGCTCTGACTGGCGATCAGATTGGCGGTGGCGCCTTCATTGCCCAATTCATGCTGATAGTCATCGGCAGCGACATAATCGATCAGTCCTTCGTCCAGCGGCCAGGCGTTGAGCTGGCCTTCCCAGTCATCCACCACGACGTTGCCGAAGCGGAAAACCTCGGATTGCTGGTAGGGAACGCGAGCCTCAAGCCAGGCCTGACGTGCGGCTTCCAGATTGGCTTCCACGGGGTCGGCAATCAACGCATCGACAGCCTTGTCGAGCGCCTGGGCGCTGGTCAGCGCATCCTGGTAGACAGCATGGGCGAGGTCGGCATAGTGGTTGGCCACTTCGCTTTCGCTGATATCAGCGGAAGAGGACGCCTGCGGGTTCGAATCGGAAGCCGCCTGCTGCTCATTGGTCTCGATTGCAGGCGCTTGCACAGCCTTATCTTCGCTATTGTCGCATCCTGCCAGGAAAATGGCAGCGGAAATGGTCAGAGCAAGTGAGGTATAGCGAAGGGTGCAAGGCATGGAAGGCGTCCGGTTATTGTGAGAATGATTTTCGTTGCGATTATATGCTTGTATCCTCATATTGCAATAAAGAGCGCAATAAAAATCCTGATAAATAATGATAATTATTCTCATTGACAGATAGCATTGGCCCGACAATACTCGGTTCATCTATCAGTTTCGGAGATTGATCATGACAAAAGTGACCCTGATGGCAGGAAATTCCCGATCCCTGTGTCGCGCCTGGCACGCGTTGCAGGAACTGGAGCGCAGCCGGGATGAGAAATGCAAGGCACCTGGCTGCCCGGTCAAATCCGAGGGTGCGCGCAAGATCCGTAGTAGGCCGAGCAGCGATATTTGAACCAACCTGAAAAACCCCTGCCAAACGCAAGACAAGGCAAAGAGGAGGTTGGTATGTCAGATCATCGCACTTACAAGAAGCTCGAGATTGTCGGCTCGTCGAAAAACAGCATTGAAGACGCCATCAATAATGCCGTCGCCGAATGCAGCAAAAGTTTGAAGAATGTCGAGTGGTTTGAAGTTATGGAAACCCGGGGGCATATCGTTGATGGCAAAGTTGCCCATTATCAGGTCACCGTGAAGGTCGGCTTCCGCATCGAAGACAGTTGACCGGACGATCAAACCGGTGGCCTCTGCGCCGCTGGCTCGCTCCTCCCCGGGTTTTCATTTCTACCTTACCGCAGCGGTTTGCGTCCTTGCATCGCGGTGTCTACTCTCAAAGCAGCGCGGTCGTCACGATCGCGTGCCCATTGGGTTTGCAGATACGCAGACCGAGCGCGGCTCCTTCCATCCAAGCGCAGGAGGACACATGACCCTTTCCCGCCTGAAATCTCCCCGGTTGTTCCGACAGCAATGTTATGTCAACGGACAATGGCAGAACGCTAGCAGCGGCGAGACTTTGGCAGTGGACAATCCGGCCAACGGTGATGTGCTTGGTCATGTGCCGGTTCTCTCGGCGGCGGAGGTGGGTGCGGCAGTGGATGCGGCCTCCAGTGCACTGCGCCAATGGCGTAAACGGACCGCGCAGGAGCGGGCAGACTGTCTGCTGGCATGGCATGATCTGATGCTCGAACACAAGGAAGATCTGGCCACATTGATGACCTTGGAGCAGGGCAAGCCGCTGGTTGAATCCCAAGGCGAGATTGACTATGCCGCCTCCTTCATTCGCTGGTTCGCCGAAGAGGCCCGGCGCATGTACGGTGAGACCATTCCAGGCGCCCGTATTGGTCAGCATATCGTGGTGACCCGCCAGCCGGTGGGCGTCTGCGCAGCGATCACGCCCTGGAACTTCCCCGCCGCCATGATTACCCGCAAGGCAGGCGCGGCGCTGGCCGCCGGCTGTACCATCATCGTCAAACCGGCCAGCGCCACGCCGTTTTCTGCCCTGGCTCTGGCAGTACTGGCGGAGGAGGCGGGAATTCCCCATGGCGTATTCAACGTGGTGACCGGCAAGGCCGGAGAAATCAGCGAAGTGCTGACCCGCAGCCCCGTGGTACGCAAGCTGAGCTTCACCGGCTCGACCGATGTGGGCCGCCGTCTCATGGCCCAATGCTCAGAGCACATACAGAAGGTTTCTCTGGAACTGGGCGGCAACGCCCCATTCATCGTGTTTGATGATGCGGACATCAGCCGCGCAGTAGAAGGCGCCATGGTTTGTAAATTCCGCAATACCGGGCAGACCTGCGTCTGTGCCAACCGCTTTCTGGTGCAATCGGGTGTGCATGATAAGTTTGTCGCCGCATTGGCTGAAGCCATGGGCAAGCTGCGGATAGGTGACGGCTTCGAGCCGGGCGTGACGCAGTCGGCGCTGATCAACGGCGATGCGGTGGAGAAGGTGATAGAGCACTTCGACGACGCCATGGCCAAGGGTGCCAAACGGGTCTGCGGCCCGGCCCCGGACGCTGACCGAGGCAATTATGTGCAGCCGGTGTTGCTGACCGACATCAACACCAACATGACACTATGCCATGAGGAAACTTTCGGTCCGCTGGCTGCGGTGCTGCGCTTCGACACCGAGGAAGAGGCTATCGAACTGGCCAATGCGACCCCCTTTGGCCTGGCGGCGTATTTCTATAGCCGTGATATTCACCGAGTATGGCGGGTGGCGGACGCGCTCGAGGCGGGCATCATTGGTATCAACGAAGGGCTGATTTCCAACCCCATGGCGCCCTTCGGTGGTGTCAAGGAATCCGGTCTGGGGCGAGAAGGGTCGCGCCATGGCCTGGATGAATATACCGAGCTGAAATATCTCTGCATGGGAGCCGAGTGAGTGCTGCAAACCGAAGCGTTACCGCCAGAGGTGCGTCTTGTCAGCAATCAACATGGACGTCGCTTTCTGCAAATAGAACATCCGGCGGTGCAGGCATGCATCGCCTTGCAGGGCGCGCACATCATCGAATGCATTCCCGCTGGGCAGCCGCCGCTGCTGTGGATGAGCCCGATGGACCCGTGCAAGCCGGGCACTGCCCTGCGCGGCGGTGTTCCGGTCTGCTGGCCTTGGTTTGCTGATGAGCGCGACGGCCCCGCGCATGGCATTGCCCGTACCAGCGACTGGCAGTTGCTTGAGGCAAGGGCGGATAGCACCTCGGTACATCTCGTATTGAGGTTGCCGCAGGAGGACATTGCTCGGCAACTGCCGGATGAAGGTTGGACGGTCAAGATCGAATTCACCTTGGGAGTCGCGCTGGAAATAGCGCTCACCACTACTCACACCGGCACCGGACCTCAACGACTGAGCCAGGCGCTGCACAGTTACCTTCCGGTTGCAGACATAGCGAAGGCGGAGGTAACCGGCCTGCAGGGCTGCTGTTATATCGACAAGCTGAATGGCGCAACGCTCACCCAGCAGACAGCTGTGAGATTCGACGCAGAAGTCGACCGGATCTATTTCAACCATAACGCTGATCTGCAGTTACGTTCCCGGACTGACGTGTTGGACATCCACCGGGAAGGGAGCGAATCGGTGGTGGTCTGGAACCCGTGGCTGGAAAAGAGCCGGCATTTAAGTCAGTTTCCGGACGATGGGTATCGCACTATGGTCTGCATTGAGGCAGCGAATGCAGGGCCGGACGGCCGCACGCTCGAGCCGGGCAGCACTCACACGCTGAAAACCGTCATCAGCCGTACGTCGTCGAAACAGAGCCGATGAACGATGTTGTTATCCTAAAACCTACCTCGAAGGAGTGCTCACATAAATAACTTGTAGATGTTATGGTTCAGGTGCTTACTGAGTTGTCGGCAGGTTCCGGCAAGTCTGATCCGTCAATTACTGGAGGACTCAACTATGTGGACCAAACCCAGCTATACCGATCTGCGCATTGGCTTCGAAGTCACCATGTACTTCGCCAACCGCTAATCGCGAGCGCACTGCTTGGCCTATTCGGCATGCTGAATCGGTCAAGCAGTCGCACCTAAGGTCTATACCATGCTGATCCATATTCTAGGCTCTGCTGCGGGTGGTGGTTTTCCGCAGTGGAACTGCAATTGCCGCAATTGTGACGGCTTGCGCAAAGGGCAGATCAACGCCCGACCCCGCACCCAGTCCTCGATAGCAATATCGGACGGCGGCGGCAATTGGGTGTTGTGTAATGCTTCCCCGGATATTCGTACCCAGCTGGAGCAGACGCCTGTGTTGCAACCGGGCCGTTATATGCGAGACACCGCCATCGGCGGTATCATTCTGATGGATAGCCAGATTGATCACACCACGGGGCTGCTGACCCTTCGTGAAGGCTGTCCCCACCAGGTCTGGTGCACGGAGATGGTGCATGAGGATCTGACCACCGGCTTTCCGTTGTTCAACATTCTCGATCACTGGAATGGCGGGCTGCAGTGGAATCGCATAGAGCTGGACGCGGGTTTCACCGTTCCCGCCTGCCCGGCCCTGCATTTCACTCCGATCCCGCTGCGTAGCGCCGCGCCGCCGTATTCGCCGCACCGTAACAATCCGCATCCCGGTGACAACATCGGTTTGCTGGTGCGTGATACCAATACCGGTAGCGTCCTGTTTTATGCGCCGGGGCTGGGGCAGCTGAGCAGCCCGGTCCGCGACGCCATGGCCACTGCCGATTGCCTGCTGGTGGACGGAACCCTATGGCGCGAGGATGAAATGTCCCACGCCGGTGTCGGGACCAAGCTCGGCAGTGAGATGGGGCATCTGCCGCAGAGCGGGGAGGGCGGCATGATCGAGGTGCTGAATGCCTACCCGGAAAGCCGCCGCGTGCTGATCCATATCAACAACACCAACCCGATTCTGGACGAAGACTCGCCTGAACGCGCCGAGTTGACGCGCCACGGCATCGAAGTCGCCCATGACGGGCTGGTGATCAATCTGTAAGGAGAGCAGCGTGTCAGCTGAGCCAATGAGCCGCGCCACGTTCGAGAAGGCCCTGCGTGACAAGGGCCGTTATTACCACATTCACCATCCGTTCCATATCGCCATGCATGAAGGCCGCGCCACTCCGGAGCAGATCCGCGGCTGGGTGGCCAACCGCTTCTATTACCAGCTGAATATCCCGCTCAAGGATGCCGCCATCCTGGCCAACTGCGACGATGCCGCAGCGCGCCGCGAATGGGTGCAGCGGATCATTGACCATGACGGTGAATCCGATGGCGACGGTGGAATTGAAGCCTGGCTGCAATTAGGCGAAGCCGTGGGCTTGAATCGGGAAGAGCTGCTGGATCAGCGCCATGTATTGCCCGGCGTGCGTTTTGCTGTGGACGCTTATGTCAACTTCGCCCGCCGCGCCAACTGGAAGGAAGCCGCCAGTTCCTCACTGACCGAGCTGTTCGCGCCGCAGATACACCAGTCGCGGCTGGATAGTTGGCCACAGCATTATCCCTGGATCGATCCACAGGGCTATCGCTACTTCCGCACCCGCCTGGGTGAAGCTCGCCGGGACGTCGAGCACGGGCTGCGTATCACCCTGGACCATTACCAGACCTTCGAGGCCCAGCAACGCATGCTGGAAATCCTGCAATTCAAGCTGGATATTCTCTGGAGCATGCTCGATGCCATGTCACTGGCCTACGAGCTGGGGCGCGCGCCTTATCATCCAGTTACCGACCAACCCGTATGGCATCGAGGGCTGACTGTATGACATTACCGCCACTGACCGCTGTGCCAGCCTTCAGACCAGGCTATCGGATGCAATGGGAGCCAGTACAGGACTGCCATGTGCTGCTCTATCCGGAAGGCATGGTCAAACTCAATGACAGCGCCGCTGAAGTGTTGAAACGAGTTGATGGTCAGCGTCCGGTCAGCGAGATCATTACCGAACTGCAAGCCTGTTTCCCGTCTGCACCCGCACTGGATGAAGACGTGCTGGCATTTATCGGGGAGGCCCATGAGCAACACTGGATCCGTTTCCGCTGAGCTGCCCACCCGGCCTGAACAGGGACCACCCTTGTGGCTGTTGGCCGAACTGACCTATCGCTGCCCGCTGCAGTGCCCCTATTGCTCCAACCCGCTGGAGTTTGCCGAACACAAGCAGGAACTCACCACCGCGCAATGGATTGACGTGTTCAGCCAGGCGCGGGCGCTTGGCGCCGCCCAGCTGGGATTCTCCGGCGGCGAGCCGCTGGTGCGCGATGATCTGGCCGAGCTGATCAAGGCCGCGCGGGATATGGGCTACTACACCAACCTGATCACCTCCGGCATGGGGTTGAACCAGGCGCGCATCGACGAGTTTCTGGACGCCGGGCTGGATCATATCCAGATCAGCTTCCAGGCCTCGGATAGCGAGGTCAACAACATGTTGGCCGGCTCGCGCAAGGCCTTCGACCAGAAACTGGCGATGGCCCGCGCGGTCAAGGCCGCTGGCTACCCAATGGTGCTGAACTTCGTTACCCACCGGCACAATATCGACCAGATCGAGAAGATCATCGAGCTGTGTCTGGCGCTGGAGGCCGATTTCGTCGAGCTGGCGACCTGCCAATACTACGGCTGGGCGCACCTGAATCGCGCTGGGCTGTTGCCCACCAAGGCGCAACTGGATCATGCCGAAGCCGTGACCAATCGCTATCGGGCCAAGCTGGCGGCAGATAATCACCCTTGCAAACTGATTCTGGTCACACCTGATTACTACGAAGACCGACCCAAGGGTTGCATGAACGGCTGGGGCAATATTTTCCTGACCATCACCCCCGATGGCACTGCCTTGCCTTGTCACAGCGCCCGACAGTTGCCGGTGAGCTTTCCCAAGGTCCCCGAGCATAGCCTGTCGCATATCTGGTATGACTCCTTCGGCTTCAATCGTTATCGGGGCGATGACTGGATGCAGGAGCCCTGTCGCTCCTGTCCGGAAAAACATATCGATTTTGGTGGCTGTCGTTGCCAGGCCTATATGCTCACCGGTGATG
Organism: Halopseudomonas litoralis; assembly: GCF_900105005.1. NCBI lineage: Bacteria > Pseudomonadati > Pseudomonadota > Gammaproteobacteria > Pseudomonadales > Pseudomonadaceae > Halopseudomonas > Halopseudomonas litoralis. The sequence continues at coordinate 1,658,914 of NZ_LT629748.1, forward strand.
CAACCCAGGCTGATCCGGTCTGCAGCAAGTCGCCTCACCATCATCAGATTCTGGCCGCGCGGGCAGAGGCCGATCTGCCCCAGCCACCGATTGAGGAGCTGACTTTCCGCAATGAACGTACTTCCCGAATCATCTGCAAGAGCTGAGCGTGCAGGGTACTGGCACAGTGACTTTTCCGCCGCCGATGCCGTGGCCGCAGGCACTGATTATGCCGATCTGAGCTGTGATGAGCAGCGGGTGCTGTGGGCGGAGTTTTTTCCGGAGGAGGGACTGAATGCCATTGTCGAGTGGACTCCTGGGGGCACGCGGCGCCTGACGCCGCCAGGCTATGGCGTGCGCAGTCGGGTCTATGAATATGGCGGCGGCGCGTTTTGTATCACTGGCGACAGCCTGGTGTTTGTGAACGAGGCCGATCAACAGCTCTACCAGCAAATGTTCGATAGTCTGGACTGTAAGCAGCTGACCTTTGCTGCAGAATGCCGTTACGGCGGCCTGGTGTTCGACCCATTGCGCCAGCGAGTTATCGCTATTGAAGAACAACATGCTGCTGATACGGTCATTCATCGACTGGTCGCGATCGGTCTGCAGGGCACCCGACAGTTACTGGCCGAAGGTTCAGATTTCTATAATAGCCCCTGCCTCAGCCCGAATGGCCAGCGCCTGGCCTGGATCGAATGGCAACGCCCCGAGCTGCCCTGGACCAGCAGCGCACTGTGCTGGACCGAGCTGGACCATGAGGGGCTGCCGGGCCAGGTGGAACGCATGGGCAACAAAGAGTCCGTGCATCAGCCGCTATTCAATGACCGCAACCAGTTGCTGTGCCTGACGGATCGCAGCGGTTATTGGCAGCCCTGGCGACAGCTTACCGACCAGCAGTGGCAGCTGCTGCCATCGCAGGCTGCTGACCACTCGCCCGCGCCAGGGCAGCTCACCCCTCACCATTATCTGGCTTTAGCGGATGGCTGGTTGGCGCTGAGCTGGAGCGACTATGGCTACGGCTGCCTGGCTCTGCGCCATGCTGACAGCGCCGAGGAGCGGCGGCTGGCCGAGGGCTATACGCGTTTTCGTGCCTTGGCGCATAACAGCACTGGTCTGTTCTGTCTGGCCAGCTCCCCCGAATGCAGCGCAGCCGTGTTGCATATCTCCCTTGCCACCGGGGCAATCAGCGTGCTGGCTCAGGCACCCGGCGCGCTACAGGCGGAAGATATTTCCCGTCCCGAACGCCTGTCGTACCTGACTGCCCAGGAGGAGACGGCCCACGGCTTTTACTATCCGCCGCGCAACAGCCAGGTAAAGCTCCCGGAAAATGAGCGCCCGCCGCTGGTGATCTTCACCCATGGTGGGCCGACCTCGGCTTGTTTCCCGGTGCTGGATAATCGCATTCAGTTCTGGACCCAACGCGGCTTTGCCGTCGCCGATCTCAACTATCGCGGCAGCGTCGGCTTCGGCCGTGCCTATCGGCAGCGAATGCAGGGCAACTGGGGAGTGACCGATGTGGAAGACGTGCTGGCTGCCATTGATCATCTGGCTGAGCACGACCTCATTGACCCCGACCGGGTATTTATCCGGGGCCAGAGCGCGGGCGGTTTCACCACCTTGAACAGCCTGGTGCGAGCCAGCAGTCGATTCCTCGCTGGTGCCAGTCTGTATGGAGTGAGTGATCCCCTGCAGCTGCGTGCGGTTACCCACAAGTTTGAAGGCGACTATATCGACTGGCTGATTGGCGACCCGATCAGCCAACCCGAACGGTATCAGCAACGCTCGCCGCTGGAGCAGGCCAGGGCCATCACCACGCCGGTGATTTTCTTCCAGGGTATGCAGGATGCGGTGGTGTTGCCAGCGCAAACCGAGCAGATGGTTGAGGCATTGCGCGAGCGGGGCGTGCCGGTGGAATACGTGTCATTTGATCACGAGCGCCATGGTTTCCGCCAAGCCAAAAACCTGCAGACAGTATTAGAAAGAGAGTTAAGTTTCTATCTCAAGTACCTGTAATCAATATGAATCAGCCACCCAAGCAGAGCAAGTTCTACATGCACCCATTGGATTTCCCACGCACGCCCGACGACGGCCGGCGCTACCAGCTATACAGAGCCCCCTCCGGTTTGCTCTGCCTGCTGATCAGCGATTCGGCCGCCGATACCGCCAGCTGCGTTGTCCAGTTCGGTGTCGGTAGCCATGATGAGCCACAGCATCTGCCCGGGTTGGCGCACTTACTGGAACACATGCTTTTCATGGGCTCGGCTGCCTATCCGCAGGCCGGCTCTTTTCCGCAACTGGTAGGCGAGTGGTCTGGGCGCTTCAACGCCAGCACCGCAGCAGAACGCACCCGCTACCATTTCAGCGTCAGTCCTGCTGGACTGAACGCCTGCCTAGCGCAATTGACCGATATGCTGGCAGCCCCGCTGTTCAGCCCCGAGGCGGTGGCGGCGGAACGGCAGGTAATCGATGCCGAGTTCCATACCCGGCTGGCGGACGACGCGCTGCATGAGCAGGCCGCGCTGGGTCAGGTATTCCATCCCGATCACCCCCTGAGCCGTTTCAGCGCGGGTAACCGGGTCAGCCTGCAGCCGGAACCTCCAGCCCTGGCGCAGGCGTTGCGGCAGTTTCATGCAGCGCATTACCGCGCGCCGAACGGCTGCGTACTCATCCATGCGCCGCTACCGGTGGAGCAACTCATGCTGCAGGCCGACAAGCTGGCTGAGCGCCTGCCGGCATCGGCTCCAACGCCACGGGAAAGCACAGGGCCGTTGTTCTCGCCGGAGCATTTACCCGGTCTGTTGCGCTGGCAGAGCCGGGGTCAGCATGAACAATGGCTGTTGCTGTTTACTCTGGATAACGTGCACGCCCCAGAGGATGCCAAAGCCCTGCGTTGGCTGTGCGAGTGGCTGGCCAGCCCCGCACCTGCCGGCGGGCTGGGTTGGTTGCGGGCGCGGGGCCTGGCTGCGCAGTTGAGGGTGAGCACTCAACGTTATGCCGGTCCGCAAACCCTGCTGCGGATCGAGCTGGAGCCCCTGATTGATGCCAGCGACTATCCGGCACTGCTTGACGGCTTTTTCGGCTGGCTCGAGGCGTTGCGGACAACACCGACACAGGAGTGGCCCCAGACTGCGCGACAACAATTGGCTGACCAGGCCTTTGCTGATGGCCCGCAAGGGGAGCCAGCGCTGCGCTGGTTGACGGCGCTGGCAGAACGTACGCTCTACGAGCCAGCAGAACAGATTCTGGAAAGCACTGGTCACTGGGCTGATCTAGCCGAATCAGCATGGCATAAGCTTCTGACGCAAATTCAGCCTACGCAGTTGCTGCTCGCCCAAAGCCAGGGTGACGGCGCCGCGTTGCTCCAACAAGCAGACTGGACGGATACCCGCTTCGCCTGGAGCCGTCTGGCTTGCCAACCGGACTCACATAGCGCCGACAGGCTACCGACAGCAGACTGGCCCATCTGGACCGTCACGACCCCGGATACAGCGCACGGCGTTGCAATAGCCAGCTTACCGGGGTTGCGCGTGGTTCCCGTCCCGCAAGCTTCCACAGGGCAGGGCAGAGAGACTACCCGTATCGCCTGGTGCTGGCCCTCTGGTACTCAGGATCGCGAGCAGCGCGAACGTCTGATCGCCCGATGGTCCATACAGCTGGAACCCTTGAGCAACTGGACCAACGCCTGTGGTATCAGTCTGTCGTGGCACGAAGCGACAGACCAGATTTCCCTGGAGCTGCAAGGCCCACAGCAGATGCTTTGGGCCGCAGCCTGCGCTGCGCTGGCTGCCTTGACGCCGCAACCTGATATGACACTGCAGCGTCTGGTCGAGCACCGTCATGCCAGAACCGAGGATCAGCGCCGCCATGCCTTGCCTGCCTATCGTTTGCTGGACGAGCTGGATGTCGTATTGAATCCGGCACCTGACCACTCTGCGCCGACTACCGAGGCCGATCCCACAGTAGCCCAGATAGCCTGGCTGTATCCGGAGGGTTGGCAGTCGCAGCAGTCAGGGGCGCTGGCGGCCAGCCTGCAAAGGCTTTGCCCGCAACTGAGTCAGGAGTTTCATTGGCATCCGCCGAAGAGTCAGCGCTTGGAGGAGGGCACCGAGATCATTCAGGTGGATTGCCAGCACGCTGACCGGGCGCAGATCCTCTATTGTCAGGCCAACAGCGACAATATCTCTGAACGCGCCGGTTGGCAGTTGTTGCAGCAACTGATCAGCGCATCCTTCTTTGACCAGCTGCGCACCCGGCAACAGCTCGGTTACTGGGTGGTTGCCCGGTACCATGAAGTGGCCGGTACCCCAGGGCTGATGCTACTGGTGCAATCGCCGAGTCATGATCATGATCAGATTGAGGCGGCGATAACCGCGTGGATGGAAAGCGAGCAGGCCCGCCTGGCAGCATTGCCCTTTGCTCAGATCCAGCAGCAGGGGCAAAGGCTGGCGGATCATTTGCGAACGCAGTCCACATCACCTGCCGGTCAACTGGAGTTGTATTGGGCGCGCGGCCTGGGCCTGCCGGACGCCTCGATCAGTGAGCAATGCCTGGCTCTGGAGCAACTAAGCCACGAGCTATGGCAGCAGACGCTACAGGATTGGCTGGGACAACCGCGGCGCTTGCACCTGTTCAGCCAGTTGGTGTAATCCGCACCTCACACGGGTGTTTTGCGCTGCACAGAGACGATTCGTTCCGCCGGCACACGCAACTGGCGCAACAGGTATTCCTTGAATTCAGGAGCGTAGGGCTGCAGATCGATGGCTTGGGCCATGCATCCCAGCCAGGCATCCCGTTCGGTTTCACCGATCGGCCAGCTGGAATGGAACATGGGAATGCTGATCGACCCATAGCGCTCCTGAAACAGTTTGGGACCACCAAGCCAGCCGCTGAGAAAGCAGGCCAGCTTGTCCCGGGGCATGGTCAGATCTTCCGCATGCATACCACGGATATTCTGCGCCTGTGGCCAGCTGTCCATGATGCGATAAAAGTCGTCCACCAGCCGTCGAATTCCCTCAATTCCACCGGCTGCCTGATAGGAGGCGTCTTTGGTGCCGTACAGTGGTGGGTGCTCAGACATATTCATTTCCTTTCGAGGGCAGGGGAGTAGTGCCGCAGTTTTAGCAGTACGGCACCATTTCGCGGAGATTGCCTAGATATCGAGGACAATCTTGCCAAAGTGCTGATTGGATTCCTGATAGCGAAAAGCCTCTACCATGGCATCCAGATCAAAATGGCGATCCACCACTGGCCGCATGCCATTGGCGTCAATGGCCCGCACCATATCCATCTGTTGTTGGCGACTACCCACCAGAACACCCTGCAAACGCAGCTGCTTGGCCAGGGCCGGGACTATGGGAAGATCACCGGCCACGCCGCTGAGAATACCGATAACCGCAATGTGGCCGCCGACCCGGGCTGCTGCCATGGATTGCTCCAGCGTAGCCGGGCCGCCCACATCAAGAATGCAGTCAACGCCGCCAGCACCAGCCAGTTGGCGCGCGGTTTCACCCCAATTGGCGTCCTTGCGGTAGTTGATCAGATGATCAGCACCCAGCTCCCGCAGACGCTCCAGTTTGGCATCGCTGGAAGAGGTAGCAATCACCGTTGCGCCCAACATCTTGGCAAACTGCACAGCAAAAATGGAGACGCCACCGGTTCCTTGCACCAGAACGGTGTCGCCGGCTTTTACCCGCGCATCATCTACCAGAGCGCGCCAGGCGGTAAGACCTGCCGTGGTCAGCGTGGATGCTTCGGCATGAGTCCAACCTGCGGGCGCGAGGGTGAATGAGGTGGCCGGGGCGGTGACCGCCTCGCGGGCATAACCGTCAATTCCATCGCCGGGCACCTGGGTAAAACCCTCAACATGGGGACGACCATCGAGCCAATCGGGAAAGAAGGTACTGACCACAGCATCGCCAACCTTGAATTCCGTCACACCAGAGCCAACCGCGGTAACTTCACCAGCGCCATCAGCCATGGGGATGCGCTGTTCGGTCGGGCCCCAGATGCCACTGACGACAACGTAGTCGTGGTAATTCAACGAGTTGGCACGAAGACGAACACTGATTTCTCCAGCAGCCGGGGCAGCATGCTCGCTCGTACTGACAATAACCTTATCGAAACCACCGCCAGGTTGTACGTAGATCGTCTTGTTGCTCATGTGTATTCCTCGAACTGCTGAAAGGGTTGTCTATTCTATCACCAAAGGGGAATCGGGGCTCAGGCGCACCAAATGTGGGACAGGGAGCCGCAGATGAATACGCAATTTAACATAATATAGATTATGCGAGCTATAAGGCGAGCAGTCATTCCTGCGTTATTTCGTTTCCGATATTAGCCATTATCGGATATTGCATGTGTGTTAATCTGTATGCCTGCTTCATCATATCTGTGGCTCTGGATTATTTCGTCATGTCCCAACCGGTTCCCTTGTTTGATACCTACAAGAATTTCCAGTTTCTCACCCGCCACAACCTGGACGGCGAATTGTCCGCCGTTCTGGATGCCTTCGAGAGATTCTCCAATCCAACCGAGGCCATGGATGGTTATTCAGTGGTCAAGCTGTTCCTGAAATCCTATGCGGCCAATCAGGCCACGTTCAACAGCTACCGCACCCATGTCGAGCGTTTGTTGTTGTGGTCACTGCTGGTGTGCAAGAAGCCTATCCTGCATCTGCGCCGTCAGGATGCTGAAGCTTTCCTGGAGTTCTGTCTCAATCCACCTGACAACTGGGTCGGTCCGGTGACCAAGGCGCGCTTTGTGCGTATCGGTGGCCGCAAGAAAGCCGATTCCGATACCTTTGTGATCAATGTCGATTGGCGTCCGTTCAACTACACGGTGAGCAAGGCCACCCGCAAACTGGCCGATGAAACTGATTCCGCCATGCCGGAGATTCAGGCCTATCAGATGTCGCAGACCACTATTGCCCAGGTATTCACTGTTTGCGGCAGCTTCTACCAGTTCTGTATTGATGAAGATTACACCGACGCCAACCCATTTCGCGCGGTCAAGCAGAAATCCCGATACAAGCAGAGTGTGGTTTCCCAGGTGACCAGTCGCTCGTTGACCCAGCTGCAATGGGAGTTCGTGATCGAAACCGCCGAACACATGGCTGATCAGGAGCCTGAGTTCCACGAGCGTACCTTGTTCATTCTCACCACGCTGTTTTCGATGTACTTGCGGGTGTCGGATCTGACTGGTCGGGATAATTGGCAGCCGACCATGGGCAGTTTCAAGAAAGCCGGAGATAACTGGTGGTTTCATGTGGTGGGTAAAGGCAACAAGGCGGCCAAGGTGAGTGTCCGCGACAGCTATCTGCCCTACCTTGTCCGTTATCGCACCAGCCTGGGGTTGACTGACCTGCCCTACCCTGGTGAACAAACGCCATTGCTGTCTTCACTGGATGGCCGCACCGGCTTGTCTGGTCGAAGGATACGGGAATTGATACAGATGGTGTTTGATGCGGCTTGTGCACGCATGATTGCGGAAGGACTGCATGAGGATTGTGACGCTTTGCGGGCAGCCAGCCTGCATTGGCTGCGACACACTTCGGCGACACTGGATGCGCCGTTCAGGGACATGAAGGACTTGCAGGCGGATCTACGTCATGAAAGCCTGTCCACCACCCAGGACAGTTATTACGACTCGTTGGATGACCAACGGGCCAGTTCGATCAAGGCGATTCCGATCAAGGGCCGCTAGGATCCAGGGCGCTGCACTCAGGCAGCACCCTGTAACTGCAAAACCTGATCAGATGTTCAGGACAGAGCAGCCAGCGCCTTGTCGTAATCAGGCTCGTTGCCGATTTCCGACACCAGTTCGCTGTACAGCACCTTGTCGTTCTCATCCAGCACCACCACGGCGCGAGCAGCCAGACCGGCCATGGGCCCGTTATCGATGGACACACCATAATTGCGGATAAACTCACCGCCGCGAAGAGTCGACAGATTCACCACGTTATCCAGGCCTTCGGCAGCGCAGAAACGCTTCTGGGCAAAAGGCAGATCAGCGGAGATGCACAGCACCACGGTGTTGGGCAGGCTGCCGGCCTTGCTGTTGAAGGTGCGGACCGAGGTGGCGCAGGTCGGAGTGTCCACGCTGGGGAAGATATTCAGGATCTTGCGCTTGCCGGCGAACGAGGACAGGCTCTTATCGGACAGATCCAGGCCAACCAGGCTGAATGCCGGGGCGTTGTCGCCCGCGGTGGGAAACTGGCCGCCAACGGTGATCGGATTGCCCTTCAATGTAACATTCGACATGTGAAACTCCTTCAATCTCGCAAGTGATGCATCAGAAATCGATGCGGTAGAAAAAATCCAATGAGCTGGCCAGGCCGCCCACTGCTTCCAGATACAGCCGTTTGGTCAGATCGTAACGCAGCGCCAATTGGTTTGCCTGCTCAAATACCCCTACACCATAGCGCAAACTCAGTTTTTCGGTGATATAACCTGTTGCCACTACGCTGGTGGTCAGGCCGCTGCCTTCCGTATCAAGCTGGAAGTCCTCGATACCCAGCGAGCCGGCAATATTCTTTGCCACCGGTGTGCTACCGGCCATGCCCAGAGCCAGTGCCGCCTGGCCAAGAATATTGCTATCGCCACTGTCGGCGCCCAGAGGACGGCCGAGGATCAGATAGGACAGCGCCTGCTCCTGAGCCATGGTCGGCTCTGCAAAGACTTCGGAAACCGGTGCGTCCGCCGGGCCGGTCAGACGCAGCCCGGCGATAACGTCATCAACCCTGCGTATGGCTTCGATATCCAGATAGGGTTTGCTGACTGGGCCAGCGAACAGAATCTGCGCACGGCGCAGCTCCAGGCGTTGCCCATAGCCTCGGAAGCGACCATCAAGGATGTTCAAGTCGCCGCTGGCGGTCATGTTTTCCCTGATCTGCAGCAGCCCGCTCAGTCGTCCGCTGAGGCCGAAGCCGCTGAAGTGCAGCTGATCCCCGATCGCCAGCTGGATATCTGCGGTGATGCCCATCGGCAGGGATTCTTCCATTTCCTCGGTGGCACCGATGATTTCCGCATCCGCCGATACCCTGACGGCTGCGGGTGGCAGTTCACGCACGGTAATCTCGCCCTCGGGAATGGCGATGGTACCGGTGAGATTGAGATTGTTGTCAGCCAGGCCGATATGCAGATCGGGGCTGGCCAGCAAATCGGCGTAGGGGTCTACCCGAATGGGCAGGTTGTTGCCGGTGAGGCTGATATCAACGGCCAGAGAGGGGGCCCAGGCGGCGGTACCCGCAAGCCTGCCCTGCCCCTCGACACTCTGCCATTGACCATCGATGTCCGCCTGCTGCCCCGCTATGCCGACACGTACCTGCAGTTGTTCAAAGCTGACCGGTAGTTCTGGCCCGCTGATCTGGCCATCGATCAAACGGATATCACCGTCGATCTGCGGCTCGGTCAATGTACCTGCGATCATGCCGTTGCCGATCAGGTCACCGCTGAGTGTGTCCACCTGGGGCAAAAAAGGTCGCAGAATGTCCAGCCGCACGTCAGAGAGATGGAAGCGGCCATCGAGACGTTGAGCGCCGCCAGGGTCGGCAATATCAGCCTGCACATCGAGGTTGCCGAGCCCTTCGCTGACCAGTTGCAGGCGACTACGAGCCTGTGCGGGGTCAAGCTGGGTGGTGAACTCCAGCGTCTCGTAGGGGAACGTCAGCTCCTGATCCGCATTGCTGACCCTGAGTTCACCGTTACGGCTGCTGACCACCACATTGGCGCGGGGTTTTGCATCCACAGCCTGACGGAACTGCGCTTCGGCATCCAGCGTCGCATCCCAGATGAAGTCTTCCGGCAGCCATTCCTGCAGCGACGCCAAGGGAAAGTCGGTGAGTCTCACGTCCAATTGACGGTCGGGCATCAGCTTCTGTTCACCGTTGAAGCACAGCTGGCTGGTCAGATGGCTCCAACAGTGCGCGCCCAGCCGCAGATCACCACTGGCCAGCCGATAGCTCAGCGCCGCCGGCTCGTTCAGAGCCCAGACCATCTCCTCGGCAGCGAGCGTGCTGTCACGTAGCTGCCCTTGCCAGCGCTGGTCATCCAGGCTGCCGGACAACCGCGTATCGAGCTCAACCACACCACCTTGCAGATCCAGAGCCAGATGATGCCTAGCTCGCGTACCGTCGAATGTCAGACTGAGATCGCCCAGTCGGGTATCGCCACTGCGCAGCCGCCTGGCTGACAGATTGAAAGTGCCGGGCAGCTGCTCGTTGAGCGTGACCCGCCCATCGACAGCCAACCCGAGCAAACCGAAGTCCTCGTAACCCAGTCGTTCGCCCTGCAATGCCAGGGTCAGCTCAGGTTCACTCGCCGGTCCCGAGGCCAGTGTCGACCCGGACAGGCTACCACTCAGCCCCGGCCAAAGAGTGGCCAGCTGCGCCAGTTCGATATCGAACCGGCCATTAACTGTCTCGCCCCACTGCCCTTCCCCAGTGATGCTGTTAGCCCCCTGACGCAAGAGCAGATCGTCGACCCGCCAACCGGTATCCGCGCTGGCCAACGCACCGGATAAGACCAGAGGCTGCCCCCGTAATGTGCCGTCCAGGTCCCAATCTGCGACCAGTTGCAGCTCTCCCGCCGCGAGAGTACCGGTACTGGTGACGGGGCCATTGAGCGAGCCGGGCAGTTCGGCCACGAACATCTGCGGGTTCAGCTCTTCAAGTAACAGGCTGACATCCCAGGCGATATTTTCGAGCAAGGTCACAACACCCTGCCCGGTCAGACGACCTTGATCTGTAATCAGCGTCAATGGCGCAATGGTGATCTTCTCGGGCGTGCCGGCCAAGGCAAGCGCCAGGTCGGCATCACGGCCACCGACACCGCCAAGCTGAGCCTGCAACGCGGAGTCGAATTGATCATCGCGAAGATTGGCGTTGAGGTTCAACCGACGGATTTCCAGCGGCCCGATATCCTGTGGGTAGAGCCATTGCCAGGGGAACTGCTGCATCGCCAGGCTGGCATCTGCCGTCAGCACATCCGACCAGTCGGCGTTGGCAGCAAGGGTCAGCTCCCGCTCCGGCTGACCCGTCACGCCCAGGCGCAGATTCAGATCGGAAACGCCCGTCGTCAGGATCTGTCCCTGCAGGTTCAGGTCAATCGGCCCGCCCTCGCCCGGCATGCTGCTGGTGGCTCGCAGGGCAAGGCCTTCCTCCAGATTGCCTTGGAGATTCACCACTGGATTGTTAAGGGTCAAGGTACTGGGTAAGGACTCCAGCGCGAGAAAGGATTCACCTTGCCACTGGGCCGCGAGCGGCAGTTCGGCCAGCAATGGCTGGGCATTGAGCGTCAGTATCCCAGGCAGATAACCGGTGCTGCGTGCTTCCAGTTCCAGTTCTGCCGCGCTGCCACCGAGACGGGCACGCAGTTGCCAGGGGCGATTATCCACCGCTGGCAGATCCAGATCAGCCAGCACACGCAGCGGCCAATCACCGCTCATGCGTACATCGCCCTCGAGCTCCCAGGTCAGATCAGGGCCGGTGCCGCTGAAACGGGTTATATGCAGCTGATCACCGCTGGCGTGAGCCTGCAGGGAAATATCAGTCAGCAGCGCCTGCTCTTCATTCAGCCACAGGCTGCCGATCCGGGCTTCCTGCAGCTGCACACCCATTGGCAGGTTCAGGTTGGGTAGACTGATGTCCCGCCGAGGTTCACCGGGGCTGTCATCCGGTGTGGTCAGAATGTTGATGCGTTCTGCACTGAGCAGATCAATACACAGGCGTCGTCCGGCCAGGCAATCCGGGGACCAGGAAAACTCGACATTATCGATGCTTACAGCGATTCCAGCATCTTGCCAGCCAATGCTGGCGAATTCCCAACCACGCCAGAGCTGGCCACCGGAAAATTCAAGCTGCAGGCGCGGCTCCAGTTCTGGCAGTTTTGCCATCAGCCAGCGATTGACGCCTTCGTTGGACAGCAGCGCCGCAAGCAACAGCACCAACAACAGCGGCACGATCAGCAGAATCAGAAATCCGCGCAACAATGCCTTGAGCAGAAATCGCGTCACAGTTCAGCCCCCATGGAGAAATGCAGGCGAACACCTTCATCCGGATCGCTCACGGATTTGGCCAGGTCCAGGCGAATGGGACCAACCGGCGAGACCCAGCGGATACCCAGGCCGGCGCTGGTTTTCATCGGGTCCTCCCAACTGTCTACCGCGTTGCCGTGATCGATAAACACGGCCGCACGCCATTTCGGGCGAAATTCATATTGGTATTCCGCACTGGTTGCCATCAGGTAGCGTCCGCCGACCCGCTCTCCGGTTTCGTCGGTCGGTGCAAGAGTTCGATAGTCATAGCCACGCACGCTCTGATCGCCACCGGCAAAGAAACGCAGCGACGGGGGCACGCTGGCAAAACCATCGCTGGCAATACCTCCGAGTTGCGCCCGGGCCAGAAAACGGTGATTGTCCCAGAGTGTATACAGGCCCTTGACTGCCATGTTCAGTCGAAGAAAGTCGATATCCGACAACACACCGGCTTTGGCGCCCTGCAGATCCATCATCATGCTGTAGCCCTGGCTGGGGTCCATGCTGTCGTCACTGATGGTGCGTTGAAAACCGAGGCTGGGGATCAGCAAGGTGCTGCGCCCGGAATCGCTACCCAGGGAGTAGCGCTCCTGTTCCAGGCGTAAACCTATGCTGCGGTTCCAGCCGTTATCCAGTCGCCGCTGAAACAATCCGCCGAGCACCATGGTCTGACTTTCGGTATCGTCGATGTGTTCACGCTGCCAGCCGGAGAAAAAACGCAGGTGACTGGACTGCGGCGGTGTGAGAGGTATTTGGTACCAGGATGTCACCTTTTGTCGTGGCTCGGACAGTTCCAGCTCGGCACCGCGACTGTGGCCCCGGGAGTTGAGCCAGTGTTGCTTCCAGTCCGCCTTAGCTCGGGGACCAACGTCCGTGGAGAAACCGCCACCAAAACCGAGCGAATGGGGATCGCGCGCCTTGAGTTCGGCGCGCACCGGGATCTCGCCATCCACCGCCTGATCCGGCGGGGCCGATACCTGCACCGCCTCGAAGTAGCCGCTGGACAGCAGTTCGCGATTGAATTCGGCGATCAGGTCAGCATCGTAGGGCACACCGGGGTAAAAAGGCACCATGCGCTGCAGCAGGTCAAGGTCGAATGGCGTCTCCGAGAAGCTCACGCTGCCAAGTCGATAACGGTCCCCTGTATCGTAACGGAGGACAACATCGGCGAGATTCTCCTCCACATCGATCAACAGACGGTTTTCCAGAAACTCGCTGGAGAAATAGCCGTAACGCAATGCCTGGTTTTCCAGCAGGGATTTTGTGTCTTCATAATGGCCATGATGCAATTGCGCGCCGGGCATCAGATGACGGCTGCGCGGAAAGCGAAAATAGTCGGCATCCCGTCCTGAGCCACTTACCTCCAGGGTGACCTCATCCAATAGTACCGGCTCACCCAGGGTTACCTCCAACAGCAATACCGGATCCGCATCGGAACCGGTCACCCGCGGGCGAACCCGGGGATGATAATAGCCCAGAGCCTGAAGCGCGCTGAGCGCCTGCTCCCGGCTGGAGCGAGCCAGGCGCCACATGCCCTCCCGACTGGAAGCCGATACCGGTCCGATGAAGGCCTCTATGTTCTTTCTCGCCGCATCGTTGCGCGGCTCTACCTTCACTTCCAGCTCGGCGCGAGCAGCTGCGGTGAACAACAGTAACGCCAGCAGCGTAAGAAAACGGACCATATTTTATTCCAGCTTCAAGTCTGTACCGCAGGACGCGGTAACAAATCATCATGGGATGCTAACATGGTGACCGTTTCAGGCCGATAGGCATCCCGGCTTCTTCGTGTTATCAGGATAGGAATTGTAATGAAAGTTGTCTCGTTCAATATCAACGGCTTGCGTGCCCGTCCGCATCAGTTGCAGGAAATCGTCAACAAACATGCCCCCGACGTCATTGGCCTGCAGGAAACCAAGGTGGACGACCCTGCCTTTCCACTGGAGTCCGTCCAGGCGCTGGGCTATCACGTGCATTTTCACGGGCAGAAAGGCCATTACGGCGTGGCTCTGCTGACGCGCGAAGAACCGCTCTGGGTACGTAAAGGCTTTCCTGATGACGGTGAAGAAGCACAATGCCGCATGATCAGCGCTGCCCTACCCTGCGCTGATGGCACCCCGCTGATCGTTTTCAATGGTTATTTCCCCCAGGGTGAAAGCCGCGATCATCCGATCAAGTTTCCGGCCAAGACCAAGTTCTACGCCGACCTGCAGGCTCATCTGCAGCAGGATTTCAGCGCCGATCAACGGCTGGTGGTCATGGGGGATGTGAATATTTCGCCGCAGGATGGTGATATCGGCATTGGTGAAGCCAATGCCAAACGGTGGCTGCGCACCGGCAAATGCAGTTTCCTGCCCGAGGAGCGTGAGTGGCTGCAGAAGCTCAAGGACTGGGGGTTGATCGACACCTTCCGACATATGAACCCTGATGTGACAGATCGTTTCAGCTGGTTTGACTACCGCAGCCGCGGCTTTGAGGACACGCCAAAACGCGGCCTGCGTATCGATTTGGTAATGGCCAGCCTGGGGCTGATCGATCAATGTGTCGACACCGGTATCGATTACGACATCCGTGCGATGGAAAAACCATCAGATCATGCTCCGGTCTGGGCAAAGTTCTCCGTTTGAAGCAGCAGGCTGACGGGGTTTACCCCGCGTCAGCCTATCCACCGCTGTCAGGCCATTTCCTCTTCCGGCACATCCAGTACCAACTCGCCGTCTCGCAAGGTGACATGCACCGTCCCGCCATGCTCGGCAAGATCGCCAAACAGGATCTGTTCAGCCAGCGGTCGCTTGATCTTGTCCTGGATCAGACGAGCCATTGGTCGCGCGCCCATCAGCGGATCATAGCCATGCTCTACCAACCAGTCGCGTGCGCTGTCGTCCACATCCAGCAATACATGCTTGTCTTCGAGTTGCGCCTGAAGTTCGATAAGGAATTTGTCCACCACGAACTTGACGCTGTCGTGACTGAGTCGGCCGAACTGGATGATGGTGTCCAGCCGGTTGCGGAACTCGGGAGTGAAGGTTTTCTTGATCACTTCCATCGCATCGGTGGAATGGTCCTGTGTAGTGAAGCCGATGGATGATCGCGCCATGGATTCCGCGCCGGCGTTGGTGGTCAACACAATGATGGCATTACGAAAATCCGCCTTGCGCCCATTGTTGTCAGTCAGTGTGCCATGATCCATGACCTGCAGCAGCAGGTTGAACACTTCCGGGTGGGCCTTCTCGATTTCGTCGAGCAACAGAACGCAATGCGGGGTCTTGTTGATAGCCTCGGTGAGCAGCCCGCCCTGGTCAAAACCGACGTAGCCCGGAGGCGCGCCGATCAGCCGAGAGACGGTATGTCGCTCCATGTATTCAGACATGTCAAAACGAATCAACTCCACCCCGAGACTCTTGGCTAACTGGCGAGTCACTTCAGTCTTGCCCACCCCTGTAGGGCCGGAGAACAGGAATGACCCCACCGGTTTATCGGCCGACTTCAGCCCCGCACGCGACAGCTTGATTGCCGTGCTCAGGGCGCCGATGGCTTGATCCTGACCGAAAACAACCAGCTTCAGATCGCGCTCGAGGTTCTTCAGCTGTTCCTTGTCGCTGGTGGATACATGTTTTGGCGGGATCCGCGCGATTTTGGCGACAATAGCTTCGACTTCGGCGACGTCAATGCATTCGGGGCGCTCGTTCTTTGGCTTCAGGCGCTGATAGGCACCCGCCTCGTCAATGACGTCAATCGCCTTGTCCGGCATATGCCGGTCATTGATGTACCTATCGGCCAACTCGGCGGCAGCCTTCAGCGACTCGTCGGTATAGCGAATGCTGTGGTGGTCCTCGAAGCGGCTGCGTAGACCCTTGAGAATCTGAATGGTATCGCTGACCGAAGGCTCGATGACATCAACCTTCTGGAAGCGTCGGGCCAACGCACGATCCTTCTCGAAGATGCCGCGAAATTCCTGGAAGGTGGTCGAACCGATGCAGCGGATCTCGCCGGACGAGAGCAACGGCTTGAGCAGGTTGGACGCATCCATAACCCCACCCGATGCCGCACCGGCCCCGATGATGGTGTGGATCTCATCGATAAACAGGATAGCCTGGGGCCGCTTCTTCAGCTCCTTGAGCAACGCCTTGAAGCGCTTCTCGAAATCCCCACGGTATTTGGTCCCTGCCAACAATGCACCGAGGTCAAGCGAATAGACGACCGCCTCGTTGAGGATATCCGGTACTTCGCCGTCAACGATGCGTTTGGCCAGCCCTTCGGCAATGGCGGTCTTGCCCACCCCGGCCTCGCCGACCAGCAGCGGGTTGTTCTTGCGCCGGCGCACCAGAATCTGGGCTACGCGCTCGACTTCAGAGGCGCGCCCCACCAGCGGATCGATCCGCCCGAGCCGTGCCTGCTCATTCAGATTACTGGCGTAGGACTCCAGCGGATTGTTGGATGCAACCGCTTCGCCCGCCTCCTCGTCCATGCTCTCCGGATCGACCTGCATGCCTTCATTGTCGTCGGCCACCTTGGAAATGCCGTGGGAGATGAAGTTGACAATATCGATTCGCGCAATATGTTGCTGCTTGAGGAAGAAGACTGCCTGGCTTTCCTGCTCACTGAAGATCGCCGCCAGGACATTGGCCCCATTGACTTCGCCCTTGCCCGAACTCTGCACATGAAATACAGCACGCTGCAGAACGCGCTGGAAGCCTAGCGTAGGCTGGGTT
Organism: Halopseudomonas litoralis; assembly: GCF_900105005.1. Taxonomy (NCBI): domain Bacteria; kingdom Pseudomonadati; phylum Pseudomonadota; class Gammaproteobacteria; order Pseudomonadales; family Pseudomonadaceae; genus Halopseudomonas; species Halopseudomonas litoralis. The sequence continues at coordinate 1,675,632 of NZ_LT629748.1, forward strand.
TCACGTTCATTATCCTGAATGGGGATCAGCGGCGTGGTGGAGTCGATGAACTCCGCCAGGTCGCGCCGGAGCCGGTCCATGTCCGCACCGCAGGCGCGTAAGACCGCGAGCGCAGCCTGATTATCGAGCAAGGCGAGCAACAAATGCTCAACTGTCATGAATTCGTGGCGTTTGCTGCGAGCATCCTTGAACGCCAGGTTCAGGGTGATCTCCAGATCTCTATTAAGCATACTGCCCCCTCATCATGCGACTCTGGTCGCTTTATTACGCATCGCGTTCTATCTGACACATCAATGGGTGCTGGCATTCCCTGGCATATTCATTCACCTGGGCAGCCTTGGTTTCGGCAACATCCCGTGAATAGACCCCACAAACCGCTCTGCCCTCAGTATGGACCCTCAGCATGATCTGTGTAGCCTTTTCCCGATTCAGCATGAAAAAGGTTTCCAGAACCTCCACGACAAAATCCATCGGTGTGTAGTCATCATTGAGCATGATGACCTGATAGCGTGCGGGCGGCTGCAGTTCCGGCTTCCCGGTCTCGACCGCCAGGCCATCATCTTCCTCGTGCTCCGGTTGACCGGGGCTTTGCATAAAAGTTGGTTGAATTTCCATCGTTGCAAACATCTTATGTGTCACTGGTGGATATGAGGCTACAGGTAAAATGTGCGCTGGTACACAGCTTGCCAGCTCTCAACTTGACTTATAGCGATTCAATGTTAATAAGTGTAACAAGCGTGATACGCAGGCGTTGTCCAGGCTGCCATGCGACACGTGAGGACGTACCGGGATCACTACCCATAGAGTATGGGGACAGCAGAGGAATGCAGTATGGAGATAGGTAAGGTCAAATGGTTCAATAATGCCAAAGGCTATGGTTTTGTCGTGGCCGATGGTCGCACTGAAGACCTTTTTGCCCACTACTCAGCTATCCAGATGGATGGGTACCGAACACTCAAGGCAGGCCAGCCTGTACAGTTCGACATCATCCAGGGCCCAAAAGGCCTGCATGCAGTCAATATTCAAGCCGTTGGTGAGGCTGTGCGCAAGTCAGCTGAAGTAACGGAGGCGACTGAAATGGAGATAGTTGTTTAACTGAGATACCTGCCCGCGTGTGTCCTCGCTGTACCGGGCATTTTCATGCACACAAGCCGGCATTTGCCGGCTTGTGTGTTATTGCCTGCCTGATGTTGCGATTACATTGCAGCGATCAGGTCATCACCAAACTCGGAACACTTGCGCAGCGTGGCGCCATCCATCAAGCGTTCAAAGTCATAGGTAACCGTCTTGTTGGCGATAGCGCCTTCGGTACCCTTGATGATCAGGTCTGCAGCTTCTACCCAGCCCATGTGACGCAGCATCATTTCAGCGGACAGGATCAGTGAGCCCGGGTTCACTTTATCCTGGCCTGCGTACTTGGGGGCTGTGCCGTGGGTCGCTTCGAACATGCCGATCGAGTCGGACAGGTTGGCACCCGGTGCGATGCCGATGCCGCCCACTTCCGCGGCCAGCGCGTCGGACAGGTAGTCACCGTTCAGGTTCAGGGTAGCGATAACGTCATACTCGGCCGGGCGCAGCAGGATCTGTTGCAGCATGGCATCAGCAATGGCGTCTTTCACCACGATGTTCTTGCCGGTGTTGGGGTTCTTGAACTGCATCCACGGACCGCCGTCCAGCAGCTCGGCGCCGAACTCGTCACGAGCGACTTCATAGCCCCAATCCTTGAAGGCACCTTCGGTGAACTTCATGATGTTGCCCTTGTGCACGATGGTCACAGAGCTGCGATCGTTGTCCACTGCATACTGCAGCGCTTGGCGAACCAGACGCTTGGTGCCTTCCTGGGAAACCGGCTTGACGCCGATACCGCAGTTTTCAGTGAAGCGGATCTTGGTAACACCCATTTCCTCGGTGAGGAACTTGATTACCTTCTCGGCTTCCGGGGAGCCAGCCTTCCACTCAACGCCAGCGTAGATGTCTTCGGAGTTTTCACGGAAGATCACCATATCAACGTCGCCGGGGTTCTTGACCGGGCTAGGTACGCCGGTGAACCAGCGCACTGGGCGCTGACAGACATACAGGTCCAGCTGTTGACGCAGAGCAACGTTCAGGGAACGGATGCCTCCGCCTACCGGTGTGGTCAGCGGGCCTTTGATGGAAACGACGTAGTCCTTGACTGCGTGCAGGGTTTCTTCAGGGAGCCAGGTGTCCTGGTCGTAGACCTGAGTGGCCTTTTCGCCGGCGAAGACTTCCATCCAGGAAATCTTGCGCTTGCCACCGTAGGCTTTTTCCACGGCTGCATCGACGACTTTCATCATGACCGGGGAAATATCAACGCCGATACCATCGCCTTCGATAAAAGGGATGATCGGGTTGTCAGGAACATTCAGGGAAAGGTCGGCGTTAACGGTGATTTTGTCGCCGCTTGCCGGCACCTGGATCTTTTGGTATCCCATTTTTGACTCCGTTGTGTGTCGTTGTCAGTGAAGATCCGGATGATTGACCCGGATCGGAAGAATACGGTTCTGGTGGACCGCATTGTTGTAGTTTTCCTACATAAAGTCACGTACTTTCTATCTGTGTCTGGCTTTCCACCGCAGAAAACTGCCTATCGAGGGCCGTCTACCGGAGATGACCGGAAGGTTTTGTAGTGAGACTACATTTGCACTACAGCCTTCTGCGTCACAGCTTATGGCGGCTCCTGCCATCCTAGTCTTTTTCTACTCCAAATCCAGCCCCAGTCGCAATAGACCAACGAGGCATTCACCAGGCCCGCCGTTTACGGTAACCTATCGGGCCTGAATCAGGAGTCCTTCATGCGCTTTTTACCCCACGTTACCGTCGCCACCATCGTTGAAGATCAAGGGCGGTTTCTCATGGTTGAGGAAGTCAGCCACGGCCGTGTCGTATTCAATCAGCCTGCCGGGCATTTGGAAGCCGACGAAAGTCTTATAGAAGCCGCCCGGCGCGAAACGCTGGAAGAAACCGCCTGGACAGTTGAGATAACCGGGCTTACCGGCGTTTATCTGTTTCGCGGCGAGAACGGCGTCACCTATCAGCGCACCTGCTTTACCGCACTGCCGGTGGCGCATCAGCCAGACCTGACGCTGGATGAAGGCATCCTCTGTGCCCACTGGCTGACACTCGATGAGATCGAGGCCAGACGGGCCGAGTTGCGCAGCCCGATGGTGCTGGAGTGTATTTTCGATTACCTGAATAAACCGCGGTATCCACTGGATCTGATTCGTTGAGATGAATATTCAAGCCAAAACACCCAGCCAGACCCGGGTTATCGTCGGCATGTCCGGCGGGGTCGACTCCTCCGTCTCTGCAGCTCTTCTCCTTGAACAAGGCTATCAAGTGGAAGGTTTGTTCATGAAGAACTGGGATGAGGACGACGGCACCGAATACTGCACCGCCATGGACGATCTGGCGGACGCGCAGGCGGTGAGTGATCGGCTGGGCATCAAGCTGCATACGGCGAACTTTGCCGCCGAGTATTGGGATAATGTGTTTGAACACTTCCTGGAAGAATACAAGGCTGGCCGCACCCCGAACCCCGATATCCTCTGTAACCGGGAAATCAAGTTCAAGGCGTTTCTCGACTACGCTCTGATGCTGGGCGCAGATCTGATCGCCACCGGACACTACACCCGCCGCGCCGATCGCGCTGGTCAGACACTGCTGCTGCGCGGTGTGGATACCAACAAGGACCAGAGCTACTTCCTGCATGCCGTCGGCGGCGAGCAGATTGCCCGCACACTGTTTCCCGTCGGTGAACTGGAGAAGCCTGAGGTCCGTCGTATCGCCGAGAAGTACCAACTGGCCACAGCGCGCAAGAAGGATTCCACCGGTATCTGTTTTATCGGTGAGCGGCGTTTCAGTGACTTTCTCAAGCAATACTTACCCGCCCAGCCCGGCGATATCGAAACCACCGACGGCCAGGTCATCGGCCGCCACCACGGCCTGATGTACCACACCATCGGTCAGCGTCAGGGCTTGGGGATTGGTGGCCTGCAAGGGGCAAATGACGATCCCTGGTATGTGCTGCGCAAGAACCTGGAACGTAATGTATTGATTGTCGGTCAGGGCAATGAACATCCCTGGCTGTTTTCCAGTGCATTGCGCTGCTCCGGAATATATTGGGTCAATCCCGTCGAGATTACCGAACCCATGCGACTGACGGCCAAGGTGCGCTATCGCCAAGCCGACCAAGCCTGCACCATCGAGCCCGCAGCAGACGGCTATCTGATCCGCTTCGATGAACCTCAGAGGGCGGTGACGCCCGGTCAGTCCGTGGTGCTGTATCAGGACGAAGTGTGCTTGGGCGGTGGCGTTATCGAACAGGCGATTCCCGCCTTTGAAGAGGGCGCCGCATGACGCTTACAGAAGAACAGGTGTTGGCGCTGGGCGGGATATTCGAAGCGGCACTGCAGGTCGACAAGCTGGCCCGCAGCGGTCAATACAGCGAAGGCCCTGTCGGCTGTCTGATACAAAGCATCTTCGAGCGTTCACCGGATGACACCCTCGGTGTTTACGGCGGCTCTCACCACCAGATTCGCGGCGGACTGCAAGCCGTTGGCTCCATGCTCGATCGCGATACTGCAGCTCTGCAGCGGGACGCGCTGCGCTATGCGATGAATCTCATAGCGCTTGAACGGCAATTGGCCAAGCGCGACGACATGCTGGCCGTACTGGGTCAGCGGTTGGATCGCGCACAGCAGCAGATCGGTCATTTCGGATTGCTGCATGAGAATGTCATGGCTTCGCTGGGGAGTGCCTACCAGGACACCTTGAGCACGCTGCGCCTGCGCATCCAGGTGCATGGTGACATGCGTCATCTGCAGCAGCCAGACACCGCCAACCGCATCCGCGCCCTGCTGCTTGCCGGCATCCGCTCCGCGCGTTTGTGGCGGCAACTGGGCGGGCATCGCTGGCAGCTGCTGTTTTCCCGGGGCAAGCTGCTTGAAGCGACCCGAACAATCCTGAATAGCTGACGGTCCGGTATAACATCGCCACGCTGGCCGGGCAGACCAAAGCCTCTCAGGATGGTGTATGATTTGCGGCTTTCAGCCAGCCTTTTATGAGAATTTCCTATGCAACTTTCCTCCCTGACCGCCGTTTCACCCGTTGATGGCCGTTACGGCAGCAAAACCGCCAGCCTGCGCGACATTTTCAGCGAATATGGCCTGATCCGTTTCCGTGTACAGGTTGAGGTTCGCTGGTTGCAGTGCCTGGCTGCTCATCCCGGTATTCCTGAGATCGGACCTTTTTCCGAGCAGGCCAACGCACTGCTTGATCGTCTGGTTGATGATTTCCAGCTGAGCCACGCCGAGCGCATCAAGGAAATCGAGAAAACCACCAACCATGATGTAAAAGCGGTGGAATACCTGCTCAAGGAGCAGGTGGCTGGCCTGCCCGAGCTGCAGGCAGTCAATGAGTTCATCCATTTCGCCTGCACCTCTGAAGACATCAACAACCTGTCCCACGCGCTGATGCTGCGCACTGGTCGCGACGAAGTGGTGCTGCCGCTGATGCGCCGTCTCGCCGATGCGATTCGTGCTCTGGCGGTGGACTTTGCTGATGTGCCTATGCTGTCGCGCACCCACGGTCAGCCGGCCTCCCCCACGACGCTGGGCAAGGAAATGGCCAACGTCGTCTATCGCCTGGAACGCCAGATCACGCAGGTCGAAGGTATCCCGCTGCTGGGCAAGATCAATGGCGCGGTAGGCAACTACAACGCCCACCTGTCCGCCTACTCGCAGCTCGACTGGGAGGCGAACGCGCGTCACTTCATCGAGGAAACCCTGGGGCTGACCTTCAACCCTTATACCACGCAGATCGAGCCGCATGATTACATCGCCGAACTGTATGATGCGGTAGCACGCTTCAACACCATTCTTATCGATTTCGACCGGGACATCTGGGGTTATATCTCGCTGGGTTATTTCAAGCAGAAAACCATCGCCGGTGAAATCGGTTCCTCGACCATGCCGCACAAGGTCAACCCGATCGACTTCGAGAACTCCGAGGGCAACCTGGGTATCGCCAATGCGATCCTCCAGCACCTTGCCAGCAAGCTGCCGATCTCCCGCTGGCAGCGTGACCTGACCGACTCCACCGTGCTGCGTAACCTGGGCGTTGGTTTCGCTCACAGCATCATTGCTTATGAGGCGAGCCTTAAAGGAATCAGTAAGTTGGAGCTGAATGTTCAACGAATTGCTGAAGAGCTGGACAACTGCTGGGAAGTCCTCGCCGAGCCGGTTCAGACGGTCATGCGCCGCTACGCCGTGCCGGATGCCTATGAGAAGCTCAAGGAGCTGACTCGCGGCAAGGGCATCACCCCTCAGGCGCTGCAAACCTTCGTTGATGAGCTGGAGATCCCTGACGCAGCCAAACTGGAACTCAAGGCACTGACGCCCGCCACCTACATCGGCAATGCAGTGGCCCAGGCTCGCCGCATCTGATCTGCGATCCGCGCTCGGCTTCCTGCCGGGCGCGGGTCTGTTTGCCCCTTGCTGTCCCTTCTGTAGCATTTTCATTCCGAGGCCATCATGCCCTTCTCCGTCACCACCCTGCCAGGCGGCATGTCCGCCGATGTATTTCTCCGGGATTACTGGCAGAAAAAGCCGCTGCTGATCCGCCAGGCGTTTCCAGACTTCGAAAACCCATTGACGCCAGATGAGCTTGCCGGCCTGTCGCTGGAAGGCGAAGTGGAATCACGCATTGTCCTGGAACAGGGTGCGACGCCGTGGGAACTGCGCCATGGCCCTTTCGACGAAGACACCTACAAGACCCTGCCGGAAAAGGACTGGACGCTACTGGTACAAGCGGTGGACCAGTTCGTGCCTGAGGTCGCCGAGTTGCTGCAGGCGTTTCGCTTCTTACCCAACTGGCGAGTTGACGATGTGATGGTCAGCTATGCCGCGCCGGGCGGCAGCGTCGGCCCACATTACGACAACTACGATGTGTTCCTGTTGCAGGGTCACGGCCAACGGCGTTGGAAGGTCGGCCAACCCTGCAATCCTGATAGCCCCCTGCAGGAACATCCGGACCTGCGCATTCTCCGTGATTTCGAGCAGCAGGAAGAGTGGGTTCTGAGGCCCGGCGACATGCTCTATCTGCCTCCAGGCCTGGCCCATTACGGCATCGCCGAAGATGACTGCATGACCTATTCGATCGGCTTCCGTGCCCCCAGCCATGCCGAAGTGCTTGCCCATTTCAGTGATTTTCTCGGTCAGTATCTGGGCGATCAGCAACGTTACAGCGATGCTGGAATGAGTACCCCTGACGACCCCGCACAAATCGACGAGCAGACTGTTGAGCGGCTGCAGAATCTCATTCTCGAGCTGGTGCACGACAAAGAGGCGCTAGGCACCTGGCTCGGACGCTTCATGACCGAGCCCCGCTATCCGGAGCTGATTGAAGCGCAGGAGCCTGACGAGGAAGTGCTGACCGAAGCACTGGATAATGGATTTGGCCTGATACGCAATGCCAGCGCCCGGCTGGCTTGGCGCCAGGAGCAGGACCAATACCTGATGCTGTTTGCCTGCGGCGAACATTGCCTGCTACCAACCCGTCTGCGACCACTGGTGCAACTGATCTGCAATCGGGAATACCTGGACGCAGATCAATTGCAGGATTGGCGTCAGGATGCCGAAGCCATGCAGTTGTTACAGCAGTTGCTAGCCAAGGGTGACCTGCTGCTGGAAGGTAACGATGAATGAAGTCGACATCCGTGTGGCGGAGTGGCGCAGTACCAACGCGCTGCGTGACATCCGCCAGACGGTATTCATCGACGAGCAACATGTGCCGCCGGAGTTGGAATGGGACGCAGAAGACGCGCGCGCGACGCACTTTCTGCTGACTGTTGAGCACGCACCGGTCGGCACCGCCCGTTTGCTACCGGATGGGCACATCGGCCGCGTCGCCCTTCTCTCCCAGGCCCGCAGCAAGGGCCTGGGCCAGCAGTTGATGCGCGCCGTCATGGCCTACGCCCGGCAACAGGGTATGGCGCGCCTGCAGCTTTCAGCGCAAACGCATGCCCTCGGCTTCTATAGCCAACTGGGCTTCGTCACCTGCTCGAATGTCTATCCCGAGGCCGGCATTCCCCATCAGGACATGAGCTGGGAGCCAGCAACCTCCGACCCCAGCTGACACCTGCTGCCCTGGCGCGAAGACAGCCGCCCGCGCACAGGTCACTTCAGATGCTAAACTCAGGTTCGGTAACGAGGAGATCGCGCCATGAACCTGCGAACCATGCTGGCAACGCTTGTCACTCTCGCGCTTGCCATCTGTTCTCTCCAGCTCGCTGCAGCGCCGAGAACCGAAGTCATTCCTCTGGGCTACAGCATGGCAGAAGACATGGTGCCGGTAATACAGCCCATGCTCCGCGCTGACGAACGCGTTTCCGCCTACGGCAATCAGTTGATCATCCGTGCCGAACCAGAGCGGCTGCAGGAGATTCGCGTATTGCTTGCGGATCTTGATCGCCAGCCGGCAAAATTGCGTATCACGGTCAGCAACGCCGGCAGCGCGCTTGGCACCCAGAGTGGTTATCGTTTGGACGGACGCCTGGAGACCGGCTCCGGCGATATCGTCGTCGGCCACGCCCGTGGCAACAACCAGGCCCGTATCATCCGCCGCGAAACCCGCGGCGCGAGTGATGGCGCGCGGGTGATCACTGCCAACGAAGGCTATCCCGTGCTGATCCAGACAGGTCAACGGGTTCCTCTGACCAGCACCTCAACCAATATCTACGGCCAAGTGGTCAATCAGACCGAATACCATGATGTGACCTCCGGCTTCTATGCCACCGTACGCCTGAGCGGCGACGTCGCAACCATCAGCCTGAGCGCCAATAATGATCGGATGCATCCCGCCGGGAATGATGTGATCGATGTGCAACGAACCGACACCGTCGTCACCGCGCGCTTGGGTGAGTGGGTCACCATCGGTGGCTTCGATGATACTGAAAGCCAGCGCAGACGAGACATAGGCAGGCGCACTACCACCCGCAGCTCACAACAACAGAGCGTTCGCTTGATGATTGAGCGCCTCGATTAGGCTTTGTTGGAGTTTTGTAGTGTTTTATTAATTTCACTACAATGACATTGACTTCTGTTTTCTTAAACTGCATTATTGCCCCGCTCCCGCTAGCCAGAGCCCCTTAACAGGGTCTCCGGATGTTTGCCTGAACCTAAGGCAGCATCTGTGTCTTAACAGCCCACAAGGCAGTTCGACGAGGTTGCGACTGGAACGAAGTTGTCCTGAGGGACGGGGAAGCGATTTAAACGTAGCAGCTTGCATGACCCGGAAGTGGTTGCATGTTCTGCCGAGCCAATCAGCTTGGGCAAAGTGCGCCAACCAGCTCATCGACTGTTCGTCACTCTCCTATCTTCATGTCATTCTTCAATTCAGTCACTGTTTCGACGCACTGCGGAGTGCCGCAACCCAGGCTCTGGCTGGTGGGTTCGGGGTCGACTAACGTCAGAACCAAACGCAAACTTTGAAGGATTGACCATGTCAGCATATCAGAACGATATCAAAGCAGTTGCCGCGCTCAAAGAAACCGCCGGTAACGGCTGGAACGCCATCAACCCGGAATCCGTGGCACGCATGCGTGCACAGAACCGCTTCCAGACCGGTCTGGATATCGCCAAGTACACCGCTGCTATCATGCGCAAGGATATGGCTGAATACGACGCCGATTCGTCTGTTTACACTCAGTCTCTGGGCTGCTGGCACGGTTTCATCGGCCAACAGAAGCTGATCTCCATCAAGAAGCACCTGAAAACCACCAACAAACGCTACCTGTACCTGTCCGGCTGGATGGTTGCTGCCCTGCGCTCCGAGTTCGGCCCCCTGCCCGACCAGTCCATGCACGAGAAGACCGCCGTTTCCGGCCTGATCGAAGAGCTCTACACCTTCCTGCGCCAGGCTGATGCCCGCGAACTGGATCTGCTGTTCACTGCTCTGGACGAAGCACGCGCTGCAGGCAACACTGCCAAGGCAGAAGAAATCCAGGCTCAGGTCGACAACTTCGAAACTCACGTTGTGCCGATCATCGCCGATATCGATGCCGGTTTCGGTAACGCCGAAGCTACCTACCTGCTGGCCAAGCAGATGATCGAAGCGGGTGCATGCTGCATCCAGATCGAGAACCAGGTTTCTGATGAGAAGCAGTGCGGTCACCAGGACGGCAAGGTAACAGTTCCGCATTCCGACTTCCTGGCCAAGATCAACGCTGTTCGCTACGCGTTCCTCGAGCTGGGCGTGGACGACGGTGTTATCGTTGCCCGTACCGACTCCCTGGGCGCTGGCCTGACCAAGCAGATCGCTGTCACCAACGAGCCAGGTGACCTGGGCGACCTGTATAACGGTTTCCTGGATGGTGATTACATCGAGAATGCCGACGCCATCGAGAACGGTGACGTGGTCATCAAGGCCAACGGCAAGCTGCTCAAGCCCAAGCGCCTGGCTTCCGGTCTGTTCCAGTTCCGCAAGGACACCGGCATCGACCGCGTTGTGCTGGATTGCATCACTTCCCTGCAACACGGCGCCGACCTGCTGTGGATCGAAACCGAGAAGCCGCACGTTGGCCAGATCGCCGAGATGGTCAACCGTATCCGCGAAGTGGTTCCGAATGCCAAGCTGGTTTACAACAACAGCCCGTCCTTCAACTGGACGCTGAACTTCCGTCAGCAGGTATTCGACGCCATGGTTGAAGAAGGCAAGGATGTTTCCGCCTACGACCGTGCCGGCCTGATGAGCATCGAGTACGACGAGACTGAACTGGCCCAGCTGGCTGACGAGAAGATCCGCACCTTCCAGGCTGATGCAGCCCGTGAAGCCGGTATCTTCCACCACCTGATCACCTTGCCGACTTACCACACTGCCGCACTGTCTACCGACAACCTGGCAAAAGGGTACTTCGACAAGGAAGGCATGCTGGCCTACGTGAAAGGTGTTCAGCGTCAGGAGATCCGTCAGGGTATCGCCTGCGTCAAGCACCAGAACATGGCTGGCTCCGATCTTGGTGATAACCATAAAGAGTACTTCGCTGGCGAAGCTGCACTGAAAGCTGGCGGTAAAGACAACACCATGAACCAGTTCTGATCGAACTGACTCGCGGGCCTCGGCCCGGGTGTTGATGAAAAGGCCACCTCCGGGTGGCCTTTTCCGTATAGGTCTTGAGCGGCGAACGGCGAAGTCGCGTACAATGCGCGCTCCATTGCCGGCCATGTTATATCTCGTGGCGGCGCCTCATGCAGCAGCAGGTTTTAGAGAATGGCACGTTTACATCTGGAATTTCCGGAAGATCAGTTCTACTTCACCACTCAACTGACCGTCCGCATCACCGATATCAACTCCGGTAAGCATCTGGCCAACGACTCCATGGTGTCGATGATTTCGGAAGCGCGAGCACGCTTCCTGTATCAGTTCGGCATAGAAGAAGTCAGCGTCAATGATGTCGGCATCATCGTTACCGACCTGGCCACCACCTATCGCAGAGAAGCCTTCGCCCGCGAAGCATTGACCTTCGAAGTTGGCCTGATGGACTTGAACAGATATGGCGGGGATATCATCTTCCGTATCACCAAGGCGCAGGACGGAGAGTTGGTTGCCTTGGCGAAGTCCGGTTTCGTATTCTATAACTTCCTCGCGGCGCGGGTGACACTCATGCCTGAAGATTTCCGATTGCGCTTTCCCGGTGTCAATCAGATTGAAGATTGATAGCGAGAAGAAACTGAGCGATAAAAAAACCCGGTCAATTGACCGGGTTTTTTATTGCCGAAGATCGATTAACGAACTTCAACTTCTGTTTCAACTTCTGCTTCAACACGACGGTTCATGGCGCGGCCGTCATCAGTGCTGTTGTCAGCGATCGGATTAGATTCACCGTGACCGGCAGCGTTCACGCGGGAGGACTCAACGCCTTCGGCGATCAGTGCTTCGCGAACCGAGTTGGCGCGGCGCTCGGACAGATCCTTGTTGTACGCATCAGTACCGACGGAGTCAGTATGACCTTCAACGGTAGTGGTTACCGATGGGTAGGTCTTCATGAACTCAGCCAGGCTCTGGATGTCCTGACGGAACTCTGGACGAATAGTGTCGCGGTCGAAGTCGAACTTGACGTCCAGCTCAACGCGAACAGACTGCATTTCCGGAGCCGGTTCAGGAGCCGGGGCCGGAGCTGGTGCAGGCTCAGCCTGGGCAACAACCGGAGCAGCGCCACCAAAGTTCAGACCTACGCCAACGCCAGCCTGCCATTCAGTGTTGCCATGGTCCAGACCGTACAGCGCATCAACACCTGCCTTGACGAAGAAGTTTTCGTTCAGGTAGTTCTTGATACCGAAACCAGCCACCGCCATGGTGGTGCGGTCGTCTTGGCTGGTACCGATCTGCTCCAGCTCCTGATGGGCAAAACCACCGGAAACGTAGGGACGCAGTGCACCTTCGCCGAAGTGGTAAACGGCTTCAACGTGGGCCAGCTTGCCATCGATGTCTTCGCCATCGTTCGGGCCGCCATCGACTTCCAGGCTCTTATACGTACCCAGGCCGATATTCAACAGTACGTCGTCGGTGACGAAATAACCAAGGCTACCACCGACCAGTGTACCGTCGCTCAGGTTGTGGCGGCTATCGGTGAAGTAACGCTTGGCAAAAGCCTCGACTTCAACCGAACCAGCGCTCTGAGCCATGACCGGCACACCAGAGGCTGCTATAGCAGCACCTACAACGATACCTACTGTGTTTTTCAATTTCATTTTGAATCCCCGTTAAATCCATTCGGACGTTTGGTTTTGCGCAAAACTCGGAAGGAGTATAGCAGAGACTGGAGCATCGCAAGAAAATCCTGAACTAAAAGGGGTTGTTTATATGCCTTTTCAGCTTTTCCAGTGCACGCTTGTATCGCATCTTCGTAGCACTCAAGCCCATGTTCATGATGTCGGATATTTCCTGAAACTCCAGCTCGGCCACGAAGCGTAATACCAGAATCTCCCGATCCACCTGATTTACATGCACGAGCCAATGGTCAAGGCCCTTACTGTCTACAGCTGGACTTTCAGGTTCCTGGGCTTCCTCTTGGCCATCCAGGCTCAGCGCATCGTACAACCGTCGTTTCCGCTTCTCTTTTCGATACTGAGTGATGCACTCATTGTAAGTAATACTATATAGCCATGTCTTGAACTTGGCCTTACCCTCAAAGTGCTTGAGCCCGTTCAGCACCTTCAGCATTACCTCCTGACATACATCATCAGCATCCCTTTCGTTGCCAAGATATCGAGCACATACATTGAAGAGTGTGCGTTGATATCTTCGCATCAGCTCCTCATAGGCAACGGTAGTGTGAAAAAGTTCACGATTGGCGCGCGATACCAGCTCTTCATCCGTCATCTCGGATAATTGGCTGCGGCTGCGTGATGCTGAAGTCTCAGTCAAAACGGGTTATCACTCAGTTGGCTGGGCCGTGCCGCAATCAGCGCGACACCGGTTTATCGATCAGAGTACGGTTGGCTACGGAAATAAGCCGCCCCTCATCATCCATGAGTGTGGTTTTAACGGTGCCGATTTCCTCAATCACACCCTCAGCATCCTCGACCCGGATTCTGTCACCCACTTCATACAGTTCGCGCAGATAGACACCGGCAATGATCTGACTGACGGTTTCCCGGCTGCCCAACCCCATGGCCAATGCCGCGGCTGCGCCGAAGGACACCAGCACGATGGCAATGACGGTGTTGAGCAACTGCGTCTCGATCTGTAACTGTCCGATGGCCAGCGACACCGTGATAATGACCAGCAGGCCCTGCACCAGCCGGCTTATGCCGCCGGCGTAATCAGCGCCGATACTTTCGACGGTACCACGTACCACACCAGCGACCAGGTGTGACAGCAGCAGCCCGGCCAGCAGGATGAGCGCAGCACCGAACACCTTGGGCAAGTAAAGAGTAAAGGCATCCAGCGTCGATGATACCCGCGCCAGGCCAAGGGTCTCGGCGGCGGACACCACAAAGGTGAGAATGATGAACCAGTAGACGATCTTGCCGATGACTGCCGAGACCGGTGAGGCGATGCCGATCCGTCCGAGCATCTTGGTCACCCCCGCTCCGGCCATCAGCCGATCAAGCCCGAGCTTGGCCAATCCCTTACTCAGAACCGCATCGATAATTCGGGCGATGACAAAGCCGAGCAAGACAATGATCAGTGCCGTTATCAGGTCGGGTATGAAGGAGGCTACTTTGGTCCACAAAGCAGTCATCGCAGCCACAAAACTCTGGCTCCAGGTTTCTTGTTCCATGGGATAGGCTCGCTATTAATTCAGATCAGTGGAAGAAGGACCGCGCTGCTCGCGGCGCATGGTGCGGGCTTGTCGCAGCCCCCGTGCACCGCCCTCGCCGATGACCCAGCCCCAACGTGCGAACAGACTGAGCAGATCAAACAAACCGGTGCGCACATGTGCTCGATGCAGGACACGCTCCAACCGCTTGTCGTCCTCACCGGATGGCTGCCCGGCAGCATCCTTTTGCATCAGGCTGCGCAGATGTTGCTCAAAGGGATCGTCCATGGCTATCTCCGAATCAGTGAATACAGACGCACATCGGCCGGGTGATGCCACCCGGCCGATGTATTCATTGAAACACCCGGAGTAGAACTTACTCGGGCATCTGCAATGCAACGGGCGAAACGATAATACCGTTATTGTCGGCATATACGTATTCGCCCGGGCGGAAGGTCACACCAGCGAACGTGACTGCAACATTACGATCACCAATACCGCGCTTGTCGGTTTTCATTGGGTGACTGGCCAATGCCTGAATTCCCAATGCAGTCTGAATCAGCACGTCGACATCACGCACACAGCCGTAGATGATGATGCCTTCCCAACCATTGCGTGCGGCCTTTTCCGCCAGCATGTCACCGAGCAGAGCGCGGCGCAGGGAACCACCGCCATCAACCACCATGACCTTGCCGGTGCCATCTTCGTCAACCAGCTCTTTGACTACCGAGTTGTCTTCGAAACATTTTACCGTGACGATCTCGCCACCAAATGAATCATGGCCACCGAAGTTGCCGAACATGGGCTCGACAACGTCGACGTCGGGATAGGCATCACACAGATCCGGCGTTACATAGTGCATGATTTCTGCTCCTGTACTGATCAGCTGTTGTTTTCCGCAAGGAAGAACCAGGTATCCATCACCGAGTCGGGGTTGAGCGATACGCTCTCGATGCCCTGCTCCATCAACCAGCGCGCCAGGTCCGGATGGTCCGATGGACCCTGACCACAAATACCAATGTACTTGTCAGCCTTGCGGCAGGCGGCGATGGCATTGGCCAGCAACTTCTTGACCGCTGGATTACGTTCGTCGAACAGGTGAGCGATGATGCCGGAGTCCCGATCCAGCCCCAGTGTCAGCTGGGTCAGGTCATTGGAGCCGATGGAGAAACCATCGAAATGCTCCAGGAACTCATCAGCCAACAGCGCGTTGGCCGGCAGCTCGCACATCATGATCAGGCGCAGGCCATTCTCGCCGCGCTTGAGACCGTTCTCGGCCAGCAGCTCGACCACCTGCTGGGCTTCACCGACGGTGCGCACGAAGGGCACCATGATTTCGACGTTGGTCAGCCCCATCTCATCGCGCACCCGCTTCATCGCGCGGCATTCGAGTTCGAAGCAATCACGGAATGCTTCGCTGATGTAACGCGAAGCGCCGCGGAAGCCGAGCATGGGGTTTTCTTCTTCAGGCTCGTACAGACGTCCGCCGATCAGGTTGGCGTATTCATTCGACTTGAAATCGGACAGGCGCACGATGACTTTCTTCGGCCAGAAGGCTGCAGCCAGGGTGCTGACGCCTTCTACCAGCTTATCGACATAGAAGCCGACCGGGTCGCTGTAGCCGGCGATGCGCTTTTCCACGCTGTCCTTGACTTCTGCAGGCAGGCTGTCGAAGTTCAGCAGTGCCTTGGGATGCACACCAATCATGCGATTGATGATGAATTCCAGGCGCGCCAGGCCAACACCTTCATTGGGCAGGTTGGCGAAGTCGAAGGCGCGATCCGGGTTGCCGACGTTCATCATGATCTTGAACGGCAGCGGCGGCATGGCGTCGACGCTGTTGGTGCGAATATCAAAGGACAGACGGCCGGCGTAGATCATGCCAGCGTCACCTTCGGCGCAGGAAACCGTTACTTCCTGGCCGTCGCTCAGCTCGCTGGTGGCATTGCCGCAACCCACCACCGCAGGAATACCCAGTTCGCGTGCAATGATCGCCGCATGACAGGTACGACCACCGCGGTTGGTGACGATGGCGCTGGCGCGCTTCATTACCGGCTCCCAATCAGGGTCGGTCATGTCGGAAACCAGTACGTCGCCCGGCTGGACCTTGTCCATCTCGGATGCGTCGCGAATAATCTTGACTGGACCTGCGCCGATACGCTGACCGATTGCGCGGCCTTCAACCAGCACGGTGCCTTTTTCTTTCAGCAGGTAACGCTCCATGACGTTGACGTTGCTGCGGCTCTTCACGGTTTCAGGGCGCGCCTGAACAATGTACAGCTGCTGGTCGTCACCGTCCTTGGCCCACTCGATATCCATCGGGCAGCCATAGTGTTTCTCGATGATCACCGCCTGACGGGCCAGATTGACCACTTCTTCATCAGACAGGCAGAAACGCGCCCGTTCGGCAGCGTCCACGTCCACGGTCTTGATCGAACGACCGGCGGAAGCTTCCTCGCCGTAGATCATCTTCAGCGCCTTGCTGCCCAGGTTACGGCGCAGAATCGATGGGCGACCCGCTTCCAGAGTGGGCTTGTGCACATAGAACTCGTCAGGGTTGACCGCACCCTGCACAACGGTTTCACCCAAACCGTAGGCACCGGTGATGAATACCACATCACGGAAACCGGATTCGGTATCCAGCGTGAACATCACACCAGCGGTGCCGGTCTCGGAGCGCACCATGCGCTGTACACCG
The DNA here is from genome assembly GCF_900105005.1 of Halopseudomonas litoralis. Classification (NCBI taxonomy): domain Bacteria; kingdom Pseudomonadati; phylum Pseudomonadota; class Gammaproteobacteria; order Pseudomonadales; family Pseudomonadaceae; genus Halopseudomonas; species Halopseudomonas litoralis. The sequence goes on from NZ_LT629748.1 coordinate 1,692,611, forward strand.
ACCGACAGAGCAACCAGCTTGTGATCAAAACCCTGGTGAACGCGGTAGGAAATGGCGCGGTCATTGAACAGCGAAGCGAATACTTCCTTGGCCGCGCGGATGACGTTATCCACGCCACGGATATTCAGGAAGGTTTCCTGCTGACCGGCAAAAGAGGCATCGGGCAGATCTTCGGCGGTAGCGGAAGAACGTACGGCTACCGCCAGGTTTTCGTTGCCGGCTGAAAGCTCGGCAAAGGCGCCACGAATGGCTTGATCCAGAGCCGCAGGGAACTCGGCGTCCATGATCCATTCACGTATCTGCGCACCGGTGCGAGCCAGGGCGTTCACATCGTCCACGTCAAGCGTGTCCAGTGCGGCATTGATACGGTCATTGAGACCACTTTGTTCGAGAAAGTCGCGGTAGGCATCAGCAGTAGTAGCAAAGCCACCCGGTACGGATACACCGGCACCGGCCAGATTGCTGATCATTTCACCGAGCGAGGCATTCTTGCCGCCAACGCGCTCAACATCTCCAACACCCAGTTGCTCAAAGGACACTACGTACTCTAGCAAGGTGATCTCTCCGTCAATCAATGAATAGGTTAGCAGCGCGGGCTTTGCCGTCTGGTCTGCAAGTCACAAATACGCCACAATGCCACTTTGACGCTCAATTCTGGGGGCTCAGGACCGCTGTCCCCGGTAAATTCCGATATCTTAAGGCTTCGCGCATGAAACGCACTGCTTTTTTCATTTCCGATGGTACAGGCATCACTGCCGAGACGCTTGGCCAGAGTCTGCTCTCGCAATTCGAAAATATCCAATTCAGCAAACTGCTGCGGCCTTACGTGGATACCGTGGAAAAAGCGCGGGACATGGTACAACAAATCGATGCTGCTGCCGAGACGGATGGTCATCCGCCGATCATTTTTGAAACCGTGGTCAACCGGGACATCCATCAGGAGCTGGCCCGATCCAAAGGCTACATGATCGACATCTTCTCCACCTTTCTCGCGCCACTGGAGCAGGAATTGGGCGCCGGGTCATCCTATTCGGTAGGCAAATCCCATTCAATTCAGCATAACAGCAACTATCAGGACCGCATCGACTCCGTGCATTTTGCCATGGATAACGATGACGGCGCCCGCACCCATCACTATAAGGAAGCGGACATCATTCTGGTCGGCGTCTCCCGCTGCGGCAAAACGCCCTCCTGCCTCTATATGGCGCTGCAATATGGAATACGCGCTGCGAACTACCCGCTGACCGATGACGACATGGAAAGCCTGCAGCTGCCCGCCGCGCTGAAGCCCTACAAGCAAAAGCTGTTTGGTCTGACCATTGATGCCGATAGACTGGCCAGCATCCGCAACGAACGCCGCCCCAACAGTCGCTATGCCAGCTTCGCCCAGTGCGAGTTCGAGATTCGCGAAGTCGAAAACCTGTTCCGCCGGGAAAACATCCCACACATCAACTCGACGCATTTCTCGGTCGAGGAGATCTCCGCCAAAATCCTGGTACACATGGGCATCGAACGCCGCCTGAAATAACCCGCTACTGCTTTCTCTCTCCCCCGGGGAGCCGGCGGAGCTGGGCGTGCCCAGACAGCGTCGCTCCCCTTATCCTTCGGTATCTCTCCTTTCGAAACATTTACATTTGCCGGTTGAAATTTACAAATTGAGATGTAATATTGCCAGCGTCTGATAATCATTATCAATCTTGTTGGTAGACATACTCTATTGTCTCTCATCCATCCGAAAGGAGTTTCTGATGTTGTCGAACCGTCCTGCCTTTGCAGCACACTATGCCCTTGTCGGCAGTCTTGGCCTCTTGGCAAGCAGCGTTGCGCTGGCCAATGAAGAGACCATCCGCCTGTCCGACACCGTCGTGACCGCCTCGGGCTTCGAGCAGAAGATCACCGAAGCGCCGGCCAGCATCAGTGTGATCAGTCAGGAAGATTTGCAGCAGAATCGGTACAGCAACTTGGCTCAGGTGCTGGAAAATGTGGAAGGCATCGACACCAATCAGAGCACCGGAAAGACCGGTGGCCTCAATATCAGTATTCGTGGCATGGAAAGTCAGCACACGCTGATTCTGATCGACGGCCGCCGGCAGAACGCACCGGGCAACATCGCTCCTAATGGTTTTGGTGAAACCTCAACCAGCTTCATTCCGCCAATGTCCGCCATTGAGCGCATCGAGGTCATCCGTGGCCCGATGTCCACTCTCTATGGTTCAGATGCCCTGGGCGGTGTAGTCAACATCATTACAAAAAAGGTCGGTGATGAATGGAGTGGAACTGTAAGCCTTGATCACACCTTCCAGGAAAATCGCGATTACGGTGATGCCAGCAAAACCAGTTTCTATACCAGCGGCCCGCTGGTGGACGGACTGCTCGGCTTGGCGGTACGTGGCAGCCTCTACAATCGAGAAGAATCCGATCTGATGTTCGACAACGACTCAGAGGTCAGCAAGCGCGGTGCTTCTCCGGTTGAAGGTCGCAATTACACTATCGGTGGCCGTCTGAATCTGACTCCGGTTGCCAACCACGACTTCTATCTTGATTTCGAACGTGGCCGTCAGGTTTACGAGAATGATGAATGTCAGCTGGGTACATTGGATGGCAGGGATAGAAACTGTCAGGGTAATCCTGGTACGGCTAATGGGTATTCTGACCAGCTGCGCTTTGAGCGTGAACAGTATGCCTTGGGCCACAATGCTCATCTGAGCTTTGGTAATCTGAATAGTAGTGTTACGCATAGTACTACTGAGACTCTTGGCCGCACCATCCCTGGCGATATTGGCGTTCCTTACGCGGGCTTCCCGTCAATTATCGGCGGCAATGATCGTGAGCTGGAAACAACCGACCTGATACTCGACTCCAAGCTGGTAGCGCCCCTCGGTGAAGCCAATCTATTCACCATTGGTGGCCAATACCGCGACTCTGAAATGACCGACGGGATTGCCGGCGAGTATTTCGAGCAAGACTCCTGGGCACTGTTTGCGGAAAACGAATGGCGTATGCGCCATGACCTGGCTCTGACGCTGGGTGGCCGGTATGAAGACCACGAAGCCTTCGGTGGTCACTTCACCCCTCGTGCTTACCTGGTTTGGAACACCAATGATAACTGGACTCTGAAAGGGGGCGTCAGCAAGGGCTATAGAACGCCTGACCTGAACGACCTGCATGATGGAATCAACGGTATCACCGGCCAAGGCACGACCATCACTATCGGCAGCCCTGATCTTGATCCGGAAGAAAGCACCAATACCGAGTTCGGCGTTTACTATGACAACCTGACCGGCTTCAATGCCAATGCCACTGTGTTTCATAACAAATTCAAGGACAAAATTTCGGATGGCAATGATATTACCGTCACCGGCCACCCGACCATTTCCGATGGCGACTACTCACAGTTGACCAACATCGGCAAGGCCGAAACCCAGGGGCTGGAACTGGCCGCAAGCTGGATGTTTGCCCCCCGCTGGACCTTGAGCGGGAACTACACCTACAGCGACAGCGAGCAGAAAAGCGGACCGGACAAAGGCGAGCGTCTGAATAACACACCAGAGCATTTGCTCAATGCCAAGCTCAACTGGCATGCAACTGAGCGTCTTTCCATGTGGCTGCGTGGGGAATACCGTGGGGAGCGGACCCGCTTCACCCAACGCTATGCGAACTTGAATGCGGATGACCAGGCAATCGAGCGCCAGGTGGGCGACATGGATGCCTATGAACTGTTCCATCTAGGCGGCGCATACCGCGCCTCAGACAACGTTACTCTGACAGCCACTATCTACAACCTGTTCGACAAGGACTTTCTTGAAGGAACCACCTATGTCGATAGCGCCGGTGATACTCAGTGGTCTTCGAATTATGCCCATATAACACGCGGCACCAGCGGCACTATTCAGGAAGGCCGCCGCCTCTGGCTGTCCGCTACCGTCGACTTCTAAACGAGTCTGACCTGCTTCGGCAGACGCCCGCTTCGGCGGGCGTTTTCATTTCTCCCGTTTCCTCTCCCTCCTCCCTTCCCGCTTTCCTCGTGATAAACGAGAAATATTCCTGTTTATACGCAAAAAACGATAGCCCTTTCGCTCTTGGCTCCTTATACTTCCGCGCACAACCAATAATGATAATGATTCCGTTTAGCATGATGATCACATCAGAAGCCCTTCGGGCAAGGATCAAGGAGCAGCAACAGATGTCGATCAGAACCAGCCTTCCCTCCTACTTCACCGGTGGCGCTGCATTGCTTGCAGCCAGCGTTGCGTTAGCCAATCAGGACGCGGTACAGCTACCGGACGTCACCGTAGTATCGGCTACCGGCTTCGAGCAGAAGATCGCCGATGCGCCTGCCAGTATCAGCGTCATCAGTCGTGAACAGCTTCAGAGCAAACCCTATGCCGGACTGGCAGATGCCCTGCGCGATGTCGAAGGCGTTGACGTGGGTGCGGATCTGGACAAGAACGGCAATATCAGCATCACCATGCGTGGCTTGCCCAAGGATTACACCCTTGTTCTGATCGACGGGCGCAGGCAGAGCGATATCGGCGATATCGGGCCGAACAACTTCGGTAACAGCCAGTTCATGTACATGCCTTCGATGGATGCCATTGAACGTATCGAGGTGATTCGTGGGCCGATGTCCACCCTGTACGGTGCCGACGCCATGGGTGGTGTGATCAATATCATCACACGCAAGGTGCAGGATAACTGGGGTGGGTCGATCAGCCACGCGCTGAGCATCCAGGAAAACTCCCAGTTCGGGGATGACAAGAAAACCGATCTGTTCGCCAGCGGGCCATTGATCGAAGGGCTGCTCGGCCTGGGGTTACGCGCCAGTCTGTATGACCGTGAGCAGAGCGATCCGGGATATAGCGTAGGCACACTGATCAATGGCGACGGCTCGCTGTTCGAGGATGGCGGCAGCTTCGGCGACAAGAAGATCGTTGCTGCGAAGAACTGGAATGCCGGCTTCACCCTGAACCTGACCCCACTGGAAGATCACGATTTCCAGTTCGAATACGATATCGCCAAGCAGCGCTACGACAATACCGAAGGCCAGACCGGCACGCTGGATTCAGTGGATAGTTTGTGGCGTGCCCGTGGCGGCATCATCCAGCCTCGGGTCGGCTATGCGGAAAATCAGCGTGTCGAGCGCGAGCAGTTCGTACTGGCTCACACTGGCCGCTGGAGCTTCGGCACCAGCGATACCAGTCTGACGCGCAGCACCAGCAGTAACCTCGGGCGCTCTTTGCCGCTGACCGTGCAGGAACGAGGCGCCCTGCAGGATATCTGGAATCAGGCCTCCGCAGACCAGGGCGTCGGTACACCCGAACTCACCGATGAGTTGCGCGCAGAGCTGGAAAACACCTTCCTGCCGCGCAACCGCCGCGAACTGGAGATCCGCAACACCATCTTCGATACCAAACTGTCGAGCTCCATTGGTAGTCACCACTTCACCCTGGGCGGTCAGTATTTTCTCGCCGAGATGGAGGATGGTGTGTTCGGCATGGATGGCTCCGCCTATCAGTCCGGCGCGACTCAGGATCATAAACAGTGGGCGCTGTTTGCCGAAGATAACTGGGACCTCACCGAGAAGCTGACCTTCACCTACGGCGCCCGCTACGATGACCACAACATCTTCGGTGCCGAAGTCAGCCCCCGCGGCTATCTCACCTGGCGGACCACGGATAACTGGACGCTGAAGGGCGGCGTCAGCACGGGCTACAAGACCCCGAAACCAAACCAGCTGTTCCCGGGCATCGTTGGCTTTGGCGGCCAGGGCGTAAATCCGATGGCTGGCTCACCGGATCTGCAGCCGGAAACCAGCACCAACTACGAGATTGCGGCGTACTACGACAATCTGACCAACTTCAATGCCAACGCGACGCTGTTCTTCAACGAGTTCAAGGACAAGATCGCGCGCGCCGATGCCATCCCCAACTGCTACAACGCCAGCGGTGTGAAATACCTCAGTTCGGGCTGCGTGGACGTCGGTCCTGGTTGGGCTGAACTGGGATATGACAGCTTCAGCCAGAGCACCAACGTGGACAAGGCGCAGACCAAGGGCATCGAACTGGCGGCACGCTGGGAGATTATTCCCACACTCAGCCTCAGCGGTAACTACACCTATACCGACAGCGAGCAGAAAAGCGGCGCGCAAAAGGGCTTGCCTCTGGTCAACACGCCCGAGCACATGCTCAACGGCACGCTCAGCTGGGACGTACTGCCGCGTCTGAATGTAGCCTTGATCGCCGAACTGCGGGACGAGCGCTACCGCGGCACCGCCGTCAGCGCAGGTCCGACCCCGGTTACCCGCAAGCTGTATTACAAATCCTACGACATCTACCACCTGGGCATGCGCTTTCAGGCCAGCAACGATCTGACGCTGCATGGTCGCGTCAACAACCTGTTGGACAAGGACATGGCGGGGCGTAACTGTGAACCGACCTTCGATGATCTGGGCAATCACGACACCTGGTCCTGCTCGAACGATTACAACGTGACGGAAAAAGCACGCAGCTTGTGGCTGTCGGCCAACTACCGTTTCTGATAACCCCCGTAAACAAGAGAAGGCAATGAAATACCTGCTGATCGGCACATTGCGTCAATGGCACTGGATCAGTTCCGCCCTGTGCCTGGCCGCAATGCTGCTGTTCGCCGTCACCGGCATCACCTTGAATCATGCCGGCAGTATCGAGGCGCAACCCGATGTCCGCACGCTGAAATTGCAACTGCCGGAGGAGCTCGCGCCCCTGCTGGCAGTGGCTGCAGAGCAGCAGCAGCTCCCTGCCCCACTGCACCATTGGCTGGAGAGCATGCTGGCGGTCCGCTTCGATGAGCATGCCGCGGAATGGTCGGATGCTGAGGTCTACGTGGGGATGCCCAAGCCCGGCGGCGATGCCTGGCTGACTCTGGACCTGCACTCCGGCGAGGTGTTTTTCGAAGCCACCGACAGAGGCTGGATTGCCTATGCCAACGACCTGCACAAGGGCCGCCACAGTGGCGCAGCGTGGAGTTGGTTCATCGATATCTTTGCCGGAGTCTGTGTGCTCTTCACGCTGACCGGGCTATTGCTGCTTGGTCGGCAGGCACGCAACCGCCCCAGCACCTGGCCGGTTACCGCCCTGGGTCTGCTGATTCCGGTACTCATTGCCTTGCTGTTCATTCATTGAAAAGAGGATTGTTAATGCGTAAATGGCTTTTATTACCATTGGCTGCTGTTTTCGTCGCGCACTCGGGCGCGGCGCAGCTGGACGTTTCGGTAGAGGTGCCGCGGCTGACAGTCGCGGAATATCACCGCCCCTACGTAGCGATCTGGATCGAGAATACCGAGGGGCACGTCGCCGATCTGGCTGTCTGGTATGACCTGAAGCTGCGAGACAGCGAGGGTGAGAAATGGCTGAAGGACATGCGTCAGTGGTGGCGGCGCAGCGGGCGCTCACTGGAGCTCCCGGTGGATGGGCTTTCCGGCGCCACGCGCGCGGTAGGCGAGCATTCACTGTCGTTCGCTGGAGACCACCCTGCCCTGGCTGCGCTGCAACCCGGGGATTATCAATTACTGGTCGAAGCAGCCCGCGAGGTCGGTGGCCGCGAGCTGGTCCGCGTCCCCTTCAGCTGGCCCATTAACGAACAGATCAAACATCAGGGCACTGGAGAAACCGAACTGGGCAGAATCAGCCTGACCCTCACCCCCTGAACGTCCGATACCGCTGTCGACGCTCTTGTGCTGCGACATTGAAATAAAACCATTCTGGAACAGAACAATATCATGCTGAAACAACTCACTCGCTGGACCGCAATTGCCCTCGCCATCACCCTGCCGCTGTCGGCCAATGCCCATCGCGCCTGGATGCTACCCTCCACCACCGTGCTTTCAGGTGACGATGCCTGGATCACCGTGGATGCCGCCGTCGCCAATGACCTGTTCTATTTCGAGCATCATCCGCTGGTACTGGAAGGTATAGGCCAGTCGCCAGTCCGGGCCAACGGGCCAGGCGAGCCAGCCAGACCCCGCGCCGCCAACCGCCTGGTCATCACCGCCCCGGACGGTAAAGAAGTACCGGCGCAAAATGGCCACGTTGGAAAATACCGCAGCGTATTCGATGTGGAGCTCAGCCAGAAAGGGACTTACAAACTCGCGGTAGCCGGTGCCCCACGCTACTTCGCCCGCTATCAAGAGAACGGTGAGGACCGCCGCTGGATGGGTGATCTGGCTGATATAGGTCAGGCCATACCGGCCGATGTGCAGGAGCTGCAGGTCAGCCAGATGGAATCGCGTATGGAGGTGTTCGTCACCTCCGGACAACCCACCAACAGCGTGTTCACTCCCACCGGGCGTGGCCTTGAACTGCAGCCAGTGACCCATCCCAATGACCTTTTTGCCACGGAAACAGCGGAATTCATCTTCCTGCTGGATGGCAAGCCCGCCGCGGGCGTAGAGGTGAATATCATTCCCGGAGGCATCCGCCATCGCGACCAGCTCAATGACATCAAGCAGACCAGTGGAGCTGACGGCAAGGTCGCCATCACCTGGCCGAGCGCCGGTTTCTGGTGGCTGGAAGCCAAACTGGTGCAGAAAGACGGTGTTCAGCCGCCGCTGACCCAGCGTCGCGTTACTTATACCGCGACCCTTGAAGTCATGGCTCCCTGATGAGTATGCCGGAGCTGTCGGAGCTGCACTGGTTATTCAACAAGCGTGCGCTATGGGCTGCTCTGGCCATGAGTGGCTGGCTGATGCTGTGCTGGATCTGCCTGGGTAAATCCCGGCGCCCTGCGGTAATAAAGTCCGCAGCCGCGCCGGACTGGCTTATTGCCTACGCCAGCCAGTCCGGCGCGGCCCGAGAGATTGCCGAACGGCTTGCTCGGACCTTCCAGCAATGCAACCTGACACCCGTGCTGATGCCGCTCAATACTATTCAGCCGCAGGAGCTGGCCGGTTACTCCCGGGCACTGTTGATCATCAGCACCTATGGCGAAGGCGAGGCACCGGATAACGCTGCTGCATTCTGGCGCAAGGCTGAAGGTACCGAGCCCGACCTGAGCAGCCTTAATTATTCGATGTTGGCTTTGGGTGACGATCAGTACGCTGATTTCTGCGGCTTTGGTCGACGCCTGGCGCATTGGCTCAACGCAGCGGGCGCAACGGCTGCCACACCACGTCAGGATGTGAATCGGTTGGAACCAGGCAGCATCCAGAGCTGGTCTCGCCAGGCTTCGACCTGGGCCGGCGTGCCGCTGTACGATGCAGAGACATCAGGCGCGTTCGAGCAATGGAGGCTACTCGAACGCCTGCAACTCAACCCCAACAGCCCGGGCTCACCGGCCTGGCTGATACGTCTGGCACCCGTTGCCGATATGCCGATCTGGCAGGCCGGAGACCTGGCACAGCTGAGTATTGGTTCGGCCCTGCGCACCTACTCCATCGCCAGTCTTCCGGAAGACGGTGTATTGGAGTTGATTGTGCGTCAGGTCGTCAGTGCGCAAGGCGTCGCCGGCCACGGCTCCGGATGGCTATGCTGCCATGCAGAGCTCGGGGCGACGTTAGATGTCCGGTTGCAGTCCAATCCGGCGTTCCACTTGCCGGAGGGCGATGCTCCGGGGATTTTCATCGGTGCCGGAACCGGGCTGGCCGGCTTGCGCGGCTTGCTCAGGCAGCGCCAACATCAAGGTCGTGGGGATAACTGGTTGATCTTCGGTGAACGCTGCCTGCAGCATGATCTATGGCTGAACGAGGAGCTGGATTCCTGGGCCGCGCAGGGCAAGTTGCTTCTGGATAGATGTTTTTCTCGAGCGGAGCATCGCCCGGAGTATGTGCAACACCGCCTCGCCGCCAAAGCCGACCAACTGCGTCAGTGGGTCGACCGCGGGGCGAGTATCCATGTATGCGGCAGTCTGGCCGGCATGGGCCGGGAGATCCACCGCCTGTTACAGGAGCTGCTGACGGCAGAGCAATGGATGAAACTGCATCAGCAACAGCGCTATCGCCGAGATCTGTACTGAGCCGGAACCTCGAAACGGCGCTGGAACCATAGAGCCTTGGGGTAGTCACATAACCTGACGACCCGCTTCGTTAGTTATCGATAATTCAGGAGTACATACATGGACATCATCAGAATCATCATTGCCATTCTGCTGCCGCCGCTGGGGGTATTTCTGCAGGTCGGGTTTGCCGGTGCGTTCTGGCTCAACATTCTGCTGACGCTGTTCGGCTATCTGCCAGGCATCATTCACGCGGTGTGGATCATTGCTCGTCGCTGAGTACCGATTCAACACGTAGCGCGACTCGATTCCTACCCAGCCTCTTGGCTTCATAGAGCACGGCATCGGCGGTTTTCATCAAACCGTCGATCACCTCCTCCATTTCTCCCGGCCCGCTCCAGCTGGCACATCCGATACTGACAGTCACCTTGCCCCAGATTGACCCTTCATGATGTACGCCCAGCGCCTGTACCGCCCGGCGTAATGAGTCCGCCGCTTCGCCGGCGCCATCGAGATCATATCCTGGAAGCAGTACGGCAAACTCTTCACCACCGACCCGCGCTGGCAGCTCGCCGGTGCGTTTGAAACTGGCATCGAGCAGCCGCGCCAGTGATTTCAGGCACTCATCGCCGGCGGCGTGCCCGTAGAGATCATTGAACCCCTTGAAATAGTCGACATCGATCATCAAAAGACTAACGGGATAACCCAGTCGCAGCGCGCGCCGCAGCTCGCCAATCTGGTGCTCTTCAAAGCGCCGCCGATTGGCCAGACCGGTCAGCGGATCGGTCCGTGATAGCTGTACCAATTCCTGTCTCGCTTGCTCCAGACCAACGACATGATCCCAATGCTGCACCAGACTGAACAACCATTGCCCCGCGCCCAGCAGCAGCTCCTCGCGCTCGGGGGTGAGCTGCGAGTCGCTGTGGCGGCTGCGCACGATATAGCAAAAACTGCGCTGCGGGTTGATGAAGCGGATGAGCCAGGTTCTGCTATTGTGCCGTGATACCGACCACCCCATCTGCCCCGCCCAGAGATTGATATTGCTTGCTTGGTCCAGCCAGTGGTTATCGTCTTCCTTCATCCAGCTGGCACGGACCTTGTTGCTGCCTCGAACATGCGTATCAAGCAACATGCCACCATCCAGCTGCAGATATTGGCCAAGGGCACGCAACCTCTGGCGCATGGCCTGGGGATATTGAGCATGATCGAGGTGCATCAATTTCAGACTGGAGCCGGAAATGAGTTTCAGATAACCGTTGAGGTAAGCCAGTTCAGCGGTGCGCTCATCGACCCGTCGATCCAGATTGTCGCGTTCATTGGCCAGAGCTTCGATCGCACACTCGTGCTGCTCGGCATGATGGGACATGCCTTGCCGCAGGGTATCGAAGCCGCGTGCAACCAGATCGATTTCGTCATACCAGTCGCGCTGCTCCCGCGAAAGAACCAAGCGTGGCGCCCGCTTCTGGGGTTTCAGTGAACCGACATATTCGGCAATCAACTGCAGCGGTCGGCCAACCTCCTTATGCAACGTGCGAAACAGCACAAAAAACAACAGCATGGTGTACAGGGAAAATTCCAGAACACGCTGCAGGACGGAGTTTATTATCCGCTGACTGATCAGATCGTGACGGTAAAACACCTGCAACTCACCCAGTTGTCGCCCACCACCGGAAGGCGAATGAATAGCCAGGACGGAGTCCGCTTCAGCTCCCGCGACGGTCGCTTCACCCGCCTGCAACTGCAGTCCGGTTTCAGCATGCAAGCGCACCGCAGCAACCGACGGGAGCTCCACAATCTGAACAAGCTGCCCTTGCAGCGCGCTGATCTCGATATCCCACAGCGCCGTTTGCAGTAGCGGTATCTGTGTAGAGGTCAATTGACTCTGCAGGAGAGCATAGTCCTGCCTCTGCTCTCGCGTGATCACCAGCACCTGGACGATGGAGACCAGCAGCATGGCAATCAGCGCAAGCATTGTCAGACGCGCAAGCAGGCGCCGGCGAAGCGACTGAAATCTCATTCGTTCAGCTCCAGCCAGCGGTCGAAGGAGAAGTCATAATGGGGTTCACTACTGGTGCCGGAGTTGATGAAGGTGATGCTCAACGCGATGCCGCTCCCGGCATCAGCGTTGAGCATATCAGTACTGCGCGAAGCAGTAGGCAAACCCGGGTTATCGCAGGGTTCAAAAAGCGCACAAGCAAGAGACTCCACCATGAAGGCAAAATGATACCAGAGTCTTGGAGGTCCGTTCATCCGATTAAAGCTGAAACCTCATCGGCCAGATGAACAACACAGCGGTTGCGCCCACCATGCTTCGCGCGATACATGCATGCATCCGCTTTGTTCAGCCAGCTGATGCTGTCGTCTCCGGCATCCAGCAGAGCACCACCGATGGATACGGTCACCGGCCGACCGGCACTGCGCAAATGCGTGGAAATAGTCCTGACGATACTATTGGCCGCGCTTTCCAGGCCGGCCTGATCAATGTTGGACATCAATAATACGAACTCTTCCCCACCCAGACGAAACAACCGGTCCGAACGACGACTGGCGTTGCGAGTAAGCTGAGCGAACTCGACCAGAACTCGATCGCCTTCGACATGCCCTTGCCGGTCGTTGATACATTTGAAATTATCGAGGTCCAGCAACAACAAGCCAAACGGTGTGCCATGGCGGTTGTGGCTGGCCAGCGCGATTTCCATTTCTCTGGTCAGGGTTCGCCGGTTACCCACGCCGGTCAAGGGATCCATGTTGGCCAGGGTCCGCAAGCGTTGGCGCTGTCGCCCGGTGCGCCAGGCGAAGGTGAAGGCAAACAGACTGCACAAGAGACAGGTCGCAGTGAAGATCAGCATCTGCTGCAGATCGACAAATACCTCGCCAGGGTGCATAACGCCATAGATGCAGAGAAACGACAGGGCCAGCAAGGTCGCGATGGTGCTCTGAAGGGGTGGGATGACAAAGAAGTTGAACAGGATCAGACAATAGAACCAGAACAGACCGCCGGCCTGCACGTGGATGGATACAATGACCGCCGCAGTGCCGTATACAGCCGCGAGTATCTGTCCGGCCAGTCTGGTGCTGCCATAGCGCCAGGATATGGCAACGGCTATCAAGGTGGTCAGCAGCAATATTATGTCAACCGCAACCACTAACCAATTATCCTGCCACATCCGGTAAATCGCGAAGGGAGTGACACTGACAATGCCAAACACGCCGACGGTCGAGACTACCGCCAGCTGGGTATCACTCTTCAGTCGGCTCCAGACATCGTGCATCTTGTACATCCATGTATTTATTCTGGCGGTAAAAATACTCTGATCAAGATGCGAAAACAATAGCGGTGTGCCACCATCCAGGGAGGCTTACATGGCTTCGGCGGTATCCCTTATACGCTTGACCATAGCGCGCAGACCGTTGCCGCGGGTCACACTCAGGTGTTTCAGCAGATTGAGGCGGGTGAAATAGGCCTCGATATCGAAAGCCAGAATGGCTTCCGGTGTCTTGCCGTTGTAGGCAGCCAAGACCACAGCGAGCAGCCCCTTGACGATGAAGGCATCACTGTCGGCATCGAAAAACAACTTGCCGTCCTGCGCCCGGCTGGTCAGCCAGACCTGGCTCTGACAGCCGCGTACGATGTTCTGTTCGGTGCGCTGACTGTCATCCAGCGGTGGCAGCTCGCGACCAAGATCAATGATGTATTTGTAGCGATCTTCCCAGCTGTCAAAAAATGACAGCGTGTCGATAATGTCGTCGCTGCTGATATCTGTGCCGAATTGGCTCATGAAAAATCCTTGCCCCTAGAAAAACATACCGGTTTCAAGCTGTGCTTCTTCGCTCATCATCTCGCGACCCCACGGTGGGTCGAACACCAGGTCCACGTGCACCGTCTCGACATTGGGCACCCGACGCACCCGATACTCGACATCCCCGACCAATACCGGCCCCATGCCACAGCCGGGCGCCGTCAGGGTCATGCTGATGTCCACCCGCTTGGCCTGCTGATCGATGATCACCGAATAGATCAGCCCCAGGTTCACCAGGTCCACCGGGATTTCCGGATCGTAAACGGTTTTGAGCGCGGTCCAGACATCCGCTTCGCGGATCAGGTCGTCGGTTGGCTCGGGGAAGGTCAGCAGCTCCGGTTCAAGGCCGAGATTTGCTGCGTCGGTACCATCCACACGGACCATCTGGCCGTTGTAGGTAACCGTGTAATTGCCACCCAGCGCCTGGGTAATGGTTACAAAAGTATCTTTCGGGATCGTCAGCTCTGTGCCATCGGGGACCCGTCGCGCCGGGCAATCTGCCTGGGCGACAACCATACGTCTTTCCATGTCAACTCACACTGAAGCTTTCGCCGCAACCGCATTGGTCTTTGACGTTGGGGTTAATGAAGCGGATCTGGCGGTTGATGCCTTCCTGCACGATATCGATCTGAGTGCCGGAAAGAACCGCCAAGCTGTTCTGATCGACCAGCAATTCAACCTGGTCATCCAGCTGGTAATGCACGTCGCTCTCGGCGCCCTGCTCTACCATGTCGATGACATACATGAAGCCGGTACAACCGCTCTTCTTGATGCTGACCCGTACCGACTTACCCGGTTGATTGGTCAGCTGACGCCGGAAGTGTGCGAGCGCAGCCGGGGTGACAGACACCGCCTGGCTGGTTGGATCAAATGATTCGACACTCATATTCTACTCCTCGACAAGAAACTGTTTCGCCTTGGCCAATGCTTCGAACAGACGATCGATGTCGGCTCTGGTGTTGTAGAAACAGAAGCTGGCGCGCACCGTGCCCGGAATACCCAGCTGGTCCATGATCGGCTGGGCACAATGGTTTCCGGTGCGCACTGCAACACCCTGCTGGTCCAGCAGCATGCCCACGTCATGTGGGTGGGTACCATCCATGAGAAAGCTCAGCACACCGGTACGCTCCGCCGCGGTACCAACCAGAGTGATTCCGGGCATGGCCCGGGCCTTGGCCTCGGCATACTCGAGCAGATCCCGTTCATGGCGTTCTGCTGCGTCGCGGTCAATGCTCTGCAGGTAATCCACCGCCGCGCCCAGAGCGATCACTCCAGCGATATCCGGCGTACCGGCTTCGAATTTGTATGGCAACTGATTGTAGGTAGTGCCGGCAAAGCTGACCGTCTCGATCATCTCGCCACCGCCCTGGTAAGGCGGCATGGTCTCCAGCAGTTCAACCTTGCCATAGAGCACACCAACGCCGGTCGGGCCGAACATCTTGTGTGCTGAAAACACATAAAAATCACAGTCCAGCGCCTGCACGTCCACCTGCAGATGGCTCATGGCCTGAGCACCATCAATCAGGCATACCGCACCGGCAGCATGGGCCAGGCGGATTATCTGCTCGACCGGGTTGACGCTGCCCAGTGCATTGGACACATGCCCGCAGGCAACCATGCGCACACTGTCATCAAGCATGGCTTCGAATGCAGCCAGATCGATGCTGCCGGTATTATCGACCGGGATCGGCTCGACGGTCGCACCCATCTGGGCCGCAATCATCTGCCACGGCACGATATTGGAGTGGTGCTCCATGGCCGAGACCAGTATCCGATCACCTTCCTTCAGTTGGCTACGCCCCCAGCTGGCGGCGATCAGGTTGATGCTTTCGGAGGTGCCGCGAGTCCAGATGACCTGCCGCGCTTCAGGAGCATTGATCAGCCCGGCCACCTTGACACGAGCGTTCTCGAATTTCTCGGTAGCACGTTCGGCAAGGGTATGCGCGCCGCGGTGCACGTTGCTGTTGTCCTGACGGTAGTAGTCCACGATGGCCTGAATGACCGCCTCTGGCTTCTGCGTTGTCGCTGCATTGTCCAGATACACCAGGGGCTTGCCATGAACTTCCTGATGCAGAATCGGGAAGTCCTGGCGCACCTGCTCGGCATTGAAGGTGTTGTGGGTGTCCACTGCCAGATCAGTCATAGTTCAACTGCCCCAGTTGCTCATCGCCCTGACCGAAAAGGGTGGTCAGCCGCGGACGCAGATAGTCCTGTATCGCCTGCTCGGGAACCTGATTGAGCAGCTCGTTGATGAAGCCGAAGCTGAGCATACGAATCGCTTCGGTACGCGTGACACCGCGACTCTGCAGGTAGAACACAGATGTTTCATCAAGCTGACTGATGGTCGCGCCATGGGCGCAGCGCACGTCGTCGGCGTAGATTTCCAGTTCCGGCTTGGTATTGATTTCCGCCTTGGGCGAGGTCAGCAGATTCTTGTTGCTGAGTTCGGCCAGGGTCTTCTGTGCCTGCGGATGGATATGTATCCGACCATTGAATACAGCCTTGGCCGAGTCGCCGATAATGCCGCGGAACACTTCGTTGCTGGTGCAGTTGGGCACCCGGTGTTCAACGTTGGTGTGATAATCGATCAGCTGTTTGTTGCGCGGCAGATAAACACCGTGCAACTCCAGGTGAGCGCCCTCTCCGCGCATATTGACGTGGTAGTCGATACGCTTGAGGCGGCTGCCCTGAGCCAGGGTGAAGCCATGCAGGCGCGCATCGCGGTGCAGGTTCACGTGTACCCCACCCACATGCAGCAGGTCTTCCTGCTCCAGGTTGATGCGGTAGTGCTGCAACTGGGCATTGTTGCCGACCACGATTTCAGTATGGCTGTTGACGAACAGGTTCTGTTGCTCGTCGCCGGAGACGTAGTGTTCTATCAGTTCTGCCTGGCTACTGTCTTCGAGTAGCACCAGCACACGCTGGTTGCTGACCGCCGGCTGCGCTTCCGGAGTGGCTACGTTGAGGATATAGACCGGTTTCTCCAGCTTCGTACCGCGGGGTACATGCAGCAAAATGCCGTCGGCGACCCAAGCGTTGCTCAGGGCGGCGAACAGGTGCTCCGCGGTATTGGCCACGGTACCCAGATGCTGACGAATCAGCGCTTGCTGAGCGGTATCGGCATTGGCGAAGCACACGACACCGACGGGCAGCTCGCTGGAATGTTCAGCGGAAAAATGTCCGTTGATGAACACCAGCCGAGTCGCATCCAGTTCGATGGGATCAATCGCCTGCTGCCACGCACAATTATCAACCTGCGCCCACTGCGCCGGATTGTCATTTTGCAACGCAGTCAGCGGTGTGTATTTCCATAATTCGGTCTTGCGGGTCGGCCATTTGGCGGACGACCAGATGTCAGCGCCACGCACGCGCAAGTCAGCCAGCCATTCAGGGCTGTGCTGACTTGCGGCCAGCGTCAGGGCCTGTTGTTGAAAGTCAGACATGTTCAGCCTTCCCCGTTTTCCAACCAGCCGTAGCCTTTGGCTTCCAGTTCCAGAGCCAGGCTTTTATCGCCCGACTTGACGATACGGCCGCCGGCCAGTACGTGTACGTAATCCGGCACTATGTAGTCCAGCAGGCGCTGGTAATGAGTGACCACGATAAAGCTGCGCTTGCCGTCACGCATGGAGTTCACGCCGTCGGCAACCACCTGCAGAGCATCGATATCCAGACCGGAGTCGGTTTCGTCGAGGATGCACAGGTCGGGCTCGAGCAGCATCATCTGCATGATCTCGTTGCGCTTCTTCTCGCCGCCGGAAAAGCCTTCGTTGACGCCACGCTTCAGGAAGCTGGCATCCAGATCAACGCGCTTGGTGGTTTCCCGGGCCAACTTCATGAACTCGACTGCCGACAGTTCCGGCAGACCGGCGTGTTTACGCTTGGCATCGACGGATACCTTGAGGAATTCCATGTTGCTGACACCGGGGATTTCCACCGGATACTGGAAGGCAAGGAAGATACCTTCACGAGCGCGCTCTTCGGTATCCAGCTCGAGCAGATCCTTCCCCTTGAAGTTCACGCTACCGCCGGTTGCTTCGTAGCCAGGGCGGCCGGATAGTACGTTTCCGAGGGTGCTCTTGCCGGAACCGTTCGGCCCCATGATCGCATGCACTTCACCCGGTTTGATATCGATATCCAGCCCCTTGAGGATATCTTTCTCTTCAACTTTCGCGCACAACCCTTTGATCGATAACATATTTTACGCCTGATAATCTGTATGAATTCGTCTCGACAACCTACAGTGGATCAACCCACCGAGCCTTCCAGGCTGACTTCCAGCAATTTACCCGCCTCTACCGCAAACTCCATCGGCAGCTCCTTGAATACATCACGGCAGAAGCCGTTGACGATCATGGAGACCGCTTTCTCGGCATCCAGCCCACGCTGCTGACAGAGGAACATCTGGTCGTCGCTGACTTTGGAGGTGGTCGCCTCGTGCTCGACTACCGCACTGGGGTTCTTGCTCTCGATGTATGGGAAGGTATGCGCACCGCAGCGGTCGCCGATCAGCAGCGAGTCACACTGGGTAAAGTTGCGGGCACCCTCGGCACCGGGGTTGATACGCACCAGTCCGCGGTAGGAACTGTTGCTGCGTCCGGCAGAAATGCCCTTGGCAACAATGGTCGAGCGCGTGTTCTTGCCAAGATGGATCATCTTGGTGCCGGTATCGGCCTGCTGGAAATTATTGGTCAGAGCCACCGAGTAGAACTCACCGACGCTGTTGTCGCCTTTAAGAATGCAGCTGGGGTACTTCCAGGTCACTGCTGAGCCGGTTTCCACCTGGGTCCAGGAGATCTTCGCGTTGGTATGAGCGACACCGCGCTTGGTTACGAAGTTGTAGATACCACCCTTGCCTTCGGCATCGCCGGGGTACCAGTTCTGTACCGTGGAGTATTTGATCTGGGCATTATCCAGAGCCACCAGTTCCACTACCGCTGCGTGCAGTTGGTTCTCATCACGCATTGGCGCGGTGCAGCCTTCGAGATAACTGACGTGAGAACCCTCATCAGCGATGATCAACGTGCGTTCGAACTGTCCGGTGTTCAGTTCGTTGATGCGGAAGTAGGTAGACAGTTCCATCGGGCAGCGCACGCCCTTGGGGATATAAACAAAGGAGCCATCGGAGAACACCGCTGAGTTCAGCGCGGCATAATAGTTGTCCTTCTGCGGCACCACAGTGCCGAGGTATTTCCTGACCAGATCTGGGAAGCGGCGAATCGCTTCGCTGATCGGGCAGAAAAGCACCCCCGCCTCTTCCAGCTTCTCGCGGAAAGTGGTGACAACGGATACCGAGTCAAAGACCACGTCCATCGCCACGCCGGCCAGCGCTTCCTGCTCATGCAGCGGGATGCCCAGTTTTTCGTAGGTCGCCAGCAGCTCCGGATCGACCTCGGCCAGACTCTTGGGTCGATCAGCCATGCTCTTGGGAGCCGAGTAAAAGGACACGTTCTGGAAGTCGATTTCCGGATAATGCACATGGGCCCAGGTCGGCTCATCCATTTCCAGCCAGGCGCGATAGGCCTTCAGGCGCCATTCGAGCATCCACTCAGGCTCTTCCTTGCGTGCCGAGATAAAGCGAATGACGTTTTCATCAAGGCCAGGTGGCAAGGTGTCGGATTCGATGTCGGTATGGAAGCCGGCGGCGTAATCCGTCTTGATAAGGTTCTCGACTTCTTGAGTCACGGTATCACCTCAGTCCCGCAGCCAGCACTATGGCAGTGACTGCATTGTGTATCAGGCTGCAATACCTCTTGGGGTATTACTCTTCAATTCATACGGCCAAGGGCCGTTTCAGATGATGCGTTCCAGATTGACGACATTCTGACTGGAGCAGGTACCCTTGTCCTGCCGGGTGCGTACTCGCTGAATATCGTCACGGGAAACCAGGTCGGACAGCGTTATGCCTGCGAGAAAGTCGTGCAGACGCTCACTCAGATCAGTCCATAGATAGTGTGTCAGGCAGACGTCGCCATGTTGGCAGTCACCCTTGCCCAGGCAACGAGTGGCGTCCATGGAGTCGTTCACCGCTTCCACTATCTGCGCTACATTGATGGCATCAGGACCACCGGCCAGACGGTAACCGCCACCTGGACCACGCACACTCTCAACCAGCTTGCTGCGCCGCAGCTTGGCAAACAGTTGCTCCAGATAGGACACCGATACGCCCTGGCGCTGGGATATATCTGCCAGGGTGATGGGCCCCTGGTCCTCATGGAGGGCCAGGTCCAGCATGGCTGTAACAGCGTAACGGCCTTTGGTGGTCAGACGCATAACGGTACCCGATTCAGGTTTTCACATGGCCGAAACTATGCAATATCCAACCAATTTAGTCAAGTATTAACCCCTCTTCCTGATAAGGACGTATTACAGATCCACATGGACGAGCGCAGTCGTTTTCCGGCGCATAGTATAGAGTCATTGTCAGAGCCCTTGAAGCAAAAGCGGGAGCATGTTCTGCTTGGGTGAATTCGCGCGAAACAGCTGATACAGGCCGAAATTACGTGTATTGTTCTGTCACTTTTCAATTATGTCCCACCAGGAGTCTTGATCGATGAGCCATGAAAAACAATTCTATATCAACGGCCAATGGGTAGAGCCCAACGGCGATCGCACCGTTGATGTGATCAATCCCGCCACCGAAGAGGTAGCAGCTACCATTGCGCTGGGTAACGAGCAGGATGTTGATGCTGCTGTTGCCGCTGCACGCGAGGCGTTCGAGTCCTTCTCCAAGACCAGCCGTGAAGAGCGTATCGCTCTGCTGGAGCGCGTTCTCGAGGTCTATCAGCGCCGCTCCGATGAGTTTGCCAAGGCCATTTCCATTGAGATGGGTGCCCCGGCCAAGCTGTCGAAATACGCCCAGGCCCCCTCTGGCACCGGTCATTTCGCTGCGGCATTGAAAGCTCTGAAAGAGTTCGAGTTCGAAGAGCGCATCGGCAATACCCTGGTGGTCAAGGAGCCGATCGGCGTATGCGGTCTGATTACCCCGTGGAACTGGCCGATCAACCAACTGGCTTGCAAGATCGCCCCTGCCCTGGCCACCGGCTGCACCATGGTGCTCAAGCCCTCGGAAGTGGCTCCACTTTCTGCGCTGCTGCTCGCCGAAGTACTGGACGAAGCCGGCGTGCCTGCCGGGGTGTTCAACCTGGTCAACGGCGACGGCCCCACTGTCGGCTCGGCCATGTCAGGCCATCCGGATATCGACATGATGTCCTTTACCGGCTCCACCGGTGCCGGCCGCCAGGTTATGAAGAACGGCGCCGAGACCATCAAACGCGTGGCACTGGAACTGGGCGGCAAGTCGGCCAACATCCTGCTGGATGATGCGGATTTCGAGAAGATGGTCGCCCACGGCGTCATGTCTTGCATGAATAACAGCGGTCAGTCCTGTAACGCCCCGACCCGCATGCTGGTACCCAACAGCCGCATGGATGAAGTCGCTGCCATCGCCAAAGCCGTTTCGGCCAAGGTCAAGGCCGGTGCACCGGACGGCGCGGATACGGTCATCGGGCCGGTCGTCTCCAAGGTTCAGTGGAGCAAGATCCAGGACTTGATCGGCAAGGGCATCGAAGAAGGCGCCAAACTGGTGGTCGGCGGTACCGGTCGCCCAGAGGGACTGGACAAGGGCTACTATGTACAACCGACCATCTTCAGCCACGTCACCCCCGACATGACCATTGCCCGCGAAGAAATTTTCGGGCCGGTACTGTCCATCATCGGTTACAAAGATGAGGCCGATGCCATTCGCATCGCGAACGACACCCGGTATGGCCTGTCTGGCTATATCTCCTCCGCTGACCTGGATCGTGCCCGCAACGCTGCCCGCCAGATCCGCACCGGCATGGTCCATCTCAACGGCGCTCCGCTGGATAACAACGCCCCCTTCGGTGGCTACAAGGAATCCGGCAACGGTCGCGAATGGGGCCATTATGGCCTGGAAGATTTCCTTGAAGTGAAATCTATCTTCGGCTATTACGCCGCCGATAAGTAATATCCGGCGCATTGCCTGATCGTTCCCGCGCTCCCGCGTGGGAACGCCTGCCGGGACGCTCTGCGTCCCAATCCCGCCGCCATGCAAGCTGCCAATTCGGACGCGGGAGCGTCCAGGGCGCGGCTCCCACGCAGAGCATGGGAGCCATCGAAAACCGAGTACTGGCTCCAAAGCTGATCGTTCCCGCGCTCCCGCGTGGGAATGCCTGTCGGGACGCTCTGCGTCCCAATCCCGCCGCTATGCAAGCTGCCAATTCGGACGCCGGAGCATCCAAGGCGCGGTTCCCACGCAGAGCATGGGAACCATCGGTAGTCGTATATTGGTGCCTGCCTGTTCCGCAGACTTTGCTAGTCTGAACCTGACGCATTCTTATCGGATGCATGATGAAAGGCGAATAAGGTATGGCGCGCATTGGTGGTTTTTTCATCTGGATATTGACCGGTCTGGTGCTGCTGGTGGCAGCATTGGCGTTGTTTCTGGTGCTGTTCGACTGGAATCTGCTCAAGCCGACGATCAATGAACGGGTTTCCGAGGCCCTTGATCGGCCCTTTGCCATTGAAGGTGACCTGTCGGTGGCTTGGCGGCGCGAGCCGGAGACGGACGGCGGGCGGGCTTGGCTGCCCTGGCCACACATTGCCGCCGAGCAGATGATACTGGGCAATCCGGAATGGGCCGAAGGCGACACCTTTGTCAGTCTGCAGCAGGTGAAGTTGCGCCTGGCGCTGCTACCGCTGCTATCAAAGACCGTACACATCCCACGCATCGATGTGCAGGGACCGGTAGTGAACGCGCAACGCCTGGCTGACGGGCGCGACAACTGGACCTTCGATCTGGGCAGCGAGGATGATGCCTCGGCCGAGGAGTCAGCACCCTGGAAGCTGGATATCGGCACCATTGGTTTTGATCAGGGACAGATAATGGTCGATGACGCGATCAGCAAGCTTCAGCTCGATATGCAGGTCGAGCCCCTGGGTGAACCCATCGCCTTTGATGAGATTGTCGGCAAACCGGAGGAGTCGGCGACGGCCGCTCCCCAGGAATACGTCTTCGCCTGGCGCGCCGAGGGGCGTTACCAGGGACAGACGGTGCAAGGCGAAGGCAAGGTCGGCGGTCTGCTGGCACTGCAGGACGCAGCCCTGCCGTTTCCGCTGGAGGCGGATGTCCGCGCCGGATCCACCCGCATCCGCCTGGCCGGCACCCTGACCGATCCGCAGAATCTGGGCGCGTTGGACCTGAACCTGCGACTCTCGGGCACCAGTCTGGGCAACCTTTATCCTCTGACCGGGGTGACCCTGCCCGATAGCCCACCCTACTCCACCGACGGCCGCCTGAGTGCGCAGCTGCAGGCTGCCGAAGGTGCTACCTACCGCTATCAGGACTTCAATGGCAGCATTGGCGACAGTGATATCCATGGCGATCTGACTTATGTGGCCGGCGAGCCCCGCCCCAAGCTGTCCGGCAGCCTCGTGTCCAACCAGCTGCTGTTCAGCGATCTGGCGCCGTTGATCGGGGCCGACTCCAATGCCGAGAAAGAGGCCCGCGGCAGCAGCGCTCGGCAGCCGGCCGACAAGGTACTTCCAGTCGAGGAATTCCGCACCGAGCGCTGGCGGGCGATGGATGCCGATGTGCACGTGCGCGGTCGGCACATTGTACACAGCGAACAACTGCCGATCACCGACCTCGACGCCCAGGTTCTGCTTGAAGATGGTCGGCTGCATCTGGCACCCCTCAAGTTCGGCATGGCCGGCGGCGAGTTGCAGGCCGATATTCGGCTGAACGGCGGTACCACGCCACTGCAGGGGCAGGCCAAACTGAATGCCCGTGGCTTCAAGCTCAAGGAACTGGCACCCAGTTTTGCACCGATGCAGACCAGCCTCGGCGAGCTGAACGGCGACGCCGACCTGAGCGGGCACGGCAATTCGGTGGCGGCGCTGTTGGGCAGTGCCGATGGCTCGGTGCAGCTGGTAATCAATGATGGCACGGTAAGTCGCAGCCTGATGGAAATTGCCGGACTCAATGTCGGTAATTATCTGATCACTAAAATGTTCGGCGACGAGGACGTGCAAATCAATTGCGCAGTGGCGGATCTGGCACTTGATGATGGACTGATGACTACGCCGATATTCATCATCGATACCGAGAATGCACTGATCCGAGTCGACGGCGAGGTGAACTTCGCCAGCGAAGAGCTGGATCTGGATATCTCCCCCGACTCCAAGGGCATGCGTATCTTCTCCCTGCGCTCGCCCTTGTATGTCCGCGGCTCCTTCAGCGACCCCAACCCGGGCGTACATGCCGGGCCGCTGGCATTGCGGGGTACCGGCATGCTGGCTTTGGGCGCAGTGACCCCGGCTGCTGCGCTGCTGGCGCTCATCGCGCCCAGCGGCGAGCAGACCAGTCAGTGCCAGGAACTGCTGGAGGAAATGCGTAACGACCAGCGCTGAAAGGCGGATACAAAAAAGGGGCTTCGTTCAAGACGAAGCCCCTTTCGTTTTCAGCTACAGAATCAACCCAGCGATTTCACCGCGTCGATCATCTGTACCATCACCTTCTGCGCATCACCGTAGACCATGGAAGTGTTCTCGGCGTAGAACAGTTCGTTCTCCACGCCGGAGTAACCCTTGCCCTGACCACGCTTGACTACATAAGCCTGCTGCGCCATGTCGACGTTGAGGATCGGCATGCCATAGATCGGACTGGATTTGCGATGACGAGCAGCCGGGTTGACCACGTCGTTGGCACCCAGAACGATGGCCACGTCGGCCTGCGGGAAGTCCTCGTTGATATCTTCCAGGTCATGGATGATGTCGTAGGGGACACCGGCTTCGGCCAGCAACACGTTCATGTGCCCCGGCATACGACCGGCGACCGGGTGGATAGCGAACGCCACATCCACACCCTGCTTCTGCAGCAGCTTCACGAATTCATACAGCTTGTGCTGCGCCTGCGCTACCGCCAGACCGTAGCCTGGAACGATGATCACCTTGCTGGCGTAGTACATGGCGATTGCCGCGTCGGAGGCATCCGCTGCTTTCATGGTGCCTTCGATGTCGCCATCTTCGCCACCATCATCACCGCCAAACTGGCTGAAGATCACGTTGCTGACCGGGCGGTTCATGGCCTTGGCCATCATCAGCGTCAGCAGGGTACCTGCCGAGCCAACCACGGTACCGGCAATGATCATCGCCGGGTTCTGCAGCACGAAACCTTCGAAGGCAACAGCCAGGCCGGTGAACGCGTTATACAGAGAGATCACTACCGGCATGTCCGCGCCACCGATAGGGGTAGTCAGCAACACGCCCAGCAGCAGCGCCAGAATAAAGAACAGCGCGATCAACGGCAAGGAAATCACACCATTGATGCCGGTGACCACAATGTAGGCACCCAAGGCCAGCGAGCCGAGGAAAAGCACGCCGTTGATCAACTGTTGCGCTGGCAGGCGGATCACACCGTTCATGCGGCCGTCGAGCTTGGCCCAGGCGACCAGGGAACCGGACAGTGCTACTGCACCGATCAGGCCACCCAATACCGCCAGTACCGAGACCACAACGCCGTGGGACTGGGCGTTGCCGGAAAACAGCTCGGTCGCCGCAATGGCTGCTGCTGCACCGCCACCCATACCGTTATACAGAGCAACCATTTGTGGCATATCGGTCATGGCGACCTTCTTGCCGCTGTACCAGGCCCAACCCAGACCCAGGCCCAATGCGATCAGTACCAGCGCCACGTTCATGGTCAGGTGTTCCTGCGCCGCTTCGCGTACATCAAAGCCGTACAGGAAGGCAGCCAATACCGCCAGCACCATGCCGACGCCGGCAATCAGGATACCGGAGCGCGCGGTGACCGGGCTGGCCATGCGCTTGAGACCATAGATAAATAGCAGTGCCGTGAGAAAGTAAACGGCTTCGATTATAAATTGACTCATTGGATGTTATTCCTTGTCCGCTGTACCTTGGCGCTTGTTGCTGGGCTTGAACATCTCCAGCATGCGCTCAGTCACCACATAACCGCCGGCAGCGTTACCCGCGCCGAGCAGTACGCCGAAAAAGCCGATGACCTGTTCCAGAGTGGAGCCCGCGTTCAACAGTGCCCACATGGCGCCGACCACAACAATGCCGTGGACGAAATTGGAACCGGACATCAGCGGCGTGTGCAGGATGGCCGGAACACGGCCAATGATTTCGTACCCGGTGAAAGCGGCCAGCATGAAGATATACAGAGCCACAAAGCCGGTAATGGTAGTTACTGGATCCATGATTATTCCTCGCCAGGTTCAAGGGCCTTGCGTGCGGCCTCGTTACGGATTTCACCAGCGTGCGTCAGTACCGCGCCGGCCAGGATCTCGTCCTCCCAGTCGATGGCCAGTTCGCCATCCTTGACCATCAGGCCGACCAGGTTCTGCAGGTTGCGCGCATAGAGCTCCGACGCGTGCTCGGCCAGTCGGCTCGGTACGTTCAGCGGCGCGACAATGGTCACAGGACCGACTTCGACGGTTTCGCCAGGGACCGTGAGTGGCGTGTTACCACCCCCTTCAGCCGCCAGATCGATGATCACCGAGCCGGGCTTCATGCCCATGATCTGCGCTTCGCTGATGATTTTCGGGCTGGGGCGACCGGGAATGGCGGCGGTGGTGATCACGGCATCGGCTTGCTGGATATGCCGAGTGACGACCTTCTCCACCTGAGCTTTTTCCTCGTCGGTCAGTTCGCGCGCATAACCGCCCTGCCCGCTGGCAGAAACGCCGGTATCGACGAACTTGCCGCCAACCGATTCGACCTGTTCCTTCACCTCGGCACGCACGTCATAGCCTTCGATCATGGCCCCCAGACGTTTGGCTGTCGCCAGCGCCTGCAGACCAGCGACCCCTGCACCCATGACCAATACCTTGGCCGGACGCAGAGAGCCAACGGCTGTGGTCATCATGGGAAGAATGCGGTTGAGGCTGGTAGCTGCCATGAGACCCGCGGCATAGCCGGTCAGCGCAGCCTGGGAGGACAGAGCGTCCATCGCCTGGGCGCGAGTGATACGCGGTACCAGTTCCATGGCAAAACAGGTGATCTGGCGATCACGCAGTGCCTTGACGATCTCCGGCTCGCGATGAGCATAGACGAAACAGCACAGAACCGTACCTGGTGCCATTTGTTCGATCTCGGCCAGCTCCGGTGGCTGTACGCGGAAGATCAGCTGGGGTGCTGACGGGGTGGAAGTAATCTGTACGCCTTCGTTCTCGAAGGCGCTGTCGGGAATTCTCGCCGCCAGGCCTGCACCTGGTTGTAAAGAACATTCAATACCCAGTTTCGCCAGCTTACTGGCGACAGAAGGGACCAGAGCGACACGCTTTTCATTCTCGCGCGTCTCCCCGGGAATAAACAGACTGACCGACATGGGGGTCTCCTTTTCCTACTTGTTTGTTTTATTCAATCCAAAAATCCGGGCAAGGATACACTAAGAGCAAGTAGACTTTTGTATGGTATTTGAAAAAAAAAGCATTGATTGCGATCAATTTTCCCGCGATACAGAAGTCAAGCAGGTGATTCCCTTTGTTTTTTGATGAATAAAGGTATTTTCACTTCCCATATGGTGCATCAAGGATCAGGCAGCGAGTACAAGCAACCAGACTGGCAAGGTAATAGCGGCCATCACCGTCGACAGGAAGATCACCGAGCCGAGGATGCGGGTGTCCTCCTGCCCCATGGCGAAAGCCAGAACATTGATGCCCGTGGGACAGGCCGCCATCAACACCAGAACCGTGCGCGCATCCGCGGTCAACCCCGGCAACAGCCATCCCATGCCCAGGACCAGTAGCGGAAATATCACCAGCTTGGCGGTGGTTAGCATCGCCATGGTGCCACTCAGGTATAGCCGGTAGCTGGCCAGGCTCATACCGAGCATCAGCAAAGCGGTAGGCAGAGCTGCCGCGGCGAGCAT
This sequence comes from Halopseudomonas litoralis, assembly GCF_900105005.1. Taxonomy (NCBI): domain Bacteria; kingdom Pseudomonadati; phylum Pseudomonadota; class Gammaproteobacteria; order Pseudomonadales; family Pseudomonadaceae; genus Halopseudomonas; species Halopseudomonas litoralis. Next base: position 1,720,292 of record NZ_LT629748.1, read on the forward strand.
TTCCACGATATGCCACAGCGGGCCGGGAACAGGCAGGCCGGACAGGTTCACCAAGGCGCCCAGGAATAGCCCGATGATCAGCGGGTTGGCCAGGCTGGAGAGCAACGCCTTCCAATCGACCTTCTCGCCACGGTTACCCCAGAAAGCGTTATAGATGCTCTGCAAGGTAAACAGCAGCAGACTGTGGAATACCAGGACGGCAAACAGGTAGACCAGACTTTCCACGCCCAGCATGACCGTAATCAGCGGTATGCCCACCAGCACATTATTCGAATAGCTGGCTGCGAGCCCCATGGAAGAAGGGCGCCCCAGCCGCCGATGCACCCACATGTTGACCGCAATAAACACTGCGAAGGCCGGAATGAAATAGAGCATCAACAGCAAGGGAGAGAGCGCCTCGAGCAGATCCGCCCGGGCCAGCCCGGAGAACAGCAATACGGGCATGAACAGCTTGAAGGTGATAATGCCCAGGGTCTTGTGACCCTCGGTCGGGATAATGCGGCGAGCACCGAGAAACCAACCCAGGAATATCAGACCGAAAACAGGCACCAGGGCGTTAACAACAACCATCGACGTTTCCCCAAACATGTCGGAAAATGCCTCCCGACCAAGCGGGCAAGTGTAGCAGTCTCGCACCCCAGTTTGCCGATGGCGCATTCCAGCCCAGCGACTACATTTATAGCGACAACTGCGAAAGGATCGCCAATGAGCGCAATAATCGATTTCCTGAATACGATTTTCTGGGGCTACGTCCTCATTTACGGGCTGCTGGCCGTCGGGGTGTTTTTCACCCTGCGGCTCGGGTTCATCCAGTTTCGCCATTTCGGGGAGATGGTACGTTCCATTCTAGGCTCGCGGCAGAGCGACCAACACGGTATTTCACCATTCCAGGCGCTGTGCACCAGCCTTGCCTCCCGCGTCGGGACCGGTAACATCGCCGGTGTTGCGGTCGCGCTGTATCTTGGCGGTGCCGGTGCAATTTTCTGGATGTGGGTGGTAGCGCTGGTCGGCATGGCCACCGGTTATGCCGAGAGCACCCTGGCTCAGCTGTACAAGGTTCAGGATCGCAAAGGTCAGTATCGCGGCGGCCCGGCCTTCTATATAGCCAAGGGCCTGAAAGCGCCCTGGGCTGGGGCCATTTTTGCGGTCAGCCTGATCATCTCCTTCGGCCTGATCTTCAATGCGGTGCAGGCCAACTCGATTGCCGATGCCATGGAAAGCGCCTTTGGCCTGCCGAAGACATGGGTCGGGCTGGTGATTGCCATCTTTGCGGGTATCGTAATCTTTGGTGGATTGCGCTCGATCGCGCGATTTGCCGAGTATGTCGTACCCTTCATGGCCGGTGCCTATGTACTGCTGGCACTGTTCGTACTGGCGATGAACATCACTGAGGTGCCCGCCGCCTTCATGTCGATCATCCGCGGCGCCTTTGGTCTGGATGAAGCTGTCGGCGGGGCTGCCGGCTCGATTACCGCAGCGATGCTCAACGGCATCAAGCGCGGTCTGTTCTCCAACGAAGCAGGTATGGGATCGGCGCCGAACGTGGCCGCTACCGCAACCCCGGCACCGCACCATCCTTCATCGCAAGGGTTGGTACAGGCTGCAGGGGTGTTCATCGATACCCTGATAGTCTGCACCGCTACCGCCATCATGATTCTGCTGTCAGGTATTCTCGAGCCGGGTAACGGCGTTACCGGCATTCAGCTGACCCAACAGGCGCTTGAGTCCCATATTGGTAGCGCCGGCAGCTATTTCATTGCCATCGCCATTCTATTTTTCGCCTTCACCTCGATCGTGGCGAACTACACCTATGCAGAAAACGCGATGATCTATCTGGGCATGGGCAATACCCTCGGAATCACCCTGCTCCGGGTGGCCGCATTGGCGATGGTGATCTGGGGTGCCAGGGAGGCAGTACTGACGGTATTCAATGCCGCAGACGCCTCGATGGGTCTGATGGCGACAATCAACCTGATTGCCATTGCGCTGTTGTCCGGCACGGTATCAAAGCTGACCAAGGATTATTTCGAACAACGTAAACAAGGGATCACACCCAAGTTCAAATCAGCTGACTATCCGGAGCTGCACGAAAAGATCGACAGCAATATCTGGAAGTAACTGCCATTCTGACCCGCTCCGTCTTGCACGGAGCGGGTCAGAATGTACTCAGTCCTGCAAACGCCAGGTCGTTCCGCCCTTGGCATCTTCCAGTACCACACCCATGCCGGTCAGCTGATCACGAATACGATCAGACTCGGCCCAGTTCTTGTCCGCACGCGCCTGCAGACGCGCCTGGATGAGGGCTTCCACTTCTGCCGCATCGACCTTGCCGGCTGCTCCGCCCTGCAGGAAGCTATCGGCCTCCAGCTGCAGAATGCCGATGACACTGGCCAGCTCGCGCAGCCGCGCAGCCAGCGCCGCAGCCGCTTGCAGATCAGACTCCTTCAGTCGGTTGACCTCGCGAATCATGTCAAACAGGACAGCGCAGGCTTCAGGCGTATTGAAGTCGTCATCCATGGCAGCGGCAAAACGCTCGGCAAACTCGTCACCACCCGCAGGCGCCGCCTCGGGCAGCCCTTTCAGGGAACGGTAGAAACGCTCCAGCGCGCTCTTCGCTTCCTTGAGGTTGTCTTCCGAATAGTTGATCGGGCTGCGGTAATGGCTGGCGACCAGCAGATAACGCACCACTTCCGGGTGATACTTATCCAGTACCTCGCGGATACTGAAGAAGTTACCCAGGGATTTGGACATCTTCTCGCCATCCACCCGCACCGCCCCGGCATGCATCCAGGACATGGCATAGGTCTTGCCGGTGGCCGCTTCGCTCTGAGCAATCTCGTTTTCATGGTGCGGGAATACCAGATCCGGGCCGCCACCATGAATATCGAAAGTGTCACCCAAGCAGCAGGTAGACATCACCGAGCACTCGATATGCCAGCCAGGACGACCATCGCCCCAGGGCGATGACCAGCTCGGCTCGCCGGGTTTGACGCCCTTCCACAGCACGAAATCCAGCGGGTCCTCCTTGGCTTCGTCGACCTCGATGCGCGCACCGATCTTCAGGTCCTCGATACGCTTGCGCGACAACTTGCCGTAACCGGCAAATTTGCCCACCCGGTAATACACATCGCCGTTGCCTGGCGCATAGGCATACCCCTTGTCGATCAGGGTCTGGATCATGCTGTGCATGCCCTCGACATGATCACTGGCACGTGGCTCCTGGTCCGGGGGCAGTACATTCAACTGCGCCTCGTCCTCGTGCATTGCGGCAATCATGCGATTGGTCAGTTGCTGAAAGCTCTCACCGTTCTCATTGGCTCGACGGATGATCTTGTCATCGATATCGGTAATATTGCGCACGTAGGTCAGATCGTAGCCGCGAGCACGCAGCCAGCGGGAGACCACATCAAAGGCGACCATGACCCGCGCATGGCCGATATGACAGTAGTCATACACCGTCATGCCGCAAACATACATGCGCACGCTGTTGCCTTCCAGCGGCTTGAATACTTCCTTGGTCTTGCTCAGCGTGTTGTAGACATGCAAGGCCATCGCTTATTGCCCCCAGGAGTCGCGCAGCGTGACAGTGCGGTTGAATACCAGGTTTCCGGGCTGGGAATCCTTGCTGTCAGCGCAGAAGTAACCTTCACGTTCGAACTGGAAGCGCTCGTCCGGCGTAGCGTCGGCCAGGGATGGCTCTGCGCGGCAGCCTTTGAGCACAACCAGCGAATCTGGGTTGATGTTATCCAGGAAGGTACCGCCCTCCTCGCCCTTGTCGGGATTTGCCGAGGTGAACAGTCGGTCGTACAGACGCACTTCACACTCGACGCTTTCTGCCGCTGGCACCCAATGAATCACGCCTTTGACCTTGCGGCCCTCTGGGTTCTTGCCGAGGGTGTCCGGGTCGTAGGAACACAGCAGCTCGACAATATTGCCGTCAGCATCGGTGATCGCCTCATCAGCGCGGATCACGTAGCTGCCGCGCAGACGCACTTCGCCACCCGGCACCAGACGCTTGTAGCCCTTGGGCGGGTCGACCATGTAGTCATCCTGATCGATATACAGCTCACGACTGAACGGCAGTACCCGCTCACCGATATCCTGCTTCGGATGGCGCGGCAGCGTCAGCTGTTCCACCTGGCCTTCGGGATAGTTGGTGATGGTGATCTTGAGCGGGCGCAGCACGCACATGGCGCGCGGCGCATGGTTGTCCAGGTCATCACGAATGCAAAACTCGAGAACGCCCATATCGACCACACCGTCAGAACGGGTAACACCGATCCGCTCGCAGAACTCTCGAATCGACGCCGGGGTATAACCGCGGCGGCGGAAGGCGCTGAGTGTGGACATCCGCGGATCATCCCAACCACTCACATGACCTTCATCAACCAGCAGCTTGAGCTTGCGCTTACTGGTCACGGTGTAGTTCAGATTCAGCCGGGCAAACTCGTACTGACGCGGCTTGGCCGGCACCGGCAGGTGCTCCAGAAACCACTCGTACAGTGGACGGTGATCCTCAAATTCCAGAGTACAGATCGAATGGGTGATCTGCTCGATGGCGTCCGACTGACCATGGGTGAAGTCATAGCTGGGATACACGCACCACTTGTCACCGGTCTGGTGGTGATGGGCGTGGCGAATGCGATACAGAATCGGATCACGCAGGTTCATGTTGGGCGCAGCCATATCGATCTTGGCCCGCAGCGCCTTGGCCCCGTCGGGGAACTCCCCGGCGGTCATGCGAGCGAACTGGTCCAGGTTTTCCTCGACACTGCGCTCACGGAACGGACTGTTCTTGCCCGGCTCGGTCAGGTTGCCGCGGTATTCGCGCGCCTGCTCCGGCGTCAGGTCACAGACATAGGCTTTACCCGCCTTGATCAATTCGATGGCCCAGGCATGCAGTTGATCGAAGTAATCCGAGGCATAGCGCACCTCGCCGTCCCACTGAAACCCCAGCCACTCTACATCCTGCTTGATGGCATCGATGTATTCCTGCTCTTCCTTGGCCGGGTTGGTATCATCAAACCGCAGATGGCAGACACCACCGAATTCCTGGGCCAGCCCGAAATTCAGACAGATCGACTTGGCATGGCCGATGTGCAGATAGCCGTTGGGCTCCGGTGGAAAGCGCGTCACGATGTTCGTGTGCTTGCCGCTTTGCAGGTCGGCCTGAACGATCTGGCGCAGAAAATGAGCTGGAGGCGTGGATTCCGGTTTATTCATAAGTATTTCAGGACTCATCTCGGGCAATGCCGCAGGCATTACGGTATGTATCAGTGGGAGAAGGATCGCGTAATCAGGCAGCCCCGATCCCTCCGGCCAAAAGACGTCTATCATACCCTAAACTCATGGATGCCTGAATCCGCCTCAGCTGATAGCATTGCACCTTTCATCCCAACCAATCCGAGGATCATCGCATGGTCAAGCTGCATACCAATTTTGGTGTCATCACCCTGGAACTGTTCGCCGACAAAGCGCCGGAAACAGTCGAAAACTTCAAGCAGTACGTGCGTGACGGCCATTATGACAACACCATCTTCCACCGCGTGATCAGCAACTTCATGGTTCAGGGCGGTGGTTTCGAGCCGGGCATGCAACAGAAAGACACCCGCGCACCGATCAAGAACGAAGCCAACAACGGCGTCAGCAATGACATCGGCACCGTCGCCATGGCCCGTACCATGGACCCGCATTCCGCCAGCGCCCAGTTCTTCATCAACGTTTCCGATAACAGCTTCCTCAACCACACCGCCCCGACGTCACAGGGCTGGGGTTATGCGGTATTCGGCAAGGTTGCCGAAGGTATGGACGTAGTCGAGAAGATCAAAGGCGTACAGACAACCAGCCGCGCCGGTCATCAGGACGTACCCGCTGATGATGTGGTCATCGAACGCGCCGAAGTAGTCGAGTAATACCTGCGGATGCGCTATCTGTTCGTATCAGATCTGCATCTGGAAGCTGAACGCCCGGATATAACCCGGGCGTTTTTGCGTTTTCTTGATGGACAGGCCGGCCAGGCCGACGCCCTTTATATATTGGGCGACTTCTTTGAAGTCTGGCTGGGTGACGACAACCCCAACCCGCTGGCTGACAAGATCAGCGCTGCCCTGCTTGGGCTGTCCCACCAAGGCACGGCCGTGTACCTGATGCACGGCAACCGCGACTTTCTGCTCGGTACGGACTTCTGCCGCCGAGCAGGCGCCACCTTGCTGAAGGACCCTACCCTGCTCGATATCAACAGCGAGCGGGTATTGTTGATGCACGGCGACAGCCTATGCATTGATGACACCGGCTACATGCGCATGCGCCGTTGGCTGCGTAATCCGCTGAGCCTGTTCATTCTACGCAACCTGCCACTGCAGACCCGTCATAAGATCGGTCGCAAATTGCGCAATGAAAGCCAGACCCGTACTCGTTACAAGGCGGCGGATATCACCGACGTCAACCATGACGAGGTCTTGCGGGTAATGCGTGAACACCAGACTACCACTCTGATTCACGGTCATACCCACCGCCCTGCCGTGCATCCGCTGGAGATCGACGGCACACCCGCGCAGCGGATTGTACTGGGAGATTGGGACAAGGCTGGATGGGTGTTGGAGGCGGATGGCCAGGGGTATCGGTTGGAGAGTTTTGTGTTGGAGTGATGACCTCCTCGCGAAACACCCCTCTCAAAAAACAAAACCCCCAGCTCTCGCAAGCCGGGGGTTCTATTGTTGCTGGCAGTCAGGCTCTTACAGCTTGCCTTCCAGCTCAGGTACCGCTTCAAACAGATCAGCTACCAGGCCGTAATCAGCCACCTGGAAGATCGGCGCTTCTTCATCCTTGTTGATCGCGACGATCACCTTGGAGTCCTTCATGCCGGCCAGATGCTGGATCGCGCCGGAGATACCGACGGCGATGTACAGACCCGGAGCAACGATCTTGCCGGTCTGACCGACCTGCATGTCGTTGGGTACGAAGCCGGCGTCAACCGCGGCGCGGGAGGCGCCAACCGCTGCACCCAGCTTGTCGGCCAGGCTGTACAGCAGTTTGAAGTTGTCACCGTTCTGCATGCCGCGGCCGCCGGAAACGACGATCTTGGCACCAGCCAGTTCGGGCCGGTCGGACTTGGCCAGTTCTTCGCCAACGAAGCTGGACAGACCAGCGTCCTGGGCCGAAGCAACAGCTTCAACCGCAGCACTGCCACCTTCGGCAGCCACGGCGTCAAAGCCGGTGCCGCGCACGGTGATGACCTTGATCGCCGCGTCGGATTTGACGGTGGCGATGGCGTTACCGGCATAGATCGGACGCTTGAAGGTATCGGCGCTTTCGACGGCGATGATCTCGGAGATCTGATCCACGTCCAGCAGGGCAGCAACGCGTGGCAGGTAGTTCTTGCCGTTGGTGCTGGCGGCAGCCAGGATGTGAGTGTAGTTCTTGCCCAGCTCGGCGATCAGCAGGGAGATGTTCTCCGGCAGCTGGTGAGCATAGGCAGCGTTGTCAGCCAGCAGTACCTTGGATACACCAGCGATCTTGGCGGCGGCGTCAGCGACGGCAGCGCAGCCAGCGCCGGCAACCAGTACGTCGATGTCACCACCGATAGCCTGGGCGGCAGCCACGGTGTTCAGGGTGGCGGCATTCAGTTCGGTGTTGTTGTGTTCAGCAATAACCAGAATCGTCATGTCAGATCACCTTGGCTTCGTTCTTCAGTTTGTCGACCAGCTCATCAACGCTCTTGACCTTGATGCCGGCGCTGCGGGCAGCCGGAGCTTCGACCTTGACGGTGCTCAGGGTGGAAGCGGTGCTCACGCCCAGATCTTCCGGCTTGACGGTTTCCAGCGGCTTCTTCTTGGCCTTCATGATGTTCGGCAGAGAAGCGTAGCGCGGCTCGTTCAGGCGCAGGTCGGTGGTGACGATGGCTGGCAGTTTCAGCTCAACGGTCTGCAGGCCGCCGTCGATTTCACGGGTGACCTTGACGCTTTCGCCTTCCACATTGACCGCAGAAGCGAAGGTGCCCTGGGCGTAGCCGCTCAGCGCAGCCAGCATCTGGCCGGTCTGGTTGTTGTCGGAGTCGATCGCCTGCTTGCCGAGGATCACCAGCTGCGGCTGCTCCTTGTCGACCACAGCCTTGAGCAGCTTGGCGATGGCCAGCGAGTTCAGTTCGTCGGTGGACTCGACCAGCACGGCGCGGTCGGCACCCAGTGCCAATGCAGTACGCAGCTGCTCCTGGGCAGCAGTCGGGCCTACGGTGACGGCAACGATTTCAGTCGCAACACCCTTTTCCTTCAGGCGTACGGCTTCTTCCACGGCGATTTCGCAGAAGGGGTTCATGGACATCTTGACGTTGGCCAGATCGACGCCGGAGTTGTCCGCTTTCACGCGAACCTTGACGTTGTAATCGACGACCCGTTTAACCGCTACTAATACCTTCATGGTTACCTCGTTGTTGTCGCGTGTTTTCGCGTAACTGCAGGCGAAGCCTGTCTTGAAAAGTGACTACTCAATCACTTATAGTCACAAAAGGACTAAAGCCCGCTTTTCGTAAAGCCCCTTATCATGCCGAGGCTCTTTTGGCGGGTCAATAGCCTTGCAGCAAAAGTAGTATTGAAAAAAAGCCAGCTTTACATCTTTACACTGGTGTGGAGAGGCATGATTGATATAATGCGCCGCTATGTATTCAAGGAAGATCTCTAAATAAAGCGATTTTCGATTCGGCCTGAGAGTGGAGATAAAAATAGTGGAACGCGAATTCATGGAATTCGATGTCGTCATCGTGGGAGCAGGCCCTGCCGGTCTGTCGGCCGCATGCCGCATCAAACAGCAAGCAGCTGATGCCAACCAGGAAATCAGCGTCTGTGTCGTGGAAAAAGGCTCCGAAGTCGGTGCCCATATCCTGTCCGGTGCGGTGTTCGAGCCCCGCGCTCTGGAAGAGCTGTTCCCCGACTGGAAAGAGCTGGGCGCTCCGCTGAACACCCCGGTCAAGCGCGACGACATCTACATGCTGACCAGCGAGCAGAAGTCCACAAAGCTGCCAGATCTCCTTGTGCCGAAAACCATGCACAACGAGGGCAACTACATTATCTCCCTGGGCAATCTGTGTCGCTGGCTCGCTCAGCAGGCCGAGAACCTGGGCGTTGAGGTCTACCCGGGCTTTGCTGCTCAAGAAGCTTTGATCGATGAAAACGGGGTGGTTGGCGGTATCCTCACCGGCGACCTGGGTGTCGACCGTGAAGGTAATCCGAAGGACGGCATGTACACACCGGGTATGGAGCTGCGTGCCAAGTACACTCTGTTCGCCGAAGGCTGTCGCGGACACATCGGCAAGCAACTGATCAAGCGCTACAATCTGGCTTCCGACGCTGATGCCCAGCATTACGGTATCGGCATCAAGGAAATCTGGGACATCGATCCCAGCAAACACGAGCAGGGCCTGGTGGTTCATACCGCTGGCTGGCCGCTGGATATCTCCGGCAGCGAAAATACCGGTGGTTCCTTCCTGTACCATATCGAGAACAACCAGGTGGTTGTCGGCCTGATTGTAGACCTGTCCTACAGCAACCCGCATCTGTCGCCGTTCGATGAGTTCCAGCGCTACAAGCACCACCCGGTGGTCAAGCAGTACCTGGAAGGCGGCAAGCGCGTTTCCTACGGTGCCCGCGCGATCTGCAAGGGTGGTTTGAACTCCCTGCCGAAAATGGTCTTCCCCGGCGGCGCGCTGATCGGTTGCGATCTGGGCACGCTGAACTTCGCCAAGATCAAGGGCAGCCACACCGCCATGAAGTCCGGCATGCTTGCCGCTGACGCAGTGGTTGAAGCACTCAAGGCCGGCCGTGAAGGTGGCGATGAGTTGACCGGTTATGTGGACAGCTTCAAGTCCAGCTGGCTGTATGATGAGCTGTTCCGCTCGCGCAACTTCGGCCCCGCAATTCACAAGTTCGGCGTACTGTTCGGCGGTGCGTTCAACTACGTCGACCAGAACTGGTTCGGTGGCAAGATCCCGGTTACCCTGCATGACACCACGCCAGATCACAAGCGCCTGAAGAAAGCCTCAGAAGCAGAGAAGATCGCCTACCCGAAACCGGATGGCGTGCTCAGTTTCGACAAGCTGTCCTCGGTCTTCATGTCCAACACCAACCATGAAGAAGAGCAGCCGGTTCACCTGAAACTGGCTGACCCGAGCATCCCGATCGAGCACAACCTGCCATTGTATGACGAGCCTGCGCAGCGCTACTGCCCGGCCGGAGTATATGAAGTTGTGAGCAATGATGACGGCAGCAAGCGCTTCCAGATCAACGCGCAGAACTGCGTGCATTGCAAGACCTGCGACATCAAGGATCCTGCCCAGAACATTACCTGGGTTGCACCTGAGGGTGCCGGTGGCCCGAACTATCCGAACATGTAATTTCAGATAGCCACTGCAATAGCAAAAAGCCCCGGCAGAGTGATTTGCCGGGGCTTTTTGTTGGTGGTCACCGGATCAGGCAGCTACCGGCGGCTCCTGCCCCGGCCCGCGCGGATTCGACGGCAGCGGCGGCAAGCCGTGCAAGGCCCGAGCACGCTGACAGTCGGGGCTGTCCTGACCATCTTCCCCATGAAAAGGGAATTCACGGCAAGTGCTCGAGCGCTTTTCATAAATGCTGCAGCGTACTCCACCCCCGACCTCGCCCATCAGCGCGACACAGCGCGGCGATGGCTGGTTGGTGCCCTGCATGCAGCTTAGATGGGGTGTCACCTGCTCGGTCAGTCGCTGGGGCACCAATCCTCCCGGCACCTCATCGCTTTCGCCCCAGTAAAAAGAAACCCTGAAAGTGGCACAACAAGCGCCGCAATTCAGACAGGGTGAGTCGCTCATTTCATCGCAATCCTCATTCGTTTTGATTGCGATTTTTTACGCCTGTCCCGCTTTCTGCGCAAGAGGGCAAAAAAAATATTCCTCGCCAACGCCCTGGCCAACCCTGCCCTTCACAGGTGCTTTCACGATACTATTCAATGACCCTTGCCCAGTTGCCATGGATATTCCGATGTCAGATTCTTCTCTTCTCGCCGGTATGGACCTGCACCGGCTCAGCCGTATTGCCGATCACCTTGAAACCAACTACCTGAGCCCCGGCAAGCTGCCTTGCGCGGTGACACTGGTGGCGCGGCGTGGCCAAGTGGTCTGGCAGCAAGCCCAGGGTCTGATGGATGTCGAGCGGGCCAGACCGGCGACCAGCGATACCCTGTTCCGCATCTACTCGATGACCAAGCCCGTCACCTCCATCGCCTTGATGCAACTATACGAGCAAGGGCGCTTTCTGCTTGATGATCCAGTACACAAATACATTCCCTCCTGGCGCGACCTGCAGGTCTACCAGTCGGGCATTCATCCCAGCTTCGTGACCAGGCCGCCGGCCCGCGCCATGACCATCCGGGACCTGCTTACCCATCAAGCCGGATTGAGCTATGGGTTTTCCTGCCGTACCAATATCGACGCAGCCTATCGCCAGCTCAAGCTGGACGGCCACTCGGGACTGACCCTGGAAAGCCTGATCGACGAGCTGTCGCGTCTGCCTCTGGAGTTCTCGCCCGGCAGCGCCTGGAATTACTCTCTGGCAACCGACGTATGTGGATACCTGGTGCAGCTGTTGTCCGGCATGCCGCTGGATGATTACTTTGCCAAGAACATCTTCCGGCCGCTGGGCATGCAGGACACCTTCTTCACCGTGCCGGGTGACAAGCTGCCGCGCTTCGCAGCCTGTTATCAACATCAGCCGGGCGACACCTTCAGCCTGCAGGATGACCCGCAAACGTCGCACTTCGCCAAACGTCATGGCTATCTGTCCGGGGGCGGTGGGTTGATTTCCACCATCGGCGATTATTATCGCTTTGCCCAGGCCCTGGCCAGTGGCGGCGAGCTGGACGGCGCACGCATCATCGGTCGCAAGACCCTGGAGTTCATGCGCCTGAATCATTTGCCCAACGGCACCGACCTGCCCAGCGTGTCAGTCGGCGGTTTCAGTGAGACGCCCTACGACGGCTCCGGCTTCGGTCTGGGTTTTGCGGTAAAGACCGACATCGCCAAATCTCAGACCATCGGCTCTGTCGGTGAATACGGCTGGGGCGGTATGGCCGGCACCACTTTCTTCATTGATCCAGTGGAGGATCTGCTGGTGGTGTTCATGACGCAACTGATCCCCTCCTCCAGCTACATGATCCGCCAGGAACTGCGGGCTCTGGTATATGCGGCGCTGGTCGACTGAGCAGTGCAGCAACAAGAGCCTTATAAAGTAAGGCAAATCAGGGTATAAGGTCGCTATGAAAATACCCCCACGCATTCAACCTCTGGTCGACGACGGATTGGTCGACGAAGTCATTCGGCCTCTGATGAGCGGCAAGGAAGCTGCCGTCTATGTCGTCCGCTGCGGTAATGAAATCCGCTGCGCAAAAGTCTATAAGGAAGCCGACAAGCGCAGCTTCAAGCAAGCCGTGCTATATCAGGAAGGCCGCAAGGTCCGCAGCAGTCGCCGCGCCCGCGCCATGGAAAAAGGCTCGCGCTTCGGTCGGGAGCAACAGGAGAGTGCCTGGCAGAACGCCGAGGTCGATGCGCTCTATCGTCTGGCCGCCGCTGGCGTACGCGTACCCACACCCTATGGTTGTTTTGATGGCGTGCTGTTGATGGAACTGGTCACCGACGACGATGGCCTGGTCGCTCCTCGCCTGAATGACGTCTCCATGTCCGCTGAGCAGGCCGAAGAAGACCATGCGGTGGTCATGGAGTATGTCAAGCGCATGTTGTGCGTCGGGCTGGTGCACGGCGATCTATCGGAGTTCAACGTGCTGGTGGATGCCTGGGGGCCGGTCATCATCGATCTGCCGCAGGCTGTCGATGCCGCCGCCAACAACAATGCTTTCAGCATGCTGCGCCGGGACGTGGCCAACATGACCGCCTACTATGGCCAATACGCCCCGGCGCTGCTGGGCACCCGCTACGCCGAAGAAATGTGGGCGTTGTATGAAGCCGGCGAATTGGATACCGAGACCGCGCTTACCGGCGAGTTTGCCGAAGAGGGAGGTGAAGCGGATATTGATGCCGTGATGGAAGAGATCAAGGCGGTCCAAGCCGAAGAGCAGGCTCGGCGCGAACGTCTGCTGCAGGCCGAACAGGACGACTGAGTCAGTCGTCCACCCTACCGCGCAGCGACTTGATCTTGCCCCGCTGGGTCTTGCCGTCCACCCGGCGCTTTTGCGAAGCCTTGGTCGGTCTGGTCGGCCGCCGTGCTTTCTCCACCACGGTCGCCGCCTGAATCAGCTGTACCAGACGCGAGATAGCATCTTCCCGATTCTTTTCCTGAGTCCGATACTGCTGCGCCTTGATCACCACGATGCCGTCCTTGTTGATACGCGCATCGCGAAATTGCAGCAGCCGTTCCTTGTAGAAATCCGGCAGGCTTGAGGCCTGGATATCAAAGCGCAGATGAATCGCGCTGGACACCTTGTTGACGTTCTGCCCACCCGCTCCCTGGGATCGGATGGCGCTGATATCCAACTCGTTTTCATCCAGCTCGACGGTGTTGGACAGCTTGATCACTTTGCTCCTGCCTCCTGCAGGAAGCGGACAATCCAGCGCATCATCAACAGGCTGTCTGCTTCAGCGCTGAGCGAAGCCATGCCCGCACGCAGGCGGGCCGGTGGCAGGGTCTGCTGGCGCATTACCATCAGATCGCGACAATATCCTTCGCAGAACTCCGGATGGCCCTGCACGCTGAGGAAACAGTCATCGTACTGAACCAGATAATAAGGACAGAAATCGCTGCTCGCCAGCACCTCGGCCTGGGGCGGCAGGATCGTCACCTGGTCCTGATGGCTGACCAGCAGATCCAGATGCAGCTGGAAGGGTTCCATCCAGGGCTTGCGTTCGATCACCTGATTGAACGACATGCCGATGCCCCAGCCCTTCTCGGACTTCTGTACCGCGCCGCCCAGCGCCTTGGCTATCACTTGATGGCCGAAGCACACACCGATCAAAGGCGCTTTGTGCTGCCAAAGTGTGCGCACGAATTCACATAGCGCTTCAATCCAGGGCAGATCATCATTGACACCGAATTTGCTGCCGGTGATCAGCCAGGCGTCGCAAGCATCGATTGAGTCGGGCAATTCCCCGTCCAGAACCCGGTAAACCGGCAATTCGCAATCAGGAATCAGCTCCTGCAACAGCACCGAAAACATCTCCGGATAATTGCCATAACTGGGCTGCAGGCTGGCTCTCACATCATCACACTGAAGGATACCGATCTTCACGTTTCACCTCGCTACGGTTGCACTTGGCTCATTGTACGTTGGAAAGCGCCGTATGGATGTCATTTCAATTATCATGCTCACGGACATGCTCATACAGCTACAGGAAGATACATGCAATTAACGCCCCGCTTGGCCCGACAGGTTCCCGCATCATTGCAGTGGCTGATCGGCGCCGCCGCACTGATCATCGTGCTGGGCGGCCTCAAGGCCATCAATCATATTCTGACGCCTTTTCTGTTGGCCGCCTTTCTGGCAATCATCTGCGGACCGCCCCTGGGGTGGTTGCAGCGCCGGGGCATTCCCGGCCCGATCTCGGTCCTGCTGCTGTTCTCGGTGGTCGGCCTGTCCTTTTTCCTGCTGTTTCTGGCATTGAAAGACGCTGCTGAAAGCCTTGCGACGCAAGCTCCCATATATCAATACCGCTTTTCCGGCTGGCTGGATGGTATACGCCTGATGTTGCTGGAGAGAGGCCTGCCCAGGGAATTTCTTCCCGAAGCAATCCCTCTGCCCGCCACTGCAACGATCACCGGCATGGCCCGCGGCATCGCCGCCGAAATCGGACAGCTTACCGCGAGCACCTTCATGGTACTGCTGATCTTCATGTTCATGTTGCTGGAAGAGCGCACCCTGTCAGACAAACTCAACGCAGCTTTTCCCAGCAAACCACGGGCCAGAGTCCGTGCCCGGCGCTTTCTTCGCTCGGTCTATCGGTACCTGCTGATCAAAACCGGTGCCAGTGCAACCAGCGGCCTGCTGGTTGGCGCGGGTCTGACCTGGCTGGGCGTGGACTTTGCGATTCTCTGGGGCATCGTTGCCGGCGTGCTGAATTTCATTCCCACCATCGGCTCGATTATAGCGGCGATACCTGGTGTGCTGGTGGCCTTGCTCGGCCTGGGGATTGGCGAAGCTGTTCTGGCACTGGCGCTGTATCTTGCGGTCAACGTCAGTATCGGCAATATCATCGAGCCGCGCCTGCTCGGACGCAGTCTGGGCCTGTCCCCCCTGGTGGTGCTGGTGTCGCTGATGATCTGGGGCTACGTCTTCGGCCCGGTGGGGATGCTGCTGGCCGTCCCTCTGACGATGATCGCCAAACTGGCTCTGGATTCATCGCCCCAGACCCGCTGGGCGGGCATCATGATGAGCGATGAGGTCAGGCCGAATCGACAGTAGGCCCTGAGCCTCAATTCCAGCCCGGCACACCCTGACGGATCAACGCCGAGAAGGCCGGGTCATCCGCCGCATCACGGGCGCGCTGGGTGATCTGTCCTCTGCGTTGCAGTTCCTGCAACGCCATCCCGGGTTCCATACCACCGACCTCATGAACGTAGGACGGCAGATAGCCTGTCAACAACAGCCGGTGATCCAGCGGCAAGCCATCCACTATCTTTTTCATCATGGAAAATACGATAGTGGTGCAGTTGCCGGTCACCGTATGGTAGAAACGCGGGTGCTCAGCGAGGCGATTGGCTTGAACAACGAAGGAGCGAAACAGCTCCCGCGCATCGGTCGGGCTGAGATTGATGTGGTACAGCTCCAGGTCTTCGTTGCGTACATTACTGCGCACCCGCACCACATCGCGCTCATCCGAGGCGATGATGCTGAGTTCGAACTGCTTGAAAAACCCGCCCAGCTCAGAAAACTTTTCGTGCTTCTCCCGGCGGATTTCCACTGAAAACGCCACGTGCTCGCCGTCATCAAAACCGAATGACACCAACACATGGGAAATCGCCGGGAAGCCCCAGTTCGACGTGATCATATCCACCGAGCGCAGCCGAGACAGGTCGTACTCCCGACTTTCCCAATGGATGTCATAATCTTTCTGGCTACGCCAATTGAAGTTGCGTACATGCTGCAGGGTAGCTCGCCGCCCTTCCACTGAGCCGGTGGTGATGTGGGTCAGATCATCAGCCCAGTCGCGCTGATTGCTCGGTTTGATGCTCGCCCACCAGAGCATCAGCAAGGCAAAGAGGACAAGATAGACCAGAATGCTTTGCCACCAGGCGCCTCCCACCCACGACCAATACAGCAGCGCAGACAGACCGCATAACCACAATACCGGCAACCCGTAACGCCCCACGCTGCCCCCCGGAGCCTGAAACCATAGCGCCAGCAGCGCCCATATGCTGCTGAGTAACAGGATGAGCGTGGTCAGAGAGAGTAGGAGCGTTCGGAGCATGCCACGATCTGCAAGGGAAATTCGGGTTCATCCTACGCCAAACACGGGAAACAGGTACAGAGGGGATGAACGCGAGCCGCAACTCGCGTTCGGCACAATCAGCGGCGAACGATTGCGCCATTGCCAACGAGTGCGGCGTCGCCGCCAACTACCTTGGCGTAGGTGGTTTTGGCATTGACTCTGACGACCTGAATATCCGCGACTTTTTCTTCCAATTGTCCCAGAGACTCATGGGTGTAAGGGTCGAACATTTCCTCGCCCAGAAAGAAAACGCTCAGTTTATCTCCGACATTCATCGTCTTGCCGCCCTGGTTGAGGACCACAGTCGCGCCATTGACCGCCACCACCCGCATCGGATAGATATTCGCCAGCGCAGCCTGCACCAGCTCTTCCGCCAACAGCGAGGTGATGCCGGCCTGGGATGAGCCGTATTTGCTGAGCATCGAACGAATATCACGGTCACCGAACCTCAGGGCTACCGAATCAGACCATTTCACCTGCCGGGTCGGTGCCAGAATGATCTTGTAGTCCAGTTGCGCCGAACCAGTATAGGTGGTGATGGTTTCGCCCGTCAGCTGCAAGGTGCGTGTTGAACGGGTACTGCGAACATCCCGGATATGACCGACCACTATGTAATCCGCCCCCAGCACATTCCCGGCTCTCGCCTGTTCGGTCAGCGCGCTGTCATCGCCGACCCAGAGAGCCTTCTCTTGCTGAAACTCGTCACCGAACTCACGATCAAGCACGTTCATCCTGCGGGACTGGGTGAATTGATCGATTATCTTGTTACGCAACTCGGATTCGATACGGGACGCAGGCGTGCTGTCCCCCAGCAACGAGAAGCTGCGGCTGTTGTAATGAAACGGCATGACCGCCAGCGTGCGCCGGCTGTCAGTGGGGAGCCCGGGACGCTCATAACGCGCAACATGAACCCTGACGTCCGCGCGGAAGCTGCCATCACCCTCGGGCTGGACGTCAATCACGTCGTAGCGGGAAACAACCCCGCCGGTCTGCAGATTGAGCGCCCCCTCACGGGCCACCTCAAAACTTGAAGTATGCGTGACCTCCTCGCCGGAGCTGACGCTCTGACGACCGGAAATGGACTGCAAGACCTCCCGGCTTTCAATACTGACACCCGTTACCTGGCGCAGTCCCTGTACCAGCGCGTCCGTTATGGCCAGGGTGCGGTTTGCTCCATACCCGGTGGCATCCACAGCCTGCTCTGCCGCCAGCACCAGTGCGCTGGACAGCAGCAATATTGCTGTCAGAGCAGTTTTGATCAAGCGTTGCATGGTCGCCCCCTCAGAAGTCATCAGCTGACATCAAATCGCGACTTTGGCTGGTACCGCCCTGCCCTGTGGTACGCGGTCGCTGCTGCGTTGCCTGTTGAGTCTGCTGCGGTTTGAAGTTGCGCAACGACCTGGCCTGTTGCTCGGATCGAGGATGCCAGATAAAGACCACGCCATTGATCTCATGGCCGTGCATGGGGTGGTTCTGGGTCCAGCGGAACAGTTCCCGAGTGCCGGCAAGGTCGGAGACGCTGCCGCGGCTACTGATTTCGTTGTTTATGGTGCGCACGATTTCAGTGGTGGCCTCCTCACTCAGGGTCACATCCTGACCCTCAGCAATAGCCACGCCGGTGTTGGTTCGGTTGGTGCGCTGCGTGACAGCTTCGTTGACCATGCCGCTGGCCTTGAACAGGTTGGCAAAGTTGGCAAAGCTTTCCGCACGCGCAGAGATGAATGACAACTCTCGGTTATCAGCCCGTTGCTGAAAATCACTACCGCGGTACGGGTTGCTCGACTGGCCGAAGGAGATCAGCACTGGATATCCCTGCTCGTCGTACATGCGTCGGATACCGAAATCGTCAATCAGCGCCAATGGGTTGGCACGCAGCAGATCGCGCAGTGGCTGGGCGCTGGCCTTGCTCGGATCAGCAGCAACATCGCCTTTGCTTTCGATCACATCATGAACAAACTGACGAAAACGCGGTGAAGCCACCACCGCGACGGCCACCGCATGGTCGCCCTGCTCATTGAAAGCTTCGAACGTCTTGACCGGAATGATGCCAGTCAGATCACCCCTTCCCCGGGAAACAGTAGTTTGCGCAACCGAGCGCTCGAACAGCTTGGCCCGTTTTTCTGCGGGTGCTGCGCGGAATTCCTCAGGATTGATACCCATCTCATCCAGTTGCTGATCCAGTTTGCCACCGGCAACCGCAACCGCCTTGTCAAACAACGCCGCCAGCTTGTTTGCCGAGCGTAAATCTCCAGCGCTGAAGGAAGGCATATTCGAGGGGTCAGAGAACATCTTCTTCACGCTCTCGGTTTTCACGCTCAGGCCCAGAAAACGAATGTAATTGGCCTGAGCCTCGATCATTGCTTCCTTATAGGCCATCACCCTGGCGTTACCCCACTCCCGGCTTTCCGGTTTCACCATGACGGTGGCCGTGGCAACGGTGTAGAACAGCGAGTCGTTGTCTACAAAGGCACGCCCCTGGGGCGAGGCTTCGAAATCCTGTATCAGTTGTGCCAGATCCAGTCCCGGATCGCTGACCTGCGGCTGCGCCGCTGCTGCGATCTGCCCGGCAGCTTGATCCAGTTGTTGTTCATTCATGACCGGCTCGTCGGCCGGTACCTGTTGGGCCTGGACACTGTTGAAGCCGGCGCCAGCTATTGCAAACGCGATGAGAGTCTTGCCAAAAAAAATTTTCATAGTCGTATTCCCTTACCAGGAGGTGCCCTTGTTACTGCCCATTTTGCTGATCTGCTCTTCGCCTTCCCATACGGCGAGGCCGTTGCGCAGATCGCTCAAGGTCAGCTGAAAGTAATATTCAACCAGCTGCTTGCGGTTATCGATCCGGTTATTGCGCTGCAGGATCTTGCCGGACAGGCTCATATCGGGTGCAGCCAGCTGCTGCCTTACCAGCGTCGAGCGATCCACCTTGCGTGACTGACTGAGTTCGGAAAATGCGGTATTCATCTGATCCTCGGCGCCGTTCAGGCCAATCGCGGTAGTAACCTGAACCTTGCCGCTCTGCAACAACTCGACCCGGATCTTCTTGACCAGTTGGTCGGTGTCGATACGTTGCATGGTGTCGTTCAGGATCGTTGAAACCACCATTACATGCTTCTTGCCATCACTCCGATCGACTGCGCCGGAAGCCAGAAGCGACTGGGTAGCGGCGGCGGCGGCCTGTTCGAAGTCAGCGGCGCTCAGCCCCATCGTGACCGGGCGGTCAGCACTGGAGGATGACAGAAGCTGAGTTTGCGGGGCGCAACCGACAGTGAGTAACAGGGCCGCGGCAAGGCAGGCCGAACGGATCATGGTGGGTTTTCCGGTGTACTTCATTAAAGACTCCTGAATTAATAGCTCGCGACCTGAAACACGGGTGCCGTGCCGGCTGCAGTCGCTTTGATATAGACGATGGTGAATTGGGTATCGGGCAGCTCGATCGATAGCGGCGTAGTCATCCCAGGGCCGGAGACCGTCAATTTTCGATCAGCCGGCGGCCGCAGCCTGGCAACCTGTACGTCCTTGGGCAGGGCTGACCAGATTCGGGTATCCGCTCGACTGGTGGTGGCCTGGTAGACTCCGGCAATCAACGCCCCCGCCAGCCCAGCCTGCTCTCTGGCTTTGTATTGAATGAGTCCTTTGGCGAGCGTGCTCATGACGGCTTCGGTTACGCGGTATGGGAACTCCGCCTGGAATTCCGTTTGCACAACACGATCGATATCAGCCAGCGGTGCAGTGCTGCCTAGCTTGCGCTTGCCTGCATATAGATCCAGATGGGTGTAGGCCTGGTCGCGGGTTCTCAATCTCGGCAAGGCAATCTGCGAGTATTCAACCTTGTCGCTCACCAGGTACAGAGGGATCGGCACCAATAGCTCTTCGATGTCGGGGCCAAGACCGTTCTCGAAGATCACCCAGACCGCGGGGTTCAGGTTCTGCTTTTTCCACTGCCCGCGAATCAGCTTGTCGACCACCATCAGATCGGTTCTTACGGCTGGGTTATTCGGATTCATGCCGGCTACTCGACGCAGGGAGTCCCGTGCCTTCCCGTAATCGTCACGATCCTGGCTGGCCAGCAGAAAGAACAACCCGTGAAGATAATCGGTATAAGGGTTGACGAAGTTCGGGTAGACCTCCCAGTTCTGCAGCTCCGGGTAGGACTCATAGATGGACTTTTCCGCCTCCTCCTGACTTTTCGCCATATTCAGGGGCGATGCGGCCGCATCCGCATCCGCATCCTCTTGCTCCTGGCTCTTCGCCTTTTTCAGCTGCTGGGCCTTGATGCGAGTACTGAAATGCTCTTCCGCCCGCCGCTGCCGATCTGCCGCGCGGTTGAATTCAATACGTGCGCTGGAATGGTCCTGCAGAAATATATTGTTCAGCGCCTTGTAGGTATTGATCATTACGCCGTCATACACACTGGGGGAATAACGGTTGAGATTGTTGTTCACCAGCGTGGTAGTGAGCATTTCCACTCCTTTGCGCCCCAGGCTTTCTGTATCTTCGACCTTTGCCAGTTCCTCTGCGGCGTCCAATACGCTGTTGCTCGTGGCGAAATCACCGGAGGCAGTTAATGCGGCTCCGGCCTGAAGCGACCACAACAACTCCGGCTTCGCTCGCTGGCCGAACATGCCCTGGGTACTGGCGATTACCGCTGCGTCCGCCGCAGCGCGATAGTCCCCGGCTTCATACAGTACGTTGAAATCAGCTTTCTTTTGTTCAGGTGCGAGTGTCTGGCAACCACCCAGAACGATACTCGACAGGACCAATAGGAAGGCCCAGTAGGTACGCAAAGTCATCTTGTTTCCTTCGAACAGGCGCGCGCGAACGGATGTCCCCGTGCCGATTGATCAGTTACCGGCGTGGGTATCAGCGAAGCAGCAAAAAAACGGTGAGAGGGGGCTACAGCCCATGGAGCAGATATGATCCGTCATAAAAAACTATACTTCCTTAATGGATACAACGATGCCGAGAGAGGGGGCATACAACCAAAGGGAAAGACTGAAGACCACAGACGCGCTTGAGGAAACGATCATGGCTATCCGCCTGTATTTCAATGTCGCGGTGACATTACTTGCAAAATCCCGGGCTGTCCAGCGTTTAAGGTCGCTACCTTGATCCGACTTGCATGCAAGAGAGGCGCGATTCAGAGCTGCCCTTCGATCGGCAGCCAGCCCAGCATCCACGCAGCAGCGCGGCGGAAGCGACTGGCATGGGGCTCGCTGGTCCAAGTCTTTTCGGCGGTCGTCCAGCGAATTTCGTCGCTGTCGCTCAGCTGCAATTCGAAGGCGAAGTCGTTGGAGGTCCAATGATTGAACAGGTTGGCCAGTTCGATCGCGAGTGCGGGCTGATGCACCAGCACGCCAGCCTCGGTATTGAGCACAATCGAGCGCGGATCGAGATTGACCGAGCCGACAAAGACTTTCTGGCGATCAAATACGAACGCCTTGGCATGCAGACTTGCCAGGGATTCCCCGAGAAAGGCACTGGTCCGCTCCTGCTGGGCCGCCTGGACGCGCAGTTCCCATATCCGTACACCGCCTTTGAGCAACGGCTTGCGGTAGCTGGCATAGCCACTGTGCACGGCAAGTACGTCAGTGGTTGCCAGTGAGTTGGTCAACACCCCCACCTCCACTCCGTGCTCCACCATGTCGAGCAGAAACACCTGACCGCTGGAACCGGGGATGAAATAGGCCGACATCAGCAGCAGCTCCTTCTCACTCGCGCGCGCATGCATGGCCAGCTTGCGCGCGAGGATTGGCATCTGATTGGTGACATGCCCGGGATCGGCCTTGGTGGGCGGATCGGTCAACCACTCTGCAGTGCCCCAGTGCCAATTGATCCGATCATCATGCAGTGCCTGGGCGAAAGGTGATTCGGCCACTGCCTGCAGGTAATCGCTGCCGGCATGTCGTTCGCGCAGAGCCTCGAGCTGCGCACGCAGCCTGGCACCGGCTTTCTTGCCTGTGCGGCGGAACATGCTTTCGACCGGCACCGACTCATTGGCATTCCAATAATCATCGAAGCTGCGCGCCACATCCCGAGTGATCCGGCCCATGCCGAGAATATCGATATCCTGGAAATCCATGGCACTGAGCGAGAAATACTCATCGCCGATATTACGGCCACCGGTGATGAACATCTGGCTATCAACCACCATCAGCTTATTGTGCATGCGATAGTTGATACGTCCGAACTCACCGATCTTGCTGAAGTACTTCAGCACCTTGCCACGCAGCGTAACGGGGTTGAACAGTTTCACCTGGATGCGTGGATGATGATTGAGCGTAGCGACGTCAAAATCACGCAGGCCGCTGCCGATATCATCCAGCAGCAGACGCACGCGCACACCCCGATCGGCCGCGTCGAGCAAGCGCTCGGCGATCAAGCCGCCGGTGACATCACCACGATAGATGTAATATTGCAGGTCCAGGCTGTGTTCGGCCCGATCGATCATTGCCAACCGTGCGGCGAGCGCATCGGTTCCCGTCTGCACCAGGGTGAAACCGGACAACCCGGCACTGTCCTCTGGCTGATGGTCCTGGACGTAACGGCCGATTTCAGAATCCAGATCCGGCGCCGTGGCATAGCTGGGCGGGAGATGCTGTTGCGGTAATGAGATAGCACATCCGGCCAGCATCACCAGCGCACAGATCACCAGCCCCACCTTCCAGGTAGCTGTCTTCACCCTGCTCCGCCATGTTTGCCTTTGATAGCGGTCATTCTAGCAGCGGGCCGGGAGGCAGCGTTAATCGGTCACAACCAACTGGTACTCGGTGGCCCGCCGTCCACGGGTATGCAACACGATATATCCCTCATTGGCTGGTGTCAGATTCTGCGCCTGGGCGGCTTCATAGAGCGCGCGCCAGGTGCCGGCGGCATCATTGCGCTCGCTGTCGAAAATGACACTCAGCACTGTGGTCGCAGGCTGGTTGAGCAACGCGTACCCACTTACGTGCCCGCCATTGGCCGCGACCGGGAAACCGACGTTCATCCTCAACGAGCTGGCCGAATTACCTGCCATATCGGGGACATGCAGTGTCAGCGGCCCGGTCAGCTGCATGCCACCGCGGCGCACCGCCGCGGTGCCGATCTTTATGGCCAACGAGCGCAGCTGCCTGTCGAGATCAACAGGGCTGCTTTCCAGTGGGCGGCTGAACAGCATTGCCGCCGGACGCTGCTTGAGACTGATGCGGTATTCCGCGCCGTCAGCCTGATGCTGCAACACATCGCCTTTACGCAAGTCAACCGGTGGCCGCTCCGCCGCCGGCAGCATTGCATAGGCGGCGCAGACGGGCCCGCGCAGCTGCTCACGATCAGCGTTTGCGAGTACTGCATTGGCCTTCAGCCTCTGGCAGACATCCCTGTCATAGCCGTCCCATGCCTGCCGCGCCGCGCCGGCATCGAGCAGCAACTGGATAACCTCGGCGCCCGCTCCGGACGACGCCAACAGCAATGCCGTCTGTCTGCCCTGCCCGGCCTGACGCCGCTCCGGCCCGCCTACGCCGACATCGCCCAACTGGCGGGTACGCCGGTGTACATCCGCGCCCCGAGCCAGAAGTAGCCGCACGCTTTCAGGCTGATTCTGTTCGGCAGCGGCCATCAGAGCTGTCTTGCCCCAGCGGTTGGCCTGGTCTGCGGCAAAGCCAGCATCAAGCAACAGTTGCAGATTGTCCGGGCGCAGGACCGCAGCCATGGTCGCCGGCGAATTGTCCGGCCCGAGTCCGCGCTGCTCACCGAGTGCGCCGGTTTCGTAGGCGATGAAATCCCGTACGACATGCGTGGGGCCGTTATTCATCAACACGCTGTGCAGGGTGCTGAAGTGTCGTCCGCGCTCCAGATCACCCGCTAACGGCGCGACGGCAAAACGAGACTGATAGCGCGCGTGGGCAGGCAGCGGCAAGGACACAGGCTGTGCGGGAGGGGTCAGGTTTTCCATACTGCGAGCCAGAGTCTCATGCAGCAGCAGATCAGCTGCCGACGTCGCTTCCACGTCATTCAGACCCTGTCCAAGGAACATCTGCCGCAACTCCTGCCATGCCGGTTGCAGCATCGGCATTACCCGGCGATACACCTGCTTGTTGGTCAGGTTACGTTCGGACCAGTCGAACAGAGCATCCAGAGCCAGATCATGGCGCTGACGCAGCGCAGCCTCGCGACCATAACGGGCAAGCGAGTCGGCACCCAGCAGCGGCAGATTGAGCAGCGTCCATTGCAGCTCTTTCCATGCCTGAAAACGATCACGGCGTTCATGCTGGGCCATGGCCGGCAGTGGATCACCGGCGATGCCATCCAGCTCGACCTCCAGGCTGGAATAGGCGGCAAGCCCCGCCAGCGTGTTGGTGCGCGGCGGGGTCAGATAGGTCTGATACAGGCACAGCGGCTGCAGCGTCGCGCCATTCAATCCATAAAGTCCGGCATAGGCGGATTCACCACGGGCGGCAGGCGAATGGAACCCCCAGGTTTCGTTGACCAGTACGTAGGCGCCCTCGCCCCGACGGAAGACATCAATGGAGCCATAGTCGCCGGTTTGCGACGAGGATGCATGGGCACGTCCGCCGTAGTTGGGTTGTTCGGCCACCCAGCGTGGCAAGGTGGCGTCGTCCATGACTGGCTGGCCATTGATGCTCAGACCACTGGCCCGCATCTGGTAGCCCGCGTACAGCCCTGCATTGTAGAGATCGACCTTCACTTGCTGGCCGTCCACGCTGGCAGTAGCAGCCGGCGCATGGCTGCCAGCCAGCAGACGGATGCCGGGCAATCGTGCGGGAGACGGCATACCCTTGCTGCGCAGATCGCGGTTCAGTTTCTGACCGAGTTGTTCGCACATGGCGCCGGCACGGTTGTCCATCAGCCGGTATTCAGCATAGCTGGCCAGGGCGTGAGTACCACCGGCTGTTGGTTCGACTGGCTGCCAGCGGGCCAGCTCGCCACTGCGCTGACGATACATGGCGGTCAGGCAGGCCTGAGCCTGCGCGTCAGGTTCCGCATCCGTGTCGATACCGCACAATTCGCCCCGGCTCAACAGCCATTGGCGATGGTTGGCGGCCAGCAACAGGCTGCCGGTGAGATCCAGCTCCTGCTGTAGTCGGTGTTGGCGGGCGACCAGATCCTTGTCCAACTGCGCCAGCGCGTCAGCCGCACATATCTGGCGATGTACCGCAGGCAAGGCACCACCGCAGGCGAAACTGGCCTTGGTCGAGGGCAATGGTTGGCGCGCCTTCGGCGTGGTATCGAGTGGCGGCTTGGGCGGCACCGGGGCCGCGCAGCCGGCCAGCAGCGCGGCGATGACCAGCAGCCCGAAGGGGGACAGCGCTTTTACCGGCATGATGTGCTCCTTTCCTGGAATCAGTTAATGAATATGGCCGTGCCATAAATGATGTAGCTGCCCGCACCCTGATTGGGCGGCGGCGGGAACGGGCCAGCATTGCGCACAGCCTGTTCCGCGGCGGCGTCCAGCAACTCATCGCCACAACGATCGATTTCATAGCTGATCATGCGGCCGTCTGCATTCACCGTGATCTCGTAGGGGATGTAGCACTGGCGTTTGAAATCGTTGGGGTCACCTTTGTATCCAGGCGGCGGTTTGTACACCGACCCTTCCGGGCGCTTGAGGTTGGCGATTACCCGGTTCTTCACCGTGTCGGCATAGGCGGACGGCACTGGTCGCCCCCGTGTAGCGACCGGGCTTTCCACCGGCGCGGGGGTGGGCGCGGCCCAGTCCTGATTGGCACCGAACGAATGCACCGGCGGACCGGCCGGCTTCGGCGGGGTCGGCGCACGCGGTGGCGGCTTGCGTACCACCGGCCTGGGCGGTTCCGGGGCGGGCTCGGGCTCGGGTTCGGGCTCAGGCTCTGGCTCAGACTCAGACTCTGGCTCTGGCTCTGGCTCTGGCTCTGGCTCAGACTCTGGCTCTGGCTCTGGCTCTGGCTCAGACTCTGGCTCTGGTTCTGGCTCTGGTTCTGGTTCGGGAGGCAATTGCACCAGTTCAACGGCCACCACATCTGAATGTTGCATCACCGGATGGCTGAACCGGCTGCCCATCAACCAGACGATCAGCGCGGCATGCAGCGCCACCGATAGACCGATAACCAGCAAGCGCACCGGCCATGCCCGCTGGAGGGATTCGCCGTTGCGTTTCATCAGGGCTCCAACTCTTCCGAGGCGACCAGGCTGATATGCGAGTACCCGGCCTTCTGCAACAGATTCATCACCCGCATCAAGGTGCCGTATTCCACCGCCTGATCGCCGCGCAGGAATAACCGGGTGTCGCGCCGTTCTCCCGTTGCACCGTGGGTCAAGGCCGCCAGCTGTTCGAGTGCGACCGGCTGTTCCTGAACAAACAGCCCGCCGTTCGCCTGTACGCTGATATAGATGGGATCGGTCGGTGGCGTGTTGGCCGCCGATGCGTTGCTCGGCAGGTCCACCGGCACGTCCACGGTCGCCAGTGGCGCGGCCACCATGAAGATGATCAGCAACACCAGCATCACATCGACGAACGGTGTGATGTTCATTTCCGCATTCTGCTGGTAACTGTGCCGTTTGACCGTCGGCCCGGAATCAAGCTGAATGGCCATGATCAGTGCGCCTCATCCATCTGCCGGGAAACCGATGCCAAGAGCTCGGCGGAGAAGTTATCCAGTGCGCCAACGAAACCGTTGATGTCACGGGCGAACTTGTTGAAGATCATCACCGCCGGTATCGCCGCAAACAGACCCAGCGCCGTGGCCAGCAATGCTTCGGCAATCCCGGGCGCGACAACCGCGAGACTGGCGGATTTCATGGTGGCGATCCCGGCGAAGCTGTTGAGAATGCCCCATACCGTTCCGAACAGACCGATGAAGGGCGCCGTTGCGCCTATGGTCGCGAGCACCCCCATCATCCCACCGAGCCGGGCCAGGTCGCCCTCCTGCACTATGCTGGCGGTCAGCGACATGCGTTGCAGCAAACGGTTGATCTGATCAGCGCTGACATTGCTGCCACGGTGTTGGTCGAAATGCTTCATTTCGGCCTGTGATGCCTGCCACATGCGGCCAACGGCGCTGCAGCTTTTCGAACAGGATGGCCCAGGTCAGCAGCGAGCAGAACACCAGGAACACCATGACCGACTTCACTACCACATCGGCCTGGGTAAACATTTCCCGGACGCCGAAGCGCTCACCGGTCAGCCCGGTAACTTCCCCGAAAACAGTCGCTTCGGTAGCAGTTGGCGACGCGGCGCCAGTTATCGCCGGCTGCGGCGCAGTGGCGGTCGACTCAGGGTCCGCCTGGGCCAATACCAGACTGGCGCTCAGGCCGGTAATGCCCAGCAATGCCAGCAACATTGCCAGCCGCAGCTTTGCCTGCCAGCGGCCAACTCGTGATCGAAGCGTGTTGATATCCATATAAACCTCACTTTGTTGTTATTTGTGGTTCGAGAATCGCATGCAGTGCGGTGACATAACGGCTGAAGGCCTCTCGACCTGCGCGGCTGAGGCACACCCGGGTGCGCGGTTTGCGACCGGCGAAGTCTTTCTTCACCAGCACATAACCGGCCGTTTCCAAAGTCAGCAGATGCGCGCCGAGGTTGCCGTCGGTGGCTTTGACGATCGCGCGCAAGGCGACGAACTCGAGCCACTTTCCAGCCTGGAGCGTATTGAGGGCTGCCATGATCTTCAGCCTGACCGGCTGGTGAATGATTTCATCGGGCGTCTGCATTCACAGCCTCCTGAGCCACAGGCCGGAGAGAATCAGTGTTCCCCCGCAGGCCAGGATCATCCAGGGCCAGAATACTGGCAGCAGGAATACGTAGCCGCCGAGGCACAGAGCCCCCAGCACCAGACCGATGATCATGTAGCGTGGGCGCAACTGAATGCCGCGCAGGATATACAGCACCGACAACAACATGGGCGCCAGCATGGCGCCCTGCTCGGGTGTGAGCGGCCAGAAGATGATATTCAGCGCCAGACAGAACAGCAATATGGCGGCAATAACGGCAAGGTAACGCCAGGCAACAGCGGGAACCTCTTCGCCGGCCCCCATAGAATCAATTGTCCGGACTCCGCCTGGTAGTCCTGGAATCCGGCGGCACGATGTTTGATCAGCGCGATATCACGCAGCGCCTGAGCGGCTTCTTCGGCTGTTGGCCTCATTGCAACGGGGTCCTTTGTTTTTATTTGTAAAGAACTCTATGCCGTAGAGCAAACAAAAACAACATGTGTCTCGATATATTTTTATAACCTTTGTTGTCTCACCCGTTTCGCTGGCTTGCTGCGTCTCGAATTACTCCCAGATGGCCATCAGGCTGAACTCACCCGACGGACAGAACTCTATCTGGAAACCAAACCGAAACGGAAAACCGTTATTGCCCCTTCGATTTCAATGCAACATGACCACCCGTCGCGGTTCCGTTACCGCTCAAAGCGCAGGAGTATGAATGCCATCACCGTCCGCTTTTCGTCCGTCCGCGCCCGCCTGGCTGGCATGCCTGTGCTGTACGGTTGTTGTCACGCTCTCCGGCTGCGGCAACGACGAAGAACCCGCCCCGCCCCCGCCGCGTATTGTCCTTGTCGAAAACGTGCAGGAAGCCCACCCGGGACCGCAGACCCTGCGCTTTGCCGGCGTAGTGGAAAGCGTCACAACCACACAGCTGGCATTTCAGGTAGCCGGTCGGGTTGAACGTATCCTGGTCGATGAGGGCACGCGGGTAACCCGTGGCCAGGCACTGGCCGATCTGGATACCACCGATTACGAATTGCAGTTGCGTGATGCATCCGCCCGGCAACAGCAGTTGCATGCGGACCTGGTACGCAAGCGCAAATTGCTCGCCGAGGGCATACTCGCACCCGCTGCCATCGAACCCCTGGAAGCTGCCCTGGTATCAGCCCAGGTGGCGCGCGACACCGCCGCGCGGCAGATCGAGTATGGCCAGCTGACGGCTCCTTTCGACGGTGTCGTGGCCCAACGCCTGGTTGAGCCCGATATGGTGGTGGATGCCGGCACGCCCATTCTGCGCATGCAGGATAACCAGCACATCGAAGTCAGCGTCGATCTGCCCGAGAGCGCAGCGCTGACCGTGCCGCTCGGGCCCGAGCTGAAAGCGCAGGGCCAACTGGTGCTCGCCGATGAAGTGACGCTGCCACTGGAGTACCGCGAACACAGCACTCAACCCCGGGACGGGGCCAGAACCTACCGGCTGGTTCTGCGTGGCAACCCCCCCGCGGATTACAACCTGCTGCCAGGCATGGCAATGCGCGTAAGCCTGCAACGCCCAGCCCCCGAGCCCCGGGATGATAGCTATCTGCTGCCGATCTCCGCACTGCAAGCTGGGCCGGATGATCAGCATCATGTCTGGCTGGCAGTCGATGGGCATGCCCGCCGCCAACCCGTGCAGTTGCAGGGTATCGAAGCCGACCGCGCCCAGGTAACTGGTCCGTTCGAGGCAGATGCAGCCGTGGTGGTGGCCGGAGGCAGCAAGCTGTCCGAAGGCCAGCCGATAAAAACCAGACAGCGGAACTGATATGGATTTTGCCCGATACGCCATAGGCAAACCGGTCAATATGTGGGTGCTGGTTCTGACCCTATTGGTGGGTGGCAGCATTGCCTTCTTCGAGGTAGGCCGACTCGAAGATCCCGCTTTCACCATCAAGCAGGCAGTGATCAACGTGCCCTACCCCGGCGCCACCGCGCTGGAAGTGGAACAGCAGGTGACCGAGCCGCTGGAGAGCGCCATCCAGCGGATCACCGAAGTGAAGGAAATCCGCTCGCGTTCCATGGATGGGCTGTCCGAGATTCGCGTCGAAATTCAGGACAGATACACCGGCGACGCCCTGCTGCAGATCTGGGACAACCTGCGTAACAAGGTCAATGATGCCCAGGCGGAACTGCCGCCCGACGCCGGACCTGCGGTGGTGGATGACGACTTCGGCGATGTATACGGTATTTTCTATGCCCTGACGGGTGAGGACCTGACCTACCGGGAATTATATGAGTTGGCCAAGGAGTTACGACGCGGGCTGCTGATCGCCGAAGACGTAGGCAAGGTCGAGATCAGCGGCGAGCAGGAAGAGCAGATTCTGATCGACATTGATCAGGCACGCCTTGCGGCATTACACCTCGCCCCCGAAGAAATCATCGCGGCGCTGGATGACGCCGATGCGGCCGTCGATGCCGGAGGGATCCACGCCGGAGAGTTCTTCCTCCGGCTGCAGCCCAGCGGCGCCTTTGACTCGCTGGATGCATTGCGCTCCCTCCCGGTCGGCCAGGGACCGCAACGCATCACGCTGGGCTCCATTGCACACATCCACCGCGGCTATCAGGAACGTCCCCGCCAGATGATCCGCCACAATGGGCAGCCGGCGATTACCTTGGGCGTCAGCGGCATATCCGGCAGCAATATCGTCAAGGTCGGTGAAACGGTCGAGACCCGGCTGCAGGACATGCAGCATCGCATGCCTCTGGGGGCGCAGCTGCATCCGCTGTATGAACAGCACCACATCGTCAACGACGCCGTGAACAGCTTCGCCCTCAACGTGCTGGTCTCGGTATTGATCGTGGTTGCGGTGCTGTGTATCGCCATGGGCCTGCGCGCCGGCGCGATCATCGGCTCGGTGCTGTTTCTATCGGTGATCGGCACTCTGCTGTTGATGTGGTTGTTCGGTATCGAGCTGGAACGGATTTCCTTGGGCGCCTTGATCATTGCCATGGGCATGCTGGTGGACAACGCCGTCGTGGTATCCGACGGCGTCCTCGTTCAGCAGCGCCGCGGCCTGAGTATTCTCGAAGGTTCACAGAGAACCCTGGAGCAGACCCAATGGCCACTGCTGGGTGCCACCGTTATCGGCATCCTGGCCTTCGCCGGGATTGGTCTGTCCCAGGATGTGACCGGCGAGTTTCTGTTTTCCCTGTTCTTCGTGATTGCCACATCTCTGCTGCTGAGCTGGCTATTGGCGCTGATGATAGTGCCACTGTTCAGTCAGTATCTGCTGGAGCGCGATGAGCGCCAGGCGGACAAGGGAAAAGACAAGGACGAAGAGTTATCCGGCGAAGCTGCTGACGAAACGCAGTTGTACCAGGGGCGTATTTATGAGGGTTTTCGCCGCGTAGTGCGCGGCCTGCTGCGACACTCCTGGCTTACCCTGGGTGCACTCATCGTGCTGACCGTGGCTTGTATGCTGGGTTTCAGCCGGGTGCCGCAGAGTTTCTTCCCGGCGTCCAGCACTCCCTTGTTCTACGTCAATCTGTTTTTGCAACCGGGCACCCATATCCGTGAGACCGCGCGACAGGCTGAAGATGTCGAGGACTATCTGGCAGCGCTCGACGGAGTAACCGATGTTTCCACCTTTCTTGGTGCCGGCGCCTCGCGGTTCATGCTGACCTATATGCCGGAACAGTCGGACTCGTCTTTGATGCATTTTCTGGTACGCACTGACGATGCCCAGCGTATCGAGCAACTGGTGCGTGAGATCAATCAGACCCTACCGCCGCGCTACCCGGCCGCGAACGCGCATGCCGCGCAGTTTCTGTTCGGACCCAACGCCGAAGCGAAGCTGGAGGCGCGGATCAGCGGACCGGATATCGACGTATTGCGCGCACTGTCCGCCGAGGGACAGCGCCGTCTGCAGGAACAGGGGCAGGTATTCAATATCCGCGATGACTGGCGGTCACCGGTGCTGGCGTTGAAACCACAGCTCGATCTGGAACGGCTGGCCGATGCCGGACTGACCCGTCAATCAGTGGCCCGCTCCCTGGCGGTTGCCAGCGAAGGCGCACCCGTGAGCCTGTTCCGCGAGAAGGATGAGTTGATTCCCATCATGTTGCGTGCCTCCGAGCAGGATCGGGTAAGCGCAGATAATCTGCTGCAGCGGTTGATATGGAGTGCCGCCAGCAACAGTTACGTACCGTTGGCGCAAGTAGCCCATGGGGTCAAGTTGACCAGCCTGGATCAGGTCATCCGCCGTTTCGATCGCGAGCGCACCATCGCCATTCGCGCCGAACCGCGCGATGGCGAGAACACCAACGCGGCACATCAGCGGATCCGGCCACTGCTCGAGTCCATTGACCTGCCGTTGGACTACCGCTTTGAATGGGGCGGCGACTTCGAACAGTCCTCCAATGCTCAGGAAGCGCTGAGCAGTACGCTTGCCGTACCCTATCTGGCCATGCTGCTGGTTACCGTGTTGCTGTTCGCCCGTGTGCGTCAGCCGTTGATGATCTGGGCCGTGGTGCCCATGGCTATCTGCGGTGTCACTACCGGGCTATTGCTGACCGGTAAACCGTTCGACTTCATGGCGCTGCTTGGCCTGCTCAGCCTGTCCGGCATGCTGATCAAGAACGCCATTGTGCTGGTTAACGAAATAGACCGGCAGATCGCAGAACAGGTGCCACGCATGACAGCCATCATCGAGGCTTCCGCTTCCCGTCTGCGCCCCGTGACCATGGCTGCCGGTACCACCGTGGTCGGCATGGTGCCGCTGATGTTCGATCCGTTCTTCGTCAACATGGCCGTCACCATCATGGGCGGACTCACCTTCGCTACAGCGCTGACGCTATTGGCCGTGCCTTGTCTGTATGCGCTGTTCATGAAGGTTCGCCAGGAGGAAGTCGCATGAGGAGCTCGATCGTCACGCTGTCCGGTCTCACCATGGCGTTGGTGCTGGGCGCCTGTTCCAGCGTTCCGGAACATGCTGCGCCGGAGCTGCCCACACAGTGGTTCAGCCGCAGTCAAAGCGAATCCATCGCCCCGGAGGGTCTGGCCAGCTGGTGGCAGGCATTCGACGACCCGCTGCTTGCCAGTCTGGTCACCCGTGCACTGCAGCAGAACCATGATGTCGAACTGGCAATGTTGCGGGTAGCCAGCTCCCGCGCCCAGTCGCGCCAATCCCGCGCCGGCCTGTTGCCCAGCATCGATCTGCCAGGTAGCGCCAGTCGTCAGCGCATCGAGAATGACCGGGACGTTCCGCCCGGCCTGTTGCGGGATCTGGGGCTGGACGACGACATCCGTATTGAAACCTGGGAACTGGCGCTGCAGGCGAGCTGGGAGCTGGATCTGTTTGGTGCGACCCGGGCACGCAGCCAGGCGGCGCAACAGCAAGTGCGTTCGGCCGAGGCCGAGGCCATAGCGGCACGCCTTGCTGTAGCCGCAAACACCGCCCAGGCCTACGTCCAGCTGCGTGCCCTGCAGAATCAGCGCGAGCTGCTGACCGAAGGTATTGATCTGGCGGCGCAGCTGCAACGCATCGCCGGGCTGTTATTCGATGCCGGAGAAGTCACTCGCCTGGATGTGGAAAGTGCCGCAGCCGAGCACGCAACGCTGCAAGCCGATCTGAGCGAACTGGAGATCAACCTCGCCCAGGCCAGCCTGGCGCTGGATACCTTGCTGGCCCAACCGCCGGGCAGCAGCGCCAGGGAGCTGTCCGCCCATGGCACAATCCCTCTGGCAAGCAGGCCGATTCCGGCAGGCCAGCCAGTGGACCTGTTGCGCCGACGGCCCGACCTGATCGCCGAAGCCGCACGGCTGGACGCTACGGCGTTGCAGTCCCTGGCTGCGCGCCGTGATCTGTTTCCGACGCTGGCGGTCCAGGCTGCCCTGGGCCGTTCGGGAATGGCGCTGAATGATCAGCTGTCCAGCGTCTCGAATTTCACCCGCCTCGGTGCCACCCTCGGCCTGCCGATATTCGATTTCGGCCGCCGCCGTGCCGCCATCGAGATGGCCGATGTTGCCGGTGAGACCCGTTACGTGGCTTATCGTCAGTCATTGGGTGATGCGCTGGAACAGGTTGAACAGGGATTGACTGCCGTGGATGGACAACGGCGGCGGCTGCAGGCTCTGCAGCGCGTGCTGGAGCATTACCAGCGCACCCATGAGCTGGCACAAACCAGTTACCGACTGGGCGAAGCCAATCTGCAGGATGTGCTGAATGCCCAGCGCGGCCTGTTGCAGGGGCGCCAACAGCGACTGGCGGGGCGTACCGCCCTGGCCACCGCTCAGGTGGCCCTGTTTGTCGCCCTGGGCGGCGGCTGGGAGGCCAAGGTGGAAGAACCCACTACGGCAGCTCGTTGAGAATCAACGGGTCGTTGTGGCCACCATGTTGTCGCTCTCGTCAGCCGGGCAGTTGATGAAAGAAGAAGTAGCAAGCCAATGATCATCCGGGTAATAGGAGAACATGAACTGGCCACCTTTCAGGCTATCCACCACCATGCTTGCCACCTCCGGACGCACCGCGGGACAACCGTGGCTACGACCGATGCGACCGTGCCGCGTGATCCAGCTGGGATCAACATAGTCGGCGGGATGAATGACGATGGCACGTTGGCGCGCCAGATCATTGATACCCGGCTCCAGACCGTCCATGCGCAACGAATAGCCATGCTTACCGAAATAGCTTTCCTGGGTGCGGAACAGACCGATACTCGACTGATGGCTACCTTCGATATTGGAAAAACTGCTGGCCAGATTATCGCCCGATCCCTGGCCATGGGCGACCAGGTCCTGCAGCAGCAGGGTCCGGGTCTGTAGATCGAAGATCCACATGCGCTGTTCGGTAGATGGCAGAGAAAAGTCGATGACAGCCAAACGGTTGGCAGGCTCGGCACCGCTGTTGACAGCGCACTGCATGGCCGAGACGGCAGTCAGCAGTACCTGCGGGTTCAGCTCGGGCGCCTGGGCAGCCAGCATGCTGCTCAAGGTGTCCTGCGTGTAGGGTTGTGCAGGTGGATGGATGATGGCGGTTTCCATGGCGGCGCCGGGGCCAGCCACAAATGCAAGACAGGCAGCAGTCAATACGCCAACGCGGCGTAGACAATTGAACATCGAGTTTCCCCTCGGCTCAAAGAAGTCGAACCAATGAAAAAGGTAGAAAAAACAGGTCGCTTGCCGGCTTCTTTGAAAAACCACGCATGGCTTTGCCTATACTGCATCAAGGCCGGCTAACAGAAAGCGCCCCCCAAATTTGTGACTGGGAGATTACCTGTTGCTCAAAAAATGTACAGTGCTATTCGTCAGTTGCCTTTGCTGGGCTACCACATCTGCCCAGGCAGAATTCACCGTCAAGATTGCATTGACGCCCATCCAGGAGAGGTTGATGCAAGGCACTGCAGAGCAGTGCAATGACCTGGCGCAGCTGCGCAGCATGCCCATCGCCGAGGCGCTTGAGCAGCTCTACCAGGCCAACGGCTATATTTCCATCTGGAAACAGGAAGAGCGTCTGCAGAGCCTGCAGGAGGAATTGCAGGAGCTGGCCGGCGATGGCCTGGCGCCAGGGGAATATGCCCACGCCTTCGCTGAGCAACCCGAAGAGGTCTGTGATGAGCTGCGCCTCAGCGGCGATTATCTGCTGGCCCTGGAGCACCTCAGTCGCGGGCGTTTGAACCCGGAAGATCATGAACCCATGTGGCGTCCGGAGGATTATCAACCGCCTTCACGGCTCAGCGTCGCCGATCTGGCCGCACAGGGGCTGGCTGACATGACCAGAGCATTCGACGTTGCCCGCCCCTCCCTTCCGCAATACGTGGAGCTGCGGCGCGCCTATCGCCAGATGGACCGGGAACCGGTCGTCTTCGCAGCTTTTCCCGAGGGGCCGTCGATCAAGGCGGGGCAATCCGATCCACGCCTTCCGCAATTGGCGCAGCGGCTCATGCTGGAAGGCTTCCTGCCCAGCGAGCCGGTCACTGCCGGTCCACTCACCGAGCCGGTAGCGCCATTCACTGATCCCGTGCGCGCCCAACCGCTGCAATACAACGCCCGGTTGCAACAGGCGGTACGTGCCTTTCAGGTGGCAAATGGTTTGCAGAGCGACGGAATCGTCGGTCGGCAGACAGTGGCGGCGCTGAATATCACTCCCGAAGAACGGCTGCTGCAGGTACGTATCAACCTGGAGCGGCTGCGGTGGCTGGATGCCAGCCGTGGTGAGCATGTGCTGCTGGTGAACTCCGCAGGCAGTAACGCGGTATTGTTCAGGGGCAATGAGGTTCAGTGGCACTCCCGGGTGCAGTCAGGCACCCCTGACCGCGCCACCCCGCTGATGATTTCGCGCATCAACCGAGTCACACTGAATCCCAGCTGGACGATTCCGCCGACCATCCTGCAGCAGGACAAGCTGCCAGCCATCCGCGCCAATCCGAGCTATTTCGCCGAGCGCGACCTGCAGGCGCTGGATTTCGAGGGCAACAGGCTCAACCCGGCCGATATCGACTGGTCCAATCCCCAGGGAGTGATGTTGCGTCAACCGCCAGGTCCGAATAATCCGCTGGGGAAAATGGTCTTCCGGTTTGACAACCCATTTGCCGTGTTCCTCCATGACACGCCCAGTCAATCGCTGTTCGAACGGGCCACACGCAACGTCAGCTCCGGCTGTGTACGTGTGGAACAGGCAACCGATCTCGCCGATTACCTGTTCCACAGTCTGGATAACCAGCAGCGCGAGCGCATTACGCGTCTGCAGGCCAACGGCAAGACCCGTGAAGTCAATATCGACAACGGGCCGCAGGTGATTCTGGGCTATTGGACCGTACAGGTAATGGAGAATGGCGAGCTGCGCTATTTACCCGATCCCTATGATATGGACGAGGCACTGTGGAAAGCGTTCAGCGCGGCGGTAAGGCTCTAAACCGGAGCCATCAGAAACCCAACCCCGCGAGCCGCTGGGCGATCGACTGCAGGATATCCAACCCTTGCACGTCGGTCTCCAGCCAGGGCAGACGCGGACGCGGCAGTTGGCTCAATTGAGTATCGATGCGCTGCAGATAAACCGCCTCCTGCTCTCGCCGGCGGCGTAGGAACTCACCGTCAGCCTCGTCGGGAATGACACGGTTGACCAGGGTCGCGACTACCGGAATACCCACTTCGGATAGCGTTGCCACGGCACGTACGGTTTCCAGAATCGGCAGCCGCTCGGGCGTCATGACGAACAGAAAACCGCTGACTGCAGGATCTTCCAGTTTGCGCCGCGCCTGATGAAACAGTCGGCGACGCTCCATCAAGGTTCTGGCGATGTCGCGTGAACGCCGATCCACCGCATTCAGTGAGTCATCTTCCGGGTCGTCAAAAGGTGTGGCTATGTCACGACCTGCTTTCGGCGTCAGATGCTGCAGCACCTTGCCCAGCTCCGCAGATTTCCGGCTGTGCGACAGCAAACCGTCAGTCCAGGCGGCCATGGCTTCCGGCAGCGACAAGAGTCTCAGGGTATGCCCGATCGGCGCAGTATCAAAGATGATCAGGTCATAGGCGCTGTCCGGATCATTGATCAATCTGGCAATTCGCTCAAGCAATGCAGCTTCCTGAGTGCCCGGCGATTGCCGCGTCAGCTGCATCTGACGCTTGAGCTCACCGAGCATTTCCGGTGCGGCAAAACCCTTCATCTGATCCATTACCCGTTTGAGATGGGCATCGACTTCCGCGTCCGGGTCAATTTCCATGGCGTCCAGGTTGGGCAGGATGCGCCGGGGCTTGTCGTCCAGCTCACGGGCAAGCACGTCACCGAGACTATGCGCCGGGTCGGTGGACACCACCAGACAACGCTTGCCCCGTTCAGCAGCCAGCATCGCCAGAGCAGCAGATACTGTGGTTTTGCCCACCCCACCCTTGCCGCCAACCCAGATCAGCCTGCGGCTCAACAAATCAAACATGTTTTTTCTCAGCAGCAACGGAAGTGATCGAGCGGAGAATGTTCCATTCCCATGCGCCGATGCCAATCATGGAAGCGCTCCAAAAGCAGCGGCTGCAGCTCAAGCGTGTAGTAGGCGGCCGGATTCGGCACGCCCATCATTTCGGAAAACACCAGCAGCATGAACAGATCGTCCTCATCACGTCGGGCGCGCGCAATCGCGCCCCGGTAACGACTGCTGTAAGCCTCCTCAAGAAAGAAGCGGGCCTGGTCCAGCCAGCCCCGCTGCTTGGGGTCGCGCCCTTGCGTCACAACTGATTCTGCGCAGCGAGTGCACGGTGACGCTTGAGTGCCGATACGCATTCCATGGTGACCAGAATCGACGCGATCAGCACGACGACATCCAGAATCAGCAGGAAGTAGTTGCCCTGCTCATAGAAAGTGCGCAACTGCAGCACCAGGGCGATAACCGTCATCACCAGCACGAAGCACAAGGGCACCAGGGTGTACTTGATCGGTCGACGCAGGTGCACCAGCATCACGGTGATCACCAACAGGGTCAGCCCTGCCAACAGCTGGTTGGTGGTACCGAACAGCGGCCAGATCAACATACCGCCTGAGCCATCCGCGCCGCCGGCACCGAAGGCCAGCAGCAGGCAGGAAGCAATCGCCAGAATGGTTGCCGGCACCCCTTTCTTCATCCATTCGATGTTGTAGATGTCACCCCACTCCTGAAAGATGTAGCGCTGCAAGCGCAGGCCAGTATCCATGGTAGTGCCGGCGAACAGCGCAGCCATCACCGTCAGCATGGTGGCCGCCAACACCTCGGACACACCCAATGCGTTGGATATGATGAAGGCACCACCCTGCACGAAGGCCGTCACGCCACCCTGACCAAAGGCCGAGTACATGGCTTGCCAATCAGCCAGACTGGCAAAACCGGCCGAGGCAACCAAAATCGCAGCCAGCGCCAACATGCCCTCACCCACCGCACCGAAATAGCCAACGAAGCGGGTGTCTGTTTCACGGTTCAACTGTTTGGAGGTAGTGCCGGAGGATACCAGGCCGTGGAAACCGGAAATCGCCCCACAGGCAATGGTCACGAACAGCAAGGGAATGATGGAAGGAGTACCTGCCGGCACATTGTCGTTGAACATCGGCGCGATCATGCTCGGGTTGAGTACCAGAATGGCGCCATACAGAATCAGCAGGCCGACAAACAACTGCAGACCATTGATGTAGTCACGCGGCTGCAGCAGCATCCATACCGGCAATACCGAGGCAATACCGGCATAAAGGAAAAGCAGCAGAATCCATACTGCATTGCCGGACACTCCGGCGACCTCGGCTGGCATCTGCACCGGCACCGAAGGCCCCAACAGGATCAGACCATACAGCGCGGCCACGCCAACCACCGATACGGTGATCAGGCCGATCTTGCGGCGATAGATCAACTGGCCAACGACCAGCGCCACCAGGATGGCACCCCACACCGGGACCACGGCGGAGGGGAACGACATCATCAGATTGGCGATGACCACCGCAAATACCGCGTTAACCATCAGCAGCAACAGGAAAATAACGATCATGAAGATACTGCGGGCGCGCTTGCCGACGACATCGCCGGTCAGCGAACCGACAGACCTGGCCTTGTTGCGAATGCTGGCCCAGATAGCCCCGGCGTCATGCACGCCAGCAAAGAAGATGGTACCAAACACCACCCAGGCGAATGCCGGTGCCCACCCCCAGATCACCGCAATCGCCGGCCCGACGATAGGTGCCGCCCCAGCGACCGATGTGAAGTGGTGGCCCCAGAGCACGTACTTGTTGGTTGGCACGAAATCGATCCCATCCTCCAACTCGTGCGCGGGTGTGCGAAAGTTCGGGTCCAGGCGGAATATTTTCTCGGCTATGAATTTGGAGTAGATGAAATACCCCAACGCCATCAGCACCAATCCCGTCAGCAGTACAATCACAGCACTCATGCCATGCTCCTTATTTTTATTTATTCAGGGCTTTCGCCACCGCTCATCGCAATGGCAGACACAATATAGCTCATGATTAGAAGCAAAAATGTCCATCGGACGCAAGTTTTCGCGCACCGGAAAGCAAGCTGTCAGCGCCTTGCGGAGTCATATCCAGCGACGTCTGCGAAAAAACGCCAGCAGGCCGACGATGATCCCCAGCATCACTGCCATCACTGCCGGGTAACCCCAGCGCCAACGCAACTCCGGCATCACGTCGAAGTTCATGCCGTAGATCCCGGCGATGAAGGTCAGAGGCATGAACAGACTGGCGAAGATCGTCAGCACTTTCATGATTTCATTAGTGCGCTTGCTGACGCTGGAAAGGTAGAGATCGAGCATGCTGACCAGCAGCTCGCGGATGGTATCGATGTTGTCGATGACATGGATGGCGTGATCATGCACATCGCGCAGATATAGCCGGGTTTCCTCGGAAATCAGCTGGCTGTCGTCGCGGCTCAGCCGGCTGAGCACCTCGCGCAGCGGCCAGATGGATTTGCGCAACAGCAGCATTTCCCGCCGGTAATGATGGATGCGGGCCAGGGTGTCCGGCCCGGGGGCGTCGATCACCTGGTCTTCCAGCGCCTCGACCTGCTCACCGAGAAACTCCAGCATCTCGAAATAGTGATCCACCACAGCGTCCAACAGCGCGTAGGTCAGATAGTCGGTACGCATGAAACGGATACGACGTCCCGCCCGCAACCGCTCACGTACACCTTCGAAGACGTCGCCCGGGCGCTCCTGGAAAGACAGCACGAAATCCGGCCCGAGTACCAGACTGACCTGCTCCGAGTGGATCTGCTGCCGCCCCTGGTCGAACTGCAGCATGCGCAGCACTATGTACAGGTAGCCTTGATATTCTTCCACTTTGGGCCGCTGATCGGTGTTGAGGATATCCTCCATCACCAGTGGGTGCAGGTCGAAGATCGCGCCCATGCCCGACACTACCGAGGCGTCACTGACGCCAGCTACATTGAGCCAGGCGATTCGTTCTTCATCCCCGTTGCGGCGGTAGCTGGCCAGATCCTCGATCACCGACTCGCGCAGTTCGTCAGGGGCATAGTCGATCAAGTGGATGGCAGCGTTGTCCGGCTTGTGCTTGCCGATATGCACAAGAGTGCCCGGCGGCGCTCCGACCTTGGTACCCCGCTTGACCACCAGTTTGCGAGCCATGGCGCCTCCAGATCAGTCCTGTTTCTGCGTTTCGAACCATCTCAGTTTGTTACGCAAGCTGACCACCTCACCAACAATCAGCAGGGTCGGCGGCTTGATTTCGGTCTGTTCGACCAGCGCCGGCATGCTTGCCAGGGAGCCGGTGAGAACCATTTGGTTAGATGTCGTGCCCTGCTGGATCAAGGCAATGGGGGTTCCCGGGTCGCGGCCGAATTCGATCAGCCGACGGCATATCTCCGGCAGTCCGACCAGCCCCATGTAAAACACCACCGTCTGGCCCGGCACCACCAGCTCCGGCCATGGCAGGTTGGTCGTGCCATCTTTGAGGTGACCGGTGACAAAGCGTACCGACTGCGCGTGGTCACGGTGAGTCAGGGGAATACCGGCATAGGCCGAACAGCCGTTGGCAGCGGTAATACCCGGCACCACCTGAAAGGGAATATCGTTGGCAGCAAGCTCTTCGATCTCCTCGCCACCCCGGCCAAAGATGAAAGGGTCACCGCCCTTCAGCCGCAGTACCCGCTTGCCCTCCTTGGCCAGGCGTACCAGCAGCTGGTTGATCTGCTCCTGGGGCACCGCATGATCGGCGCGGGCCTTACCTACGTAAATACGGTCGGCATCGCGGCGACAAAGATCAATGATGCTGTCCGGCACCAACCGGTCATGCAGGACCACATCGGCCTGCTGCATCAAACGCAGCGCGCGGAAGGTCAGCAAGTCCGGATCACCCGGCCCGGCACCGACCAGATACACCTCACCCTGGTAGGACTGACCCTTCTGCTCCCGCAGGCGCTCGATCAGCAGTTGTTCAGCTTCGGCATCACGGCCGGCGAAGACCCGCTCGGCAATATCACCCTGAAAGGCATTTTCCCAGAATACCCGGCGTTGATTGATGGTCGGAAAAGCCGCTTTGACCTGGCCTCGAAACCGCTGGGCCAGCTGCGCCAGACGCCCCCAGGAATGGGGGAACAGGGTTTCGATACGCGCTCGGGTCAGACGTGCCAGTACCGGGGCATGGCCACCACTGGAAATCGCCACCACCAGCGGCGAGCGATCGACAATCGCCGGGAAGATGACAGTGCAGTGCTCGGGGGCATCAACCGCGTTTACCGGCAAGTTGCGCGCCTGGGCGTCAGCGGATACCTGAGCATTCAGCGCTGCATCATCGGTAGCGGCAATAACCAGTTGCGCGCCATCGAGGTGCGCTGGCTGATAACCCTGCACCACCCCTTCGCCGGCCTGCCGTTCGAGCAGCTCAAGCAGTTGCGGCTCGATCTCCGGGGCAACCACACGCAACCGCGCACCGGCTTCAGTCAACAGTCGAGCCTTGCGCAGCGCTATGTCACCCCCGCCGACCACCAGTACAAGACGACCACGCAGGTTATGAAACAGGGGTAGAAAGTCCATCTGTACCTCACTAGTCATGATTCACCCGAGCGTGCGGCACAGGTGGTTGTGGAGGGCCAACTTGGGTGTAGCGCGCCTGCCCTACGCCAGTACACCGCAGCCCACACAACCTTGTCGTCAGCAGGCGCTCGACAACCCGAGGAGCCTCAGCCGATGCGGTCGAGACCGCCCATATAGCCACGCAGTACTTCCGGCACTATCACGCTGCC
This sequence comes from Halopseudomonas litoralis, assembly GCF_900105005.1. Classification (NCBI taxonomy): domain Bacteria; kingdom Pseudomonadati; phylum Pseudomonadota; class Gammaproteobacteria; order Pseudomonadales; family Pseudomonadaceae; genus Halopseudomonas; species Halopseudomonas litoralis. The sequence goes on from NZ_LT629748.1 coordinate 1,763,133, forward strand.
GTCAGCCTGCTGGTAGTTTTCCAGCACGGCAACCAGTGTGCGGCCAACCGCCAGTCCGGAACCATTCAAGGTATGTGCCAACTCCGGCTTGCCGGTTTCCGGGTTGCGCCAGCGGGTCTGCATGCGCCGCGCCTGAAAGTCGCCACAGCTGGAGCAGGAGGAAATTTCTCGGTATTTGTTCTGACTGGGAATCCAAACTTCCAGGTCATAGGTCTTCACTGCACCAAAACCCATATCCCCAGTGCACAATGCCAGTGCACGGTATGGCAGACCGAGACGCTGCAGCACATCTTCAGCGTGGCCGGTGAGCTCTTCCAGGGCACGCATGGAATCGTCCGGACGCACGATCTGCACCATCTCGACCTTGTCGAACTGATGCTGACGGATCATTCCACGGGTATCGCGCCCGGCAGAGCCGGCTTCACTGCGAAAACACGGTGTGTGTGCCGTCATTTTCACCGGCAGGCTGCTGGCATCAAGGATGCTCTGACTGACGATATTGGTCAGCGACACTTCTGCGGTAGGGATCAGATAGAAATCCCTCTCACCCTCACCCTGAGGAATCTTGAACAGATCTTCCTCGAACTTGGGCAACTGACCAGTGCCCAGCAGTGCCTCGGCATGCACCAGATACGGGGTGTAAACCTCTTCGTAGCCGTGTTCGTTGATATGCAGGTCGAGCATGAACTGGGCCAGTGCGCGGTGCAGACGGGCGATCGGGCCGCGCATGAGAGCAAATCGCGCACCCGAGAGTTTGGCGGCAGTATCAAAATCCAGATAACCATGACGCTCGCCGATGGCAACGTGATCCTCAACCTCGAAGTCAAACTCAGGTGGCGTACCCCAGGTGCGCACCTCCACGTTGTCATCTTCGCTCAAACCAACCGGCACACTGTCATCCGGCAGGTTGGGGATGTTCAGCATGATGCTATCGAGCTCGACCTGAATACCGTCCAGCTCCTGCTTGGCAGCGTTCAGCTCCTCACCCATGCGATCGACATCAGCCAGCAACGGCTGGATATCCTCACCACGGGCCTTGGCCTGGCCGATCGACTTGGAGCGGCTGTTGCGTTCGGCCTGCAGACTCTCGGTACGGGTCTGCACCGACTTGCGGCGTGCCTCCAGCGATTCGAGCAGACTCACGTCCAGTTCAAATCCTCGAGTGGCAAGACGTTCGGCTATCAGTTGGGGTTGGCTACGGACCAGTTTTGGATCAAGCATCGGGCATCATCTTATGGTTGCGGGTGACAGCCTGGCGACTATCTAGTCAGCATCAGGCCGGCCCAGGTGGCGGTCAGACCGAGGCACACACTGAGCAGGATATATCCAAGGGCCATCAGGCCCTGATCATTCTCCAGCAGACGCCAGGCGTCCAGGGAGAAGGTGGAAAACGTGGTGAAGGCACCGAGGAAGCCGATCATCAGCCCCTGTTGCAACAGCGGTGACAGTTCCGGGCGGTTCAGCCACACGCCGTATAGTATACCCATCACCAGGCATCCGAGCAGGTTGATGAGGAAGGTCGCCAGGGGAAATACCGTCGGCCACAACAGGCCGACGCCCAAGGTCATGCCGTAGCGTGATAGCGCGCCCAGCGCACCGCCCAGGGCAATTGCCAGCAGTGTTCCGATCATCGCTTCTCCTGGCGGCGCTTGCTGGTGCTGGCAGCGTCCAGGCCACGCAGATAGTCCAGTTTCTGGCCGATCTTCAGTTCCAGCCCGCGATTCACCGGCCGGTAGTAGCGACGCGGCTCCATCTCTTCGGGGAAGTAGTCCTCACCGGCGGCATACGCCTCTGGCTCGTCATGGGCATAACGGTAAGCCTGGCCGTAGCCCAGCTCCTTCATAAGTTTGGTCGGCGCGTTGCGCAGGTGCAGTGGCGGTTCCAGCGACGGCTGACTGGCGACATCCTGGCGAGCCATCTTGAAGCCCTTGTACACCGCATTGCTCTTCGGCGCACAGGCCAGATAGACAAGGGCCTGGGCAATTGCCAGCTCCCCTTCCGGGCTGCCGAGGCGCTCCTGCACGTCCCAGGCACTGAGGCACAAGGTCAACGCGCGCGGGTCGGCGTTACCGATATCCTCACTGGCCATGCGCACCACGCGCCGGGCGATATACAGCGGGTCGCAGCCGCCATCGATCATGCGCACAAACCAGTACAGCGATGCATCCGGGTCAGACCCGCGTACGGATTTGTGCAAGGCGGACATCTGGTCGTAAAAAGCTTCTCCACCCTTGTCGAAACGCCGACGGTTGTCATTCAGCAGATCACCGACCAACTCGATATCGATGGTGCCGCCGTCCGCCACCAGGTCAGCGGCGATCTCCAACAAGTTGAGTACGCGGCGCGCGTCACCATCAGCGGCGCCAATCAGCACGCTGCGGGCTTGCGGGGTGATATCGAGACGATGGGCTCCCAGGCCGCGTTCGACATCCGTGAGCGCCCGGTCGAGCAAGGCCTCCAGCGCCTGTTCATCCAGCGATTTGAGCACGTAAACGCGCGCCCGGGACAACAGGGCGTTATTCAACTCGAACGAAGGGTTCTCGGTGGTGGCGCCGATGAACAGCAAGGTGCCGTCTTCGACGAACGGCAGGAAGGCATCCTGCTGCGCCTTGTTGAAGCGGTGTACTTCGTCGACGAACAGAATGGTCTGACGGCCGTTCTGCGCGGCATGCTGACGCGCCTGATCCACCGCCAGGCGGATATCCTTGACCCCGGCCAGCACCGCCGAAATAGTCACGAAATGCGCATCGGCAAGTGTTGCCAGCAGCTTCGCCAGGGTGGTCTTGCCCACGCCCGGCGGCCCCCAGAAGATCATCGAATGCAATGCACCCTGCTCCAGGGCCACCCGCAGCGGGCGGCCCTGACCAAGCAGATGTTGCTGGCCGGCGTATTCATCGAGACTCGCAGGCCGCATGCGCGCCGCCAGCGGTTGATGACGCGCAGGACTGGCAAACAGGTCCATATCACTCACTGATGACATCGACCCCGGACGGCACAACGAAGGTGAACTGGCTGTCATCCAGGGGCTGGTTCAGCTCGACATTGCGGAACAGGATGTTGGTACGCTGACCGATAGGGTCATTCATCTGCATGTCGTTGATCATGCCATCGGTGAAGGAGATCCGCAGGTGATCGAACATGGAGTCGGGTTCTCGGGGTGTCAGGGTGAAATCCTGCACATTGCCGCCCTCGGTCCATTCGATAGTGAAATTCTGCTGCAGCTGGCTGACGTCACCTGACAACAACAGCGCCGGAGTATGGCTCAGGCGCTTGTCCATCTTCTGAATGGTGACCTGCTCCAGATCCGGGTCATACAACCACATCCGTTCGCCATCGGAGATCAACAGTTGCTCCAGCGGCGGATCAGTGTGCCAGCGGAACATGCCGGGGCGCTTGAGCGCCAGGGTACCGGTGGTCTCCTGCAGATTGGCGCCGTTGGAGCTGAGCGTCATCTGCGAGAAGCCGCCCGTCATGGTACGGGCCTGGGACAAAAGTTCGTTCAGTCGTTCGGCAGCGCGGGCCTGATCGTCGGCCATCACGGCCAGGGGCAGCGCAGCAAGGCATACGGCTGCAATAGTGGAACGCAGTAGTTTGCGGATCATTTTCGGGTCATTACTCCACTGGGAGACTAGTCACGTACAGGAGGCGGCGCGATCACCTCGCGCGAGCCATTGGTATTCATCGATGTTACGACACCGGCCATTTCCATGGATTCAATCATGCGCGCGGCTCGGTTGTAACCTATCTTGAGCTTGCGCTGGACTGCGGAGATGGATGCCCGACGGCTTTCGGTGACGAAACGCACTGCCTCATCGTACAGCGCGTCTTCCTCTTCACCATCGCTGCCCATGCTGCCACCGTCAAAGCTTCCCGCGCCGCCGTCATCGGCACCGTCCAGAATGTCCTGGATGTAATCCGGCTCACCACGCAGTTTCCATTCATCCACCAAACGGTGCACCTCTTCATCGGAAACAAAGGCGCCGTGCACCCGCACCGGCAAACTGGTGCCCGGCGGCATGTAAAGCATGTCACCATGGCCGAGCAGTTGCTCGGCGCCGCCCTGATCGAGAATGGTTCGTGAATCTATCTTGCTGGATACCTGGAACGCCATGCGCGTAGGGATGTTGGCCTTGATCAGACCGGTGATCACATCCACCGATGGGCGCTGAGTCGCCAGGACCAGGTGAATACCGGCGGCACGGGCTTTCTGCGCGATACGGGCAATCAGCTCTTCGACCTTCTTGCCGACGATCATCATCATGTCGGCGAACTCATCAATCACCACCACGATCACCGGCAGAGTTTCCAGTTCCGGTGGCAGGTCATCCATGCTTTCCCGCCGGAACAGCGGATCGGTCAATGGCTCACCGGCCTTCTGGCCATCCTTGACCTTACGGTTGAAGCCGGCCAGGTTGCGCACGCCCAGGGCCGCCATCAGCTTGTAGCGGCGTTCCATCTCCGCCACGCACCAGCGCAGCGAATTGGCGGCTTCCTTCATGTCAGTTACCACCGGGCACAACAGGTGCGGAATGCCCTCGTAGATCGACAATTCCAGCATCTTCGGGTCGATCATGATCAAGCGCACTTCTTCCGGCTGCGATTTGAACAGGATGCTCAACAGCATGGCGTTGACCCCGACCGATTTACCCGAGCCGGTAGTACCGGCCACCAGCAGGTGCGGCATCTTGGCCAGATCGGCCAGCACCGGCTTGCCGCCGATATCATGCCCCAGCGCCAGGGTGACCGGCGACTGAGCCTCATCGAATTCGCGGGTCTGCAATACTTCCGACAACCGGACGATTTCGCGATCCTCGTTGGGAATCTCGATACCGACAGTGGTCTTGCCGGGAATGACCTCTACCACCCGCACACTGATCACGGCCAGCGAACGCGCCAGATCCTTGGCCAGGTTGGAGATCTTGCTGACCTTGACCCCGGGCGCGGGTTGTATTTCAAAACGGGTGATGACCGGGCCGGGCTGAACCTTCTCCACTTCAGCTTCGACGCCGAAGTCCTTGAGCTTGATTTCCAGCAGGCGAGACATGCCATCCAGCGACTCAGGTGAGAAACCCTTGCTGATCTTGCTCGGCGGGTCGAGCAGCGCGATGGGCGGCAGCGAGCCAGGCACTACCGGCTCAAAGCTCAACGGCGCCTGTCGCTCCTTCTGAGTACGGGTGCTGGACTGCACGGGTTTGGTGTCCAGCGGCTCGATTATCGGTGGTTGGCGCTTTTCCTGTGCAGCAACGTGCTTGGTCAGGGCTTCATGGCGCTGGCTTCGTGAAGCCTCGGCCTGGCGTTTTTCTTCCGTGGCGACACTCGGCTCACGCCGCGCCGCCGGTTCCGAACGTACTGCGGTAACGCGGCTATCCGCTCTGCGCGCACGCCATCCCGCCCAGCCCTGCTTGAACAGGTCGAGCAGATCCAGGGTGATCCGACCGGCAAGGTCCATCACCTTGAACCAGGACAGATTGGTGAACACGGTCAGACCGAACAGGAAAAGCGTCAGGAAAATCAGCGTGCTGCCCTGCATGTTCAATACCGGATAGGCCATTTCGCGCAATAGCTGACCCAAGGCTCCACCCGCTCCTGCCCCTTCCGGGAAGCCGTCCGGCGCAGCCCCATGCAGCGCAGCCAATGCCGTGCCGGCCAGTAGCGTGAGTACAAAACCGATCAATCGCCAGGAGAACAACCAGCCATTCCAGACGAATGGCTGGTGCCGCCGACGGAACATCTGCCATACCTTGACGGCCACAATCAGAGGGAACAGGTAAGCCAGATAGCCCAGCATGAACAACAGCACATCGGCGACCCAGGCACCCATGCGTCCGCCAGCGTTCTGCACGGCCAGCTCACCGCTGCTGCGGGTCCAGCCGGGATCGCCGACGTCGTGCGTAAACAGCGCCATGCATAGGTACAGGCAAAGCGCGATCATGCCCAGCAGCGCCCCTTCGCGCAGGCGCAGACTGAGTTGCTCTTGCCAGGCAAAGTGCTGGCCTTTGTGAGATCGGGTATCCTTCAACGCTCTGGCTTCCGTCATGATTCAGCTGCCTATTGTACAGGTTCTGCAAAGATCAGTTGAATTGACCTGTAAAGATGGGTTGCGTTCCTCCAGTTATGGGAACTATCTTTATTAGAGACAATAACTTAACGCTGCTTCTTGATAAACCTTTTAACAGATCCATTGATCTGAAATGAGAACCGAACAGGATTTGGAATGACCGAACTGAGGTGGCTGGATTCGGATAGCCTGGACTTTCCCCCATCCAACGAAGCGCTGACCAACCCCAATGGCTTGCTGGCGGTGGGAGGCGATTTGACTCCCGCCCGACTGGTGGCTGCCTACCGGCGCGGGATTTTTCCCTGGTACGAGCAAGGGCAACCGTTGCTCTGGTGGTCTCCCGACCCGCGAACGGTATTGCTTCCCTCTTCGCTCCATATCTCGCGCAGCATGGGTAAATTTCTGCGCCAGACCCGCTACACCGTCACCTTCGACCGCGACTTTGCCGCGGTGATCAGCGCCTGCGCCGAGCCGCGCGATTATACCGACGCCACCTGGATCACCGCCGACATGCAGCAGGCCTACATGCAACTGCACCAATGGCAGGTGGCTCACTCGGTCGAGGTCTGGGACGGCGACGAACTGATCGGTGGGCTTTATGGGGTTGCGCTGGGCAAGGTGTTCTTCGGCGAATCCATGTTCAGCCGTCGCAGCAACGCCTCGAAAACCGGTTTCATCGCACTGGTTCTTCATCTTCAGGAGCGCGGCTGCGAGCTGATTGACTGCCAGATGCCGACCGACCATCTGCACAGCCTCGGCGCCAGCACCCTATCCAGAAAAGACTTTGTCGCCGCATTGGGCGAGCTCTGCAATGAACAGGTTCCGACCTGCTGGCAGGCAATGCCAAGGCAGACAGAAAATTGATGCTGCCGACGCAGCTTCTATACTGGGAAAGCACTTTCCAGAGCGACCCCCATGACTGATCTGGCGCACCTGAAATTCTATGCAACGCAGCCACACCCCTGCAGCTACCTGCCTGACCAGCAGGCGGTAACGCTGTTTCTCGACCCGCATCAAGCCATTGATCTGACTACCTACGGCAAACTCTCCGAACTGGGCTTTCGCCGCAGCGGCGAGCACCTCTACCGCCCGCATTGCGCCCAATGCGGAGCCTGCATCCCTGCGCGTATTCCGGCAATCGACTTCACGCCGAACAAGCAACAGAAACGCATTCTGAAACGCAACAGTGATCTGCAGGTACGCACTATCGAGCCGGTGATGAATGATGAAATCTACCAGCTGTATGCCCGCTACATAACCGCACGCCACAGCGACGGCGACATGTATCCACCGAGCCGAGAACAGTTTCGCTCGTTTTTGGTGAGCGAGGACAGCTTCTGCGAGTTCAGCGAATTTCGCGCGGGTGAGCGCCTGCTGGCTGTCGCGGTCACCGACCGCCTGCACAACGGGCTGTCCGCCGTATACACCTTCTTCGATCCAGACGAAACCCGTCGCAGCCTGGGCCGTTACGCTATCCTGTGGCAGGTGGAACAGGCTCGGCAGGCGAATCTACCGGCGGTCTATCTCGGATACTGGATCAGGAACTGCCAGAAGATGAGCTACAAAACCGAGTATCGCCCATTGGAAATGCTGGTCAACCAACGCTGGATCCGCGTTACCTGACCAGGCCCGGGTAAAAATACCAGTCATAACTTGGCTGTTGCCGGCTTTTAAGGCACAATTGTTCACCTTTTTTGCGAGCCCTCATCCCGACGGCCCGCTTTGTAACAGATTGAGAGGCCTTTGCTTAATGGCGAAAGAAGACAGTATTGAAATGGAAGGCACCATCGTGGACACCCTGCCCAACACCATGTTCCGTGTTGAGTTGGAAAACGGCCACGTAGTGACTGCCCACATTTCAGGCAAGATGCGCAAAAACTACATTCGCATCCTGACCGGTGACAAGGTGCGCGTTGAATTGACGCCCTACGACCTGACCAAAGGCCGTATCACCTACCGCGCCCGTTAATTCCCGGACGCCCATCCGCAACGCCCCGGCTTTTTCTGTCAGGGGCGCCGGTTGATCCAGCACAATCCCCCAGCAGCATCCCTGAACGCAAAAACCGTGTGCAAACACGGCGGTCTGCACACGGCTGTCTAGGGAAGGACGACTGAATCAGCGCGTCATATAACGGCCCAGTTCGATCTTGCCGATTGATGCGCGATGCACTTCATCCGGACCGTCCGCCAGTCGCAGCGTGCGCTGCATGGCATACATGTGTGCCAGTGGCGTATCCTCCGACACCCCCGCACCACCATGCATCTGGATTGCCCGGTCGATCACTCGCAGAGCCACGTTGGGCGCCGCCACCTTGATCTGTGCGATCTCGCTCTTGGCAATCTTGTTACCGACGGTATCCATCATGTAGGCAGCGTTCAGCGTCAGCAGGCGCGCCTGGTTGATTTCGATACGTGACTCAGCGATCAGATCGATATTACCGCCCAGCTGAGCCAGGCGACGACCGAAGGCTTCACGCTCCACCGAACGCCGACACATCAACTCCAGCGCACGCTCTGCCGCACCAATAGAGCGCATGCAGTGGTGAATACGGCCCGGCCCGAGGCGCCCTTGAGCAATCTCGAATCCTCTGCCCTCACCCAGCAGCACATTACTGTAAGGTACGCGGACATTTTCCAGCAGCACTTCGGCGTGACCGTGAGGAGCGTCGTCATAACCGAAAACCGGCAGCGGGCGCAGTACCTTCAGGCCCGGTGCATCCATCGGCACCAAAATCATCGAGTGCTGCTGATGGCGCGGCGCATCAGGATTGGTCAATCCCATGAAGATCATTACCTTGCAGCGCGGATCGCAGGCACCGGAGGTCCACCACTTGCGGCCATTGATGACCCACTCATCCCCTTCACGACGGGCGTTGGCCTGCATGTTGGTCGCGTCGGAAGAAGCCACACCCGGCTCGGTCATGCCGAAACAAGAGCGAATCTCGCCGGCCAACAGGGGCTCGAGCCATTGTTTCTTGTGTTCGTCGCTGCCGTAACGCACCAGCACCTCCATATTGCCAGTGTCCGGCGCGCTGCAGTTGAAGGCCTCCGACGCCAGGCCGGAACGCCCCATCAGCTCGGCCAGCGGTGCGTACTCCAGGTTGGTCAGTCCGGCGCCCAGTTCAGACTCAGGCAGAAAGAGGTTCCACAAATCAGCGGCCCGCGCCTTCTCTTTCAGCTCTTCGACAATCGCCGTTGGCTGCCAGCGGTCACCCTCATTGATCTGCCGATGGAAAGTTGCTTCCGCTGGAAATACGTGCTCCTGCATGAAAGCATCAACCCGCTCACGCAGCTGTTTGACCTTGGGAGAGTATCCGAAATCCATATTTGAACACCTTTTCTGATTTTGTTGTGCTTATGTATCTGAGGTACAAAAAAGGTAGATGAGACAAACAGATTTATCTAATCTATTTTCGGCGTGTATAAAGATTCATAAGTTATATATACTCGACCTCGCCTATAAGAGCCTATAAACGAGCCAGATGAAGGATGATGTTGCGATGAACCTCAGTAAAGTAGACCTGAACCTGTTCATTGTGTTCGACGCTATCTATACCGAAGCAAACCTGACCCGCGCCGGACAGATTGTCGGTATTACCCAGCCAGCAGTGAGCAATGCTCTGGCCAGACTGCGCGATACCTTCAATGACCCACTGTTCGTTCGCACCGCCCAGGGCATGGTACCTACGCCGATGGCGCAGAACATCATTACCCCGGTGCGCCACGCCCTGCAGCTATTGCGCGTTTCCGTACAGGAAAGTCGCAGCTTCAACCCCGACCAGGCGAACAAGACCTACCGCATCAGCATGACCGACCTCACCGAGGCCGTGATCCTGCCGCACCTCGCCGCTCGTATCCGGCGCCTGGCACCGAGCATCAATATCGACAGTTTCCTTACCCGCCGCCGGGAAACCACCAAGGAGCTGGCCGCTGGCCGCTTGGACTTTGCCATAGATGCGCCATTGAATACCGACACTCAGGTGCGCCACGTCAAGCTGTTCGAAGACCGCTATGTATGCATCATGCGCAGAGGGCACCCACTGGCAGGAAAAGACAAAATCACGCTGGATGACTATCTGGCGCAATCGCATATTCACATCTCCAGCCGCCGCAACGGCCTGGGTCACGTGGATCTGGCACTCGGCAAGATGGGTATTCAGCGCCGCGTGGTGCTGCGCTCACAGCACTACCAGATGGCACCCCTGGTACTGGAGTCGACGGACATGGTCATGACCGTCAGCGAACGCTTTGCTCTGCGCCATAATCTGCACTGGGTGAAGCTGCCGATCGATGATATTCCGCCGATCCAGACTCATCTGTTCTGGCACGAAAGCACCGATCAGGACCCCGCCAACCGCTGGATGCGCGAGCAGATCATTGAGCTGTCACAACAGCTCGAACGGAAAATGAACAAGGAAAGAGAAGCATCCGCCCAGATTGAAGGCTGATCGTCAACCTCAACCTCTATTCCAGCGCCGGTTCCTCCTGCGATATCGGCGCGAACTGGTCATTCCAGATGTCGCGGTATTTTTCCACCAACCTGCGCGGCTCGCCCTGTCTGACCATCCGGTGCATCCCTTGCGCCAGGGCAGCGCGCAGTGCCGGAGAATTGCAGGCCGAGTTATGAGATACGGTGTAATACAGCGGCTCGTTGATCAACGAACCTTCGAGCACGTCCAACTGCTCAAGAATATTCATCTGCGCAGCCAGCGCCAGGCCCTGATGCCGTTCATAGACAACGTAATCGGTGCGGTCGCGCAGCAGCAGCTCAAATGATTGCTCGATGGAAGGGACAGTATTGATATCGAGGTGGTCGGCGGCATAGGTATCGAAGGCCGCGCCAAAGCTGTTGCTGACCAACGAACTGCCACGCTTGCCGCGCAAGTCATCCCACCCGCTATAGGGAAACGCCTTGCCGCGCTTGACGAAGATGACGCTCGGCACCTCCATGTAGGGCGGATAGACATAATCCATCTCGGCCAGGCGACCCGGCGTCAGAAAAGCGCCGGCAAGCATATCCACCCGACCACTGCGCACTTCTTCCTGGGCTCGGGCCCAAGGGCCGACATTCAGCACATCGACGTGGATACCGCTACCTTCAAGGGCGTTTTCCAGCAGCTCCACTGCCGCGCCGACCAGGCGCTTGGAATCATCGGGATCGACCCAGAGCACAGGCGGGTACTGCGCATTGCCGGTGACGACGATGCGCTCACAGACTCCGCCGGCAGCCAGGCTCGGACTACTGACTCCGAGCAGCGCCAATACAAGCGCTGCCGACAGACATACTCTGCTTTTGAATCCTGTGCGCACCCTCATCGACCATCCTCAATCATGTCATCTGCCCGCAGTATAGCGACAGATCAGGCGGCCGAATCAATCGCACCACTGTGAAAGCGGAATTCCACATCATTTTCAATGATGGCCTGGGCTTCTACCTCGGCAAAAAAGGCAATCCGCTCATCGATCGACTCATCCGCATAATCGCGAGCAAGCTTGAGGTAATCCTGATAATGCCGGGCCTCGGACTTGAGCAGTGATTTGTAGAGCTCACCCAGCTCGGCATCCAGATGCGGTGCCAGTTTGGCGAAGCGCTCGCAGGAACGCGCCTCGATGAAAGCGCCGACGATCAGCGTATCCACCAGCCGTCCCGGCTCCACCGTGCGTACGTGCTGGCGCAGCCGTTGAGCGTAATGACTGGCGGACAGCCCTCGATAGACTATCCCGCGCTTGCCCATCAATGCGATCACCTGCTCAAAGTGACGAAGCTCCTCTCGCGCCAGACGCGACATCTTCTGCAGCAGGTCCGGCTTGTCGATATAGCGGAACATGAGATTCAATGCCGTGGAAGCCGCCTTCTTTTCACAGTTGGCATGGTCAATCAGCAATTCTTCGGGATACTGCAGCGCCTGTTGCACCCAGGTATCGGGAGTAGCGCGCCGCAGGAAAGCGAGCAATTCGTCGGGGAGTGTCATATGTTCACGCAGTCAGATTGATCAACTGGCCATTATACGGATATCCACCCACCTCTGTCAGACCTGCACAGGGAGGTTGACTCAGGTCAACGGCATAACGGCAAAAACCGTCTACATTGATAGATATGTAAGGCATAACACTGCTTTGTCTATAAAGGGAGAAGGTCATGCAAGCCATCAAACGCATACTGGTCGTGATCGACCCGACCAGCGAAGAGAGCGTCGCGCTGGTCCGTTCAAGACTGATTGCTGCCTTCATTGGCGCCGAGCTGCACCTGCTGGTTTGTGAAAACCGTCAGGATTACAAACCCGTGCTGGAAGAGCTCTGTGCAGGGCTGGAAGCGGCAGGCATCAAAGCAAGCTACACCCAGGCATGGCATTCCAACCTGACCGATACCATTGTGCGTACATTGACGGCAGAAGGCTGTGGCCTGGTTATCAAGCAGCACCTGCCGGACAACCCATTGAAAAGAGCCCTGTTGACGCCGGACGACTGGAAGCTGCTGCGCTACTGCCCAGCACCTGTGCTGCTGGCCAAGAACAGTGCTTCCTGGATGCATGGCGCCGTTCTGGCTGCTGTCGATCTGGGCAACCACGACGACCAGCACCATGTTCTGCATGACACCATCGTCAGCCATGCGGCGGATATCGTCGACATGATCAACGGCCAGATGCACCTGATCAGCGCGCATCCGGCCCCCATGCTTTCAGCCGCCAACCCGGTGTATCAGCTGCGTGAGAACATCGTCAGGATCTACGTCGACAAGGCCGCACGCTATCGTGATCAGTACAACATCAGCGAAGCCAATCTGCATATTGACGAAGGCCCCGCCGATACGCTGATTCCCAAGGTGGCCCAGGAGATCGGCGCCAGCGTGACGGTTATCGGCACCGTCGCCCGGACCGGCATCTCCGGAGCGCTTATCGGCAACACAGCGGAGGTGGTGCTGGACCAACTGAGCGGTGACGTTCTGGTGCTCAAACCGGATGACATGATCGCCCACCTGGAAGACCTGCTGGAGAAATGACCACGCACGGCCTGTCGAATACGGCGGGCCGCAATCAGTCATATCGCAGCGCCGTATGACCCGAGACCAAGGTCGCAATATCTCTCGCCTTAACTTTACCCGCCTCTTGCTGTAGAATTCTGCCCGCCGTAAGTGCTGTGTACAGGCGTTTGCCCGCAACCCGTATTCTGTTACCCCAGTACACCAGGTTGCCCCCCACCAGATCGGGCCTGCGCTTGCACCCATCCCTATTTTCGGCATCCTAGGTCCGTGAGGATGACCGTTCCGTCACAAACGGAACAGACTGATGAGGGTAATTATTGTGCTTGAAGCCTATCGCAAACACGTTGAAGAACGCGCCGCACAAGGCGTCGTGCCTCAGCCGCTTAATGCCGAACAAACCGCTGGTCTGGTTGATCTGCTGAAAAACCCGCCGGCCGGCGAAGAAGAATTCCTGCTTGATCTGCTCGCCAACCGTATTCCGGCGGGTGTGGATGAAGCTGCGTACGTCAAAGCTGCGTTCCTGTCTGCTGTCGCCAAAGGTGAAGCCACCTCCCCGCTGCTGAACAAGGTTCGTGCTGTCGAACTGCTGGGCACCATGCAGGGCGGCTACAACATTGCCACTCTGGTGGAGCTGCTGGACAACGAAGAACTGGCGGCCACCGCTGCCGAACAGCTCAAGCACACCCTGCTGATGTTCGACGCCTTCCACGACGTTGCCGAGCGCGCAAAAAATGGCAACCCGCATGCCAAAGCCGTTCTGCAGTCCTGGGCTGAGGGCGAGTGGTTCACCAACCGCCCAGCCGTTGAAGAAAAGATCAGCCTGACCGTATTCAAGGTACCTGGCGAAACCAACACCGACGACCTGTCTCCAGCTCCGGATGCCTGGTCGCGCCCCGACATCCCGCTGCACGCTCTGGCCATGCTGAAAATGGCCCGCGAAGGCATCGAGCCGGCCGAGCCCGGTGTGACCGGTCCGCTGCAGCAGATCGAAGCCATGAAAGCCAAGGGTCTGCCGGTTGCCTATGTCGGCGATGTGGTCGGTACCGGTTCCTCGCGCAAGTCCGCCACCAACTCGGTGCTGTGGTTCTTCGGTGACGACATCCCCAACGTGCCGAACAAGCGCGCCGGTGGTTTCTGCTTCGGCACCAAGATCGCCCCGATCTTCTACAACACCATGGAAGACGCTGGCGCCCTGCCGATCGAGTTCGACTGCAACGACCTGAACATGGGCGACGCCATCGACGTCTACCCGTACGAAGGCAAGGTCTGCAAGCACGGCACTGACGAAGTCATCACCACCTTCGAACTGAAGACTCAGGTGTTGCTCGACGAAGTACGCGCCGGTGGCCGTATTCCGCTGATCATCGGCCGTGGTCTGACCGAAAAGGCCCGTGCTGAACTGGGTCTCGGCGGTTCCGATCTGTTCCGCAAGCCTGAAGCGCCTGCCGAAAGCACCAAGGGTTTCACCCTGGCACAGAAGATGGTCGGCAAGGCCTGCGGCGTCGAAGGCGTTCGCCCTGGCACCTACTGCGAACCCAAGATGACCACCGTCGGTTCCCAGGACACCACTGGCCCGATGACCCGTGATGAGCTGAAAGACCTGGCTTGCCTGGGCTTCTCCGCTGATCTGGTCATGCAATCCTTCTGCCACACTGCGGCCTATCCGAAGCCGATCGACGTCAACACCCACCACACCCTGCCCGACTTCATCCACAACCGTGGTGGTGTTGCGCTGCGTCCTGGCGACGGCATCATCCACAGCTGGCTGAACCGTATGCTGCTGCCCGATACCGTCGGTACCGGTGGCGACTCGCACACCCGTTTCCCGATGGGCATTTCCTTCCCGGCCGGTTCCGGTCTGGTTGCCTTCGCCGCAGCTACCGGCGTCATGCCGCTGGACATGCCGGAGTCGGTACTGGTGCGCTTCAAGGGCAAAATGCAGCCCGGCATCACCCTGCGTGATCTGGTGCATGCGATCCCTTACTACGCGATTCAGAAAGGCCTGCTGACCGTTGAGAAAAAAGGCAAGAAGAACATCTTCTCCGGCCGTATTCTCGAAATCGAAGGTCTGAACGATCTGACTGTTGAACAGGCTTTCGAGCTGTCCGACGCCTCCGCCGAACGCTCCGCAGCTGGTTGCACCATCAAGCTGCCGGAAGATGTCATCGCCGAATACCTGAAGTCCAACATCACCCTGCTGCGCTGGATGATCGCTGAAGGCTATGATGACGCACGCACCCTGGAGCGCCGCGCTCAGGCCATGGAAGCCTGGCTGGCCAACCCGGAGCTGATGCAAGCTGACGCCGATGCCGAGTACTCGGAGATCATCGAAATCGATCTGGCTGAAATCAATGAGCCTATCCTGTGTGCGCCGAACGACCCTGACGACGCTCGTCTGCTGTCCGACGTTGTCGGTCGCAAGATCGACGAAGTCTTCATCGGTTCGTGCATGACCAACATCGGTCACTTCCGCGCCGCCGGTAAACTGCTGGAGAAGAACAAGGACGCTCTGCCGACACGTCTGTGGCTGGCTCCGCCGACCAAGATGGACCAGTGGATGCTCACCGAAGAAGGCTACTACGGCATCTACGGCAAGGCCGGTGCTCGCCTGGAAATGCCCGGCTGCTCGCTGTGCATGGGTAACCAGGCTCGCATCGCAGCCAAATCGACTGCCGTCTCCACCTCCACACGGAACTTCCCGAACCGTCTGGGTGATGGCGCCGACGTCTTCCTGGCCTCTGCTGAACTGGCCTCGGTTGCTGCCATCCTTGGCCGCCTGCCGAGCGTTGAGGAATACATGGACTACGCAGCGGATCTCAACAGCATGTCTGCCGAGGTCTACCGCTACATGAACTTCAACGAAATCGAGTCCTACCAGAAAGCAGCTGCAAGCATTCCGGTGACCGAAATCTGATTATCCGTAATCAGTGAAGAACCCCGCCTTGTGCGGGGTTTTTTATGCTCGGGGAAAACAACCGGAACCGGTCGGGCCTGATTCATGTCAAAAACGCTGTACTCGCACTGAAAGATGACGCAAACAAGAGGATTGAAGACATGAAGAAATGGTTAATCGCCGCGTTTTGCATCACCGGCATGTTTGCTCTGGTCGGCTGTTCCAATGATCACCTTATCCGCACCAGCGACGGACAGATCATCGAAGCAGACGAGAAGCCGGAAATCGATGATGATACCGGTATGATTGAATATGAGGATCACAGTGGGCGGGAAAACCAGATTCAACAGGAAGACGTGCGGGAGATCAAAGAACGTTAAGGGTGCCACACCCCTGCGGGCAGCCCCGCAGGGCGCACTTCCATCGCGTGCTCCGACGAATGAACATTTCCTCATTGGCGACAAGGTAAGCAACATGGCAAGAGTACGACGCTCTCGAATGCGTCAGAAATCTCGCAGACGACGAGCACGACGACGCACATATCTCCTGTTCCTGGAACGTCAGATCGCTGAATGGCGAGACCGCGGTGTACTGCTGGATCGTTTGCGGCGAAAGAGAAAGTAGATCACCTACGACTATCAGGTGGAGAATCAGGAATATGACCATGAACAGCTCCTACACAGATCAAGAACCACCCCGCGCAGAAATCGACATACTCAAAGGGCCCACGCTGATTGAATTTGGTACCGATTGGTGCGGCCACTGCAAAGCCGCGCAACCGCATCTTGCGTCGGCCTTTGATGAGCACCCCGATCTGCGGCATCTGAAAATTGAGGATGGTCCCGGTCGCCCCTTGGGCCGATCCTTCCGTGTAAAGCTCTGGCCAACGTTGATATTCATGCGTGATGGTGAAGAAGTCGAACGACTGGTGCGTCCCACAGATGCAGCCTCGATTCGTCAGGCCATGGCCAGAATTGACTCCTGAAAGGAGTCAGCACGCCACCGCCTGAACTTTCGGCGTATGGAAAGCCATATTGAATAAGGGCACAATACCGCTTTGATTATTCAATAAGAACAAGGCATTCCATGACAGATACCGCTCTGCAAGATCTCCTTTCACCCCACGGCGTCTGTTACGGCTGCGGTGGCGACAACCCCCATGGGCTACAGATCAAAAGCTTTTGGGATGCCGATGATGTCCATGTAATCGCCCGGCATCTGCCGGAGGCAAAGTACTGCGGTTGGCCGGATCTGGTGTATGGCGGTCTGCTCGCCATGCTGGTGGATTGTCATTCCAACTGGACGGCGATGGCCTATCATCTGCGCGCCGAGCAGGCCGATGGCAAGCAACCGACAGAGATCAATTGCGTTACCGGCGAGCTGGGTATCAAGTACATCAAGCCAACCCCGATGGGTGTGGAGTTGACGCTGCGGGCCCGGGTGGATGGTCCGCTGGGTCGCAAGAGCCGTATCATCTGTGAGATCTACGCTGGCGATGTGCTGACTGCCATAGGCGACTCGACCTTTGTGCGGGTAGATGCCGGCAAGCTCGCTGCGCAAGCCCACGCCCGCGAAATCTGACAGGAACAGCGGTGGGGTTTCACCCCGCCGCCGGCAACCACCAGATCAGCAGCAGGGGGATCAGCAGGAAGGACAACAGCGTCGAGCAGATAACCAGACTGGCGACAGTTTCCGGTGAGCGATTGGCCTTTACCGCGAACAGATAGTTGAAGACTGCCACCGGCATCGCCGACTGCAGCACCAGCACCCCTTGAGCCAGCGGTGGCAGATCCAGCGCCAGGGCTATACCCCAGCCGATGGCGGCGCCGCACAGAATACGAAAGCCCCCAAGCAACATGCCCTTCCCCACCTGTTTCGGGCGAATGCTGGCCAGCGACACCCCCAGGGTCAGCAGCATCATCGGAATGCTCATACTGCCCAGCAGATCGACGGTGTTGGCAACCCAGCGTGGTAACTGCAGGTCCAGCATCAATACCGCCAGCGCCACGCCCAAGCTGATGATGACCGGGTTGAGTAGCAATCGCCGCCAGGACTGTGCCGCGCCGGACAGCATCATGCCGACAGTGAAATGCCCCACCGACAACACCACGAAGAAAGCCACAGCCAATGCCAGCCCCGGTTCACCGAAGGCGTACAGGCTGATCGGCAAGCCCATGTTGCCGGTGTTGGGAAACATGTAGGCCGGTACCAGTACCTTGGGATCGGAGTTGATCGCCCGGCTCAATACCCAGCCGATCATCGCCATGATGACGCAGATCACCACGCAGGCCAGTGCCATCTGACCGAACACCTGCAGATCCACCTCCGCGCGACTCAAGGTCGACAGCACCAGGCAAGGCGTACTGACATTGAGCACCAGGCGGGTGACGAACTCGGTGGGATAAGGCTGGCCGGAGCGCGCCCAGCCAAAGCCGATACCGGCGACAATCAACACAGGCGCCATTACTGCGAATAGCTCGATGAGCATTCTGGATCCTTATTTCAGCGCGTCGACCGGGCGCGCATGCATTCGTAACCACGGCGGGTCAGTAGCAACAGATGCCGGGTACTGGCATAGATCTGTCCCGAGGCCTTGAGGCTGTCGATCAGCTCTGGAAATTCATCGGCTGGTAGATAGAAATAATCCACCCCCTCGCTCAGCTCAGCCTCACACGCCTTGAACCAGCGAAAGCTGGTGCCCTTGGATAGCCCATTCAGCTCGTCAAGTTGGCGCAGGCTCAATGTATCGGAGCCTGCGAAATGAATCGGATCGGGGGTCATGCAGGATTTCCGTGAGCCAGATGCCAGAACAGGCCGGCAACCATAGCAGAATTACACCCGTTCAGGGGAGCCGGAAGCCCTCGGACTCCGCGCCAGCTGTACCTGAGGTTGCCGCCGTCGCTCCGTTCGACCTGCTATCTTGGTTGGCAGGATGCGGCACCTGCCGTATTACATTGCCTAATGCTGGGAGGCCTATCCTGTTGAGTTCCACTCTCTCGCGCATCATCAAATGGCTGTTGTTTCTGGCGGTCGTCGCCGGCGCGGTGTTGACTCGACCCTGGGAGTATATTCCACCTGAGTGGCATCCCCTAGAGCCTCTCGCCATCGAGCACCCCATGACGCTGGTAACCAAATGGAAACTGGGGCGAATCAAGGATGATCCTCAGCAGTGTCTGGCCGTGCTGGAGGCGGCGCCGGAGGGAGCGATCGATTATCTGGCGCTGGAAGATTATACGCCCGTTGCCGGCTGCCCATTGACCAATGTCGTGCGAGTCAGTAATACCGGCGTGCGCTTCAGTTCCACGTTCACCATAACCTGCCCACTGGCGGTGGCCTGGGTGATGTTCGAGCGCCAGCAACTGCAGCCGCTGGCGCAACAGCATCTCGGCAGCGCCTTGATACAGGTAGATCACTTCGGCAGTTTTGCCTGCCGCAATATCTACCATCGTGAAGGCGCGCGCCGCAGTCAGCATGCCACCGCAGGTGCCTTCGATGTCGCAGCTTTTCGCTTCGAGAACGGCCAACAGGTTTCGGTTCTGAGCCATTGGGCTGATGACGAGGCGCCAGCCAAGTCGGCCTTTCTCAAGGAAACCCATGATGCAGCCTGCGGCTACTTCGGTACCGTGCTCGGCCCGGACTACAACCAGCCACACGAAAACCATTTCCACTTCGATACCAGTGGTTTCGGCTTCTGTCGCTGATGTTGTAGCGATACACTCCGGGCCTGATGGCTTGACCTTGCCATGATGGGAAGGTTTAGCCTGCATCTGTATTGAATCCATTCAGGCCAGGAGGCAAACCATGAGCGCGTCAATCACTGGCGACCCCGCCGCAACAGCGATCAGCCTGCCTATCGAAGGCATGAGCTGCGCCTCCTGCGTCGGTCGCGTGGAAGCCGCCCTTGGCAAGGTCGAGGGCGTCGGTGCGGTCGCGGTCAATCTTGCCACGGAACGGGCGAATATCCGCCTTACCCGCCAGGTTGACCGCACTGCACTGGTGCAGGCAGTCGAGAAGGCCGGCTATAGTGTGCCTGCCAGCACTATCGAGCTGACTATCGAAGGCATGACGTGCGCTTCCTGCGTCGCGCGGGTCGAGCGCGCACTCAAGGCCGTGCCGGGCGTCTTGGAAGCGAGGGTCAACCTGGCCACGGAGCGTGTCACGGTGCATGGCAGCGCCGCCGCCGATACACTGGTCGCCGCCATTAAAAACGCCGGCTATTCGGCGCAGGTCATCGACGCACTGGACGGTGATGTCAGCGAAGAAGCTACTGCGAAAAAGGACGCAGAACGCGCCACACTCAAGCGCGATCTCATCACTGCTGCCATGCTGGCATTGCCGGTGTTCGTTATTGAGATGGGCTCGCATATGGTGCCGGGGGTGCACGAGCTGATCATGCGTACCATCGGCCTGCAGTGGAGCTGGTATCTGCAGTTCATCCTGACCACCCTGGTGCTGGCCGGGCCCGGCCGGCGTTTCTACCGCACCGGTTTCCCGGCGCTGCTGCGTCTCGCGCCTGACATGAACTCATTGGTCGCGCTGGGCACCATGGCCGCCTATGCCTATTCGGTGATTGCGACATTTGCCGCCGACCTGCTGCCTGCCGGTACAGTCAACGTCTACTACGAAGCCGCAGCAGTCATTGTGGCGCTGATTCTACTCGGGCGGTTTCTCGAAGCCCGCGCCAAGGGGCGCACCTCCGAGGCCATCCAGCGGCTCGTCGGCCTGCAGGCCAGAACCGCACGGGTACGACGCGACGGCAGCACGCTGGATATAGCCGTCGGCGAAGTCGCCCCGGGTGATGTGGTCGAAGTGCGACCCGGCGAGCGTGTACCGGTCGATGGCGAGGTCGTCGAAGGGCAGAGCTATGTTGATGAATCGATGATCACCGGCGAACCCGTACCCGTCAGCAAGTCGGCTGGCAACCCGGTGGTGGGCGGCACCGTCAACCAGACCGGCGCCTTTGCTCTGCGGGCCACCGCCGTCGGCGGCCAGACCGTGCTGGCACAGATCATTCGCCTGGTCGAGCAGGCTCAGGGCTCCAAGCTGCCGATTCAGGGGCTGGTAGACAAGGTGACCATGTGGTTCGTACCCGCGGTCATGCTGGCTGCGGCACTGACCTTCGTCATCTGGCTGATTGTCGGCCCCTCCCCTGCGTTAACCTTCGCTCTGGTCAATGCTGTGGCCGTGCTGATCATTGCCTGTCCTTGCGCCATGGGCCTGGCCACGCCCACCTCGATCATGGTCGGCACCGGTCGCGGCGCGGAGTTGGGGGTGCTGTTTCGCAAGGGAGAAGCTCTGCAGCTGTTAAAAGATGCCAAGATCGTGGCCGTGGACAAGACCGGCACCTTGACCGAAGGCCGCCCCGCCCTGACCGACCTGGAAACCTCGGCCGGCTTTGAGCGCGCCCAGGTACTGGCACGGATCGCAGCCGTCGAAAGCCGCTCGGAGCACCCGATCGCCCGTGCGCTGGTGGATGCTGCCGAACAAGAAGGCCTGAGCCTGCCAACGTTGAGCAACTTCAAATCGGTCACGGGCTTCGGTGTGCGTGCCGATGTCGACGGCGCACGGGTGGAGATCGGTGCCGATCGTTACATGCGTGAACTGGGATTGAGCGTGGAGGTCTTTGCACAGACTGCGGAGCGTCTCGGTGACGAGGGTAAATCCCCCTTGTATGCCGCCATCGACGGACGCCTCGCCGCCATCGCGGCGGTCGCCGATCCGATCAAGGCAAGCACCCCCGGCGCCATTGCCGCGTTGCACGATCTGGGGCTGCAAGTTGCCATGATCACCGGCGATAACGAACGCACCGCCCAGGCCATTGCCCGCCAGCTGGGTATCGACGAGGTGGTGGCCGAAGTGTTGCCCGAGGGTAAGGTTGATGCTGTGCGCCGCCTGAAGGCCGAGCATGGCTGCCTGGCGTTTGTTGGCGACGGCATCAATGACGCGCCGGCTTTGGCTGAGGCCGATGTTGGGCTCGCGATAGGAACGGGTACCGATGTAGCGATGGAAGCAGCGGATGTGGTGTTGATGTCCGGCAACCTGAACGGTGTACCCAACGCCATAGCCCTGTCCAAGGCCACTATCGGCAACATCCGGCAGAATCTCTTCTGGGCCTTCGCCTACAACACAGCCTTGATTCCGGTTGCTGCCGGGGTGCTGTATCCGGTCTATGGCCTGCTGCTGTCACCGATCTTCGCCGCTGGAGCTATGGCGCTGTCGAGTGTCTTCGTACTCGGCAATGCGCTGCGACTGCGACGTTTCCAGGCGCCGATTGCTGCGGCCGAAACCGCAGCCTGATCAGCAAGCAGATAACAGCAAGGCCGACCTGACATTGCAGATCGGCCACCTGCTCAGGTCATTCCATCAGTACGGGCAATTGCCACGGTATTCGGAGATATTGCGGTCGGATTCATGATTCGGACCGCACAGGAACTGGCTATAGCGCGTATCGTTATCCAGGAAACGCTTCATCCAGGATACGCCCATACGGCTGAGTACATCATTGTTGAACCCGCCGCCATTGGCGCAGTAGTGCGAGCCGCCGTCAATCTCGACATAAGCCTTGTCGATGTCATTCGGCAGCTGGTTATAGAACGGCGAAGCATGACTGCGCACCGGCGCGATAAGGTCGGATTCGCAAGCGAAGATCAGCGTCGGAGCCTGTACTCCACTGGCGCGCGCGGTATCCCATGGCGCCAGCGGAATGGCTGCCTTGATACGGCCCTGGCTGGCTACGCGCAATGTGCCGCCACCGCCCATGGACCAGCCGATCACGCCCAGCCGATCGGTATCGATCATGCCATTCACCGGACTGAGGCGACTGGAGTTCTGGTCAACCAGATAATCCAAAGCATTATTGATCTGACGGGCACGGCTCCGCGGCTGGTCAAAACCCGTATTGGTATCGATGGTCATCACCACGAAGCCGTGAGACGCCAGTTTCGGCCCCCACCAGTCGATGGAAGACTCGGCAGATACAAAACCCGGAATCACCACAATGGCAGCCATGGTTCCGGAGGTGCCTGTAGGATAATGAATGGTGCCGCCCCCGAAGCCGCTGGTCAAACTCGACACGTTGCTGGTGCGCACGCTGTGAGGCCCACTAGAGGCTTCAAGGAAGGAAACCGTCGGGTCCGGACCTCGTTCGTAAGCTCCACCTGGATCGCTCGGGTCGTCGACCGGTGGGTTGGTTGCAAATGCAGAAGTGGACAGCATAAGGGCGCCTGCTGCCAGCATGGAGAGCAGCGAGCTGGGTAAGTTCTTATTGATCATTATTACTCCAGGAAAGACTTATTCAGGATTATTGTTAATTACATATAACGCGTGAAGTTGATGTCCCGGATGAGAACTGCCATCAACAGCGATGAAGTATTTGATCTGTCTCAGAGAGCGTCAACGGCCCACAAGCAAGTTCACCCACATGGGTTAAGCGAACAATGTTCTTTGTTATAAGCCTGGTGATCTTGAACTAATACCCGATATAAGGTGACAATATGCCATTATTGAAAACCACTCTTTCGAGTGAGTGGCCAAAGCATGGCCGTAACATATCAATCGACCATCAGAGGCTCCGCATTTACGTGCCTTCATGCAGGTCAATTCCTAACCGACGATTGACGATGAACCGGTGACAGCAGATCATCTCTGCCTGATTGATCGAGGATGAGATAGATGTTTGAAAATGTGGATTGGTTGCCTGACAATTTTGTCATCTCTGATGCCGTGCTGAGCCTGCTGGCCAGCTCGGCCATCCTGATAGTGACTGTCATCATCCTGCGGGCGCTGACGACACGCTTCATACAACGCACGGTGAATTCGCCGGAGCTGCGTGGCAAATGGCTGGTCAATTCGCGTAACGGATTTCTATTGCTGTTGATGCTCGGGCTGGTGATGATCTGGGGCGAGGAGCTGCGTACCCTGGCGCTGTCCATCGTTGCTATCGCCGTGGCTTTCGTGGTGGCGACCAAGGAGCTGATACTCTGCTTCACCGGCTCGATTCTCAAGAGCGGCTCGCGCTCCTTTGTACTGGGCGACCGTATCCAGATAAAGGACCTGCGCGGTGACGTGATCGACCAGAGCCTGTTGGCAACGACTATTCTCGAAGTAGGCCCCGGCAAGCACCTGCACCAACGCACCGGCCGCCGTATTGTCATCCCCAACGCGCTGTTTGTATCCGAGCCGGTGATCAATGAAAGTTTCACCACGCATTATGACTTTCATGTATTCACCGTGCCCTTCAAACGTGAAGACAACTGGCAGGCCGCGCAACAAGCACTACAGATTGCAGCCGACCATCATTGTCAGCCGTATCTGGAGCTGGTACGCCGCTATATGAGCAAGATCGGTAGCCAGCGCGGACTGGTAATGCCGTCGGTTGACCCTCGGGTAACCATCCAGGTCCCTGTCGCCGGGGAGATCCATCTCACGGTCCGGATTCCGGCCAAGGCTGGCGAGCGCAACTTCATCGAGCAGGCGATTCTCACCGAGGTGTTTTCCGAGAACGACTTTTCAGCCCCGCGCCCCGGGCGAGCCGAAGACAGGGCAGCGTCGTCCTCCAGCGAGAGTTTGAGAACCCAGGGTCGCTGAATGCCGTCGTTAAAGATTCTGTAAAGCTTCAAAGGAGCTGTCATGTACAAGTATGTCCTGGTGCTGCACATTCTGTCCGCCACGGTCTGGACCGGCGGACACCTGGTACTGGCGTTGGCATTATTGCCGAAGATCCTGCGTGAGCGGTCGGTCGCCGATCTGCTGGCCTTCGAGTCGGCTTACGAAAAATGGGGCATGTCGGCCCTGGTGATTCAGGTGCTGTCCGGACTATGGCTGGCGCATACCCTGATGCCGGATATCTCCACATGGTTTGCTGCCGACAACTTCATCACCCGGCTCATCCTGCTGAAACTGACCCTGCTGGCACTCACATTAGCCGTGGCGATGGATGCCCGACTGCGAGTGATCCCCAAGCTGTCTGCCGACACCCTGCCGACCATGGCATTGCGCATCCGCTTGATCACCCTGCTCAGCGTCGCCTTCGTCATTGTCGGAGCGACTTTCAGAACCGGCCCTTGGATGTAACCTCGAGAATGCTCCAGGATCTGAGTGAGTTCTTCCACAGGGGCTAACGCCCCTGCACCGTCCTCTGCCCATCCGATTGAGTAATTGACAGATCAGTGCTCGATCGGCTCGAAGCTCTCATCACCGAAATAGGTCGCGTAGTTGTTCAAGGCACCAACGACCTTGACTGCACCACTGGTGCGGGAATCTTCGGTGGCGCCTTCCATGGCACTGGCGCCGGCCATCAGCTGAGTAATCAGGATATGCAACTGAGCATCAGCCTCCCCTTCCAGCCCGCAGTTCTCGATCATGTAAGCCACCTGGCCATTGATTGTTGCAGCCAGACTATCGAAAGCACTGTCAGCGAAATTGCCGGTATGGATATCATCCAGTGACGCGCGCACCCTGCCGCGCAGCTTGCCCATGGCCTCACGTAACGGCTCATCGGTACCCCAAGGCTGACCGTCATTCAGATAAAGCACATGACCTTCGTTCGCATGAACTGCGTGACTGTCGTGATCATGCACATCATTGGTGCTGGTCGCCGCAACCAGAGGCGTGCTGAGGGTCAAGGCGCCCAACGCCAGGGCGAAATAGACACCGGAAGACTTGATACTCATGGTAATTCCTCGTTACTAAAGGTGTGTCTATACAAAAGCAAGTTCCATGCCGCTATATAAATCCTTATTATTCAATTAGATGCGATTAACGGGTGTTTCATACCCTCGTAGATAATGGTCTTTTGCACCCGCAAGGTATTATTAACCCCCTGGAAGTTCCGCCAGAGCTGTGTCTCTTTCACGTGCCGTCCCGTCTATGCTCGTATGATGGCTCATCAGTAGGGACGGACATATGAAAGAGAGGCTGGCGAACGCGCTGCGGGTATTATTGAGCTCCTACGTCACCACGGGGGTGTCTGCCGGTCTCGGGCTGATGCTGATTTCCGGCACCGCCTATCTGCTGCTCGGCCAGTTTGCCGCATCGGTGATGGCCGTGGGTGCCATTGTCTGTGTTCCCCCTGAC
The DNA here is from genome assembly GCF_900105005.1 of Halopseudomonas litoralis. Lineage (NCBI taxonomy): Bacteria > Pseudomonadati > Pseudomonadota > Gammaproteobacteria > Pseudomonadales > Pseudomonadaceae > Halopseudomonas > Halopseudomonas litoralis. Next base: position 1,789,140 of record NZ_LT629748.1, read on the forward strand.
CACGCCTTGCCCCGCCGCGGCAAGTTCGCCAGTCTGTTACCGGCAGCGATTCTCGGGTTGCCTTTGTTCGCCGGTGTGCAGATGCTGCAGGACCAGCCGTTGTATCTCGGGCTGTTGCTGGTGCCCGCTACCTTCTTTGCTTTTCTCGCCGGTGCCTGGGGGCAGCGCGGACTGCCAATCATCATTTCGATCATGTTCGCCATGACCTTTTCCATGGCCGTTTCGAAACAATCGAACGGCGGCAGCCTGCTGACTACCTGCCTGTATTTTGTGTCCGGATCCCTGTGTTATGTGCTGTACGCCACCGCCGCCAATGCGCTGCTCAATAGCCGTTACCGTGCCCAGCTGCTGGCTCAGTCGATGCTGGCTCTGAGCCGTCTCATGCGCATTCAGGCCGATCGCTTTGACCCTACAACCGACACGCTCCAGGCCGCCGCGTTGATGCAACAACAAGCGCTGCTGGCCGAGCAATTACAGGCTGCGCGTGACCTGCTGCTGGAGTCACCACGCACAGCTCGCCGGCAACAGCGGGCAGCAATACTGATCAACATCCTCGAAATACGTGATCACCTGTTGGCCAGCGAGTTGGATCTTGATCTGGTCAAATCCCGCCCGGAGGCGGCCTCGGTCCTGACCGAGATGCACAAGCTCCTTGACCAGATGGCTGATGAGCTGGATCGACATGCCGATGCCCTGCTGCTGAGCAGGCAACCAGCTCCACTGACCGATTGGCGTCCGGCTCTGGCGGCGCTGAATCGCATGCCCCAGACGATGGCCCGCGAGGAGGTCGGACCTACGCCGTCATTGATCATACTGTTGCGCGGACTGACCAACCGGGTAGGCAATATCAATGACGAGATTTTGCGGATCAACCGATTGGCCAGGGGCAAGGTCGAGCCGGATCTGGCTGCGGTACGCACGGCGTGGAAATTGTTTGTCAGCCCGACCAGTTGGTCGCTGCGCCCGGTGATGGTGCTATGGCGCTGGGATGCTCCGCCACTGCGCCATGCTATGCGCGCTGCGCTGGCGGTCGGGGCTGGTTACTTTCTGTCATTGGCGATGCCGTGGAGCACTCACGGCTACTGGATTCTGGTCACCATAGTGGTGGTGCTGCGCGGGAGCCTGTCGCAGACTCTGGAACGACGCAACAATCGTGTTGCCGGGACTATTCTGGGCTGTTTGCTGGCCGGGGCAATATTATCCACCCAGGCTCCGCCCCTGCTGCTGTTGGTCATAGTACCGCTCGCCCAGGCGGTCTCGCACTCCTTTGCCATCAAGCGCTATATCGTCACTGCGGTATCCGCCACCGTATTGAGCCTGGTTCAGGCGCACCTGATCAGTGCCGTGGATGCACCCATGTTCAACGTGTTGGAGCGCATCGCCGATACCTTTATCGGGGTCGGCATCGCCTGGGCTTTCAGCTATGTGCTGCCCTCCTGGGAACGCAACCAGATTCCCTCGCTGGTCAACCGCACCTTGCAGGCGCAGGCCCGGCACGCAGAGATCGCCCTGAACCTGCGCCAGTTCACAGCAGTGGACGACGAACCCGAACTGGAATGGCGGCTGGCGCGCAAAGAAGCCTATGACAGTCTGTCAGCGTTGGTGCAGGCGACACGAAGATCACTGGCCGAACCCCGTGCAGTGCGCCCCGCATTGGAGCCACTGGAAAGCCTGCTCAGTCATGGTTACCAGTTACTGGCTCAGTTGACCACGGTGAAAACCATGCTGTTGATGCGTCGGGACGAAGATCAGAGCAATATCCAGCCCACCCTGCAAGCGGCGGCCGAGGAGATCAGAAGAACACTGCAAGACGGGGCGATAGCTGCGGAAACACCGGCATTCAGCCGATTGAACTGGGGAGGACAGGAGGAGTTCAGTGACCCCTTCGTGTATGACCTGGAGCCCTGGATACTACGCCGGCTGCAGCTGGCTCAGGATCTGGCAGAAAGCATGCGCCAGGATGCCAGTGCGGCATTGCGACCCGTCGGGGAGCCTGACAGCTCCCCTGAACGAGTTTAAAGAGAGTTTTACACCATATCGCTGTTTGAGCGTTTGGCTTCGCGAAAGTCGCGCAATACCGCGTGGCCGATAAGGCCCAGCATGCCCAGGGTGATAGCGGGCCAGATCAGAACATAGGAACCCAGAATCAATGTTTGCATGATAATTCTCCTTGGTTGAAAGCTCAGCCTCCTGTTGCTGGAGACTGAGGTGATAACACTCACCGAGCGATGACGGCATCGCTGTCCGGCTGATCTTGCGCCGGCTTGTTATAGTCCCCGACGCGCTCTTTGATGAGATCGAAGTCGAAGCGCTCTTTGCTTGTCAGGCTGATACCGATACATACCAGCGTGCTGACGCCGTAGGCAGTCAACGACGCCAGCAATACGGTGAATTCGCGCAGGCTGCCAACGCCGATCCAGGCAACGACGGCACCGGCAATGAAGAAAGCGATCACCCCCATCCGCTTGCCGAAGAAACCGAAGGTCATCAGCCCGCCGACTACGCCAGCACCTACTGCGGCCAACAGCTCTACGCCAACAGCCAGCACGCCGGTCATCGGCACCAGTTCGAAACGCACCAGACAGAACACCAGCAATGCCACGATCACCGCCCAGGTGAAGGCCGCATTGGTTACGCGATTCCAGAAACAGCTGGCAATAACCGGGAACACGATGGCGCCCCAGAGTGCCCCCACGAACACCAGCATGACCAGGATATCCAGAGCGAAACTGGCAAAGATGATGCCGATTACAGTCGCGGTGATCATGGTCATGCGCCCGATCAGCAGCATTTTCTTCGGATCGGCCTTGTTCTTGGCGATGTTCTTGCCATAGACGTCCGCCATCATGATTGCCGACAGCGCCGACAAGTCGGAGTCCGCCGTGGATGACAGTGAACCTATGACCAGAATAAAGAACAATCCTATGAAGAACGGCGGCAGATAGGTGGAAACCATCTGCGGAATCAGGTTGTTCATATTGCCATTCAGCGGCTCGACACCCAGCGTCAGGGCCATCAGGCCGATCATGCCCAGACCGATAACAATCGCACCGTAGCTGATGGTAGCGGTAATGAAGGTCGGTTTGATGTGCGACTCATCCACCGCAAACAGGCGCTGGGAGATGGTCTGATTACCGATCGCATAGGCCAGCACGGCGACGAAGTAAGGCGCCCCCTGATTCAGGAAGGCCTCCTTGGAAAAGATGTTGGCCTGCTCCGCCGTCAGGTTCGACAGGTTGTCCGCCATCACTCCCGGACCACCCATGGAGAACAGCACCGCTGGAATGATGACGACAGCAATCGCCATCATGGCCATCAGCTGGGCGAAGTCGGTGAATACTGAGGCCCTGAAGCCCGAGTACAGCGTGTAGCTGAGTACGCCTGCACCCGCAATGAGAATCCCTGTCTGGAATGACAACGGCGAAAGCACCGACACCAGCGCCCCCGCGGCGGTGAGATTGACCATCAGGCTGATGACACTGCCGAGAATATTGGAGAATGCCAGGATCAACTGACTGGAGGCCCCGTGCCGGGCGTGGATAAGCTCACCCAGAGTGTGTGCATTGGGCGCCAGATCACGGAAACGACGACCGAAGGGGTAGATGAACAGAATCATCAAGGCGCCCCAGAAGCCGTAATGCAGCGGACCGGAGACACCGTAGGTATAACCCGATGTGGCGGCGGCGTAGAAAGAGGCAGCCCAGATCCAGGTTGCGGTCATACTCGCAGCACCCATTCCCAGGCCGATGCGCTGGTTGGCCACCATGAAACCGTCAGCATCGCCCTCGCTCTGCTTGATCCGGGTGGAGAGAAGATAGGTACCGCCATAGAATCCAAACAACAACAGTAATACTGTTACCGTCGAGAACTGAAACAATTCAGAATTCACTGCATAACCTCGAGACTTTCTGCGGAATGATCATCTTGTCTGATGACGGGTTACAACCGAACCACAGAAAACGAAAACAGAGTCACGCCGTTACGCGCAGAAACTGCGAGTACTCGACTTGACGACTATAAGAGACGTAAGAGGAAACAGCGGACTTGCTAATGGTAGCCTTTATAGCAGGCTTGATTGCGTATTACAGATTTCAGGCAGGAAGCTGAATCGAACTTTTTATTGGATTGGTTGAACATTGTTTATTCTCCGACGGGCACTTCTGTCCATTGAGTTGGCTGACTTTGCAAACATCTCCTGAAGCGATGCGAAAACGATCGAACAAGCTTACAGCTCTAATGGATTTTTTTCAACTGCGGAGCCGAGCCATGGCCCTGCTGCCCGCATCACACCAGCGCTGCAGGGCCGTCAAATGGACAAAAACAGATGCAGGCGCTATGATCCGAGCCCTTTCGATCAGCCTCTCACCGCCTTGGTGAGCCATAAACCTATTTAGAGGTGAGACCATGAGCGCACTGCCTGAATGCCCTTCCTGCGGTTCTGAATATACCTATGAAGATGGACCCATGTATGTGTGTCCTGAATGTGCCCATGAATGGTCGAAAGAAGGCGAAACGACGACAGCATCTGATGAGCGCGTCATCAAGGATGCCCACGGCAATATCCTTCAGGATGGCGATTCCATTACCGTGATCAAGGACCTGAAGATCAAAGGTTCCTCATCGGTAGTTAAAGTGGGCACCAAGGTAAAGAATATCCGCCTGGTTGACGGCGATCATGATATCGATTGCAGAATTGACGGTATCGGCGCAATGAAACTCAAGTCCGAGTTCGTCAAGAAAAGTTGACTCCAGAGCCTAATAGTTCCTCACCAGAGTGGCCCCCCAGGCCACTGTCATCGAGCCGATTATCACCAGACTGATCGGCTTGCGCAGGGCGGTATACCAGGCCGGTGCCAAGCCGTTTCTGACCGCCCAGTTATCCGCGATATACAGGGTCGCAAAGGCTAAGAAAAATACCGGAATGGCAAAATCGATCGGTAGGCTCAGAGCGAACCAGCCAAGCAGTGGCGGAATGACTGACAAACCCAGCTGCATCGGCGCCCGGTGACTGGACTCATCGGCACGCATCGCCAGCCCCCAATGGATGGCCCCCATGAAAGCCAGCATTATCGCCGCGAAGGACAGCAGCTCCTCCATTACCCATACGCGCCAGGCTTCAGGAGTCACCCATAGACCCAATGCCCCGGTGACAAAGGGCACCAACCCCGCCATGGCCAGCCCAACGGCGAGCTTGGGCGGATGTGAGGCATTGAACGGATGCATTGCAGCTCCTGAATAGTATTGGCAGGCGAACCCGCTCACATTACAACCGCCGCCCCTCGCCAGGCAAGTCCACTGGCGTCGTCGGTCGTGGCGGGCGCCGGCGCGGCAAGGCGCGCAGCAGATCGCGCAGCGCCCCATTCAGCTGCGCCGACATGGGCTCGGTTTCTCCCGGCACTGTCGCATAGGTCAAACGAATATACTCATCAAAAAAGGCAGCTATTTCTGCCTGCTGACCAGGCAGGTACTGCATCAGGCGTTGTTGCCATGCTCGCGGTCCTTCGCCTGTTCTTACCTGTAGCTGCAGCCCGGCCAGGCGCTTGTTCAGCTTCAGCCAGGCGCGCTGCCTGGGACCCTTCGGGCGTCTTTCAGGGCGCAGGATCCAGAGTGCCATCGGCAACATGATCAGGGCCAGCACGCCGAGTGACAGCATGCCGATTCGCTGCCAGTCGGCCGTGCCCAGCCAACGGCGGAAGAATGCCATCTGCCGCTCACTTTCATAGCCGAGCACGCGCAGCTGCCATTGGTAATTGAGATCATCCCAGAACAACCGCATATCGTTGAACCACCCGATATTGCGGTAGCGCGCCACCGCGAGCGGGGAGTCCTCAAGAAAACTACCCTCACGCTCCAGGGCCTCCTGTAAGCCCTGTTCGATACGTTCCGGCGCCACCTGAAAGGTCGGGTCGACCGACACCCACCCCTGCCCCGGCAACCAGGCCTCAACCCAGGCGTGGGCCTCGAACTGATGCACCAGCACATAATTGCCGCGCGGATTGATCTCGCCGCCCTGGTAGCCCGCAACGACCCGGGCTGGTATACCTGCGGCCCGCAGGACGAAGGTCATGGCACCGGCAAAATGGGCACAGAAGCCACGACGGCTATCAAACAGAAACTCATCGTTACTGTGTTGGCCAAGCAGCTCCGGCCGCAACGTGTAATGGAAGGGTTCCCGGTTGAAGTGAGCCAGCAAGGCTTGCACCAGCTCGGCATCGTCCCTGTAGGTCTGGCGCAGTTCGGCCGCGAAGGCGCGAGTGCGAGGGTCGAAGCCTTCCGGCAGATGCAGATTGATTCTTTGCTGGAGAGTGTCCAACCCCTGTGGTTCGAGCAGACTGTCCAGGCGCGACGTAGCCGTATAGGATATGGCCTGCCCCAGCGGGCGCCGCGCCTGCAGGATGAAATCGCGAGTGAGCATCAACCTCTCATCATCGGAGCTCGCCCCGCGCAGACTGAACACCCAGGGCTGATGGCTGGCGGTGGCGATCACCCGGTAGCTGGTGGGGTCGCCCTGTGGCTGCCAATCCTGCGGCGCGCCTCGGGCATTGAAACGCGAGCTGCTCCAGGTACGCCCATCGAAGCGGCTCAGTGTCATTGCCCGCCAATACAGTTGTGGCTGCGGAGGAATCGCGCCGTCAAAAGCTGCCCGAAAAACCAGCTCGCCAGACCGGGCCAGTTCGGCCATGTCCGCGGGCGTCATGCTTTCTGCCAGCCCGGTGCGGGCTTGTTGCCCGGGTGCGTTTACCGACCAGAGCGGCCCCATGCGCGGGAACAGCACAAACAAGACCACCATCAACGGCACCGCCTGTAACAGCAACACCCCACCGGTACGCAGGGCCCGCGCAGGGTCGTTGCGCCCCGGCGTCTGTTGCAAGCCAACCAGCGCTGCCACCAGCACCAGCAGAGAGAAGCACTGGAATAACGACAGAGGTATGCTCTGGTCAAACAGGAACGCAGTGGCAACGATGAAAAATCCCAGGTAGATCACCACCAACGCATCGCGTGGCTTACGCATTTCCAGCAGCTTGAGCATGAACAGCGTCAGTAGCAGCATTACTGCGGCATCAAGCCCGATCAAGGTGCCCTGCGCCATGAATACGCCCACCGTCACTACCCCCAGTACCAACGCCCGCACCACCAATCCCGGATAGGGCCAGCGCATACGTTGAATCTGTATGCGCCACAGCGCGCAGCCCAGCCACAGCGCGGCCACCCATAACGGCAATCGCGGCAGATGCGGCAACAAGGCGACTATCTGCGCTGTAAGCAACCAGACCAGACTATTGCGCGGAATCAAGGCATGGGTATTCATGAGTTGTCCGCTCCATACAGCGCCAACGCGCGCAGACAGGCGTCCCGATGGACATCGCCCAGTGCCGGCCCGAGGCGCTGCCCGGCCAGCTCCAGGCCATAGGGCCGATGCCGGGTTTCCAGCTGCAGCACCCAACCGGTCAGGCAACCGAGTTGCTGATCGAGGGACTGCCCCGGAGCCTGAGCCAGCGTAAGCCACAGGCTATCCTGTTGCGGCTCGGCGAATACCTTGCTGTGCAGCCCCTGACCTCGAGACCAGGCGCGCCAGTCGAGACGCTTCTTTGAATCGCCCGGTTGATAGGCGCGCAATCCCTGAAAGTCATCAACTCCTTCTGCCAGCAACTGAACGCCCTCCCCCTCGTTACCGGCGCGCATGCCCGGCAGCGGCAGATTCAGCGGTTGCGGATAGACCAGCACCCGCCAGTCCAGGTCCACCAGACTCCAGGCTACGAACCAGCCAAGCGGATAGCGCGTTTCCACTCGCAGACGCCCGGGCTTGAGCCAGCCGCGCCGGGAGGTGGGATGATATAGCGAGAGCGTCGTGCCCTGGTCAGGATGCACATCCACCTGCCGCGGCGAGGTACCCGGCCAGTACAAGGCGATCGCCTGATATTCACGCCGCGCCGCGAGCAATGTCATGGTCAGCGGCGCCTCTTCACCGGCAAACACAGGCAGACTGCCGTTGGCGTGAAGCTCCAGGCCAGCGAGATTGCGATAGGTATGATGCAAGCCGATCCAGAACAGGCTGCCGAGCAGGAATACCACGGCATATACCAGGCTGTTCTGATAATTGATCGCGCCGATCAGCATGATCAGCAATAGCAACAGCAATCCCATCCCGGCCCGGGTCGGCATGATAAAGATGCGCCGGTGATCCAGCCGTACCTGGCTGGCGGCAGGGATGCGTTTTTTAAGCCAACGCTGAAACACCCCGCTGGCCTGACCACCAAGCCGGCCGATCAAACCGCCGGCACCTCATTGAGCAGCCGCTGAGCCAGGCTGCCGCCACCATGCCCTGCCGGGTCATCACTGGCACGCAATCGGTGGCTGACCACCGCTGGCAACACCGCCTGCACATCTTCGGGAATGACATAGGCGCGATTTTCCAGCATTGCCCAGGCGCGGGCCGATGCCAGCAAACCCAGACTGGCACGGGGCGACAATCCCCAGGCGCAAAGCTGGCTTTCCCGCGTGCGGGTGACCAGCCGCAGGATGTAATCAATGATGGCTTCACTCGCCGTCACCTGAGGTACGGCAGCCTGTAATGCCTGCAACTGGGCACGGCTCAGCACCGGAGTGATACTGTCGAGCCGCGCCCGTCCGGTGCCACCCAGCAGCAGGATCTTCTCGGCGGCTGGCGCCGGATAACCCAGGGACAGGCGCATCAGAAAGCGGTCGAGCTGGGATTCGGGCAGTGCAAAGGTGCCACTTTGTGAAGCGGGGTTCTGGGTGGCGATGACAAAGAATGGATCGGGCAGAGGACGCGTCGCTCCATCCACTGTCACCTGCCCCTCTTCCATCGCTTCGAGCAGGGCGCTCTGGCTTTTGGGCGTGGCACGGTTGATCTCGTCCGCCAACACCAGTTCGGCAAAAATCGGTCCGGGGTGAAAAACGAAAGCGCCGGTATTACGATCGAACACCGAGGTTCCGAGAATATCCCCGGGCAGCAGGTCGCTGGTGAATTGAATGCGCTGATAACTCAGCCCCATAACCCGCGCCAACGCCTGAGACAGGGTGGTCTTGCCCATGCCCGGCAGATCCTCGATCAGCAGGTGCCCCTTGGCGAGAATACAGGCAACCGCGAGCTTCACCGCGTGCTGCTTGCCCAAGAGTATTCGGTTGATTGCATCCGTTGCGTTACTCAACACATCCTTCATGTCCACCTCTTTGTTTGCCCAACTGGCAATGTCTGGCGCAACAACGCGGTTCGCGTTGAAACCTCAACAGAGTCTGCTACACATCTTATGGTCCTGCCTGGAGAGTTGAAAGCCCACCGCAATGAGCTGTCACACTCGGTTATCGGAGCCCAGCACCGCAGTCATGCGGCTCTCTCACTCTGCATCTGCCGCAGCCGGCTGATCATGTACCCCACATGCAGGTGCAGGCTGTACAGCTCATGCGCATAGGACAAGGGCACATCTACTCTGGTCAGCTCATCTTCAAGCTTGATCAGCTTGTCTATCTCCCGCTCCAGAACCTGCAGGATTCCACCATTGTGGATCAGCTTGTCCACCCGCCTCAGGTCGGCATACCAGCGGTAGACACGCGCCCGCATGCGCCATGTATAAAGCGGCCCCATGCTCTTCAACAGCGGCAGCATGATGACAATGAAAGGAATCAACAGCACCACGTAACGATCGGCTATGGAGGCAATCCAGAATGGCAGGTAACGCTGCAGAACCGGTACGCCATGCTCATGGTAATACGCTGCCTCGCCGCTCAGCTCCAGCTCCATGGGCTTGGCAGCCGGGAAAGCGCCCGGCGGATCGAGCAGACTGCCGTGGCGCAGTACGTCGGCAGTGGCCTGCAGCACCAACGAGGCCAGGGCCGGGTGAAAGGCTTCGTTGATGACCAGCGTCGCCACGGGTGACAGCAATGCGGTGCGTTGGGCAGGAATGTTACGTGTCAGGTCAAGCAAGCCCTCCGGAATAGTCAGGGTATCGAGAAATGGCAGTCTCGCAGCAAGCGCTTCGGTCTGTGCCAGATCAACCAGTTCCAGTTCCGGATCGGCCAGTAGCTGGCGCACCGTCGCATTGTCCACCGGCAGCACGAAAAACGCCGCGTCCAGTTCGCCGGCCTGCAGCGCTTCGGCAGACGCCCGCGCTGAGAGCCGCTGCCAGTTGCCCGCTGCTACATCCTCTTCACCAGCATGTTCACCAAGCTGGCTGAACACACTGCGAACCACCGCCCAGGTGCCGCTACCCATGCTGCCAACCGACACCCTGCGTTCATGCAGGTCTACCAGCCGGGAGATTCCCGCATCGCGTCGCTGAAACAGCCATAGCGGCTCGTGATAGATGGCCGCAAGCCCTTCCAGCTGCGAGCGTTGATGCGCCTCGATCAGGTCGGTGGTGCCGCTCTGGATCAGTCCCAGCTGGACCTCCCCGGAGCCATCGGTCAGCCGCTGCAGGTTCTCCACCGAGCCACTGCTGGTACGCAGCTCCAGGGTAAGGCCATCCTCATCCAGGCGCTCTTTCAATGCCAGTGCAAATCCGTGATAACCCCCGCTCTCGCCCCCGGTAGTCATGACCAGCGTACGCGGTGGCGCCGGGTCCAGAAAATGGAACAGCCCCCACGCCAGCAACAGTGCCAGCGGTACAATCCATAAATTGGTGCGAACGAATAACGCGACCTGTTTCACCACTCGCATGCAACTCTCTCCTTCTCAAGAATACGCTGACTCAAATAACCCGAACATGACGGACGCGGCACGACCAGGCAAACGCCAAAACCAGCGAGGAGCTTGCAAGAAGTTGCCATTCTGGTACTGTCTATCTATGTCGACGTCCTGTCGGCTTCTTTACTTGTTTCCTACATATTATTTTATTGTTCTCAACAAGGAGTAATGCTGTTCGCCATGAGCAAATCACCTTCTATCGTGCTCACCCGTCTGGATGTACAACGCCTGGATGAGGTGTTGAATACCCTGGACGCGCCGGTCGACCTCCTGGAAGCGCTCGAAAACGAGATGCTGCGGGCCAAGGTCGTGAGTCATACGCGCGTTGCTCCAGATGTGGTCACCATGAATTCCACGGTGCGCTTCGCGGATGAAACCAGTGGCCGCGAAATGGTCCTGACCCTGGTATACCCCGACAAAGCCGGGCCCGAAGGCACTATTTCGGTACTGGCTCCGGTCGGCATTGCCCTGCTTGGCTTGAAGAAAAACCAGAGCATCGACTGGGTCGGCCCCAACGGTCGCCCGCTCAAGCTCAAGATCATCGACATCGAATACCAGCCGGAAGCAAGCGGCGACTTTCATTTGTAAGGCCCGGCGCCCTGCCGGGTCTCGTTGTGCCCTCTCGACTACCATCAAAGCGTATCTGCTGGCGCATCGTGCCCGAGTTCAAGCTCGGCACGATCGGTCCAGTGTTCACCCAGTTCGCCTTTCACCGCAACACCCAGCTCCTTGAATTCCTGAACCTGCTTGACCAGATTGCCGCGACCGTTGATCAACTGATCCCGCGCTCTGCGGTAAGCCTCACCGGCACGATCAAGTCCCTTCTCGACCTGATCCATGCTGCCGAGAAAGGTGCGTAACTTGTCGTGGATGCGGGCAGCGCGTTCGGCCAGCTCGGCAGTGTGGCGGTTCTGGTCCTCGAAACGCCATAGCTGACGCACGATATTCAGGCTGGTCAACAGCGTCGTGGGCGTGGCCACCAGCACATTCTGCTCGATAGCCTTCTGAAACAGGGTTTCATCCGCCTTGAGCGCTTCGACGAAGGCCGACTCTATGGGCACGAACATGAAAACCATTTCCGGCGCATTGAGCCCCGGCAAGTCGAAATAATTGCGTTCGGAAAGTTCGCGGATACGCTGCCCGAAGGCGTGGACATGCTCAGCCAGCGCCACCCGCCGCTCGGTTTCGTCCTCACTGTTGATATAGCGTGTATAGGCATTCAGCGACACCTTGGCATCGATGATCAGATGCTTGTCCTGGGGCAGATAGACCAGCGCATCGGGGCGCTGGCGCTGGCCGTCGCTGGCGGTCATGCTCACCTCGCGGCGGAAATCGATCCCCGCGCGCAGGCCGGAGCGCTCCAGCACGTTTTCCAGGATCAGCTCGCCCCAGTTGCCCTGGGTCTTCTTCTGCCCGCGCAGCGCGGTACTCAGATCGTGAGCTTCCTGGGTGATCTGCTGATTGAGCTGTTTGAGGTGTTGCAGCTCCTGCGCCAGTGCCGCCTGCTGCTGCGTATCCTTGTGGTGGATGTCCTCGACCTTACTGCGGAACTGATCAATCTGTTCACGGAAGGGTTTGAGCAAGGCGTCCAGTGATTGCTGGCTGGTCTGGGTGAAAGTCTGGCCCTTGGCTTCGAAGATACGCCCGGCCAGCTGTTCAAACTCCAACTTGAGCTGTTCGCGGCTATCCTTGAGCAATTGCTGTTGCTCATCGAAGTGTTGCTGACGCTGACTCAAGGTGGTCTGCAGAGTGGAATGCTCCACTCGCAATTGCTCGTGGGTCTGCTGCAGCTGCAGCAACCGCTGTTCCAGAGTCTGGCGCTCACTCTGCAGTTGTTCACGTTGCCGCTGCTGCTCCTGGGCCTGGGTCTGGAAGCGCTCGGCGCTACGCTGCCACTCATTGCATTGCCCTTCCGCTTCGCTCAGGCGTGCCGCCAGCCGATCACGCTCGACGCCCAGGCGGGTCACTGACTCCTGCAGATGCTCAAGGCGGGTCTCCAGACTCAGTTGACCGCCCAGTTGCTGATGCATTTCCAGTTGCTGGCGTCGGCTTTCCTCCAGCAGTTCGTCGACCCGATCCTGCAGCAGCCGTTCTCGGCGCAGCAATACCCAGCCGGTGAGCAGCCAGCCACCCAGCAGGGCCAGGCTGAGCAAGGGCAATAGAAATCGCATTTCATTCAAGGGCATGGGTCATCTCCTTTGGCTACCGGCATTATCCCTGCGTATGGCCGAATATGTAACCGTGGCCGGTAGCCCGTAATATGGCCCATCCCCCGGATGGGTTATATGAATGTTGCAGTCTGGCAGGCATCTGCTATGTTCAGACACACCCCTGCACAATAATAATGTCATCGCACGAAGGATCGTCATGCTGGACGTGGCCACTGCTTCACACCGCCGGTTATTGCTGGTGGACCCCTGCAGCGCCTGCCTGGAGTTGCAGACACGCCTGAGTAATGCCGGATGGGAAGTCATCACGGCGACGCTGGACCATATGGGGCAATCCCCATGCGACCTGGGCATGCTCAGGCTGCAGCCGGCGCATGTTGCCGATCTTGACCGGCTGAAGAGAACGCTCAATCAGACCGGGATTCAGTGGGTAGTGGCCGTGCCTCGCGAACTGCTCGAGCACCCTGGCGTGGCACAGTTCATTGCCGAATGGTTCCTCGACTATCACACCCTGCCCTTCGATGATTCTCGCATTCATATCGCCCTGGGCCGCGCCTGCGGCATGGCCCGCCTGCGCCGCCGCTATCAGCAGCAGGCCTGGCCGAGCGAGGAACTCTTTCTCGGCAACAGTGACGAAGCCCTCGCCCTGCGCAATCTGGTAACTCGCGTGGCGCCGACCGACTCGCCAGTGATGATCCGCGGCGAAAGCGGCTCGGGTAAAGAGTTGGTTGCCCACGGTCTGCATGCCGGCTCCCGGCGCAAGAATGCAGTCTTTGTCGCGGTAAATTGCGGCGCCATCCCGGAACATCTGATCCAGTCGGAATTGTTCGGCCATGAAAAAGGTGCCTTCACCGGCGCCCATCAACGCAAGATCGGCCGTATTGAATCGGCCAATGGCGGCACGCTGTTCCTCGACGAAATCGGCGATCTGCCGCTGGAAATGCAGGCCAATCTGCTGCGCTTTCTGCAGGAGATGCAAATCGAGCGCGTCGGCGGTACCCAGTCCATCAGTGTCGATGTGCGGGTGCTGGCGGCAACGCATGTGGATCTGGAGAAGGCGGTCAGTGAAGGGCGTTTTCGCGAAGATCTGTATTACCGCCTGAATGTGCTGGAAGTGCGCACTGCGCCGCTACGCGAACGCCAGGCTGACATCGTGCCCATGGCCACTCACTTCGCTCAGCTGTATACCGCGGAAACCGGCTACCGGCCGCGCAACTTCAGCAGCGAGGCGATCAGCGCCATGCTGCACCACAACTGGCCGGGCAATGCCCGCGAGCTGGCCAACCGGGTACGTCGGGGCATGGTGCTGGCCGAGGGGCGGGAAATCGAGGCGGTGGATCTGGGACTGGCCAGCGCCGCAGAGCCAGAGGTCGAGAGCTTGCAGACCTGGGTGCTGCGCGCTGAGCGCCAGGCGCTGCATGCTGCTATCAATCACTTTCCCAACAATATGATGCAGGTTGCCCGGCAGCTGGAAATCTCCCGACCAACATTGTATCGGCTGTTGCACAAGCATCATATCCGTTGAGCTGGCCGTCTGGGTCCCGGCCCATCAGAAGTAATAGGGAAACTTCAGGCTCAGGCTGAAATCCGGCGCATCCGGGGTCAGCCCCATGGACAGATTCGGCACCACCGTCAGCCGATCGCTGGCCGCGAGGGTCATGCCAATGTTGAAATAGGCGGCGTTGGCGTCACTGCCGTCCACTGTTTGCCAATTCCCTCCATCGTACCTGATACGGCTGCTGCGACTGATCAGCTCGGAGAAGGATATTGACAGACTCATTCGCTCATTCAAGGCGAAAGCCATACCCAGCCCGAACTGGAAATAATCCCCCAGCTTGACGCTACCGGGAACCTCGATTTCCCGCTGGGCACTGATGTCGCTGAAATCCTCGGCAAAGTTATGCGTATAGGCGAGATTGCCGAACACTACTGCCGGATCCAGCGTCTTGACCAACGATATGCCCGCCGTGGCTGACCAGGCGCCATTACCGGTCGGCAGCGACTCCGGTACTGTCAGGTTGTCGTTGTCAGGAGACTGGTTCAGCTTGATGCCGTAGGGATGATCACCGGTGGGCGCCTTGACACGAAGGCTGAATACCGCATCCGGCCGCCCCGGACTTTCATCAAGAAATTTGTAGGCAACGCCGAAACTGATATCCCCCAGCTTCGGACCTCCTTCCACGACCTGCTCACTGAACGTTGTACTGGCGCCGCCCGCGCCTGCTGATCGATAGGTGGTTTCCCGGTAGATGTAGGGAACGTTGACATCGAACTGCCAACGCTGGCGCCAGTTATAGCGCGCGGTAAGATCAAATGTGAAGGTGTCGGCATTTATCTCGTCCACGCCTATATTGCCCAGGAAGATCGCATCCAGTGCGAGGAAGCCGTTGAGAAACAACTGGCGTGTATCGTAATGGCTGTAGGTCAGGCCGGGTTCGATACTGAAGCTGCCCCCTCCGAAAAAGCCGCTGGCTTCCTGATAGAGCGCCTCCACACTGGGCGCCTGCTCGTTATCATCACGCAAGGATTGCCCATATCCCGACGCGGCGTTGCCCGTGCCCTGACTGGCGGATGCCACACGGGGTGATGCCGTGCGGGCAGTGGGCGCCGCAGCGCTCGATGCGCCTTCGATCTGGCGCAAGCGCTGTTCGAGAATCATCAAGGCATTCTGTTGCGCTTCATAGCGCTGGCGCAACAGCTCGATCTCCTGACGCAACGCACTTTCTTCACTGGTCTGAGCCATCAGATTACCGGTAACTGCCAGCAGCAGTACACAACCAGCCGATCTGCGCATGATGTTCTTCCTTGTATGGATTATCTTGTTCAGTTCTTATTCAATACCCACCGGGGCGCAAGGCGCGCAGCTGCTCCAGCGTACAATTGGCCATATCCTGCCCCAACGGCAGATCGCGCAGCGCCACGCTCAATGTCGCCAGATTGCGCACTGTGTTCAGATCGCCACTGAAATTCGCCTGCTGGGTGATGTTGCCGCCGCCAATCTGCTGCAAGGCGTTGCCCTGACTACCAGCATCCAGGTGGATCTGCAGGCCACCATTGCGAGCGCTGACCAGGACGTTGCCGGCGGCGTTGGTAAAGCCGCTCGCCCCATCCCAAGGCGTCGCAGCCGCATCGGGCTCCGCCGCTCCTGCCGCCCCTCGGGTGATGACGATGTCGAGATTGTTCAGACCATCATTGAAGTCACCCGCGCTGCGCACACTCTGGGAAATACCCTGAACGCCGGTCAGCCCCCCGCCACCCACGATCTGACCGGAGCCGGGCGGCACCGCTGCACCTTGCCCCTGGCCCTCCGTGTTCGGCATAAGCTCGGTAACGGAAATATGGGGTTGCGCCTGGCCGTCAAGCTGAAAGGTCACTCCAGCACCAATAGTCTGGCCGGCGCTGTTTTCCCAGGTGCTGCTCATGGTCACGCCAAAATTAATGATGCGCCCCGGTAGCACATAGCGTCCGCGCAGCTGGGCCAACTCGTCATCATTCAGCTCCACAGCACGGAAAGGATTGTCGGCACTCGCCGGCAGACTGCAAGCCAGCAGGTATACCGTCAGCCACATACATCGTCTCATGGTCTACTCCCTTGTCCGTTGACACCTGCTACCTGTGTGCAGAACATTCAGAAAAAATCACTCTGCAGAAAGCCGAACTCCATCAGTTCGGCATCCTTCACCGGGCTGAATCGGTCCAGTCGATGACGCGCCGTTAACGGCTCCGGCGGTGTCAGTAGCGCGTTTTCCCGGTCATAGCCGGGCCCAATAAGGGCGAACAGAATGCCGTTCCAGCCCTGAGCGAATTCGTCGAGCGTCATCTTCTTGTGCCCCAGCACCGGATCGCCGATGTATACCCAACCATCATTGCTGGCTTGCATGACCACGAAGTGCCGGTAGCCACGGACATCGATCAATACAATGGAGGGTATTTTGACTTCTGACAGTTGAGCTGGCTGCAATCGATACCCGCGAGCTCGCAATCCCAGAGTCTCCGCATATCGCTTCATATCCAGCATGGAAAACCCCATGCTCTGCACCTGCTGCACATCGGCGCCTGCCAACATGCCCTGAATCACCTTCTCTTCACTGAAATCCCGCCCGTAGGCTTCATTCAGTAAGGTCGCCATGGCAGCTGCACCACAACTGAAATCGGTTTGTTGCTGCACCAGATTGGTGAAGCGTCGCTCACGCATGCTCTCCACTGATTTGAACACCAACCCTCCACCGGGCAAGACCGCAAAGGGCTTCTGCGCGGCCTGCAACGGCATACAACAAAGTGGGATCAGAAAGCTGCTCAGCAGCAGAATCAATGGGTGCTTCATTGTTCGCACCTGTTCATAGTCAGAAAGACCGTGGGCCATAATCAGAAAGGACCCGGGAGACCCGGGTCCGGTATCGCTTACGGGCAGGCGTAGCAGCCGGCAGCGATGGACAGCGAGTTGCTCTGCTGGTTGGTGCCGCCAGCAGCCACGTTCACACCTACGTTACCCGACACGCTGTTGAGCGATCCGAGCAGGTTGGCGTTGTTTTGTACATCCTGGTTGGTGGTGGGTTGCTGGCCAGGGTGACCTCCGCCCCAGTGCCCGCCATAACCTGAAGCGACCGTACTGAGACTGGAGTCGCCGGCCTCAACTCCGTTGTAGGTGGTGCTGGAAACCGCCAGCTGCATGACTTCGATCGACGCCTCTGCGTTCTGTGCTTGTTCGGAAGAAGCGATGGTCACATCGTTCTTCTGCTGGTTGAAACCACCAGCAGCCACGTTCAACCCGAGGTTACCCGAGTAGTTGTTGGCCGTGTTGTTCACTTTCGCATTGTTGGTGACATCCAGGTTCGCCAGCGTGTTACCGGCATTGACCTGACCAACAGCGATAGTGGAGGTGGCGGTATTGCCGAAGACAAAATCAGCATCGGCTGTGGAGATCGCAGCGGCGTTGGCCTGCTGGTTGGTATCACCGGCAGCGACGTTGACCCCGGCGTTACCGGAGGAGTTATGCAGAGCATCCTGCACCAAGGCGTTGTTTTCGGTGCCGTCATTATCCACGCGGTTGCCCAGGCTGACCTGAACATCGAGGATCGATGCCGCGGACATGGATGGTTCGCCCTCCGGTTGATTGTTGCCATTGCCAGGCCCGTGATGGTGACCACCACCAGCAGCCATGGCGCCAAATGACAGGGTCGCAGCGACGGCGAACGCGAGAGGTGCAAGCTTGCTTGTTGTTTTCATGATCTATTCCTTGTGTGGCTATCAATTCAGTATCAGTAGGAACTGCGTATACAACTACTCCACCATCCGGATGCTGAGGTTGTTGACCATTCGGTTGCCAACCCCCGCACCCTGATTCAGCTGAACCACACCGCGGCTTTCGGAGAATGCCTGGTCATCTATCTCGACCAGACGCTCCCCTGCCCCGTGTAGCTCCGCAGCTGAATTGAACGACGACCCCGCAGCGCTTTGCGCCAGCACACTGTCGTCGAGGCTTTCGGGCCGCGCACCTGCGCCGAGCCGAAAACCATTGATCTGCTGATTACCTGCGCCAGCGCCCTGATTGATCCCCAGAACGCCGTTGCCATCGCTGAATGATGCGCCATGGATATGCGCGCGCAGATCAGCTCCTGCGTCGATCGCAAACTCACCCTCGCGATGCTGCCCCACGCTTACCGCAGGCATGGCACCCGCTGAGATGGCCCGGGCATTGACCTGCTGTTGCAGCTCGCCGCTCGCCTGATTGATCATCAGGTTGCCTTGATAATGTGCCGCACTGCTGTCAATACTGACCTCGGTTCCCGCTGCCTGTGCTCCCACTGTCAACAGCAAGCCAAGACCCGTCACCGATAATCGAATGCTCATCTCAGCGGCTCCGCAATATCTGCAGCGGCCGCAGACCCTGCTGGACGCTACGGCCGACCTGGCCCCCGGCGCGCCCCGCAGCACCACCGCCATGCCCGGCTGAATTAAAGCCCTTGGCGCCTGCTGCGCTGGGGGCCGGGTTCATCGCCCCACCGGCAGGCAGCACGCTGAACACCTCAGTGAAGCGGCTCCCACTATTGATGCCGGCAAAATCAGTATCGGAGAGTTCCATCGGAGCCAGGCCGGAGGTCAGCGCCTTGTTGAGCAACACATCCCGTCTGGGATTGGCTACCTGGGGACGCGGGTCCGGCTTCAGCTCCTGGCGCACCGCAGCACGGGGCTGCACCTGTCTGGAGATGATAATGTCACCATCTGCGCCATACGCCGGCAGATGACTCACCACACAGATCAGCATCCCCATCAGGCAAACCAGCATCTGGATCTTCAGTGAGGACAAGTACGTTCTCATGACATGGCGTCCGAATTGGCTGTTGTTGTAAGTGATACCCTTCATGACTTGGATAGGAGCAATGTCCGTGCCGGAAATAGAATACTATTTAATTTCAAGCACTTATAATAACCACAGACGCTCCGAGCGAGGCGAGTGTTTCACTCTTGAAACAGCCAGCGACAGGAAGCTACACAGAATCCGCCTGTAAGCCGCAGAACACCGAGTAGATCCCGGATTCCGGGTAGTCTCGAAATTGATACAGTTGGCTGGCGACAGCGGCTTTGCTGACTTGCAGCGGGAAAAGGTGTTTCAGATATGAGTAAGGCGGGGAAAACAGCGGTCAGCGGGTAGAAAATCATGCACGAAAGAGACACTGCGCCGGAGGGACCGGCGCAGCAGGAAGGTCAGTAGATCAACCGCACTTGCTGTCACCGCAAGCCAGACAGGTCAGACAACCGTCCATCTGTACTGCCGCCTTGGTGTGGCACTTGCCGCACATCTGCGCACCGGCGGGATAGGCTTCGGCACTGTCATCGCAATCGGCTGCGGCCTGCGCCGGTGCGCTGGCACTGAGGAACTCGGCGCGCTTCTGTTCCAGATAGGCGCGCTGGTGCTCGTCCATCTCGTCTTCAAGCATGCCGATGCGCTTGAGGTGCTGCTCCAGCACATCGCCGATTTCTGCCACCAGCGAGGGCATCCAGCGGCCTCCGCGCTTCATGTAGCCGCCT
The DNA here is from genome assembly GCF_900105005.1 of Halopseudomonas litoralis. Classification (NCBI taxonomy): domain Bacteria; kingdom Pseudomonadati; phylum Pseudomonadota; class Gammaproteobacteria; order Pseudomonadales; family Pseudomonadaceae; genus Halopseudomonas; species Halopseudomonas litoralis. The sequence goes on from NZ_LT629748.1 coordinate 1,809,042, forward strand.
TTGGGGTCGAATACGCTGTTCAGCTCCTCGACCAGGAAGGTGCAGTCACCGCCCTTGCGGAACACCGCAGAGATGATCAGCGTCAGCGCCGAAATCCACTGGTAATGCTCCATGTTCTTCGAATTGATGAAGATCTCGAAGGGGCGGCGGGTCTCGTGGTCGCTGCCGGGGTTGAGCACCACGTCATTGATGGTGACGTAGATGGCATGCTCGGAGGTCGGGGTCTTGATCTTGTAGGTCGAGCCTTCGAGGAACTCGGGGCGCTTGAGTTTCTCATGCATCTCGACGTAAGTCGGCGCAGCCGGTTCGGGCGCCTTGGCCGGCTCGTCCGGCTTGACCACTGCGTAGTCGACAATCTTGCTGGTTATCTTGAGTGCCATGTCCATCTTCCTTGCCCTGCAATACGGCAGGGCTGTATTTGTATTGTTACCAGGTCGTCAATTGGGCGCCAGCGGCTCAGAACTTGCCGTAATAGCCTTCCTTGAGCGCATCATACAGGTTGGCTGCCGAGTGCATCTCGCCGTCGTATTCGATCTCTTCTCCACCCTTGGCCTCGATGATGCTGCCGTCTTCCAGTTTGAAGCGATAGGTGGTGTTGGCCAGATCCTGCTCCTTCACCAGTACGCCCTGGAAGGCTTCCGGGTTGAAACGGAAGGTCGTGCAGCCTTTCAGCCCCTTGTGGTAAGCGTACAGGTAGATGTCCTTGAAATCCTCGTAGGGATAATCCGTCGGCACGTTGGCAGTCTTGGAGATCGACGAGTCAATCCACTTCTGCGCCGCCGCCTGCACGTCCACGTGCTCGGTGGGCTTCACGTCATCGGCGGCGATGAAGTACTCCGGCAGGTTGCGCGAGGCGGCTTCCATGTCCGGCAGCGCCTGGGGATCGATGAATTCGCGGTAGGCCAGCAACTCGAAGCTGAACACATCGACCTTTTCCTTGGACTTCTTGCCTGCGCGGATCACGTTACGGAAATAGTGATGGGCGAAGCTCGGCTCGATACCATTGGAGGCGTTGTTAGCCAACGACAGGGAAATGGTCCCGGTCGGAGCAATCGAGCTGTGGTGAGTGAAGCGCGAGCCGTGCTCGGTCAGTGCCTCGACCAGTGCCGCGTCCTCACCCGCGACCTGCTGCATGTAACGGCTGTATTTGGCCCACAGCACCTTGCCCTTGACCTTCTGGCCGATCTTGAAACCGTCCGTCTTCATTTCCGGACGCTTAGCCAGCATGGCCCCGGTCACGGTGAACTCTTCTTCCATGATCGGCGCCGGGCCTTTCTCTTCGCTCAGTTTCAGGCCGGTGCGCCAGCCCTGCAGGGCCATTTCCTTCGACACCTGTTCGGTGAATTCCAGCGATGCGGCATCGCCATAGCGCATGCGCAGCATGGTCATGGTCGAACCCAGGCCAAGGAAGCCCATGCCGTGACGGCGTTTGCGGAAGATCTCGTTGCGCTGCTCTTCCAGTGGCAGGCCGTTGATCTCGACCACGTTGTCCAGCATGCGGGTGAAGATGTCGACTACCTTGCGATACTCGTCCCAGTCGAACCGCGCCTTTTCAGTGAAGGGATCGCGCACAAACAGGGTCAGGTTGATCGAGCCCAGCAGGCAGGCGCCATAGGGCGGCAGCGGCTGCTCACCACAGGGGTTCGTGGCGCGGATCTCTTCGCAGAACCAGTTGTTGTTCATCTGGTTGACCCGGTCTATCAAGATGAAGCCCGGCTCGGCGAAGTCGTAGGTGGAGGTCATGATCATGTCCCAGATGCGCCGCGCCTTCATGGTGCGGAACACCCGGCAGGCGATCAGGCCATCTTCGCGGGTGACGTAACGCTCGTTGCTGGGCCATTCGCGCCAGATCACCTGCTTGGGATCATTGATGTCCACGCCATCAGCTTCGGCCTCCCCTTCGCTCAGCGGGAAGGCCAGCTTCCACTCGCTGTCGGCCTCCACCGCCTGCATGAACTCCTCGGTGATCAGCAGCGACAGGTTGAACTGGCGCAGGCGACCGCCCTCACGCTTGGCGCGGATGAAGTCCGCCACATCCGGATGACCGACATCGAAAGTCGCCATCTGCGCGCCACGACGGCCGCCAGCCGACGATACGGTGAAGCACATCTTGTCGTAGATATCCATGAACGACAGCGGGCCGGAAGTATAGGCGCCAGCGCCGGATACATAAGCACCGCGGGGCCGCAGAGTGGAGAATTCATAGCCGATGCCGCAGCCGGCCTTCAGCGTCAGACCGGCCTCATGCAACTTGGACAGGATGTCGTCCATGGAGTCGCCGATGGTCGCCGACACGGTGCAGTTGATGGTCGAGGTGGCGGGCTTGTGCGCCAGCGCGCCGGCATTGGAAGTGATTCGGCCAGCGGGGATCGCACCGTGGCGCAGCGCCCAGAGAAACTTGTCGTGCCACTCTTCGCGCAGCTTCGGAAGCTCGACCTCGGCCAAGGCGCGGGCGACCCGCTGATAGGTCTCATCGACAGTCTGGTCGATGGCGACACCTTCCTTGGTCTTGAGCCGATATTTGGTATCCCAGATATCTTCCGAGGCCGGCTGCATGGGGAGGCTGGTTACGACATTATGCAGACGTTGAACCTTGGCTGTTTGACTCATCATATTCTCCTGGAATCAGTGTTTTACGGGCTTGACAAACGCGCGCGCCGCCTCTTCCCTGCGCCCGAAAACCACTACTGGTTGTGCATAAGTGCGAATCCTAGCCCCAGATATAGTTAATATCAACAGCAAAGAAAGACTGATTTTCACTTCAAGGGGCTTGACTTGCGCGGACGCCGCAAAGGCTCAGGCGGAGGCCACCGAGCCATCTATCGGAAAGAAAATGCCGTCACTCCAGACGCCGATGCGCGACTGACCCTCAACCTTTTCATCGACCGCCAGGTCAGCCAACTCATAGAACACATTGCGATGAATCAGCGCCTGTAGATTACTGCGCAGCAGCACATAAGGTGACGGCTCATGGGTATCGGTATCGACCCGGACGGTAATCGGATGCTCTTCGCCAGCCACCATGCTGTGGCCCAGGCTGGTAAAGAATGTCAGCCGCTGTTCCCGGCCCTGCCCCTCCACCTCCAGCCGTACCGCAACGAAAGGCACATCATCAACCTTGATCGCCCAACGCTCTACCGGCGTGACCAGGTAGTAGCGACCGTCCTCATCCAGCCGCAGGATGCCTGAGAACAGCTGCGCCAGCGATTTACGGCTGATGGGCCCGCCTTCGTGATACCAAGTGCCGTCGCGGGTGATATGCATGTCCAGCTCGCCAATGAATTCCGGGTGCCACAGATGCACCGGGGCCGGGTCGCGGGCGTCTCCCGTAGTTGATTCCGGCAGGCTGTCGAGCAGCGATTGGGGTGGTGGTTGTCGATTGTCCATGGTTTGCCTCGATGTCGGGGTGGATCAGGCCGCTCAGCGGCTGCCCAGCAGTTGACGGGTATAGTCTTCCATCGGTTCCCGCAGCAGATCTTCCGGGCGGGATTTGTAGAAGGCGAGAAAGCCAGTGCGACTGTTGATGGTGGCAAAGTCGATGACCCGTTCGGTGCTGGCTTCCAGCAGCATCAACTGCAGCACCACCTGATCACGCCCCACATCGCCATCGCTGGCCTGCTGTGCTGTCTGCTGCGCACTGGCGCTGCTCTGAGCACTGGCGAAGCGGGTGTACAGCAGATAATCGAGCCCCTGCTGACGGGTCCGGGCCAGCGCCTCATCCAGCCCCAGCGGCTGCTCGGCGCGGCGCACCATGGGGAACACCTGCACCGCAGCGGCAAAGCCTTCCTCGGCAAGAATATTCGGCCGCGCATAGGCATGGCCGACCGGCACGAAATGACTCTGTGCGATATAGAGGCGGGAGTCGGCCTGCAGGCGGAAGTTGCCACTGCGGCTGATCTGGTAACGATCCAGCAACCCGGCGTCACTGAGGTAGAAACGTCCTTCCTCCTTCATCTGCGAAGGTGTACAGCCCACCGCCAGCGATGCCAGCGCCAGTACGGCGGTGATCCGGGATAGCCCTATGGTCATTTTCATAGTCCACGCATCCGTTCCGGGCGCAGCCCAGCTTGTTCTGGTTGTTGGATGGCTTGGCGCACCTGCGCCTGCAGGCGCGGCTTGTCAGCGCCCAGCACGCCTTTCAATACCAGATAGTTGGAGGCGTGATCACTGCGAAAGACCGTATCGGTCAACTCCAGTGCATTCAGAAACTGTTCGATCTCACGAAACAGCCCAGCCTGATCCAGTGGCTGAAAGTCCGGAAACTGCGCCTGGTAACGGGCCAGACCATTGGGAAAGCTGACCACCAGGGTGGATAGAAAGTCCGGCTGGGTCAGATTCATCAACCGCGCCGAATTCAGCGCGTGCTGCTCACTCAGGCTGTGCCCACCCAGACCATTGAGAATCATCACCGATGTCTTCAGCCCGGCCTCTTTGGCCTTCAACAGAGCATCCGCGGTGGAATCGAAGGTCTCGCCCTTGTTGACGCGCTGGAGCACTTCATCATCACCGGACTCGGCGCCGACATAGAGCATCTGCAAGCCGGCTTCATGCAACTCCCTGAGCTCCTCCACGGATCTGCGTCGCAGGTTGCGCGGCAGGCAATACGAGGTCACCCGCTGCACTTCCGGCATGTGTTCGCGGATCGCCTGCAGAATACGCAGCAGGCGGTGTGTCGGCAGGACCATGGCGTCGCCGTCGGCAAGAAACACCCGTTGCACGATCAACTGCTCACCACTGCGGCGGATCTCATCCAGCACCTGCTGCTCGTCACGCGCGCGAAATTTCTTCTGCGGCGCGGTGTACATGTCGCAAAAAGTGCACTGATTCCACGAGCAACCATTTGTCACCGGCAGGATCAGCGAATGCGCCTCGCTCGGCGGCCGGAATACCGGCTCGATGTAGTCGATGGGAAAACGGGCCTGACCAGACATGGAGCACTCCATAACAAAGTTCGCCGTGCAGTTTACAGGATAGTCCGTCGAACTCCTTCCCCGCCTTCCTCTTTACCATCACCCGTATGGGTTTGGCGCGCACTGGCCGATTCTTTTAAGGTTTGCATGCCAATAGAAGGCGTTGTGCCAGGGTCCTCGGCTGAATAATCAAACGGATAAAAACAATGCTTAAGAAAACCAGTACCACACCCACCCACTTGCTCCTGTCCTCTCTGTCCGCCATGGTGATGGCCGCCAGCCTGAGCGGCTGCCTTTCTGGCGGCGGTGGATCGAGCAACAGCGACAGCGGCGCGCCCGCCAACCCGCTGAAGGTCACCACCGAACAGGGTGACTATATCGGCATCGAGCATGACGGCATGCGTGTGTACCGGGGCATCCGCTACGGGGTCGCCGAGCGTTTCGCCGCGCCCGAGTTGCCGCCGACACATCAGCAGGCCATTGAACTGAGCGAGACCTTCGGTGCCAACTGCCCGCAGGCCGACAGCCCCTTTGGTGAAGCAAGCCTGGATGAGAACTGTCTGTTCTTGAACGTGTATGCCCCGCAGGAGCCTGGCGAATACCCGGTGATGGTGTGGATTCACGGTGGCGCCTTCATCTACGGTTCCGGCGGTGCCAGTTACGACCCGGTCAGGCTGGTGGATCAGGACGTGGTGGTAGTGACACTCAACTACCGTCTGGGCGCACTGGGCTTTCTGCCCCATGCCGCGCTGGGCGACGCCAACTTCGGGCTGCAGGATCAGCAGCTGGCGCTTGCATGGGTGCAGAACAACATCGAGCGGTTCGATGGAGATGCGGGTAATGTCACAATTTTCGGCGAATCTGCGGGTGGGCACAGCGTACTGAGTCAGATCGCTTCGCCGGAGGCAGCAGGTCTTTTCCACAAGGCCATAGTGCAGAGTGGCTCCTATAATGGCGCTCAGGTTCCGCTGACGGACACAGCTTACGGCCCAGTGACCATTCCAGGGGGTCAGACACTTTTCGGCGTTCCCACCGTGGCGCAAACCGATTGCGCAAACGCGACGGATGATCAACTGCCGGCCTGCCTGAAAGAACTGACGGTGGCCGAGATCCTGGCGGCCCAGCCCGGTAATATTCTTCCCGTCACCGGCACCGAGACCTTACCTCTATCCATCAACCAGGCACTGGCCAGTGACAATTTCAACAAGATACCAGTGATGATGGGCAGCAACCTGGATGAAGGCGCACTGTTCAGCCTGCTGGCCGCACTGGAAGGTGCCGACTTCACCACCCCGGCAGGCTATCAGGCCGCAGTTGCCACGCTGCTTGCGGAAGATCCGACGCTGGATGTAGCCAGTATCGCTCAGCATTATCTGAACCAGAGCCTGGCCGCCGACAGCGCCTCGCCCTTCATGGATGCCCATTCCGCCATCGGCACCGACTGGCGGTTCAACTGCCCCAACGATACACAGTGGGGTCTGCTGCAAGGCAAGGTGAATACCTGGGGTTACTGGTTCACCGACCGCAACGCACCAAGCATAATCGGACCAGTGCCCTTCCCGCTCGGTGCAGCGCACTCCTTCGAGATTCAGTACGTACTGAGTTCAGAAGACACCTTGAAGGAGCGCGGCGCTGGCGAAAACCAACTGGCGCTGGCGCGGGAGATGGCTGGTTATTGGGTCAACTTTGCCAAATACGGTGATGATCCGGCTATTGGCCCCAACGCCACCGATGGCGCCGCAGAGGCAATCGAATGGCCCCGACTGAACGGCGACGGTCAGATCCTGCGTCTCGATGCACCAACCCCGGCTGTGGTAGCCATAGACGACTTCCGCGATACCCATCAGTGCGCTTACTGGGCCAATCCACCTAAAATACAGGTGAACTGATCCCTACCTGGCGGCTGCTGCTTCGGCAGTCGCCTTCCCTTCCGATTCATCGTGCTTGGCGGCCGGTAGTATCGCCAGGAAATTACTCCCCGCCACCTTGTGCGCCACCGCCTCGGGCAAGGCGTCGAGGAAGACGTCGAACCCGGTCATGTATTCCCCCAAGCTGCCGAACTTGCCCACCACATCCGAGCCGATCATGAAGCGGTCCGGGAAGCGCTCCACCAACTGCAGCCAGCGCGGATCCGGCTCGCCTTTGCTGTCCAGCAGATAAGGCTCGAGCATGGTCCAGGACAGGTCGATATACAGGTTCGGATACAGACCCAGCAGCCGCTCCACCTCATCGTGGAGGAATGTGAGCTTTTCCTGATGTCGATGAATCTCCTTACTGGTTCCGGCATGAGCCCAGATGAAACGCACCTGGGGATGGTCGCGCAAGGGCTCTTCGAGCTCCGGCAGATACAGCGGGTTGCGTTCGCGCTTGGAGGTGATATTGCTGTGGATCATGACCGGCAGATCATATTCGGCCGCCAGGTAGTAGACCCGGTGCATCGCCTCGCTGTTGGCCCGGGGCGTGTCGCCGGCAGTCAGGGCGGTCAGATCATCATGGCGGGTGAATACTTCACCGATGCCCTGCCACATGCCCGGATACATTTCCAGCATGCGCCGAACATGCTCGTCAGCGTTCTTGTCATTGGGATTGAAACCGGACATGAAAGGATGGAAACGCTGGCGCTGCTCCTCGTCCAACTGCTCCAGAGCATGGGCCACTATCGTATCGGTGGCGCTGTACCAATAAACGGCAGCATCATCGCCGGCGTAATAACGCGGCCGGCGGGGTTCGTCTTCATGCCACTTCTTGGCTACCGACACACCACTGATCATGACGTGCTGGATACCGTGCTTATCCATCTGCTGGAGCAACTCCGCCATGCCGTCGGTTTCCTGAAAGAAATCCACGTAGTGCAGGTGCATGTCGGTATAACGGTAATCACGCGCGTCGGCGGGGACTGCCGACAAGGCGGCAATCAGGCACAGGGCAGAACGTAAGGATGGCAAGTGGGCATTCCTGTTGAAATCGGTTGCCCGGTAGACCTGCCGCTTCGCGCCAAGTTCACCAACCGCCCTCAGACAGGCTCGCCATCCTTCCTGCGTTTGGAGCGGTTACCCATGCGCACGCCGATATCCATCAGAAATTGCATGTAGCCTTCTTTGTCCTCGATCACATCCTGCCAGAACGGCGAGTGATACATGGACATGGCGCCATGCACCATCGCCCAGGCTGCGCAGTAGTGGAAGTACGCAGGGACGTCCTCCAGCTTGCCTTCATCTATCCGCTCTTGAATCACGCCGGTCAGATGGTTGAAGTTCGATGCACGGATGCGGTGCAGCTCCTCGACCAGCTCCGGCATCTGGTTGGTCTTGACCACCTTTTCCTCAAGACGATCAAACAGGCGGTAGCGCTCGGGATCACTCATGCGAAAGGCAAAATATTCGCGCGACAGTGCCTCCCGATCCGCTTCTATATCCTCGGAATGTAGCAGCTCGGCCAGATCGCGCTCGTAATCGAGCATCAGCCGCAGGTAGATTTCGGCCTTGGACTTGAAATGCTTGTAGATGGTGCCCTTGCCGATCCCCACGTCATCGGCAATCATTTCAACCGTGACGCTGTCCTCTCCCTGCTCCAGGAACAGACATAAGGCCGAAGCCAGAATCTCCTGTTCGCGACGCTGGAATTCCCGAACCTTGCGTGATTCTTTCTGCATCTGCTTACCTGCATGAGCGTGACGATGGGAATACATTATGCCAATTTCATGACCAGTTGCACACTTCTGGTATTTATATGACCATAAATTCACTCCCCAGCTATATCGCGTTCCGTTTATCGCCAGGCACGCTATCATCAAACCCAATGCAACCTGGACAGGACCTGACCATGCTCCATGATTTACAGTGGGATATTGAATTCCCCCAAGACCCGCACCTCTGCTATCTGAACCATGCTGCCGTAGCCCCCTGGCCGAAACGTGCGGCTGATGCAGTCACGGCATTCGCCCGGGAAAACATCACCCGAGGAGCACAGGACTATCCCCGCTGGATCCAGCTGGAACACCGTCTTCGCGGTCAGTTTCAGTCCCTGCTGAATGCACCGAGCAAAGGGGATATCGCCCTGGTGAAGAACACCTCCGAGGCCCTGTCACTGGTGGCCATGGGGCTGGACTGGCTGGCGGGAGATGAGGTGCTGCTCAGTGACCAGGAATTCCCTTCCAATCGCATCCCCTGGCAGGCGCTGGAAGGTCGCGGCGTGATTGTCCGTCAGGTCAGCCTCGATGGCGAGGACCCCGAAGCCGCTCTGATAGCGGCAATGGGACCGGCAACCCGTCTGCTGAGTATCAGCTCCGTGCAATATGCCAGCGGCCTGCGCATGGATCTGGAGCGCCTCGGTCGCGCCTGCCGCGAGCGCAATATCCTGTTCTGCGTCGATGCCATCCAGTCATTGGGCGCTCTACCCTTCGATGTGCAGGCTATCGATTGTGACTTTGCCATGGCTGACGGACATAAATGGTTGCTTGGCCCTGAAGGTCTGGGCGTCTTCTACTGCCGCCGTGACGCCCGTGATCGCCTCAAACTGACCCAGTTCGGCTGGCACATGGTCGAAGCCATGGGTGATTACGATCGTGAAGATTGGGTGCCCGCGAGTACCGCACGACGTTTTGAGCCGGGCAGCCCCAATACGCTGGCCCAGCACGCGCTGTCGGCCAGCCTGGATTTATTGCTCGAAGTCGGTAGCAAACGGATCCAGGAAGCACTGCAACAGCGTACTGCCTATCTATTGCAGTCGCTCGGCGGCATAACCGGCATGCGCATCCTCAGTCCAACCGCACCGGAGCGCCGCGCGGGTATCGTCACCTTCACCATCGCCGGCTGTGACAACACCTGGTTGTACCAACAGCTGAAAGAAGCCGGTGTGGTCTGCGCCGAGCGTGGCGGTGGTATTCGCTGGTCGCCGCATTTCTACACACCCCAACAGGTGCTGGACAATGCCTTGAACATTCTCAAACGAGCTCTGACTCAAGACAGAACTGACGCGTCACGATAAGCCTGCCGCCCTTATTCCGAATAGATTTAACGAAGAGGACAATTCGACTGGAAATGTCGTAAAAGTCGGCAATACTTATCACATCAGGTGCGGTACCTCCCCCAAGTATTGCACCTGACAGAAACGGACCCTGTCCGTTTCTGTATCACTCCTAATGGTCTTGACCCGAATTTCTCCCCCGGAATTCGGGTTCTTTTTTTAGTGCTCCTCATGCCAACAAATCGAATCAATAGATAATTAAGAGGCGAAAATTGCGCTATGAACCGGCATTAAACAGATAGATCATAACTCCATCAGGTCGAACCTGTTCTATCGACCTCAATAGAACGTAACCGCTCCATAAACCCCACCTACAACTAACGTTCTGTTCGCGCCATGCTGACCTCCGATATTCCCTCTGGAGGTTTTTTTCATGATGCGCCCTGGTGCCAAGGTTAAAAAAGTCTACCTGTACCCGAAGCCGGTGGACTTCAGAAAGTCCATCGACGGGCTGTCAGCCCTGGTCGAGCTGGATATAAAGGCGGCGGCGTTCGACCCGGTGCTGTTTGTGTTTCTCAACCGGGCGCGCAACAGGGTTAAGATCCTCTATTGGGAGCGCAACGGTTTCTGTCTCTGGCTCAAGCGTCTGGAGGCCGAACGGTTCAAGGCGCCACCGGATATCCGGGACGATGCTATCGAGCTGACCGCAGAGGAGTTGAACTGGATGCTCGACGGTTTTGACCTGTGGCGTAACCGACCGCACAAGGTGTTGAGGCCGCGTTATGTAGCCTGACGCTGGTATAATCCACGGCATGATTTCGCTCCCCGACATCCTGCCGAACGACCCGGATCAGCTCAAGCATTTGCTGATGCAGATGCAATCTCGCGTATCGCAGTTGCAGGAAGAAAACACGCTGCTGCGTCAGCGTCTATTCGGGCGCAAGTCAGAGCAAAGTGCTGATCCGAATTCTCCGCAGCTGGGCATGTTCAACGAAGCCGAAAGCCTGGCCAATGAAACATCCGCTGAAGATGACGAAGAAACGGTTGCTCCCGTATCGGTGAAGAAGCGTGGCAAGCGTAAGCCGCTACCAGCAGAACTGCCGCGCATTGAAGTGGTACATGAGCTGCCCGAGCATGAACTGACCTGTGACTGCGGTTGCCGTAAGCAGGCCATCGGTGAAGAAACCAGCGAGCAGCTGGAAATCATCCCGATGCAGATCCGGGTGATTAAACACATCCGCAAGGTCTACGCCTGCAAGGGGTGTGAAACCGCTCCGGTCACTGCCGATAAACCTGCTCAACTGATCGAAAAGAGCATGGCCAGCCCCAGCGTACTGGCCATGCTGCTAACCACCAAGTATGTCGATGGCGTTCCGCTACACCGCTTCGAGAAAGTGCTGAGTCGCCACGGCATCGAACTGTCCAGGCAAACACTGGCTCGCTGGGTCATCCAGAGCAGTGAGCACCTGCAACCGCTGGTCAACCTAATGCGTGACAGGCTGCTGGCGGGCCCACTGATCCACTGCGATGAAACTCGCCTGCAAGTGCTGAAAGAACCGGATCGTGATCCGACCAGTCAATCCTGGATGTGGGTGCAGACGGGCGGGCCGCCCGATAATCCGGTTGTGCTGTTTGATTACACATCCAGCCGTGCCCAGGATGTACCCTTGCGCTTGCTTGAAGGCTATCAAGGCTACCTGATGACCGATGACTACGCGGGCTACAACGCCGTGGCCGAACAAGCCGGCATCGAACGGCTGGGCTGCTGGGCGCATGCCCGACGCAAGTTCATCGAAGCACAAAAAGCGCAGCCTAAAGGTAAGACCGGGCGCGCCGATATGGCGCTGAGCCTGATCAACAAGCTGTACGGCATTGAGCGTGAAGGCAAGGATGTAAACGCCGGGCAACGCCTGCTGCTGCGCCAGCAGAAAAGTGAACCGGTACTGACTCAGCTCAAAGCCTGGCTGGATAAGACGCATGGTCAGGTAACGCCGCAAAGTGCACTGGGTAAAGCAGTCGGCTATCTGGCCAGCAACTGGAGCAAACTGATCCGCTACACCGAGGCTGGGCACCTACCGATCGACAATAACCCTGCCGAGCGCGCCATCCGCCCATTCGTCATCGGTCGTAAAAACTGGCTGTTCAGCGATACGCCGAAGGGTGCTCACGCCAGCGCCCTAATCTACAGTCTGGTCGAAACCGCCAAGGCTAACGGACAGGAACCCTATGCCTGGCTGCGGTATGTGTTGGAACGACTGCCGCTGGCCAGTAACGCCGAAGAACTGGAAGCTCTGCTACCCTGGAACTGCGGGCAGGTCGCTGTTTACTGATCCCGTTGCAAGGCGGGGTTTATGGAGCGGTTACAATAGAACAGGAGGTATGCAATGATCGAACTGCGTCCTTACCAAGAGCTCGGCGGCGCCCAGCATGGGTGGTTGGAAACACGCCACCATTTCTCCTTTGCTGAATATCATGATCCCAAGCGCATGCACTGGGGGCATCTGCGGGTATGGAATGATGACATCATCGCGCCCCACTCGGGCTTCCCCGGACATCCGCACCGAGATATGGAAATCATCACCTATGTACGCGCCGGTGCCATTACCCACCGCGATCACCTCGGCAATGAAGGTCGCACCGTGGCCGGTGATGTACAGGTAATGAGCGCCGGCACCGGCATCGCCCACAGTGAATTCAATCATGAAGATGAGGAAACGCGACTCTTCCAGATCTGGATCCTGCCCAACGAAAAGGGCTTACCGCCCAACTGGGGTACCCGGCAGTTTCCAAGGAACGAGCGCAGCGGTACTTTCATCACCCTGGCCAGCGGCTTGCCTGAGGACGCCGAGGCCCTTCCGATCCGCGCGGATGCGCGTCTGGTCGCTGCCACACTAAAAGCCGGTCAGACAGCCGACTATCAGCTTGCGCCGGGACGCAAGGCGTATCTGGTACCCGCCTCGGGCAGGGTCGACATCAACGGCGTGAAGGCCGAGATGGGAGACGGAGTCGCCATCCAAGACGAAATCCTTCTGCGATTCACCGCCGAAGACGAGAGTGAAATCGTGCTGGTGGATGTTGCATAAGCAGCTGTAACTGTCTGAACAAAGCTGGAAAAGACTGACTCCAATGGTTGGATCAGCGACCCTGAAAAAGAGGAAACGAAATGACCAAGGTACTAGTGCTCTACCATTCCATGTACGGCCATATCGAAACCATGGCCGGTGCGATTGCCGAAGGTGCGCGCAGCGCAGATGGGGTTGAAGTCACAGTCAAACGCGTCCCGGAAACCATGAATGCCGAGGCCTTTGCCGCCGCGGGTGGCAAGACCGATCAGCAAGCTCCGGAAGCCAGCCCCGCCGAACTGGCCGATTACGATGCGATCATCGTCGGCACGCCGACCCGTTTCGGCAACATGACCGGTCAGATGCGCAACTTCTTCGACCAGACTGGTGGCCTCTGGGCCAAGGGCGCATTGGCTGGCAAGATAGCCAGCGTATTCACGTCCACCGGCACCGGTGGCGGTGAGGAGATGACTATCACCTCCACCTGGACCACCCTGGCGCACCACGGCATGATCATAGTGCCCATCGGCTATACCACCCCGGAACTGTTTGACGTGTCGCAGGTGGGCGGCGGCACACCCTATGGTGCCTCCACCATTGCCGGGGGTGATGGCTCACGCCAGCCGGACGACCGGGAACTGGCCATTGCGCGCCATCAGGGTAAGCACGTGGCGCAGATCGCCAGCAAGCTGACCAGCTGAGTCAGACTGCTGTCAGGGGGAACAGCCGATGGAAGTTTGCCGTGGTGTTCTCCCACAGTCGTTCCAGCGGCTCGTCGCGCAGCTCAGCGAGAAAGGCCGCCACTTCACAGACGAACTGCGGCTCGTTGGGCTTGCCACGATGAGGTACGGGCGCCAGATAGGGTGAGTCCGTCTCAACCAGCAGCCGGTCGGCGGGAATACGCCGCGCTACTTCCCGCAGCGCCTCGGCATTGCGGAAGGTGACGATACCCGACAGGGAAATGTAATAACCCATATCCAGCGCCGCGCGGGCCATATCCCAATCTTCAGTGAAGCAGTGCAGCACCCCGGCATTCGCCAGATCAGCCTCACGCAGCATGCTCAGTGTATCCGCCCGCGCTTCGCGGGTGTGAATGATCACCGGTTTGCCCGTGGTGCTGGCAGCCTGCAGATGACAGTGGAAGGAATCCTGTTGCGCCTGAGCCATATCCGGCTGGTAATGGTAGTCCAAGCCGGTTTCGCCGATGGCCGCTACCCGCGGGTGGTCCAGCGCCTCGAGCAGCCAAGCCAGATCGGTCGGATCATTGCGAGCCAGGTCCAATGGATGAATCCCCACGCTGCACCATACATCTTTGTATTGCTCGGCCAGTTGCTTGACCACAGGTGCATTGGCCGCATCCACACCGATGCAGAGAAACTTGCCGACGCCGCGTTCGCGAGCGGCATTCAGGGCGTTGTCCAGGGAGCCGTCGTGGGCGGTGAGATCGAGTCGGTCGAGATGGCAGTGGGAATCTATCAGCATAGTCACATGGTATGGGTCGGGCGGTCGGACTTGAGCGCGCCGGCCAGGTAGGTTTCGATTTTGCTGCGGGCCGTATTGTCCTGATCACTGAATTGCACACCGATACCAGCCGCACGGTTGCCCTGTGCGCCTCGCGGTGTAATCCAGATGACCTTACCCGCCACCGGGATCTTTTCCGGCTCCTCCATCAGATTGAGCAACATGAATACTTCATCGCCCAGCTGATAGGCTTTGTTGGTGGGAATAAACATCCCGCCATGTTTTACAAAGGGCATGTAGGCAGCATACAGCACCGACTTGTCCTTGATGGTCAGTGAAAGAATGCCGTTGCGGGGTCCTGGCGCAGTCGCAATGCTCATATCGTTGTCCTTTTTTGATACTTCGGCAGGTTCAGATTAGCGTCTTTCCATCAGCTGTTTCCACTGGATCAGCAGGGTTTCGATGAACAGCACCCGATTGAGGTTGGCTTTGCCCACAATCATGCCGCGATGCTCCAGCAACCAGCTTTGCCAGGAGAGCAAGGCCGACATGGGCACGTGGCGGGCCATGTACGGTAACACCTTGGCCATATCGGTGTTGAGTGGCTCTTCGGCTGCTCCGGTTTTCAGGCGCAGCAGATCCAGTGTCCAGTCGCAGAACCAATCTGCCAGCAGCTCCAGCGGCAGGGTTGGCCAACGCTCGGCGAGCCGGGATGCCGATTGCTGGCTTTTCAACAGTTCCTTCACCCCTTCCACTACCTGTTGTCGCAGACTGGCGGCGTCCATTTCATGCAGCGTAACAGCACGCAATGGCGCGCCACCGGCCATCAACAGCAGGGCGGCACGCTGCTCAGCATCCAGATCGGGCAGACTCTGGCTCAGCCAGGCCATGGCATCAGTGTGACTGGGTGTGATCAGCGATTGCACCCGGCAACGGCTGCGAATGGTCGGCAGCAGCCGGCTGGGCTGATCGCTGACCAGCAAAAGATAGGTTTCCGCCGAGGGCTCTTCCAATGACTTGAGCAGCGCATTGGCCGCGTTCAGGTTCATTGCTTCGGCCGGATGCAGAATCACGACCTTGCGGCCGCCCTGCTGCGCCGTCTGCCCCATGAAATCCGCCAGTTGACGAATCACATCGATACGGATGGCCTTGCCCTGCTCTTCCGGCTCCACCAGCAGTCGGTCCGGGTGGCTGCCGGCCTGGCGCAACTGGCAACTGCGGCATTGCCCGCAGGCGCGTTGAGCCTCCGGCCTGAGACATAGCAGATAGGCTGCGAAAGCCTCGGCAAATATCCGCTTACCCACGCCGGGCAAGCCCGCGAACAGAAATGCATGGGCATGACGACTACCGGCGGTGAGGACGTTCCACACCGGCAAATGCCAGGGACAGGACGTTATCGCCTGATCACCCATTGCTGCGCTCCAGCACTTCGTCAATCAGCGGCTGCATGGCGGCGCGTACCGAGGCCAGGTCGCCGCTGGCATCGATTATCCGATACCGCTGCGGATCAGCCATCGCGCGCTGCAGGTAAGTGTTTCTGACGTCCTCAAAGAAGGCCTGTTGCTCGCGTTCAAACCGATCCAGCTCGCTGCGTGCTCTGGCCCTGGCCATACCCAGCTCCACTGGCACATCGAAGATGATCACCAGGTCCGGACGCAAATCGCCCTGAACCCAGTTTTCCAGTGCCGCGATGCGCTGCGAGTCTATACCGCGACCGCCGCCCTGGTAGGCATAGGTTGCATCGGTGAAGCGATCACTGATGACCACCCTGCCCTCGGCCAGCGCCGGGCGAATCAGGCTGTTGAGATGCTGAGCACGGGCAGCGAACATCAGCAGCAGCTCGGTATCGGCATGCATCGGCTCCTCATGCAGGCTGAGCAAGACTTCGCGAATTCGCTCGGCAACCGGGGTACCGCCTGGCTCACGGGTCAGCAGCGGCGTACAGCCACGCTCGGCAAGAGCCTGGGCAAAGACCTTGAGGTTGGTTGACTTGCCAGCCCCCTCCGGGCCTTCAAAGGTAATGAACAGTCCGCTCATTGCGCCGTCCCGTTGTCTGTGGAGCCTGCCGGTGGCGGGCTGGAACGATAATTAGGTGTCCGCCGCAGGATCTGATAGTGACGAACAGCCTTGTTATGCTGTTGCAGCGTTTCGGAAAACACGTGGGAACCGTCTCCGCGGGCAACGAAGAACAGGCTCTTGCCGGGCAAGGGATTGACCGCAGCCAGTAACGCCTCTCTGCCGGGCATGGCAATCGGCGTCGGCGGCAGGCCATCGATGGTGTAGGTATTGTAAGGCGTCGCCCGGCGCAGATCGCTGCGGCGGATATTGCCCTGCCAGTTTTCGCCCATGCCATAGATAACGGTTGGATCGGTCTGCAGGCGCATGCCCTTTTGCAAGCGACGGGTAAACACCCCGGCGATCTCGCCTCTCTCGTGCGGCACCCCTGTCTCCTTCTCGATGATGGAGGCAAGAATAAGCGCCTCGTAGGGACTATCGATCGGCAGGCCTTCCACGCGCTGCTCCCAAGCCGCCTCCAATACCCCCTGCATGCGCTGATAGGCGCGCAGCAGAATGTCACGGTCACTCATGCCCAAGGTATACAGATAGGTATCAGGGAAGAACAGGCCTTCAGGGTGGTCTTCCGCAAGATCGAGTTCCGCCATCACCTGTTCGTTGCTCCAGTCCCGCGGCAGTGTCTGCTCCAGACGTTCAGCCTGTGCCAGCACATCGCGGAACTGATTGAAATTCCAGCCTTCGACCAGGGTAATGCTACGCTGAACCACCTCACCCCGCTGCAACATCACCAGTACCTGCTGCACCGTCATTTCTGGCTCAAGACGGTACTCGCCTACCTGCAACACCGTTTCCGGCATCTGCCACTGCCAATAACGACGCACCCAGTTGGCGCGCTCGATCACCCCGCGCTGCTCCAGCCCGGCAAAAACTCCGGCTGGCGTGCTGCCGGCCGGCACTTCCAGGGTATCGGCGACGTCGATCCGCAGCGGCTGGTCCAGCGTTGACTGCAGAGTAAAATAACCCCAGCCGCCAACAGCAACTAGAAAAAACACTGCTAAAACAATGATTTTTGCAAATATCTTTACAAACAACTTCAACTTAAAACCTGCTTTGCCAAGGTTTGGATAACCCGTGTGTGAGGCCCGACAGACCACTGCCTGTCTTCCAGCGCGACTACCGGCCAGACACCGAAAACGCTGTTGCAGCAGAATACTTCCGCGCTGCGCAGTAGCTCGTCACGGCTGATTGTCCGCTGTACCACACCCTCCCCCATCCCATCCAGATTCTCAACCAGAAAGTCCCGCATGACGCCTCGTACCCCACACTGGTCGAGCGCAGGCGTCAGCCAGCAATCATCCAGGCGGACAAAGAGATTGCTCATGGTGCCTTCAATCGGGTTGCCGGCGAGATCGCAGACCAACCCCTCGGCATAAGCAGCACCTTGCCACTCGCTGCGCGCCAGGACCTGCTCCAGTCGATTGAGATGCTTGATTCCGGCCAGCAGGGGCTGATTGCCCAAACGGGTCATGCAGGGATAGAGGCGGATGCCCTGCTCGGCATGCTGTGGCGAGTAGGCTGGCAGTGGGGAGGACTGCAGAATCCGCGTAAGCTCTGGCTGCGGCGGCATGGCATAACCACGCAGGGACTCGCCCCGCGTGATCGTCAGCTTGATGAGCCCATCGCCGATCTGCTTCGCCAGTTGCTCGATTTCGCTACGGATCAGTGTCAGATCCAAAGGCAGGCGCAAGACCTGCGCGCCCCTGGCCAGACGCCGGAAATGATAGTCCGACAGCGGTGACGTGCCGCGGCGAACCTGAATGGTCTCAAACAACCCATCACCGTAGGCCAGGCCGCGATCCCGCACCGAAACGAGGCTGGCCGGTACACCATTGACCAGACAGTCGGTTACGGTAGGTGCGGCCTTCCCGGTGATGTTCATCAGAGACGGCGGAACACCAGGCTGCCGTTTGTGCCACCGAAGCCGAAGGAGTTGGACACCGCTACGTCCAGCTGTCGCGCCTGGGCTTCGTGAGCCACATAATCCAGATCACAGCCCTCGCCTGGGTTATCCAGGTTGATGGTCGGCGGAGCCACCTGATCGCGCAGCGCCAGAATACTGAAGATGGCTTCAACCGCGCCGGCAGCGCCCAACAGGTGACCGGTCATGGACTTGGTCGAACTCATGGCCAGCGCCCGAGCATGATCGCCGAATACACTGGCCACTGCGCGGGTTTCAGCCAGGTCACCGGCCAGAGTGGAGGTACCGTGAGCATTGATGTAGCCCACCTGCTCAAGCTGCACACCGGCATCACGCAGAGCGTTGCTCATGCACATGGCAGCACCGCGGCCATCTTCCGGAGGTGCGGTCATATGATAGCCGTCGCCACTCATGCCAAAGCCGATCAGCTCGGCATGGATATGCGCACCACGCGCCTTGGCGTGTTCATATTCTTCCAGCACCACAGCGCCGGAGCCGTCGGACAGGACAAAGCCGTCACGCTCGGCGTCCCAGGGACGACTGGCCTTGGTCGGCTCATCATTACGAGTCGACAGCGCCCGCGCCGCACTGAAACCGCCCAGACCCAGACCGCTGGTTGCCATCTCGGAACCACCGGCAATCATCACGTCCGCTTCGCCATAGGCGATGTTGCGCGCCGCCATGCCAATGCTGTGGGTACCCGTGGTGCAAGCGGTAGTCAAGGCGTAGTTGGGACCGCGCAGGCCATACTGGATGGACAGGTAGCCGGCAACCATGTTAACGATCGAGCCCGGCACAAAGAAGGGCGAAATGCGTCGCGGACCGCTGTTCAACAGCAATTCGTGGTTGCGCTCGATATTGGTCAGACCACCGATACCGGAGCCCATGGACACACCGATACGGTCACGATTGTCATCGGTGATATCCAGCCCTGCATCATTCAGTGCCTGAATGCAGGCCGCAATGCCGTACTGGATGAACAGATCCAGCTTGCGCGCCTCTTTGGCCGACATATAGGGCTCGATATCGAAATCGCGGATCGAACCGCCAAAACGGGTGCCAAACGCACTCACGTCCATATGTTCGATAGGGGCGATACCGCTTTGGCCCGCCAAAGCCGCTTGCCAGCTGCTTTCAACCGTATTCCCCAGCGGGGTCAACATGCCCAGGCCGGTTACCACGACGCGTCTACGCGACAAGGGAGACTCCTTAATTCAACATTCGACAGCGGGCTATTGTCCGCATAAAGGGCCGACGCGGCAACTGAATGATGCTCACCCGCCAGTCACCAGTTATTACAGAAGTATTCTATAAAGCGAGCACAAACAAAAAGACCGCAGCTCTGATACCAGGACTGCGGCCTTTTTGATCTGCAAACAGACTGCGTGATTACTTCTGAGCGGAGTTCACGTAGTTGATTGCTTCCTGCACGGTGGTGATCTTCTCGGCTTCTTCATCCGGAATTTCGGTCTCGAATTCTTCTTCGAGGGCCATCACCAGCTCAACGGTGTCAAGGGAGTCAGCGCCAAGATCTTCAACAAAGGAAGCACTGTTGGTTACTTCATCTTCTTTGACGCCGAGCTGCTCGGCAACGATTTTCTTGACGCGTTCTTCGATGGTACTCATACCTTGTTCTCACTCCTGATTTTGCAGTTCCGATAAGCCGGACTGCGGGTAGTTTATAGAAAGAATTCCCGAGATTTCAAGCTGGAAATGCTTCTGTGTCAAAATGGCCCGGTCCGAACGCTCTGCGTCGGGCCGGATTTCCACCAGATAGATCCATCATTCACCCGCAGGCGGATGATGGTTTATCCCATGAACATACCGCCATTGACCGGAATAGTTGCTCCGGTAATGTATCCAGCCGGCTCACCGGCAAGAAACGCTACCACTGCGGCAATTTCCTCGGCCTGGCCGAGACGCCCCAATGGAATCTGCTCAAGCATGACTGAACGCTGATTGTCGTTCAGGGCACGCGTCATGTCCGTATCAATGAATCCAGGCGCCACCGCATTCACGGTGATACCCCGCGAACCGACCTCACGGGCCAGTGCACGCGCAAAACCCTCCATGCCCGCCTTGGCTGCAGCATAGTTGGATTGTCCCCCATTGCCCATACCGGCGACAACGGAACTGATGCAGATGATACGCCCCCAACGGGCTTTGGTCATGCCGCGCAATACCGCCTTGGACAGACGGTAAACCGAGCCCAGGTTGGTGCTGATCACATCATCCCACTCATCATCTTTCATCCGCATAAGCAGATTATCAGCGGTGATACCGGCATTATTGACCAAGATGGCTGGCGCAGCGAAATCCGCAGCAATGCGCTCAAGCACCTCGGAAACCGATGCCGGGTCACGCACATCCAGCTTCATGCCAGTACCTTGATAACCCGCCGCAGTCAGTTTCTCGGCAATGGATTGTGCACCGGATTCACTGGTAGCGGTACCGATGACGATAGCGCCCTGGGCTGCCAGAGCATGGGCGATGGCCTGACCGATCCCCCGACTGGCGCCGGTAACCAGCGCTACTTTTCCTTCCAGACTCATATCAAACTCCTTGGGCAAACCGGGCAGCCGCGGCAGCAAAGCCGTCCGCAGTGTCCAGATTGTGAGTGGCGACGCCCTTGGCGCAGCGCTTGTTCAGGCCCGACAACACCTTGCCGGGTCCGCATTCGACCAGGTCGGTGACGCCCTGGCCAGCGATGTATTCAATGCTCTCCACCCAGCGAACGGGGCTGTACAACTGCTCAACCAACTGCTGGCGCAGCGCGTCGAGATCCGCTGCCGGTCGGGCCGTTACGTTCTGCACCAGGGTGATATCCGGCTGCTGCCAGCTCAGCTGGGAAAAGTCCTGCGCCAACTGCTCGGCCGCCGGCCTCATCAATGCACAATGCGACGGCACACTGACGGGGAGCGCGATCGCGCGCTTGGCACCGGCATTCTTGCAGGCTTCGGTCGCACGCTGCACCGCGGCCGCCTGACCAGCAATAACGACCTGGCCCGGCGCGTTGAAGTTAACCGCACTGACCACCTCACCCTGCGCCGCCTCACTGCATAGCTGGATAATCTGCTCATCAGCCAGCCCGAGAATGGCCGCCATGCCACCCTCACCTTCCGCCACCGCCTGCTGCATCAACTGACCACGACGCTCAACCAGACGCAGCGCATCAGCAAAGCCGATGACACCGGCGGCGACCAGCGCGGAATACTCGCCCAGGCTGTGACCGGCAACATACGCCGGACGCGCATCACTATGGGCCAACCACAGGCGCCACAATGCAATGGAGGCCGCCAGTATCGCCGGCTGGGTACGGTCGGTCCGGTTCAGCTCGGCCTCCGGACCGTTCAGGCAAAGTTGCCACAGGTCGTAGCCCAGCGCATCAGCGGCCTCGACAAAGGTGTCGCCAATCAGGCTGTGCTGCTCGGCCAGACCGGCCAGCATGCCGACAGCCTGCGACCCTTGTCCGGGAAATACGAAAGCGAGGGTTTGAGTCATGCAACCTTCCTCATTTATTTATTGATGGAAACAATTCGTCTTAGGATGACCACATGGTCACACAGGTCACAACAAGTCGCTACGACAACGCACCAACCGCTCGGCGATACGTTGCGGCATATCTGATTGACAGGCCCGCACAGCCTGCGCGATGGCAACCTCCAACGCATACTGGTCCGCGTTGCCGTGGCTTTTGACCACTACGCCTTGCAGGCCGAGCAGAACAGCGCCATTGTAGCGGTCGGGATCAAGGCGCTCGCCCATCGGCTTCAGCGCCCGCCGTAGCAGAGGACCCAACAGGCGCAATATGAAGTTGCCCGACAGCGCACGCCCCAACTCGGCTTGCATATAACTTGCCAATCCTTCACTGGCCTTGAGCAACACGTTGCCGACGAAGCCATCGCAGACCACCACATCGGCACGATCCTGAAACAACTCATGACCTTCTATATGGCCAATGTAGTTCAGTGTTCGGCTGTCACGCAGCAATTCCGAGACCTCGCGCACCCGCAACGACCCCTTGTTGATTTCGCCGCCGATATTCAGCAATCCAACCCGCGGCTGCTGAATATCGGTCAGCTCGGCCACCGCTTCCGAGCCCATCACGGCAAACTCGAACAACTGCCGTGCCGAGCAATCCACATTCGCTCCGAGATCCAGCACATGGCAGAATTTTCCGGCTACCGGCAAAGCGGCCATGATCGCTGGACGCTGAATCCCGTCCACCGTACCCAGCAGGGTTTTCGACAGGACCATGAGCGCACCGGTATTGCCGGCACTCAGGCAGCCATCCGCCACACCGTCACGCACCTGCTCGATAGCCACACGCATGGAGGCATCGCGCTTATTGCGCAGCACACTGGCAGGTAGGTCGTTGGCGAGAATGGTTTCGGAAGTGTGAACAAAGCTGATACGGTCGCCAGGAAGGCGGTGCTTCTGACAGAGACTGGTCATGGGCTCGGGCGAACCAACCAGCACGACGCTCAACCCGGGAATCTGCTGAAGGCAGCGGGCGACGGCGGGAATAATGCAACGGGGACCGAAGTCCCCGCCCATCACATCAATCGCTAAACGGACTGACGTGGACAAGACTTATTCGTCGTTGTCCTTGTTGACCACCTGGCGGCCACGATAGAAGCCGTCCGGGGACACGTGGTGACGAAGGTGAGTCTCGCCGGTAGTTTGATCTACGGACAGAGCCGCCGAGGTCAGTGCGTCGTGCGAACGACGCATACCACGTGCGGAACGAGACTTTTTGTTCTGCTGTACAGCCATGACTTTAAGCTCCTAAGCTTCAGGTATCACGTTTCAACTTGGCCAACACACTGAAGGGGTTGGGCTTTTCAGCTTCTTCCTCAGGCTCCGCCGTATCAGGCTGGTAGCCTGGCGGGTGCTGACATGTTTGCATCGGATGCATCGGCACTGCTGGCAATGCCAGCAGCAGTTCATCTTCGATCAGCGCGTGCAGATCGAGTGCCTCGTCATCCACAATAACCGGTTCATAATGGCGGGGCAGATTTTTCGCCGCCTCGTCACTCGTTACAAAACCCACATCACAATCGGTATCCAGCGTCAGTACGACCTGATCAAGACAACGCTGACAAATCTGCGCAACCTCGACCTGGTAATGCCCGTGCATGGTGTTGATTCCCTGCTCGTCCCGCACGAATGCGAGCTCCACCTGAACATCTCCGGCAGGAGCGTCAAGCAAGGCGCTGAGACGGGGCATGTTGGCGGTGGGCACAGTCCCTTTCAGAACGATTTCACGGTCAACCAGCCGACGTGGCTCTATGTGTGCAGGTATGGGGTCAGACATAAGCGCGCAATTCTAGGCACCACGGGGGCTGCTGTCAAAACTATTTGATGAATAAACCACAGTCTCGGCACCGCCGGGACGGATGAGGCTAGAATAACCCCATTTCCTACCCAAGGACCACAAGATGAGCAATCTGGTTCTCGCCTCCAGCTCTCCCTATCGACGCGCCCTGATCGAGCGCCTCGGCCTGCCTTTTCAACACGCTGCACCCGATGTGGACGAAACACCGCGAGTCGGCGAAACACCGACGCAACTCACGCTGCGCCTGGCGCTGGACAAAGCGCGCGCCCTGGCAGATCGCTTCACCAGCCACCTCATCATAGGGTCGGACCAGGTACTGCTACTCGATGGCCAGCCGGTCAGCAAGCCAGGCGACCATGCCAGCGCACGGGATCAACTCAGGCGCTGCAGCGGCCGCAACGTACAATTCACCACCTCCCTGTGCCTGCTCAACAGTGCCACCGGCCAGTATCAACTGACCAGCGAGCCCTTCAGCGTCAGCTTCCGCGAGCTGGATGACGCCAGCATCGAGCGCTACCTGGAGCGCGAGAAGCCCTATGACTGCGCCGGCAGCTTCAAGGCAGAGGGATTGGGCATATCACTGTTCCGCGCCCTGCAAGGCGACGACCCGAACAGCTTGATCGGACTACCGCTGATCAGGCTATGCGAGATGCTGCGCAATGAAGGTCTGCAACTCCCCTAAAACACCTCGGGTGGTCGAGCATCCGCTCGACGACAGGCTTCGGCCCGTCGGAAACAGGTGTGCGCAGGCTTTTATTGCAGTGTCGGCGCCGTCAGCCCCAGATGAGTGGCCAGGGTATTACCGATACTGGTGCCCAACTGGCGTGAGAAGCGCTGGAATGGCGACTCGCGGTGGGTAAAGTCGACCAGCTCTTCGGTGCCGACAATATCCCGCGCCACTGCCGAGGCACTGGATAAACCATCGATCAGCCCCAACTCCAGCGCCTGCTCTCCCGACCACACCAGCCCGCTGAACATATCCGGATGCTCCTGCAGCCGATCGCCCCGGCCCTTTCTGACCTGATCAATGAATTGCTGATGGGTAGTCTGCAACACGGTCTGCCAGAACTCGCGCTCATCCTGGCGCTCCGGCTGGAAGGGATCGAGAAAGGCCTTGTGCTCGCCGGCAGTGTAGGTGCGCCGCTCAACACCCAGCTTGTCCAGCGTCTCGACAAACCCGAAGCCAGCTGCAGTCACGCCAATGGAACCGACCAAACTGGCCTTGTCGGCATAAATCTCATCAGCTGCGGCAGCTATATAATAGGCACCCGAGGCACCGATATCAGCGATCACCGCGTAGACCTTGATGTCCGGATGCAAGGCGCGCAACCGTTGAATCTCGTCGTAAACGTAGCCTGACTGTACCGGACTACCCCCCGGACTATTGATGCGCAGCACCACCCCACGGGTCTGCTCATCCTTGAAGGCGCGACGCAAACTGGTGACCAGATTATCTGCACTGGCCTCCTGCTTGTCGGCAATGGTCCCGCGCACCTCGATCAATGCAGTATGCGGCTTGCCGGTGGCCGCGCCGCTGTCCAGGCCGGC
Source organism: Halopseudomonas litoralis (assembly GCF_900105005.1). NCBI lineage: Bacteria > Pseudomonadati > Pseudomonadota > Gammaproteobacteria > Pseudomonadales > Pseudomonadaceae > Halopseudomonas > Halopseudomonas litoralis. The sequence continues at coordinate 1,834,320 of NZ_LT629748.1, forward strand.
AAAAGGCGAGAACATGAACAGCATGCCGAGCAGGTAGAGAAACGTCAGACTCTTGAAAAAAATCCCCCACCGTCGCGAACGCCGCTGCTCCTGTACCGATGCCAGCAGGGTTTTCTCCAACAACTCCCAGGCCTTTCTGTCTTCCTTTTGCGCCTTGATCTCGCTGCGCTCAACCATAGGCGCCTCAGTCCATTTATCCTGCTGCATCCATTATGCTCCCGCTAATTGACTGGATCTGAACCGGGGCAAGGCCCAGCCGTGAAATTCATCGAACGAATCGACACAATGCACCGGACGGCAACGCAGCAGCTGCGCATGGGTCATCGCTCCGTAGGTAACCGCCACCGGGCACACACCCGCATTGTGCCCCATACGAATATCAAACTCGCTATCGCCAACCATGCAGGTGTCAGCAGGCGTTACCCCCAGCTCAGCGAGAATCTCCTCGATCATCATCGGATGCGGCTTGCCGGCGGTTTCGTCAGCGCAGCGAGTAATATCGAAATAATCTTCCAGGCCATGCGAGGCCAGCATGCGATCCAGCCCCCGACGCGCCTTGCCCGTTGCGACCGCCAGATGGAATCCGCGGGCGCGCAAAGCCTCCAGAGCCACTCCTACACCATCGAAGAGCGGCGAAGGATCACGCTCCAGCGCCAGATAGTTATCAGCGTAGGCCTCGATCAGCCGGCCCGACAGAAGCGGGTCGAGGATATCCGGATAGAGCACCGTAACGGCATCCGGCAATGCCAGGCCAATGATATCGCGCACCTCACGCGCGGAGCGCACGGGCAGGTCGACATCCACCGCGGCACGCTGCATGGCGAAGACAATATTATCGATGGAGTTGGCCAAGGTGCCGTCCCAATCAAAAATCAGGGTATTCATATCAGTCCTTATCCAGCTGGCGCAGCGTGCGATCCCAGACTTCGCCAGGCTCGGCAGCGACCTGCAACCGCCCCCCTTCCGGCAAGGAAGACTCGAGGGATACCGCATGCAAAAACAACCGCTTACCGCCTTTTTCTCGAATGATTCTGGAAAACTCATCATCCCCGTATTTGGGGTCGCCAGCTATCGGATGACCTGCATGACGGGCATGGACCCTGATCTGATGGGTTCGCCCGGTGATCGGACGCGCCTCTACCAGCGTCGCAAAGTCGCCGAAGCGCTGCACAACGCGAAATTCGGTCAGCGACTCCTTGCCCTCCGGATTGACCTCGACCATGCGCTCGCCGGAGCGCAGATTGTTTTTCAGCAGCGGTGCATGCACCTTCTTTACCGTCGCCGGCCAGCGCCCGCGTACCAGCGCCAGATAACATTTGGTGACACCCTTGCCCGCTCCATCGCCCCGCAACTCCGCATGCAGATGGCGCAACATGCTGCGCTTCTTGGCGATCATCAGACACCCGGAGGTATCCCGGTCCAACCGATGCACCAACTCCAGCTGCTGGGAGTCGGGGCGCAACTGGCGCATTGCCTCGATAACCCCGAAATTCAGCCCGCTGCCACCATGCACAGCCAGGCCGGCCGGCTTGTTGACCACAATCAGTCCCTTGTCTTCGTAGAGGATACTGCTTTCCAGCGCATTGAGAATGCCCTGACCTACCAGTGCCGGCTCATCTGGCTGCGGCAGACGCACAGGCGGAATACGGATACTGTCGCCCGCCTGCAAGCGATATTCAGGCTTGATGCGCCCCTTGTTCACACGCACCTCACCCTTGCGCAGAATGCGATAGATGAGCGTACGCGGCGCCCCCTTGAGGCGGGTCAGCAAATAATTGTCGATTCGCTGACCGGCCTGGTCTTCTGTGATCAGGTCGGTCTGCACGGTAGCGGAGATAACGGATTGTTCGATTTTCATCGGCGCATGATACATTTTTTCATGCAATTGAAGCACTTGATTAATACTGCTATAGTCCGACGAGCTGCGCAAAAGGCAGCTGGAGAACAGAAGCAGTCGAAGCGATTGCCGGCACTCCCAGAAACATTGATGTAGAGCCTTCGCCAGGCAGGAAAAGCACCGCCGGCGAACCTCGATAAAACACGCTGCAGGCCACAGGCCGGCAGAATATCAACCCGCTCCCCCGGAAGACGACGAGCGGCACCGATTCAGATGGGCAAGTGATTAGGTGGAGATGCACAGCTTCAGGATGATGTGACGAGCGCTGACACTTGCAATTATGTGTGTCCCCGTCCCCAGTCCGGCTGATTCCTCCCTAAAAGTTAAGTTTCTCTGTACTCGCCATAACAGACTGAACTGCTGTTGCCCGACGGCACGGCAATTTTGAATTCTGAACAAGGGCAAGGTTGGCCCAAGCAGAAACACGCCTGACACCTAACGGAAGAATCAGGTGCCGTACTCGTGTTCCGGAAAGCATTGGAAACACAACGGTACTTCATGAAAAGAATGCTGATCAACGCAACTCAGCCAGAAGAGTTGCGCGTTGCACTGGTAGATGGCCAGAAACTCTACGACCTGGATATTGAATCCGGCGCACGGGAACAGAAAAAATCGAACATCTACAAGGGTCGTATCACCCGTGTAGAAGCCAGCCTGGAAGCCGCCTTCGTCGACTTCGGCTCCGAACGCCACGGCTTTCTGCCGCTGAAGGAAATCTCCCGCGAGTACTTCACCAAGCAGCCCGAAGGCCGCGTCAACATCAAGGAAGTGCTCAAGGAAGGCCAGGAAGTCATCGTCCAGGTCGACAAGGAAGAGCGCGGCAACAAAGGCGCAGCGCTGACCACCTTCATCAGCCTGGCCGGTCGTTACCTGGTATTGATGCCCAACAACCCCAGAGCAGGTGGCATTTCCCGCCGCATCGAAGGTGAAGAGCGCAACGAATTGCGCGAAGCCCTCAACAGCCTCAACGTTCCCGCCGACATGGGCATGATTGTCCGGACCGCCGGTCTCGGCCGCAGCGCAGAGGAAATGCAATGGGATCTGGATTATCTGCTGCAGCTGTGGGAAGCAATCAAGACCGCCTCTGCCGAGCGTAGCGGTGCATTCCTGATCTACCAGGAAAGCAACGTCATCATTCGCGCCATCCGCGATTACCTGCGCCAGGATATCGGCGAAGTGCTGATCGACAGTGAGACCGTCAAGGAAGAAGCACTCAACTTCATCAGTCAGGTCATGCCGCAGTATGCGAGCAAGGTCAAACTCTACGAAGATCCTGTGCCGCTGTTCAATCGCTTCCAGATTGAAAGCCAGATCGAAACCGCCTTTGATCGCGAAGTTAAGCTGCCTTCCGGCGGCTCGATCGTCATCGACCATACCGAAGCGCTGGTATCCATCGATATCAACTCGGCACGTGCCACCAAGGGTAGTGACATCGAGGAAACCGCACTGCAGACGAACCTGGAAGCGGCCGAAGAGATCGCCCGCCAGTTGCGCCTGCGTGATATCGGCGGCCTGATCGTCATCGACTTCATCGACATGACCCCCGCGAAGAATCAGCGCGCCGTTGAAGAGCGCGTGCGTGAAAGCCTCGAAGCCGACCGTGCCCGCGTTCAGGTGGGTCGTATCTCCCGCTTCGGCCTGCTGGAAATGTCTCGCCAGCGTCTGCGCCCATCGCTTGGCGAAACCAGCGGTATCGTCTGCCCCCGCTGCAACGGCCGCGGCACCATCCGTGACGTCGAGTCCCTGTCCCTGTCGGTGCTGCGTTTGATCGAAGAAGAAGCGCTGAAAGACCGTACCGCAGAAGTTCGTGCTCACGTGCCGGTTTCCATCGCCACCTTCCTGCTCAACGAGAAGCGCGACGTTCTGGCGAAAACCGAAGCCCGCACCAAGGTGCGCCTGCTGGTACTGCCTAACGCCCACATGGACACACCGCATTTCGAGGTCCAGCGCCTGCGCGACGACCAGGAAGCCGTGCTCAACGGCGAGTCCAGCTACAGCATGAGCAGCACCGAAGCTGAGCATGAAGAGCCGGTGCAAGTCAGCCAGACCCGCGCCATCGTGCGCCAGGAAGCGGCCGTTAAGACACCTGCCCATTCGCGCCCCGCTCCAACCCCGGCTCCTGCCCCCGCTCCGGTTGCCGCAGCGAACAAGGCCATCCAGGAATCCCAGCCGGGCCTGATCAAGAGTCTGATCAAATCGTTGGTCGGCATCTTTGCCAGCGACGACAGCCAACCCGAGAAAACCGAGCAGCCTGCTCCCCAGGCCAACCGGAAACCCGCCGGGGATGACAGCCGCAACAATGAGCGTCGCAGCAACCGGAACCGCCGGCCGCGGCCCGACCGCGACGGACGCAGCGATACACGTGGCGGCGCACGCAATAGCGCACGCAGTGGCGAGTCCACTAGCGAGCGCAACGACAAGCCCCAGCGTACCGAGCGCAAGACCAGCGACGCGGTAGCCAGCACCGAAGCGCCCGCACAGACTGCCAGCAAACCGACAGAAGGCGCCAGCCGTCGTCGTCGCCGCAGCCCCAGTGCCAATGCTGCTACCAGCACCGAGAGCACCGAACAACACGCCACCTCGACTGCGCAGGAGCAAAGCCGCGAAGAGCGTCGTCCCCAGCCCCAAGCCGAACGGACTGCGGTGAAGGATGAGGAGCTGCCTGCCGGCCAGACCAATGACCAGGCTGATAGCGAGAACACTGCCGAGGGCGATCGCCCTAAGCGTCGCTCGCGCAATAGCCAGCGTCGTCGCAACAACCGTCGCAGCCGTTCCACTCAGGACGAGAACAACGGTGACAATGCAGCCAATGCAACCACCACCGACGCGTCCAGCAACGACACTGCTGGCACCTCGACCGGTGATGAGCAGAAAACGGCCGCAAGCGCCGAGGTAGTTGTGCCGGTTTCCGCTGCGATTGCCGTTACTGAGGCCGTCGCCGCCAGTGAAGGTCATGAGCCGGCAGAGATGATCAATGAGCCTGCTGTCGAAGCAGCAGCCCCAGCTGTTGCCCAGACACCTGCCGAAGCACCTGTCGAGGCTCCGGAAGATATCCGGCAACCCGTCGAGGCAGGCCTGACTCAGGCAGTCTCCGACATCGAGCAGTCGATTGAAAATGCGGTAGAAGCCTTCACCCAGCAGTCCCAGCGCGACGATGCCGGCAACCAGGTTCAGCCCGAGCCGGAAACCGCTGCAGCTGAGCCGACGCCGGAAGCAGCACCGGAACCGCAGGTTGCCGAACAGCCCGCCGCGCCTGTTGCCGCCGAACCGGAGCCTGCCCCAGTAGCCGAAGAGACCACAGTGGTCACCGAAGCGCCTGTAGCTCAGACACCGGAAGCTGAACCAGCGCCGGTCGCTGCGGAACCACAAGCTCCGGTCGAGGCTCAGGAACAGCCGCAGGAGCCGAAGCAGGAACAGCAGGAACAGCAGAAGCCCGCTCCAGCGCCGCAGGCAACCGAGCAGCAGATTCCTGCACTCACTGAAAGCGGTCGCGCGTTCAACGATCCACGTGAGATCCGCAAACGCCGCATGGAAGCCAAGCGCCTGGCTGAGCAGCAGGCTGAAGCAGACGCCAAGAGCGAAGCGCCAACAGCAGCCGCTGAAACCAGCGCCGAGCCTGCAGCCGAAGCCCCAGCGCAGCAGCCCGCCGAGCCGGTGAGCGAAGCCATGGCCGAAGCACAGGAAGTCATCGAGCAGGTCGAGGAAGCCAAGCCCGGCACCAATGAGCAGCCAGCACCGGCGAGCACATCGGATGAGGCCGCAGCGGACGTCGCCCTCCCCGATACCGACGTAGCCGAGGTTCCAGAACATCCGGCAACCAGCACGCCGGAGCAGCAGGAAGCGCCGGAAAAGGGCGACAATCACTCTGAAACACCTAAGAGCTGATTTTCAGCGCAGCAACAAAAAGGGGATGCCATTGGCATCCCCTTTTTTATTCACATCAGCTATACCGTACTGCCGGCTTAAGCCCCGAACCTGCCTGTATCAACCACCTACCAGCAGCGGCTCCATCTCCAGCTCGACACCAAACCGGCTCAGCACATCCTGCTGGATATCAGCGGCCAGCGCCATGACCTCCATCCCCCGGGCGCCGCCGTAGTTGACCAACACCAGTGCCTGCTGCCGATGCACGCCTACATGCCCCTGACAATGCCCCTTCCACCCAGCTTGCTCTATGAGCCAGCCGGCTGCGAGCTTCACGCTGCCGTCAGGTTGCGGGTAATGCGGCAGCTCGGGCCAGCGTTCGAGCAGAGCCGCTGCACACTCTGCGGTTACCAGGGGATTCTTGAAGAAACTCCCGGCATTACCCAGCTCTGCCGGGTCAGGCAGTTTCGAGCGACGAACCTGGCAGACCAGCTGACTGATCACCCGACTGTCAGGCCGCTGCAATCCCGTGCTTTTCCAAGCCGCCGCCAAGGGAGCGTAATCCAGTCTCGGTATCGGCTGGGTACTCAACCGCAGGCGCACCCGTAGTATGACGAAGCGGCCTGGATGCTGCTTGAATACACTGTCGCGGTAGGCAAACCGGCAGGCCTTGCGCTCGAACTGCTGGACCTCCCCGGTAGTACGATCCAACGCATCGAGGCTATCGAACACATCGCACAACTCAACGCCGTAGGCACCGATATTCTGTACCGGGGCGGCACCAAGGGTGCCTGGAATCAGGGACAGGTTTTCCAGGCCATGGAAGCCATGATCCAGACTCCAGCAGACCCACTGGTGCCAGTTCTCCCCGGCCTCACCTTCGATGACCACACTGCCCGGACGGCGGGCCAACACCCGGCGCCCGCGACTGCGCATAGCGATTACCAAGCCAGGCAGAGGGCCGGCCAGCACCATATTGCTGCCACCACCCAACAGGGTCACCGGCCAATCGTGCTGTCTTGCCATGTCCAATGCGTGACGCAGCTGGGAATCATCTTCGACCAGCACCAATCGCTCGGCCTGCTCGCTGATCCCGAAGCTATTGAGCTCGCGCAAATCGGCCCGGGAAATGATCTCCGGTAACATCAGCGCGAGGCCAGTAGTTGGCGCACCCGCTGCAGGTCCTCGGCGGTATCTACCCCAGCCGGAGGCACCTCGCAGGCGTCGGCGACATGGATACGACAACCGAACCATAATGCGCGCAACTGCTCCAGCGACTCAGCGGTCTCCAGCGGGCTCGCCGGCCACGTCACATAATCGTGCAGAAAATCCACCTTGTAGGCATATAAACCGATATGCCGGCGGAAAGGGATTCCCTGTGGCAACGTGGCCGGGCGACCATCGGCAAAATCATCTCGACACCAGGGCATGGGCGCGCGACTGAAATACAGTGCAAAACCCTGCTGATCAGTGACGACCTTGACCGCGTTGGCATTGAACAGCGTCTCGATGTCCTCCAGCGGCTCGGCCAGGGTAGCAATGCTCGCCGCCGGGAAGGCTCGCAGATTGCCCGCGACCTGGTCAATGAGCGCGGGAGGGATCAGCGGCTCATCACCCTGGACATTCACCACATGGGCATCGGCATCCAGGCCCAGTTGAGTTACCACCTCCTGCAGCCGGTCGGTGCCGGAGGGGTGATCAGCACGGGTCAGGACGACATCCGCCCCGAACTCACGACAGACCTCGACGATGCGCGGATCGTCCGTCGCTACCGTCACGGAAGCTGCCGAACTCTTGCCGGCCTGCTCCCAGACATGACGGATCATCGGCTTGCCGGCGATATCCTGCAGCGGTTTTCCGGGCAGGCGAGTGGAGGCGTAACGGGCAGGTATGATGACGTGAAACATGATCAGTGATCCAGCCTCTCATCGGCGTCCAGCGCGCGCGCCTCGGTCTCCAGCATGACGGGAATACCGTCACGCACCGGGAATGCCAGGCCGTCGGCGCGGCACCACAGTTCAGTCTTGTCCTGATTCTGTACCAGCGGGCCCTTGCATAGCGGGCAGGCCAGGATATCGAGCAGTTTGGGATCCATCGTCAGACTCCGGTCAGGGGGAAATATTCCGGCTGGACGGCAAATGGCTGTCCAGTCTTTCATGCAATGCCGCAGCAAAAGCGGCACTCAGTTGCGCGTCGACACGCAGAAACCACCAGTGCTCCCGCGCAAAGCTCACGCATTTTACCGCGTCCTTTTCGGTCATGATCAGCGGTTCGCCATGATCGAATTCGGCAAAACTCTCAGCATTGTAACGGGCATGATCGGCGAAGGCGTGCAGTGTCGGCACCAGGGCCAGATTCTCCAGCGTTTTGCAGAAGCGCTGAGGGTTGCCGATGCCGGCGACCGCTTGGACTCCGGGATGAGACTTCCACTCGGCCGGCTTGATCCTTTGTCCGGTTTTCAGATTAACCAGTTCCGTCGCCTGCAGCTGCATGGCGAAGGCACCAGCAGTATCCACCTCAGCACCGTTGCGCACTACCAGATCCACCGAGTCCAAGCGGGAGGCCGGTTCGCGCAGCGGGCCTTCCGGCAGACAGCGGGCATTGCCCAGCCCGCGTGCATGGTCAAGCATGACCAGTTCCAGCGTGCGACCCATGCGATAGTGCTGCAGGCCGTCATCGCTGATGATCACGTCAACCTCGGCGTGCTCCAGCAAATGCCGCCCTGCCCGCGCCCGATCCGGGTCGATTATCACCGGCACCTGGCAGCGGCCAGCGATCAATAGCGGCTCGTCACCAACCTGTTCCGGCCCGTCCTCAGCAGGCTGAATACGCCACGGCAACGAGGGCGGTTGCGCACCATAGCCACGACTGATGACGCCTACCCGCAAGCCGCGGGCACGCAGGTGCTCGACCAACCAGATCACCATGGGCGTCTTGCCCGTACCACCGAGGGTGATATTGCCCACCACAATCAGCGGCACTGGCGGTTGCCAACTCGCTTCGGGATTGTCCAGATAGCGCTGTCGACGGTTCAGCGCGACCCGCTGGTACAGCTGCGATAGCGGGCGCAGCAGTACCAGCCAGCTGCGCTTTCCGTACCAGGAGCGCAGCATGAAGTTTTCCAGCGAGAAGCGCTTCACTGCCCCTGCGCTTCCAGCGCGTTGGTGGTCAGGCGCAGACGGCTGAAGCCCTGTTGGCCGGCGGCATCCATCACGGTGATAACCGACTGGTGCGGCGTCTTGGCATCGGCGGTAATCACCACGGGTAACGCCTTGTCACCACCAGACTCACGCTGGAGTGCGGTCTGCAGGGTATCGAGCCCGGGGTTGATCAAGGCCTTGCCATTGATCATGACCTCTCCCGCAGCCGAGATGAGTACTTCGATCTGTTCCAGCGTGCGATTTTCCACCGGATCGCCGGAAGCCGATTCCGGCAGGTCGAGTTTCAGCTGGGTTTCGCGGGTAAAGGTAGTAGAGACCATGAAAAAGATCAGCAACAGGAACACCACATCGATCAGCGGTGTCAGGTTAACGCTGACCTCCTCCCGGTGGGTACGTCGAAAGTTCATGGCTCAGTTCCCTTTGGCCGTGCTGGCAGGCCGCTGGGTTGCCGCACGCGTTGCAGAACCGTTGCCATTTGGCTCCGCATCCCGATTGCCCTGCACAACCTCCACCAACTTGGTAGCTTCCTGCTCCATGGCGACCACCAGCTCATCGACCCGGCGGACAAAGAAACGATGGAAGAACAGGGCCGGAATCGCGACGGTCAAGCCGGCAGCGGTGGTGATCAGCGCCTTGGAGATACCACCGGCCAGAACAGCCGTGTTACCGGTACCTTGCACCATCACGGCGGTGAACACGTCAATCATGCCGATCACCGTGCCCAACAGACCGAGCAGCGGGGTGATGGCGGCGATGGTACCCAGGGTATTTAGGTAGCGCTCAAGCTCATGGATGACCTTGGTTGCGGCCTCCTGAATGCTTTCCTTCATGATCTCCCGACCATGCCGGGTATTGGACAGACCGGCAGCCAGGATCTCGCCCAGCGGCGAGTCGGCGCGCAGCGACTTCAATCGGCTCGCATCGAGCTGACCTTCCTTGACCCAGCGCCAGACCTGCCCCAGCAGATTGGCCGGAGCAACGCGACTGCTGCGCAGCGCCCACAGGCGTTCAAAAACGATGGCTACAGCTACAACGGATGACAATACGATCGGCAACATCAGCCAACCACCGGCACTGATCAGTTCCCACACAGGCGTTCCCTCCAAAATTTATCTACTCTAGCATGCACCCCGTGCCTGTTCAGCCACCTGGGGACGCAGCTTGATCTTCATGCCAGAAGCGTCGTGCACGCTCTCGCCAGGACCATTCCCGGCGGGTCTTCCCTGTGTCGTCCAGGACAAAGCGTATCGCTCCGGCGGTGGCAGTATAAACCGGTTCGGCTTCCAGTTCGCGGTATCGTTCCACAACCAGGGGGTGTGGATGGCCATACTGGCTGTGCCGCCCCGCGCTGAACACCACCCAGCGCGGATTCACCGCTCGGATGAAGGCGTAGGATGACGAACTCCGACTGCCATGGTGAGGCGCCAGCAACAGATCAGCGGTCAATGGCCTGTCGAGCATCTGATACTCGCCGCGGATACCCAGATCACCGGGCAGCAGCACCGCGCTGTTGCCGACAATCACCCGCAGCACGCAGGACTGCTCATTGGGCGGCGCAGGTGGCGGCGGGCTGTACAACACCTCGAAGCGGACGCCGTCCCACTGCCAGTGGTCGCCGGGCATGCAGGGCTGCGCCTGCAGCACCGGTTCGATATCGGCATGTTGTCCCGCCAAGACCCGCGCCACCGGCAAATGGGCTGCCACGAAAGGCGCGCCTCCAGCGTGATCATTATCAGCATGGCTGAGCAGCAGCGTATCCAGCTTGCGCACGCCCAGCGCCATCAACGCCGGATGTACAACCGCCTCACCCAGATCGAAGCCACTGCTGAACCGGGCTCCGGTGTCGTACAGGAGATCATGATTCTCGGTTTGCAGCAGCACCGACAACCCCTGCCCCACGTCCAGCACCGTGACCCAGAGCTGACCGGGCGGCGGACGCTGCTGAGCCGGCAGCAGCAAAGCCAGAAGACACAGCGTGGCGGGCAGCCAGAGTATGCGCGCTACCGGGCTCAACAGTGCGGCAATACCCGCCAGGCCAAGCAGAAAACCTGGCCATCCGGGCTCCGCGAGACGCTCGGGGTCACGCAACTGTGCTATCCAGCCAAGCCCATCAAACAGCCAGTTCAAGGCAACCGCCGCCGCTTTCAACAACCAGGGGAAATCCAGCAGCAGCTCCAGTAATGTACCCAACAATGCTGCAGGAACCACCAGCAGGCTGACCCATGGAATCGCCACTACATTGGCCAGCGGCGCCGTCAGGCTTGCCGGCATACTCCAGAGCATCAACCAGGGCCATAGACCGATAAAGACCACCCACTGCGCTCTGCCCCAGCGCCACCACAGCGAGGGTGCGCCCAATCTGGCGCCCATGCCATACAGCAACAAGCCAACTGCGACAAAGGACAACCAGAATCCAGCCCGCAAGGGCGCAGCAGGATTGAGCGCCACCACTGCGGCAAAGGCCACCAACCAGAAAGTCCACAGTCGAGGCTGGCGATAGAGCAGACGAATCAACAGAGCCAGCACTATCATCAACAATGCGCGCTGCACCGGCACCCCGAATCCAGCCAGCAACGCATACAAGCCGGCGATAGGAATCACCAGCACGATAGCCAACCATGATCGCGGCCACGGCCAGGCCAGCCATCCGAAACGTCCCAGCAGGGTTACCAGTCCGAATACCGCCGCTGCCAGCATGCCCACATGCAAACCTGAAATAACCATGAGATGGCTGGTTCCCGTGGCCTGCAGCACCAGCCAGTCCTCGCGCGCGAGCACGCTCTTGTCCCCCACCACCAGCGCTATCAATCTGACGCCGCCGGGCTGCTGTTCCAGCACCGCGGAAACCCGCGACCGAATTTCGCTGCGCAGCGCCGCGAAACCGGCAAACCGGGGCGCCTCGCTGATCCGTTCGCCACTGCGAATACTGCCCAGCGCACCGATGCCCTGGGCATATAGCCAGGCTTCATAATCAAAGCCGCCGGGGTTGGCCATACCAGCGGGACGCCGCAGGGTTATCTCGAAACGCCAGGACTCTCCGGGATTGACCGGCTGGCCATCAAACCAGTGCACTCGCATCGGTGGCAACGGCTGATCATTTTCCGCCAGGCGCACCTTGTCCAAGGCAAACCGCCAGCCGGTTTCAGTGGCCTCCGGCAGTCCGTCGACCTGCGCCACCACCGTCACTCGGATACCATCCAACGCCGGCGTCAGGCGCTGCGCCAATAAATGATGGTGAAACAGACAGGACCAGAACAAGCCGACACACAGGACGATCAGCCAGCGCAGGCGGCGACGGCGACATAGCAGCAGCGCCAGACACAGCAGCAGCGCGGGCAACCAGACAGGCGGCAATTCACCGAGCCCCAGAGGCAACAGCATGCCAGCTATCAGTGCTGTCAGCAGCAGCGGCACATCCATGCTCAGAAATATCCTGTCATTGTGATTTGTGACGACGGTGGTGGTCGGGCACCTATATTAGGGGCATAATTACAACTTACCCTTCCCGCGATCAGTCTGTGATGCCGCGCCAGCTACTCAAACGCTACATGCCCAGCCCGGAACGGATCAAACGCAGCAAGTCACTGCGCTTCATGGGGACCATTCTTCATGATCCGAATCTCTGGCACATTACCCGTCACAGCGTTGCCCGGGCGATGGCTACGGGCCTGTTTGTTGCCATGCTGCCGATCCCGATGCAGATGCTGCTGTCCGCCTGCATAGCGGTGACCGCCCGGGCGAATCTGCCGATGTCGATCGGACTGGTCTGGCTCACCAACCCGATCACCATGCCGCCGGTATTCTTCATGCAGTACAAGATCGGCACCCTGCTGCTGGGCACACCTGAACGCAGCATGCCGATGGAGTTGTCGATCACCTGGCTGGCAGCAGAGATTCAGCATATATGGCAGCCCATGCTGCTGGGCTCGCTGCTGTCGGGGATAGTGCTGGCCAGCATTGGCTACGCTGGCACTCTGTTGTATTGGCGTTTCTGGGTCGCACGCAACTGGCAGCGTCGCAAAATGCGACGCCGTCGTCAGTCTTAGAGTCTATTGGCTAAAGTCTGTTGCCGCCCGTCAGGCTGGTTGCTGTACCAGACAACCTTCATTCAGCGTCAGCACCCGATCCATCTGTCCCGCCAGGGCCAGATCATGGGTCACCACCAGAAATGCCGTATTCAGCCGCTGACTGAGCTCCAGCATCAGTTGCTGGACACCTCGCGCCGTGTGCTGATCCAGGTTGCCGGTAGGCTCGTCGAGCAGTACGCAAGCTGGCTCATTGATCAGCGCCCGGGCAATGGCCACCCGCTGACGTTCACCACCAGACAGCTCTGCCGGCTTGTGCCCGGCGCGGGCTGATAAACCAACCCGCTCAAGCATCGCCAGTCCCCGCTCACGCGCCTCACTTATCGGTGTGGAACCGATAAGCAATGGCGTACAGACGTTCTCCAGCGCGGTGAACTCGGCCAGCAGATGATGGAACTGATAAACGAACCCCAGTCCGGTATTACGCAACCGGCCGCGCTCGGCCTCCTTGAGTGCGGACATCTGCTGCCCCGCCAGCCACACCTCGCCGGTACTGGGCGTATCCAACCCACCCAGCATGTTCAGCAGCGTGGTCTTGCCCGACCCGGAGCTGCCGACAATGGCGATGCGCTCACCGGCACGCAGGACAAGATCAATCCCACCCAATACCTGCAGCTGTTGCGGGCCCACCGCGTAATGCTTGCTCAGTTTCCGGCATTCCAGTACTACTTCAGTCATAACGCAAGGCCTCCGCCGGTTCGGTACGGGATGCACGCCAGGCCGGGTACAGGGTAGCCAGAAAGCTCATCCCCAGCGCCGCAGTGCAGATGATCACAACATCCGTCCAGATCAGCTGGGACGGCAGATAACTGATGAAATACACATCAGAGCTTAGGAACTGGGTACCCAGCAGACGTTCCAGCCCCGCTACCAGTGCCGACACATTGAGCGCCGCGAGCACACCAAGGATGCCACCGGTCAAAGTACCGACCACTCCGATGACCGACCCCTGCACCATGAAGATACCCATGATGGTGCCCGGCGAAGCCCCGAGGGTGCGCAGAATGGCGATATCGGCTTTCTTGTCCGTCACCACCATGACCAGCGTGGAAATGATATTGAAGGCCGCCACCGCCACGATCAGCAGCAGCAATAGCCCGATCATGGTCTTTTCCATGCGAATGGCGGCAAACAGGTTGCCGTGGCTGCGCGTCCAGTCCTGGGCGTAGTAATCGCCCGGCAGTTGCCCTACCAGCTCCCAGGCCACCTGTGGCGCGCGGAACAGGTCATCCAGGCGCAAGCGTACTCCTTGCATCTGACCCGGCTCCCAGCGGCTCAAACGCGCAGCGTCACCGGCATGGATCATGGCCATCGAGCCGTCCAGCTCAGCGCCGACCTTGAATACACCGGTGACGTGAAAACGTTTCAAACGCGGGAAGACACCTGCCGGCGTTACCGAGGCTTCCGGCATGACGAAGGTCAGCTTGTCACCGACCCCCACATTGAAACGTTTGGCAATCAGCTCACCGATGATGATGCCGAATTCGCCATCGGCCAGGTCACTCAAGGCTCCCGCCTGCATATGCTGGTCAATGATGGAAACCTCGGCCTCCGCCTCGGGAATCACCCCGCTGACCAACACCGGCGCGACGCTGCCATTGTGTGTCAGCATCCCCTGCAGCTGGATGAAGGGGGCCGCTGCGGCCACCTCCGGGTGCGCTTCCAGCTCGGTCACCAATGACCGCCAATCGTCGATTGGTTGATAGCCATTGATGCTGGCATGCGGCACCATGCCGAGGATGCGGGTACGCAGCTCACGGTCGAAACCGTTCATTACCGACAGCACCAGGATCATCACCAGCACACCGAGCGTCAGACCCAGCATGGAGATCAGAGAGATAAAGGATATGAAATGGTTACGACGTTTGGCGCGCGTGTAGCGCAGTCCGATAAAAAACGGCAAAGGTCTGAACATGGAATACCAATTGTTACCTAGTGGGAAAAGCCCGGAAGACTGGCAGTTCGGGCTGTCATGTTACACTGAATCCCGTTTTGGTAAACGGGGCTGATCATGCAAAAAGACACTCCATATGACGTGCATGCTGGTTACTTCCAGATCCAGGATCAGTTGGCGCTGGATTATCGCCCGGCCAATGCACCGACCGACGGCCAGGCATCCCAGCCCGAACAGTCGCCACTCTTCGGCTTGCTCGGCGAACTGCACCTGTTGGACCACGAATCCCAGCACCTGTTGCGTCAGGTAGGCGAACGCGACCGCAATCTCGCTGCCTATCTGAAGATCCTCGGCAAACGGGTCGAGTTGATCGGCCGCGCACTGGCGCTGCAGATGACCGATGACATGGGCGCACCGGTGGCTGTTACCCTGAGCGAGGCCGGCCTGGGTTTTTCGGCGTGTGACGCCCTGGAGGTGGGTAGCTGGATCAGTCTGCGCCTGCTATTGCCTACGCCGGTTGGCCTGAGCGCACCTGCCAGAGTAGTCGATTGTGCACTCGACAACGCTTCCGGACGGTATCTGATACAGGTAAGCTTCGAACAGCTCAATGATGCCCAGCGCCAGCTGCTGGCCCGGCATATTGTTCAGAAACAGGCACAGGAAATCCGTGCCGCGAAAAACAACGAAAGGACCTCGACATGAATCATCTTCTGCCCCTGGTGTTCGCCTCCACCTTACTTGCTGCCGCGTCCGTACAAGCCGAGACCCTGACCATCCCTGTTGGCCAGCAGGCTTCCAGCCAACAGGTCAGTCTGCCGCAACGCGGCACCAGCACCAGTGCAGTCAGGCAGCAACATGGCGAGCCGGTTACCCGTCATGGCGCGGTTGGCGAACCGCCGATCAGCCGCTGGGGCTATGCCGGCTTCAGCGTGTATTTCGAGTACGACAAGGTCGTACATAGCGTGCGTCAGCACAAGACGGCGAGCAACTGAGGGCAAGCATGCTCATATACGGTCATCGCGGCGCCCGTGGCGAAGCCCCGGAAAATACCCTGCCCAGCTTCCGCAAGGCAATGGAGGCTGGCGTTACCCGGGTGGAACTGGATCTGCACCTGTCATCGGACCATCAGTTGATGGTCATTCATGATCCTACACTCAAGCGCACCACAGGTATCAAGGGCAAGGTCGCTGCCCATACCGCTGCCGAACTGATACGTCTCGATGCCCGTCACGGCCTTGCCGAATGGCCAACCCCCTGCCCCATTCCCACACTTGAACAACTGTTTCGCAGTTGCCCCGAGTTCGAGCACTATCAATTGGAGGTCAAAAGCGGATCGACCGTACAATCGCGCCGGGTAATCGAGGCGATCACTGCATTGGTCGGCGATTATGCTCTGCAAGATAAGGTCGTGATCACCTCATCCAGCCGCACCCTGCTCAAATACGCGCAGCAAATTGACTGCGCATTGCCCACCGGGCTGGTCGAGGAATATGGTTTTCTGGATCCAGTGAAAAGCGCACTGCGATATGGCTGCCGCTTTCTGGCACTGAACTGGAAACTGTGCAATCCGGCCAGAATCAAGCAGGCGCAACGTCGTGGCCTGCACGTCTCGGTGTGGACAGTGAATGACCCGCAACTGATGCTCAAGCTCGAGGAGATGGGAGTGGACAGTCTGATCACCGATGTGCCGCAGTTGGCAATGAGGGTGCTGAAAGGCCAGAGTCCATCCCGGCTAACGGAATAAAAGCCAGCCCGCCGTGTCGAGGTGCTACTCGACACGGCGCCTTGACGGTCAGAACAGCCGGCCGAGACCGTCCAGCGCTGCTACCCGGTAGGCTTCAGCCATGGTCGGATAATTGAAGGTGGTGTTGACGAAATACTTGATGGTATTGGCCTCACCTTCCTGGCTCATGATCGCCTGACCGATATGCACGATCTCGGATGCCTGATCGCCGAAGCAGTGAATGCCCAGCACTTGCAGGGTTTCGCGATGGAACAGGATCTTCAGCATGCCTACCGGCTCGCTGCTGATCTGCGCCCGGGCCATGTTCTTGAAAAATGCCTGACCGATCTCATAGGGCACCTTCTCGCTGGTCAGCTCGCTTTCGGTTTTGCCCAGCGAGCTGATCTCCGGAATGGTGTAGATGCCGGTCGGCACATCATTGACGAAACGCCAACTGTCATGCTCGACAATATTGCCCGCAGCCGAGCGTCCCTGGTCAAATGCCGCACTGGCCAGGCTCGGCCAGCCGATGACATCGCCGGCCCCATAGATATTCGGCACACTGGTGCGGTAATTCTCATCCACCAGCACCTGACCACGGCTGTTGACCTGCAGTCCGACATTTTCCAGCCCCAGACCAGCAGTATTGCCAGAGCGACCATTGCACCAGAGCAGCGCATCGGCCTTGATCTTCTTGCCTGATTTCAGATGCAGCACCACACCACCGCCATCCAGGCCTTCGATCTTCTCGTATTCTTCATTATGGCGAATGAGTACAGTGTTATTGCGCAGGTGATAGCTCAGCGCGTCCGAGATCTCATCATCCAGAAAGCTCAGCAGACGATCACGGTTATGAATCAGATCCACCTTCACACCGAGCCCACAGAAGATCGACGCGTACTCACAGCCAATCACCCCTGCCCCATAGATGATCAGGTTACGCGGGGTGTGATTGAGTTTGAGAATGGTGTCGCTGTCATAGATCCGCGGGTGGTTGAAGTTGATATCCGCCGGACGGTAGGGGCTGGAGCCGGTCGCAATGATGACATCCTGCGCTATCAGGCGATCAACAGCGCCTTCGGCGTTGACCAGCTCAATGGTATGCGCGTCGGCAAAGCTGCCCTTGCCGAAAAACAGATCGATACGATTGCGGGCATAGTAGCTGTTTCGGGACGTGACCTGCCGGGTGATGACCTTCTCGGCGCTCTTGAGCACGTCAGGGAAGGAAAATGCACGTGGTTCACCAATCGCTCGGAACATCGGATTGGTGTTGAAATGAATGATCTGTTTGACCGAATAACGCAACGCCTTGGATGGAATAGTCCCCAGATGAGTGCAATTCCCCCCCACCATGCTGCGCTCTTCGACTACTGCCACGCGACGGCCGTTTTTTGCCGCATTGACTGCAGCCCCTTCTCCGGCAGGGCCAGAGCCCAGCACCACCACATCATAGTTATAAACAGCCATTCAATTCGGTCCTGTAACAATACTGAACATGTCTCGCCACGCCTTGCTTACTTCCTGGGCTTGCCCTGTGTGGCGTCGTAGGCGAGTGCCGCCGCGCCAGTCGGACCGGTTTCCTGCCGGGATTCATCACACTTCTTCGGATTACCGCCACAGATACCGCAGCTGCTATCCACCCCGACCGCACCAATGCCCCCGCAGGAACCCGCAATCGGCGGACGCCCCATCATGACACCAACAGCCATACCGGCAACGCACAGCAGCATTACCGCAAAAGCCAGTACCCAGACCATGATTTACTCCTTGCTCTCTTGCAGAGCGATGAATTGGGGTGTGCTTCTGGAAACGAAGCCATCCCCTTTGCGAATAACAAACAATGCTGGAAGCTCGTGCTTGACAGCATACTCCCACCCGGTCTGCGAACCCATGACCAGCAGGACCGTGGACATGCCATCTGCCCAGGCAGCGGACGGATGAAAAACCGTCACCGCAGCCAGATCATGCATCACCGGTTTGCCGGTGACCGGATCGAAGGTGTGTGAGTAACGATGACCTTCATGTTCGAAATAATTCCGATAATCACCGGAGGTGGATACACCGTAGCCACGTAGCGGCAATATTACCTGGGCAACCCGACTGTCATCGCGTGGCTCTTCCACGGCGATACGCCAGGGCCTGCCACCCGGTTTGCTGCCACCCGCCTTCAGCTCGCCGGTAATCTCCACCATATAATCTTTGATACCCATGTCCGCCAGGTGTTCCACCACCTGATCGACCATGTAGCCAGCAGCGATACCGCTGATATCCACCTGCAACGCGGTGTCCTTGCACAACTGACCGTCGCGCACGTGCAGATGTTCATGACCGGTGAGCGCCACGGCCTCGGCCAACTGCTGCTCATTCGGTACGTTCTGAGAAACCCCGTCACCATGGAATCCCCACAACCGCAGCAATGGGGCTAGCGTCAGATCAAAGCGGCCTCCGCTCTCCTGATGCAGGTCCTCGGCCAATAGCACGATATCCAGAATCGCCTGCGGCATGGCCTGGCAGGTGCCGGCTGGCGCTGCATTGAAACGCGACAGCTCGGAGGTCGGCCGCCAGGTCGATGCGACGCTCTCGAACTCCTCCAGCAATGCATCGACCGAGGTCATGACCTCGGCCGGCTCGGGACTCAGCTGCGAGCCGACCCATTTTATCGAGTAAGTGCTGCCCATGGTCGAGCCGTAAATTTCGGAAACCGGCTCGGCAGAATTGAAACAGCCCGTCAGGGCTGCTGCCAGGGCAACAACACCGACGGGCCGGATGATGCGACTCCACATACTATCCGCCGAAGTCATCGAGCAGGATATTCTCGGGCTCCACTCCCAAGTCCTCAAGCAGCTTGATCACCGAGGCGTTCATCATCGGCGGTCCGCACATGTAGAACTCGCAATCTTCCGGTGCCGGGTGGTCCTTGAGGTAATTCTCGAACAAGACGTTATGGATGAAGCCCGTAGGCCCTGTCCAATTGTCTTCCGGCAGCGCGTCGGACAACGCCAGGTGCCACTCGAAGTTGTCATTTTCTTCGGCCAGCTTGTCGTATTCCTCGACGTAGAAAGCCTCACGCAACGAGCGTGCACCATACCAGAAGGAGATCTTGCGCTTGGTCTTGAGTCGCAGCAGCTGATCCATGATATGCGAACGCATCGGCGCCATACCGGCACCGCCGCCGACGAATACCATTTCCGCGTCGGTATCCTTGGCAAAGAACTCACCGAAGGGTCCATACACGGTGATCTTGTCACCCGGCTTCAGATTGAACACATAGGATGACATCTGCCCCGGCGGCACATCATCTCGACCCGGCGGCGGCGTAGCCACACGGATGTTGAATTTGACGATACCGCGCTCTTCCGGGTAGTTCGCCATGGAATAGGCGCGAATTACCGTCTCGTCAACCTTGGACACGTAGCGCCAGACATCGAACTTGTCCCAATCACTCTGGAATTCCGGCTGAATATCGAAATCCCTGTAATTGACCGTGTGCGGCGGACATTCCAGCTGTACATAGCCGCCAGCGCGGAAGTTGACGTTCTCACCCTCGGGCAGACGCAGGGTCAACTCCTTGATGAAGGTGGCCACGTTCGGGTTGGAATCAACCTCGCATTCCCACTTCTTGACCCCGAAAATCTCTTCCGGAATCTCGATTTTCATGTCCTGCTTGACCGGAGCCTGGCAAGACAGCCGCCAGCCTTCCTTCGCTTCACGGCGGGTGAAGTGCGACTCTTCGGTCGGCAGCATTTCGCCACCGCCCGATTCGACCACGCACTTGCACTGGGCACAGGTACCGCCACCACCACAGGCAGAGGACAGAAAGATACCGTTGGACGCCAGGGTCCCCAGCAGCTTGCCACCAGCCGGCACGGTAATGGTGCGCTCGCCGTTGATCTCGATGCTGACATCACCACTGCTCACCAACTTGGAGCGGGCAATCAGGATGACTGCCACCAGCACCAGCACGATCGCTGTGAACATGCCGATGGCGAGAAAAATTTCATAGTTCATCTGCTCACTCCATCCTTACAGCTGTACGCCAGAGAAAGACATGAAGCCCAGCGACATCAGTCCGATTGTAATGAAGGTGATGCCCAGGCCCTGCAGTCCATCGGGAACGTCGCTGTACTTGAGCTTCTCGCGGATCGCCGCCAACAGTGCGATGGCCAGAGCCCAGGACGTACCGGAAGCGAAGCCATAGACCACACTCTCGGACAGGTTGTAATCGCGTTCCACCATGAACAAGGTGCCGCCCATGATGGCGCAGTTCACCGTGATCAGTGGCAGGAACACGCCCAGCGCGTTGTAGAGCGCCGGCACGAACTTGTCCAGCAGCATCTCGAGAATCTGTACGATAGCCGCAATCACACCGATATAGCTCAGCAGACCGAGGAAGCTGAGGTCCACGTCAGGCAGACCGGCCCAGGCCAGCGCCCCATCCTTGAGCAGATAGGTATAGATCAGGTTGTTCGCCGGCACCGTGATGGCTTGCACCACGATGACCGCAATACCCAGACCGATAGCCGTCTCTACCTTCTTGGAAATGGCAATGAAGGTACACATGCCGAGGAAGAACGCCAGCGCCATGTTCTCCACGAACACGGCTTTGACGAACAGGCTGATGTAATGCTCCATTAGTATGCCTCCTGCTTGGAAACCTGCGGGGCCATGCGGAAGTCAGGTGCTTCCACCTGCTCTTTCTTCCATACCCGTAGAGCCCAGATGAACAGACCAATCAGGAAGAACGCGGACGGAGGCAGCAGCAGCATGCCGTTGGGCATATACCAGCCACCATCATTGACCACTGGAATGACAGTGTAACCCATCAGTTTGCCGGCACCGAACAGCTCGCGCACGATACCCAGGCCGATCAGCATGATGCTGTAACCCAGACCGTTACCGATACCGTCGAAGAACGACAGCACCGGCGGGTTCTGCATGGCAAAGGCTTCTGCGCGCCCCATCACGATACAGTTGGTGATGATCAGACCAACGAACACCGACAGCTGCTTGGACAGCGAATAGGCGTAGGCCTTGAGCACCTGATCAACCAGAATCACCAGTGACGCAATGATCACCATCTGCACGATCATGCGGATCGAATTGGGGATCTGGCTACGGATCATCGAGATGAACAGATTGGAAAAACCGCATACCAACGTCAGGGCGATACTCATCACCAGCGCGGTATTCAGGTTCGAGGTGACCGCCAGGGCCGAACAGATCCCGAGGATCTGCAGACCGATGGGATTGTTATTGAAAATCGGGTCCAGCAGGACCTGTTTGATTGTCGGCTGTGACATGATCAAGCCTCCCCTGAGCGCAGGTTATCAATAAAGGGACCGAAGCCGTTCTCGCCCAGCCAGTACTGCAACAGGTTGTTGACCCCGTTGGCTGTCAGCGTGGCCCCGGCCAGACCGTCGATCTGATGGTCGGCATTCGGGCTGGCAGAATCGACACTACCCTTGATTACGCGAATGGCCAGTTGACCTTCGTCATTGAAGATCTCCTTGCCAGGCCACAATCCACGCCAGTTGGGGTTATCCACTTCCCCTCCCAGACCGGGAGTCTCGGCATGCTGGTAAAAGCCGAAACCCTGCACCGTGTTCAGGTCACCCTGCAGGGCCATGAAGCCGTGCAGTGTTGACCACAAACCATAGCCGCGAACGGGCAGAATCAGCGTTTCCATCTGCTGCTCATCGTTTTCAACCATATAGACTACACTGTAGTTTTCACGCCGATTGATCGAGGCGACATCCTCAGCGCCGGACAGATTCTCCGACAGTGCCGGATCCTTGGCAGCCGCCAGTGGATCAAAGGTCTGCGCATCGAACTCATCGCTGAACTTTCCGGTTTCCAGATCAACCAGACGGGCAACAATGCGCTCATTGAACAGGGTCTTGACTTCGGATCCGCTCATGGAAGCCTCTCCGAGGCCAGCGATAGCCAGGATATTGCGCTGCTTGTCCAGCAGGCTGTTCTCAACCTGGATCGGGCGCAGCGCGACTGCCGCGCCTGCCACAAATACCGAACAGACCAGACACACCAGCAGGGCCACTACCAGCGTACGGACGGTGGATTCTTTTTGACTAGACATTACGCGCCAGCCTCCGCTTGATATTGGCTTGAACGATGAAGTGATCGATCAGCGGTGCACACAGGTTGGCGAACAGGATCGCCAGCATCATGCCTTCCGGGAAGGCTGGGTTGACCACGCGGATCAGGACTACCATGACGCCGATCAGCCCACCGAAGATCCATTTGCCAAGATTGGTCATCGAGGCAGATACCGGGTCGGTCGCCATGAAGATCATGCCGAAGGCAAAACCACCGGTGACCATATGCCAATACCACGGCATGGAGAACATCGGATTGGTATCCGAGCCCAGGGCGTTGAACAGCATGCTCAGCGCGATCATACCGATCATCACCCCAGCAACAATGCGCCAGGAGGCAATCTTGGTCATCAGCAGTACCGCACCACCAATGAAGATCGCCAGGGTGCTGGTTTCACCAATGGAGCCGTGCATGGTGCCGATGAAGGCATCCATCCAGCTCAAGCCACCACTGATCAGCGCATCAACACCGCCGGCACCGGCCATGCTCAGCGCGGTAGCGCCAGCGAAGCCATCAACCGCGGTCCAGACCGCATCACCGGAAAGCTGCGCCGGATAGGCAAAGAACAGAAAGGCGCGGCCGGTCAGTGCCGGGTTGAGGAAGTTCTTCCCGGTACCACCGAAAATCTCCTTGCCGATAACCACACCGAAGCTGATGCCGAGGGCGACCTGCCACAACGGAATGCTCGGCGGCACGATCAACGCGAAGAGTACCGAGGTAACGAAGAAACCTTCGTTTACTTCATGCTTGCGGATGGAAGCGAACAATACTTCCCAGAAACCGCCGACGATGAAGGTCACCGCGTAAATAGGTACGAACCAGGTGGCACCGTGGACTATATTGTCCCAGATGCTGCCCGGCTCAAACCCGGCGAACATGCCGATCACGCCAATACGCCAGTTGTCCTGATCCGCCAGCAGTTCAGGATTGACCGCAAAGATGTTGTTGGCCTGGAAGCCGACGTTCCACATACCGAAGAACATGGCTGGAAAAGTACACAACCAGACCGTGATCATCATGCGCTTGAGGTCGATGCCGTCACGCACGTGAGCAGTGGTTCTGGTTACGCTTGAGGGCTTGTACAGAAAGGTATCGGCTGCTTCGTAAAGCGCATACCACTTCTCGTGCTTACCGCCCTTTTCAAAATGATGCTCGATCTTGTCAAGAAAACTGCGCAGTCCCATTGATCAACCCTCCTTCTCAATGCGCGTGAGATTGTCACGCAGGATCGGGCCATACTCGTACTTGCCTGCACATACGTAACTGCATAGCGCGAGATCTTCTTCGTCCAGTTCCAGACAACCCAGCTTCTGAGCCATCTCGGTATCACCGACGATCAGATAACGCAGCAATTGTGTCGGCAGGATGTCCAGCGGCATGATTTCTTCATAGTTGCCGACCGGAATCATGGCGCGAGGGCTGCCATTGGTGCTGGTGGTGAAGTTGAACAACTTGGACGGGGCCAGTTTCGAAACGAAGATGTTCAGAATCGAGTGCTTGTCCGTACCGGCGCGCAGGTAGTGCAGCATTTCACGGTAATTGCCTTCCAGTAACACCGAGACCTGCAGATGGTAGCGCCCCAGATACATTGCCGCACCGCGGGCCACCCGGCCGCCCAGCACGGAACCGGAAATGACGCGGTTATTACCTGGCTTCATTTCACCGGCCACAAGCTCTTCCAGATTGGCGCCGAGGAGAGTGCGCAGCAGACGTGGGCGTTCCACCTGCGGACCGCCGAGCGCGACGACGCGTTCCGCCGACAGTTTACCGGTGGTAAATAACCGGCCGACGGCAACCACATCCTGATAGTTTATATGCCAGGCCTGACGGTTCTCACTGACCGGGTCCAGCATGTGGATGTGGGTGCCCGGCAGACCAGCCGGATGCGGGCCGGCAAAGCTTTCGGTGCGCACACCGGCAATGTTCTCGCCGGGGATCGCTGCGCCATCGGCTTTGCACAGCCAGACGCCAGCCAGGCGAGCCAGCACTTTCAGCCCGTTTTCGAAGTCAGCAGCACAGGTCTGCAGCACGACAGCCGGATCGGCAGCAAGCGGATGGGTATCGATGGCGGTAACAAAAATGGATACGGGCTTGGCATCGACCGCTGGCACCTTACTGTACGGACGGGTGCGCAGCGCGGTCCAGAGGCCGGAGCGGATGAGCTTTTCCCGCACGGATTGCGAGTCGAGCCCTTCCAGGCTGTCGGCGGCATGGCTGCCGAAGTCGATGGCATCGTCGCCCTCGACATCGATCACGACGGACTGCAGCACGCGTTTCTCACCGCGATTGACTGCATTGACAACCCCGCTGACGGGCGCAGTGTAGAGCACCCCCGGTGTTTTTTTGTCACTGAACAGGATCTGTCCTGCTTGCACCCGATCGCCGGCCTGTACTTCCATCGTAGGTTTCATACCGTGGTAATCGAAACCTATGACCGCAACGCTTCTGACTGGACGGGCGTCCTCAATACGTTGCTCGGGTGAGCCGGTGATTGGCAGATCCAAGCCCCGTTTGATGTTTATCATACGAATAGCCTAATCACATAGGGAATTGTTAAGGGTAATGGCTGACGCTTGGAGCGCTGGCAATCGGCTCTGCTGAACCTGAAAGGAGGAGAATCAGACGACGCGACCACAACCCGACCAAAAAATCCCGTTAAGTATAAAGAGCATGGCTGGTCAAAGCTACTCGATACCCGGTTTTTTCAGGCTTTCCTGAGACATGTTGTCGCAACCAGAGCGAAGCATTTGATCTGCATCAAGCCGCCGGTGTCGGCGGCTTCACCAGGGTAGAAATAGACCCATGAAAAAAGGCGCCGAAGCGCCTTTTTTCATTGCCGGATGTTACGCCGGGAAAGCCGGGGAATTGACGCTGGCCAAGTCCTCCAGAATCCGCACAACCTGACAGCTGTAACCGAACTCGTTGTCATACCAGACGTACAGAATGACCCGATTGTCGTTGCAGATGGTCGCTTCGGCATCCACCACACCCGCATGGCGCGAACCGACGAAGTCGGTTGAGACCACTTCCTGACTGTTGGTGAAGTCGATCTGCTTGTGCAGCTCGGAATGCAGCGCCATGTGACGCAGGTAATCATTCACCTCATCACGATCGGTCGACTTTTCCAGGTTCAGGTTGAGGATGGCCATGGACACGTTGGGTGTCGGTACGCGAATGGCGTTACCGCTCAACTTGCCGGACAGCTCCGGCAGCGCCTTGGCCACCGCCTTGGCTGCACCGGTTTCGGTGATGACCATGTTCAGCGCGGCGCTGCGGCCACGGCGATTACCCTTGTGGAAGTTGTCGATCAGATTCTGGTCATTGGTATACGAGTGAACGGTCTCCACGTGACCATTGACGATACCGTACTTGTCATGAATGGCCTTGAGCACCGGCACAATGGCGTTGGTGGTACAAGACGCCGCAGAAACGATCTTGTCTTCCGGAGTGATGGTGCCGTGGTTGATACCATGCACGATATTCTTCAGGTCGCCCTTGCCTGGCGCAGTCAGCACCACGCGGGATACGCCCGGGCACTTGAGATGCTGGGACAGGCCGGCTTCGTCGCGCCACACACCGGTGTTATCCACGACGATAGCATCGTTGATGCCGTAGGAGGTGTAATCGATGCTGCTCGGATCGCCGGCATAGATCACCTGGATCTGGTTGCCATTAGCGGTCAGCGTGTTGCTCTCTTCATCGATGGTGATGGTGCCCTGGAAGGAACCATGCACCGAATCGCGGCGCAGCAGGCTGGCACGCTTGGCCAGGTCATTCTCAGCACCTTTGCGCACCACGATAGCCCGCAGACGCAGCCCATCGCCAGCACCCGCCTTCTCGACCATGATGCGCGCCAGCAGACGGCCAATGCGACCGAAGCCATACAGCACCACATCGCGACCCTGGCGCTTCTCACCCTTGCGGCCAATGACACTGGTCAGTTCCTTGCGCAGGAAGCTGTCAAGGTCGCCATTGCCTTCCGCCGCATACTTGCCGGCCAGACGGGCCAGATCGATGGAGGCAGGCCCCAGATCCAGGTCCAACAGGGCCTTGATCAGCGGAAAGGTGTCATGCACCGACAGTTCGTTGTCATCAATCTGACGAGCGAAACGGTGAGACTTGAGCAGGCTGATAACGGAGCGATTAACCAGGCCGCGGCCATAGATGGAAGTGACCACGTTGTGTTCACGGTACAAACGCCCAATCAACGGGATCATCGCTTCGGCTGTCGCTTCGCGGTCAGTCCAGTTTTCCAGACATTCATCGTATTTGGCTTGAGTCACGGCTGTTCCTTCCAGGTCATGGGAGCTAAAGGGCCAATATTATGCGGTGAGCAGCCGATAGAGGCAATCACCGAACGCATAACGGCTGTCCAGCCTATTCTGGAACAGCCGTTACAGCACTCTCTCAGGTCGATTTCCGGCGGGTAGTGTACAGCGACAACAGCACGCCGCCGGCCAGCAGCCCGAAGGTAACACCCAGGGAAACACCCGCATGTATCTTGATATCCAGGCCATGCACCAGGATCTTGACACCGATGAAGATCAGCACCAGCGCCAGCGCATACTTGAGGTAGACGAAACGGTGCATCATCGCCGCCAGGGCGAAGTACAACGAACGCAGTCCCAGAATGGCGAAGATGTTCGAGGTATAGACGATGAACGGATCCTGAGTGATGGCGAAAATCGCCGGAACGCTGTCCACAGCGAACACCAGGTCAGCGAGCTCGATCAGTATCAGCGCCAGAAACAGCGGTGTGGCAAACAACACCACCTTGCCGGCCTTGTCAGGCATGCGCACGAAGAACTTCGGGCCATGCAGATCATCGGTAACGCGGAAATGCCGGCGAATGAAACTGACCATGCGGTTCTGCGACAGATCAGGATGCGATTCCTCGTCCTTGCTGAAGAACATCTTGATACCGGAGAACAGCAGGAACACGCCGAACAGATAGAGAATCCACTCGAACTCCTGCACCAGCGCCGCACCCAGGCCGATCATGATTGCCCGCAACACGATCACCCCGAGAATGCCTCAGAACAGCACCCGGTGCTGATACAGACGTGGGATACCGAAGAAGCCGAGGATCATCGCCATGACGAATACGTTGTCCATCGACAACGACTGCTCGATCAGAAAGCCGGTGTAGAACTCCAGGGCACTGGCCGAACCCATCTGGAACCAGACCCACAGCCCGAACAGCAGGCCGACGCTGAAATAGCCACCGTAGAGCAGAAGACTTTCACGCACTTCAATCTCGCGCTCTTCCCGGTGCAACACACCCAGATCGAACGCCAGAACAGCAAACACGATGAACAGAAACAGCAGCCACTGCCAGGCAGCAGTGCCGAGAAAAGGGGTGGTCAAAAACGAGATCAGTGGCTCCATCGGGCCCTCCTGTCAAAGTTTGGATAAACTTATGACTCCGACATCACGGTGGGAGCAACCACCGCCAGAGGGGCCCGGCGTCACGCAGCGAGCATGATATAACCGCGCTGCAGGTTCGACAAGCAGCGTTCAAATCAACCGTAGAACGTCTGCAATCCCAGCAAGGATCGGCGCGGAAGGTTAAACTGTTCCTTTTGCGGAACAAGACAAGCCCACCAGCATGCCTGACACATCATTTCTGTTCGCTGCACCGCTGCACAACAACCTCGGCAGCAAAACTGCCTGGGGCAACCTCCCTGCAGCAGCGCGTGCCCTGGCCATCGCCGAGGCGGCGGTCAAACATCCCGGCCTGAGTCTGGTCATCACCCGGGATACCGCCATGGCCGACCGCCTGGAGCAAGAACTGCGGTTCTTCGCGCCAGACCTGCCGGTCGCCAGCTTCCCCGACTGGGAAACCTTGCCCTACGACCGGTTCTCCCCACACCAGGACATCATTTCCCAGCGGCTGCAGACGCTGTACCGTCTGCCCCAGGTAGGTCACGGCATTCTTGTCGTACCCATGACCACCCTGCTGCACCGCATTGCCCCGCGCCCCTTCCTCGGTGGCTCGGTGTTGATGCTGAAGATCGGCCAGCGACTCGACATTGATCGGATGCGCCAGAACCTGGATGCCGCCGGTTACCGCTGTGTCGACACCGTCTATGAGCATGGCGATTACGCGGTGCGCGGCGCGTTGCTGGACCTGTTTCCTATGGGCAGTCGCCTGCCCTTCCGCATCGACCTGTTCGATGAGGAAATCGAGACCCTGCGCACCTTTGACCCGGAAACCCAGCGCTCCATCGACAAGGTCGAGCAGATCCACCTGCTGCCAGCCCGTGAGTTCCCCCTCGACAAGAGTGCCTTGACCGGGTTTCGCGCACGCTTTCGTGAACGTTTCGAGATCGACCATCGGCGCTGTCCGATCTACCAGGATCTGAGCGACGGCGTAGTCCCGCCCGGCATCGAATATTACCTGCCGTTGTTCTTTGAAGAACTCGGCACCCTGTTCGACTACCTGCCAGACAACACACTGCTGTTCAGCCTGCCGGGTATCGAAGATGCAGCCTCCCAGTTCTGGACCGACGTACGCACCCGCTTCGAAGAACAGAGTATCGACCCAACCAGGCCGCTGCTTGCCCCGGCAGAGCTTTTTCTGCCGGTGGAAGAATGCTTCGCCCGGATCAAGGGCTACCCGCGCATCATCTGTCATGACGCAGCGTTGCCGGCCAGCGCTGGCGTCACCAACTTCAATTGCAGTCCACCACCTGAACTGCCGCTGGACAACAAGCAGGACCGGCCCTTGCGCCAGCTGGAGGATTTTCTCGACGGCTTCGCTGGACGCTCGCTGTTCGTCGCTGAAACCGCCGGACGCCGGGAAGCTCTGCTGGAGCTGCTGGCACACATCAAGCTCAAGCCTGAGCCGGTGGACAACTGGCACGAGTTCGTCGATAGCGATATCAGCTGCGGCATCATTATCGCCCCGGTGGATGAAGGCCTGCTATGCAACGACCCAGCTGTTGCGCTGGTCGCCGAAAGCCAGCTGTTCGGCCAGCGGGTGATGCAGCGCAGGCGGCGCGGCAAGGCCACCGACCTCGGCGACACCATCATCCGCAACCTGACCGAACTGCGTGAAGGTGCGCCGGTAGTGCATATCGACCATGGTGTGGGCCGCTATCGCGGCCTGGTCAACCTCAGCGTCGAGGGTCAGGAGGCCGAATTCCTCAAGCTGGAATATGCTGACGAGGCCACACTCTACGTGCCGGTATCCAACCTGCACATGATCGCTCGCTACACCGGCGCCGATGATGACAGCGCCCCACTGCACCGGCTGGGTTCCGAACAATGGCAGAAAGCCAGACGCAAGGCCGCCGAGAAGGTCCGTGACGTTGCCGCCGAGCTATTGGATGTCTATTCCCGTCGCGCCGCGCGCAAGGGTTTCAGCTTCAGCCAGCCGGAACAGGATTACCAGACCTTTGCCGAGGCCTTTCCTTTTGAGGAAACCGCCGACCAGCAGGCTGCGATCGACGCTGTGGTAAAGGACATGACCGGCCCACAACCCATGGACCGTCTGGTCTGTGGCGATGTCGGCTTCGGCAAGACCGAAGTCGCCATGCGCGCAGCATTCCTTGCCGTGCACAGCGGCAAGCAGGTGGCGGTGCTGGTCCCCACCACCCTCCTCGCCCAGCAGCATTACAACAGCTTCAAGGACCGTTTTGCCGACTGGCCGGTGAAGGTCGAGGTCATCTCCCGCTTCAGATCCGCCAAGGAGGTCAAGGCCGCCGTTCAGGAACTGGCCGACGGCAAGATCGACATTCTGATCGGCACTCACAAGTTATTGCAGGGCGATGTGCAATTCAAGGATCTGGGCCTGGTCATCATCGACGAGGAACACCGCTTCGGCGTACGTCAGAAGGAACGCCTCAAGAGCCTGCGCAGCGAGGTGGATATTCTCAACCTCACCGCCACCCCTATCCCGCGCACCCTGAACATGGCAATGACCGGTATGCGCGACCTGTCGATCATCGCCACCCCCCCGGCGCGTCGCCTGTCGGTCAAAACCTTTATCCTGCAGCAGCAACCGGCGGTAATTAAGGAAGCGATACTGCGCGAATTGCTGCGCGGCGGTCAGGTGTACTTCCTGCACAACGAGGTGGAGACCATCGAGAAGTGCGCCGCCGACCTGGCGGAGCTGGTACCCGAGGCACGCATCGGTATCAGCCACGGACAGATGCCCGAACGGGCACTGGAACAAGTGATGCGCGACTTCTATCACCGCCGCTTCAACATTCTGGTGACCTCGACCATCATCGAAACCGGCATTGACGTGCCGAGCGCCAACACCATCATCATTGAACGCGCCGACAAGTTTGGCCTGGCGCAGCTGCACCAGTTGCGCGGCCGCGTCGGGCGCAGCCACCACCAGGCCTATGCCTACCTGCTGACACCGGCAGGCCGCAAGCTGACCGGTGATGCGGAGAAACGCCTCGAAGCCATCGCTGCAGCGCAGGACCTGGGGGCCGGCTTTACCCTGGCCACCCACGACCTGGAAATCCGCGGTGCCGGCGAGCTGCTCGGCGAAGGCCAGAGCGGGCAGATCCAGGCCGTCGGCTTCACCCTGTACATGGACATGCTGGAGCGGGCGATCAAGGCCATCCAGCAGGGCAAGGAGCCCGAACTGGAGAACCCACTCAGTGGCGGCCCGGATATCAACCTGCACCTGCCTGCACTGATTCCCGACGAGTATCTGCCGGACGTACATGCGCGCCTGACACTGTACAAACGTATTGCCAATGCGCAGAACGATGAAGACCTCAAGGACCTGCAGGTCGAGATGATCGACCGCTTCGGGCTGCTGCCGGAACAGGCCAAGACCCTGTTCCTGATCACCGCACTGAAACTGCGCTGCGCTCCACTGGGCATCAGCAAGATAGATGTTGGCCCGGAACACGGCCGCGTGGAGTTCGCTGCCGACACAACCGTGGACCCACTGGTGTTGATCCGACTGATCCAGGACAACCCCCAGCGCTACCGCCTGGATGGCGGCAGCGTATTCCGTTTCAGCGCGCCCATGGCGGCACCTGCCCTGCGTCTGAATACGGTGGAAGCATTGATCGAGCGCCTGCAGCAGGCGCCTGCCGAGAACCCAGGCAAAGGAAAACGCCGATGAACCCGACTCGACTTGTCGCCCGCCTTCTGATGACCCTGACGCTGCTGGCCTGCAGCGCACTGGCGCAGGCGCAGTATCTGGTGGAGGTGCTGGTATTCAGCCAGCCCGGCGCACAGATCGTGCCGGGCGCCTCACCGGAGTACAGCTGGGACCAGCAGGCCGTCTCGCTGGATGACACGACCCGCAGCGACGTCCGAAGCATCGACCGTACCCGGTACAGGCTGGATAGCCAGGCGAGCAAACTGGAGAGCAAGGGCTACACCATCAGATTGCATCGTGCCTGGACTCAACCGACGGAAAGCGGCCTGACGGTTGCGCTTCACCAGGGCAACAGCCTGACCGGATCCAATGCAGACCCGCTGTATCCGGTTCAGGGACTGATCAGCCTGGACGGCGAGCCGCTTACCGCGAAAGTCACCTTCTGGCTCAACCACGCCAGTGAAGCAATGGCCGAGCCGATCAGCGAACGACTGCAGTCAACTCGCCGACTGCGAGTCAACGAGGTTCACTATCTGGATCACAATAGCATGGGCCTGCTGATTCATATCAGCCAGCCCTGAACCTCATAACAAGCCAGCACTCTGCAACAGAGCAACCGACTGCCGCCAACGCGGCTGCGCCTTGTACTCGATACCCGGCGCGCTGCGTGCAAGCAGCTCCTGCCCCCGCGCAGAGGGCTGCATGCCGCTGCGCTGCGCATGCACCAACGCCTGTTCGGCGGCAGCACGGTCATTGCACACCAGCAGCATGTCACAGCCCGACGCCAGCGCAGCATCCACCCGCTCGGCCATACCTCCTACCACATGCGCACCGGCCATGGTCAGGTCATCACTGAAGATCACGCCCCGGAAGCCCAGCTCGGCGCGCAGAATGTCCTGCAGCCAGCGGTGTGAGAAACCCGCCGGCAGACCGTCCACCGCCGGATAGACCACATGCGCCGGCATGATGCCATCCAGCATAGTTGCCAGCGCAGCAAAGGGCTTGAGGTCGGACTCGCGTATGCTCGCCTCGCTGCGCGAGTCCACCGGCAGATCGGTATGCGAATCAGCCTCCGCCCAGCCATGCCCCGGGAAATGCTTGCCGGTCGCCGCCATGCCGGCCAGATGCAGGCCGCGTATATAAGCCTCGGCAAGCTGGATGACCTGCTGCGGATCACCGCCCAGCGAACGGTCACCAATCACCTGGCTGCGACCGTGATCGAGATCGAGTACCGGCGCAAAGCTGATATCGATACCGCAGGCCAGCATTTCGGTCGCCATCAACCAGGCAGCCCCCTCGGCCAGCACCCCGGCATCCGCTGAGGCGCAGTCGGCAATACGGCCAAGCGCGGGCAGGCGCAGCACATCACGACGCAGCCGCTGCACGCGACCACCTTCCTGATCGATCGCAATCAGCATCTCCGGGCGTACCGTACGAATGCTGCGTACCAGCTCACGCACCTGGGCCGGAGTCTCGGTATTGCGGGCAAACAGAATCATCCCGCCCACTTCCGGTTGCCTCAATAACTGGCGATCTTCCGGGGTCAGCCAGGTGCCGGCCAGATCCAGCATCAATGTGCCTTGCTTCAATGAAATACTCCTGAATGGGGTTATTCGATGATCACCGGGCAACCTGCCGGTGTCATGTCAAACAGTGCCAGCATGTCGGGATTGCGCAGACGCACGCAGCCATGGGACAAGGGCGTGCCCATGAGTTGATCGTCGCCTGTGCCATGCAGATAGATGTAGCGGCGCTGTGAGTCACTATCAGCGCCGCGATTGACGCCAACCTCTTCACCACAGAGCCATAGGATGCGCGTCAGGATCCAGTCCCGCTGCGGCTGGGCTTCAGCCAGCTCAGATGACCAGACCTCGCCGGTGGGCCGCCGGCCGATGAAGACCGCACCCAGCGGCTGACCTTCACCAATACGTGCGCGTACCCGATGCCGCCCACGTGGCGTGCAGCCACTGCCATTGAGCTCGCCAGCACCGTTCTTAGCGGTGGACACCGGATAGCTGCACAGCAGCCGACCCGCATTGAAGCCGGTCAGCATCTGTTGTTCAAGGGATATATGGATCAGGTCAAGCCGCATGCTCAGCTCCACTGCAAAGAGCACACGATAACGGATCCCAGGCCCGCAGGTAAGCCCCAGACGAAGGCAGAAAGGCGATTATTCCGCGCTATACAGGTTCCAGCACGCTGCTCGGATGCGTGCCTGCGTCACCCGGAATAGAGCTGCCGGCACGCATGCCTGCGGCCAGGAAGGGCACCATCTGGCGCAGCACTTCCTCTGTACCGGCCCGCGCACCGTATTCGGCCTCCACGATGGCCTTAAGCGCCTTCATGCTCGACAGGGTGAAAGCCGCACTGCCCAGCATGAAATGAACCCGCCAGAACAACACATCCGCGGGCAACTCGGGTGAACTGCGCACCACCAACTCCATATAGCGCTTGAACACCTTACCGTAGACCTCTGCAAGGTACTTGCGCAGATGCCCCTGACTCTGACTGAAAGCCAGCCCCAGCAGGCGCATGAAGGTAGACAGGTCATGCCCGCTGCGCGGTTTTACCGCCAACACCAGCCGCACCAGCATTTCCAGCAGGGATTCCAGGCTCTGATCCGGATTACCGGCCTCAGCGTTACGGTCAAGCTCCTGCTCCAGGCTGCTGACGAAGGGATTGAGAAAGCGGGTGAACACCGCTTGGATCAGCGATTTCTTGGAACCGAAATGATAGTTCACCGCCGCCAGGTTGACCCCCGCCTTGCTGGTGATCAGCCGCAACGAGGTTTCTGCAAAACCTTTCTCCGCAAACAACTGCTCCGCAGCATCGAGGATGCGCTCAACTGTTTCTGACTGTGCCACTGAGTACTCCGACGCCTGGGAACATATGTTTGAAACATACGTTTCAAACACCACCGCTGTCAACTCCATCCTTTTACCATAGCCGCCTCCTTCTGCAAATGCGGAAACCAGCTTGCCCTCTTTATCGAACTGTATATAATCACAGGGACTGTATAAAAACACAGGCCATAAAAATGCAGAAACTGACGGCACGGCAACAGCAGGTCCTGACCTTTATCAAGGACCACATGAACACCAACGGCTATCCGCCAACGCGCGTGGATATAGCCAAGGAGCTGGGCTTTCGCTCACCCAATGCGGCAGAGGATCACCTCAAGGCGCTCGCACGAAAAGGCGCCATTGAAATGATCCCCGGCGCCTCGCGGGGCATTCGCTTGCCCGCCGACAGTGGCGAGCAAGCGCAGCAGGATGCATTGCCGATCATCGGCCAGGTGGCAGCAGGGGCTCCCATTCTGGCAGTGGAAAACATCGAAGATCACTGCCGCATCAGCCCTGCTTTCTTCAGCCCTCGGGCCGATTACCTGCTGCGCGTTCGCGGCATGAGCATGAAGGACATCGGCATCTTCGATGGTGACCTTCTGGCTGTGCACCGCACCAATGAGGCCAGGAATGGCCAGGTGGTGGTGGCACGGATTGGCGACGAAGTGACGGTCAAGCGCTTCCACAAGCAGGGGCGCAAGGTGTCACTGATTGCAGAGAATCCTGATTTCGCGCCCATTGAAGTGGATCTGCGCGAACAGGAACTGATCATCGAAGGTTTGAGTGTGGGTGTTATTCGCCACTGAAGGAGCAAGCCATGCAGTATGCGCGAAATAGAGGTTCAGCGGCACAGCCCGATTTGCTGCATCATGCACTGATGTCATCGCGACTGAAGGCGCAGAGCCTGCCAGCAGCCGCCATGCCCGATTGCGAACCAGCCAATGTCGGCTTCAGCGAAATCTGCCTGAATGGCGCACCGCGTCAATGCCTGCAATGGCTGGCGCCGGTGCTGCGCGACCTCAGCCAGGCCAACATGCCCGGCTGGCTGACATTGATTGATCCGCCATTGCCAGTCAGCCAGAAGTGGCTGCGAGCAGCGGGACTGGATCCGCAGCGCATACTTATCATTCGCCCCAAGCATGGCATGGACGTGGTGGATCTGTGTTGTGAGATTCTGCGACTGGGTTACAGCCATGCTGTGGTCAGCTGGCTGCCCACGTCGACGGGGCTTGGTCAACGATTGGAAATGGCCGCACGCTCAGGCCACTGCGCCAGCCTGAACATTCGCATGGAAAATGCAGGATCTGCTTCAGCACAACATGGGCGGGCGTAATAGTCTTTCAGGGCTTAGCAGGAGTCCGCAGCCGGGCTTACTGCCCGGCCCTGGCCAGCTCAGTGCAGCACGCGGTGCTCGTCGAAATCCAGATCCGGATCTTCTTCCATGATCTGCCCCGCCACTTGCATGCCAGCGCCGATCATCGCCTTGGCCACTTCCACGTAGTTGCCCTGCAGAAAATCCCTGGCTTCCTCGGAGAATTCAATGGTCAACAGCGGCGTGCCCTCCTCGTCCGGACGGCGCAAGGCAACCGTACCGTCGGCAAGCTCTATGATCTCGAGAAAGGGTGAAGGCATTGTCGTCTCCTGGTCAGTCAAGCGGCGCAGTGTACCACAATGACGGCTGCAGCCTGAGCCCGCTCACCATTCCCGCATGCCTTCCCGATAACGGTCGAGCGATTTCGACAGAGCCTCAATCGCCACGCGCGCCTCAGCCAGCTCCCAATCGCCACTCCCGCTTGCAGTGCTGGTAATCAATGTGCCGGCCTTGAGCGGTTCAGACCGTACAGCGCCGGGGGGCACGTGCATCTGCCGCCATGCCCTCAAGGTACCAGCGAGCCAACTGCTGTTGTCATCGCTTTGCAGCACCAACTCGCTCAACTCCGGATTAAGGGGTTGTCCATCGCCGATGGCCTTCAGCGTTTCCTCAACAGCGCTCGCATCCCAGGGCGCCAGACTGTAACGCCCCGAGACTTCGCAGATCAACGCCTGTACCGCGCGATAGATATGGAACAAGGTATGTTCCCGGTGATAACGCGCCATGGTGATGGCGTCCAGCGCTGTGGAGGCGCTGGACGCCTCCCATGACGCCAATGCCAGGCGAGCGAACGTCAGCGCCTGATTGGTGCGGGTATAGGCTTCATTTGCCATGTCAGTTCCGCTCAGCTCTTGGCCTTGGCTTTGGCCTTGCCCTTGCGTGCGTCATCGATATTCCATTTCTTGCCATCGTGGAATGCTCGCCAGCCGCTGGGCTTGCCTTCGATTTCGCTCTGCACGTACTGCTCCTTGCTCTTGCGGCTGTAACGAATCACCGTCGGATTGCCATCCGGGTCAGCAACCGGCGCTTCCAGCAGGAAGTGGTACTTGGGATCAATCGCATCGCGATGCGGCAACAGCTCCTTGACCAGCGGTGCACGCGTCTCCCGGTTCTTCGGGAACTGGCTGGCTGCCAGGAACAGGCCTGACGCGCCATCACGCAGCACATAGACGTCATCCACCTTGTCGCAACGCAGCTCCGGCATCAACACCGGGTCCATCTTCGGCGGCGCTGCCTCACCGCTCTTCAGCAGCTTGCGGGTGTTCTTGCAGTCACTGTTGGTACAGCCGAAGTACTTGCCGAAACGGCCCGTCTTGAGCTGCATTTCATTGCCGCATTTGTCACATTCAATCACCGGGCCGTCATAGCCCTTGATCTTGAACTGGCCCTGCTCCACTTCGAAGCCGCTGCAATCAGGGTTGTTACCACACACGTGCAGCTTGCGCTGCTCATCGACCAGATAGCTGTCCATCGCCGTGGCGCAGATCGGACACCGGCGCTTGGCGCGCAATATTCGCGACTCGCCTTCGTCATCATCCGCCGCCACTTCGTTACCAGGCACCAGGTTCACTGTGGCCTTGCAACGCTCCTTGGGTGGCAGCGCATAGCCCGAGCACCCCAGAAAAACGCCGGTGGAGGCCGTGCGGATCATCATCGGCCGACCGCATTCAACACAAGGAATATCCGTTGGTGTCGGCAGGTTGCTGCGCATGCCCTGCCCTGGATCCGCGGCGCTGGCCGCCTTGAGCTTGAGACTGAAGTCAGCGTAGAACTTGTCCAGCACCTGCTTCCACACCACCTCACCATGGGCAACATCATCGAGCGACTCTTCCATGCGCGCAGTGAAGCTGTAATCCATCAGATTGGGGAAGCTTTCATTCAGCCGCTCGATAACGATATCGCCCATCTTTTCGGCATAGAAACGCCGATTGTTCAAGGCGACGTAGCCGCGCTCCTGGATGGTGGAGATAATCGATGCATAGGTCGAAGGACGGCCAATTCCACGCTTCTCCAACTCCTTGACCAAGCTGGCTTCGGAGTAACGCGCCGGCGGCTTGGTGAAGTGCTGTTTGGGATCCAGCTTGATCAGTTCGAGGACATTGTCCACCTGCATATCAGGCAGCACTTCGTCCTCACCGCCCTTGCCCAGCGGCGGCAGCACCTTGGTGAAACCGTCAAACTGCAGAATACGCCCACGCGCACGCAGTTCGAAATCACCCGCCTGCACTGTAATGGTGGTGGACAGGTATTTGGCCGGCGGCATCTGGCACGCCACAAACTGACGCCAGATCAGCTCATACAGACGCTCGGCGTCGCGCTCCATGCCCTTGAGCTCGGTGGATTTGAGCTTCGCATCGGAGGGACGAATCGCTTCGTGCGCCTCCTGGGCATTGGCTTTGCTGCCATAGACGTTCGGTGTCTCAGGCAAATATTGGGCACCAAAATTCTTCTCTATATAATCCCGCGCCATGCTCACCGCATCGGCCGAGAGAAAGGTCGAGTCGGTCCGCATATAGGTGATATAGCCCGCTTCATACAGTCGCTGAGCCATCATCATGGTTTTCTTCACGCTGAAGCCCAGGCGCGTACTGGCGGCCTGCTGCAACGTGGAGGTAATGAAGGGAGCGCCGGGCTTGGTGCTGGTGGGCCGAGCGTCACGCTTGACCACCTTGTAACCTGAGCTTTGCAGTTGCTCCAGCGCCTTGTCGGTCTGCTGCTTGTTCAGCGGACGAAAGGTCTCGCCATTTTCCTTGACCACTTCAAAGCGTACGGACTCGCTTTTCGGCGTGTTCAGGTTGGCATGGACTTCCCAGAATTCTTCCGGAATGAAGGCACGGATCTCGCGCTCACGATCAACGATCAATTTGACTGCGACCGACTGTACACGACCCGCGGACAGGCCACGGGCAACCTTCTGCCACAGCAACGGGGATACCATGTAACCCACCACGCGATCCAGGAAACGACGCGCCTGCTGCGCATTGACCCGGTTCATATCCAGCTCGCCCGGCTGGGAGAAGGCTTCCTGAATGGCCTTCTTGGTAATCTCGTTGAACACCACACGCCGGTAGCGGCTATCGTCGCCACCAATGGATTCCCGCAGGTGCCATGCTATGGCTTCCCCTTCGCGGTCCAAATCCGTTGCGAGATAGATGGTGTCGGCTTCCTTGGCCAGCCGACGCAGTTCGTCGATGACCTTTTCCTTGCCGGGCAGGATTTCGTAATGCGCTTTCCAATCGTTTTCGGGATCTACGCCCATACGATTGACCAGCTGCATTCTGGCCTTGGTCTGTTTGTCGACTTCCGGCGCAGATGCGGCTTTGCGCGTCCCCTTGGGCTTGCTCTCGGTCTTGCTGCTGCCGCTGGTGGGCAGATCGCGGATGTGTCCGATACTCGACTTCACCACGAAGTCATTGCCAAGATACTTGTTGATCGTCTTGGCCTTGGCTGGTGACTCCACAATGACCAGTGCTTTTCCCATGGGTAACAATATTCCTCAATCAATCAAATCGGCCTGCCCCCGATGGGGCGAGGCGCCAACAGTGCCTGACAAGGGGTGCAGGCGGTCTGGAGGGCCAGAGCCTACACGTCTTCGCTGATAAAGGTAAAGCGTGGAAGTGCTTTGCCGTCCACGACCACCTCTTCAGTAAACATCTCCAGCGGCCGCACCCAGAGGTCACAGTCACCATACAAGGTACGATAGACCACCAGCCGTTCGTCGGTTTCGGAATGTCGCGCAATGTCGATTATCTGGTAGTCCTTGCCTTTATAGTGGCGGTAGCGGCCTGGCTTTATTGTCATGGTGGGTCTCTGCATATTTGGTGGTGGTTGGGTGGGGGCTGGGGGCTTACGTGCAAGACTGCATTTGCCGGTCGGGTCAGGCGGACACGCCGTAAATACTTCCCTGTAGGCTCGCGGTCGCCATCCATGGCGACACGACGGTCCGCCTGACCCGACCGGCAAATACTGTCAGCGATCAATGTAGCTGCTGCAGGAAAACTTTACCCAGATCCTTGAACCCAGCTCTTCAAGGGTCTCTTGCAGCCACTTCACACTTTCCGGCAGCGTTTGGGGGCTGGTCTTGGCGGACCGTTTGATGCCATGGATGGCATCAATGAGCCTACAGGGATGTATTCACGGCGTGTCCGCCAAGGCCAGCCCCCAAATGCAGTCCCTGCACAACATACCAGCACTCGGCACAACCACCAGAGCTATCATTTATTTGGACAGATACCGCATTCCCTCCTCAAGACCCGCCAACGTCAGAGGATACATATGCTCCTCCATCAGATCCTGAATGATGCGGGTTGAGGTGGTGTAGCCCCAGGCGTCCTTCGGGTAGGGGTTGATCCAGATCATCTTCGGGTATTTCTCGCGCAGGCGCGTGATCCAGACGTGACCAGCCTCCTCATTCCAGTGCTCGACGCTGCCACCGGGTTGAGTGATCTCGTAGGGCGCCATGGCTGCGTCGCCCACCACCACCACCTTATAGTCGGCACCGTACTTGTGCAGCAGGTCCATGGTCGACATGCGCTCATTGGTGCGGCGCATATTGTCCTTCCAGACTGATTCATAAATGCAGTTATGGAAATAGAAGTATTCCAGATGCTTGAACTCGGTGCGGCAGGCGGAAAACAACTCCTCGCAGACCTTGATGTGCGCATCCATCGAGCCACCGATATCGAACAACAGCAGCAACTTCACCGCATTGCGTCGCTCCGGACGCATCTGGATATTCAGCAGACCACCGTCACGTGCCGTGTGGTCAATGGTGCCGTCAATGTCCAGCTCATCCGCCGCACCGGAACGGGCAAACTTGCGCAGTCGCCGCAAGGCCACCTTGATGTTGCGCGTACCCAGCTCGACCTGATCATCCAGATTCTTGTACTCGCGCTGCTCCCACACCTTGGCCGCACGCCCCTGGCGCTTGCCAGCATCACCGACCCGGACGCCCATAGGGTTATAGCCACCGGAACCAAAGGGGCTGGTACCACCGGTGCCAATCCATTTGTTACCACCGGCGTGGCGCTCCTTCTGCTCTTCGAGGCGCTTCTTGAATTCCTCGATCAGCTTGTCCAGACCGCCCAGCGACTTGATCTGCTCGCGCTCATCATCGGTGAGCAGCCGCTCGAACTCCTTGCGCAGCCAGTCCTCGGGAATCAGCGCCTCCAGCAGTTCGTTAAGATCCTGCAGACCGTTGAAATAGGCACCGAAGGCCCGGTCGAACTTGTCGAAATGGCGCTCGTCCTTGACCATCACCGTGCGTGCCAGATAATAGAACTCGTCCATATCGGCGAACACCACATGGTTCTTCAGCGCGTTAATCAGATCCAGAAGTTCGCGCACCGACACCGGCACCTTCGCCGCGCGCATTTCGTTAAACAGGTTGAGTAGCATGAATTGCAGCCTCTCAGGGAAACTCGGATAACCCCCTCTCCCCTTGCGGGAGAGGGCTGGGGAGAGGGGGAAGCTGGATCAGCGATTCTGTCGACGCGTCATGAAGGCCAGACGCTCCAGCAGCTGCACATCCTGCTCATTCTTCACCAGCGCGCCATACAGCGGCGGAATGGCCTTGGTCGGATCACGGTCACGCAGAACGGCTTCGGGAATCTCGTCCGCCATCAGCAGCTTGAGCCAGTCGACCAGTTCCGAGGTGGATGGCTTTTTCTTCAGACCGGGCACCTTGCGCACGTCGAAGAAGATATCCATCGCTTCGCTCAGCAGATCCTTCTTGATGTTCGGGTAATGCACGTCGACGATGCGTTGCATGGTCTCGCGGTCGGGGAAGGCTATGTAATGGAAGAAGCAGCGGCGCAGGAAAGCGTCGGGCAGCTCCTTCTCGTTGTTCGAGGTAATGATGATGATCGGGCGCTGTTTGGCCTTGATGGTTTCGTTGGTCTCGTAGACGTAGAACTCCATCTTGTCGAGTTCCTGCAACAGGTCGTTGGGAAACTCGATATCGGCCTTGTCGATCTCATCAATCAGCAGAATGGCACGCTCTTCGGACTCGAACGCTTCCCACAACTTGCCCTTCTTGATGTAGTTGCGCACGTCATGCACCTTGTCGACACCCAGCTGCGAATCGCGCAGACGGCTTACCGCGTCGTATTCATAGAGCCCCTGATGCGCCTTGGTGGTGGACTTGATGTGCCAGGTGATGAGTTTGGCGCCCATGGATTCGGCCAGTTGCTCGGCGAGCATGGTTTTACCCGTGCCCGGCTCGCCCTTGATCAACAATGGGCGCTCCAGCGTGATGGCGGCATTAACGGCAAGCTTGAGGTCGTCTGTGGCGACGTACGACTGGGTACCTTCGAACTTCATGGGGGAATTCCTTGGGGACAGGCCCGGACGCGCCGGGTATTCATGTTGTTTTCACAGCCCCGGACTATAGCCCGCCCCCCGATTGGGTGTAAACGCACAGGCGGGATTCACTCAATGAATAGCGAGCAGAATCATTCCTGATCTTCCTCCAGAACCTGCTCGAACCGAGTGGAAAAGGCTTCGACGAAGGCGTTACGCAGGATCTGGATGAACGCCTGGAATGCGCTCATTTCCGCATCATCGAGACTGCCGCTCAGCTCTATGCGGGTGGCGAACTGATCCTTGCGCTGGTTCTGCAGTACTTCCTGACCGCCATGCACTATGGCTTCCCACAGCCCACGGAAAAAGCCCTTGTCCTCATTGCGTATATCCTGATCCATGTCGAAAACATCGACATTGCGCATCAGCGGCTTCACATAGCCGGTCAGCTGCCGATCATCGATATCAATCTCCATGGTCAGATCACCTTCGCCAGCGCGGAAATCGAATTTGCCGTAGGCTGCGGCAAAATCATTGATGCGGGTCAGATCCAGGCCCAGCATTCGCAACTGCAGGTCCAGATTATCGACTCTGCCCAACGGGTCGAAATGCGCTGCCGCTTCCACCGCAGCATGGCCGAGAAAGCTGGCCGTGCCATCCATGCTCGCACTGCGCTGCCCCTGGGCGTCTGGCGCGTTGGTCAGGTTACGCACGGTCAGCTGGATATCACTGGCATTGATATTGACCGGCGGATCACTGGAAAAATTGCGGAAGAATACGGCGCCGTTGTGCACATTCACTTCGTTCAGACGCACCGGCACCATCTCTTCCAGCTGCGCACGCCAGTCGACACCCTCACCG
Organism: Halopseudomonas litoralis; assembly: GCF_900105005.1. Lineage (NCBI taxonomy): Bacteria > Pseudomonadati > Pseudomonadota > Gammaproteobacteria > Pseudomonadales > Pseudomonadaceae > Halopseudomonas > Halopseudomonas litoralis. The sequence continues at coordinate 1,877,507 of NZ_LT629748.1, forward strand.
GTCTGCTTCTGCGCCTCTGATTCACCATCGACGAAGTTGAGTTCCGGTTCGTGAAAATCGACCACACCGATCAGGACACCCTCCTTCCAGAGCGCACGCATCCGTATCTTGATGTCTGTGACCGGCAATTTGACGAAGGGCACCTGGTTTTCGCCATCGGTCTTGGTGATGACCAGCTCGTTGAGCCGATAAGCGCCGTTCCACCAGGTCATGTCCACATCTTCTACATGCCCCTGGTAATCGCCCATATCGGCAAGCTGGTCGTTAAGAAAGTTGCGCACCAGATACGGCAGCATCAGGTGCAGAATGATCAGCAGCAATGCCACTACAGCTACCGTTACCATGGAAATACGCAGTGTCTTGTTCATATTTAAAGTGACTTGCGCCCACAGCGGGAGTTCCACCGATTGACGCCCGTGCGTGTCGGGCATAGGCTGATTCCGCCGCCACATCACAAGGAGAAGCGCCATGAGTCATGTTTTCGCAGATTATTCCCAGTCCATCGGCAACACGCCGCTGGTTCGGATCAACCGCCTCGGGCCTCAGGGCGTCACCATTCTGGCCAAGGTCGAAGGGCGCAATCCGTCGCATTCGGTGAAGTGCCGCATTGGTGCCAACATGATCTGGAGTGCTGAGGCCAGAGGGCTGCTGAAAGAAGGCATGACCATAGTCGAGCCGACATCCGGCAACACTGGCATCGGCCTGGCCTTCGTCGCCGCCGCGCGGAATTATCGGCTGATTCTGACCATGCCCTCCTCCATGAGCCTGGAGCGGCGCAAGGTACTCAAGGCGCTGGGAGCCGAACTGGTGCTGACCGAGCCCGCCAAGGGCATGAAAGGCGCCATCGAAAAGGCCACCGAAATAACCCAGGCGGCGCCCGACACCCATATTCTGCTGCAGCAATTCGAGAACCCCGCCAATCCCGAGATCCATGAAAAGACCACCGGCCCGGAAATCTGGAACGATACCGATGGAGGTATTGATGTGCTGGTATCCGGGGTAGGCACCGGCGGCACCCTGACCGGCGTCGCCCGCCACATCAAGCACACCCGTGGCAAGGCTATTACCGTTGTCGCAGTGGAGCCGGTGACCTCGCCGGTGATTACCCAGGCGATGGCAGGAGAGGAAATCAAGCCAGCCCCGCACAAGATCCAGGGGATCGGCGCCGGATTCATCCCCGGCAACCTTGACCTGAGTCTGGTCGATCGCGTGGAACGCACCACCGACGAGGAAGCCAAGGAGATGGCTCTGCGCATAATGCGTGAAGAAGGCATCCTGTGTGGCATCTCATCCGGCGCCGCCATGGCTGCCGCGGTGCGCATGGCGCAGGAGCCGGAAATGCAGAATCAGACAATAGTTGTCATTCTGCCCGATTCCGGTGAGCGCTATCTGTCCAGCATGTTGTTCAGCGATCTGTTCACCGATCAGGAAATGCTGCCCTGACACCCGGAGTTGCGATACCGGCGACCTTGCGCCGGTATCGATTCCATGCTGCAACACTTCCGCCAACCTCGCTGAATGGCTATCCTGAGCGTATCCACCCCGCCATCAGGTCCGCCCATGCCAGACACCGCCGCGCACATTGCCCAACATCTGTTGAATGCATTCGATGACTATCGAGCGACATTCCGCGATCTGACCGAAGGCGCCCGTGCCCGGTTCGAAATGGCCCAGTGGACCGAGATACAGGACGCGTCGACCGCACGTATCAACCTCTACGATGAGCGCATCTACGCGACCAGGGACAGACTCACGGCCGACCCGCAATGCCGCGACATTCTCGATGCAGATTGCTGGCCCGCCATCAAGCGGGCTTATATAGAGCTGATTGAAGATCGCTTCGATGATGAACTGGCCGAGACCTGGTTCAACTCGGTGTTCTTCAAAATGCACCGCCATGACCAGATCAGTGACCGGACCATGTTCGTGCACAGCACCCGTCCGCCGGTGCGCAAGCCCTCACGCATACAGCTGACACGCGGCTTCATTTCCGGTGGCTGCCTGAACAGCCTGGCCAGGCAGATCCTCGACGAACATGCCTTCGATACGCCCTGGGCTGATTACGAGCGTGACTGTCAGTTGATCATCCGCTGCATGAAACAGGGGCTGCCGGACTGGGCGCAGCTGGACCATGGCCTGACTGTTGAACTGATCCAACCGGTATTCTATCGCAACAAGGGAGCCTATCTGGTCGGGCGGGTTCTGAGCCAGGGCGAACAATGGCCCTTTGTCCTGGCACTGGTGCATCGGGAAAACGAAGGCATCAGCGTGGACACCCTGATCACTGACGAATCGGAAGTCTCCATCATCTTTTCCTTCACCCGCTCCTACTTCATGGTCGATGTGACGGTACCAGCGGAAATGATCGGCTTCCTCAATCGCCTGCTGCCGGGCAAGCAGATCGCCGAGCTCTATACTGCCCTCGGCTTCTACAAGCAGGGCAAGTCGGAATTCTACCGCGCGCTGATCGATTACATGGCGCAGACGCCCGAAGACAGATTTGTCATGGCCGCCGGGGTGCGAGGCATGGTCATGACCGTCTTCACCCTCCCGGGCTTCAATACGGTATTCAAGATCATCAAAGACAAATTCTCGCCCTCGAAGAACATCAGCCGAGCCACTGTCATTGAAAAATACCGCCTGGTGAAACGCCACGACCGCGTAGGGCGCATGGCCGACACCCAGGATTTCGCTGACTTCCGCTTCGCCCGAGACAGCTTCGAGCCCGAATGCCTGAAAGAGCTGCTGGAGGTCGCCCCCTCTACGGTCATCGACCGGGGCGACACCATACTGATCCGCCAATGCTGGACGGAGCGGCGCATGACGCCGCTCAACATCTATCTGGAGACCGCCAGCGAATCCCAGACCCGTGAAGCGCTGCTGGATTACGGCCAGGCTATCAAGGAGCTGGCGGCCGCCAATATCTTCCCCGGCGACATGCTGCTGAAGAACTTCGGCGTTACCCGCCACGGCCGAGTGGTCTTTTATGATTACGATGAAATCAGCTACCTGACCGAGGTCAACTTCCGGCATATCCCCGAAGCCCTCTACCCGGAACAGGAGATGGCTTCGGAACCCTGGTATTCAGTCGGCCCGAATGATGTGTTTCCCGAGGAGTTTCCGGTCTTCCTGTTTGCCGACGTACGGCAACGCAGACTCTTCTCCCAATTGCATGGAGAGCTGTTTGATGCAGATTTCTGGAAGGGCCTGCAACAGCAGATTCTGGATGGCAAGGTGATCGACGTCTACCCCTATCATCGCCTGCAGGACAGGGCTGATGAGGCGTAAAGGCAACCCTTGAAAAATTATCCGACGAAAGGCGTGCTATTTCCGGAAACTGACGTATACTGAATTTCGTTCGTTTTGTTCCGGTAGGCCCTGCAAGTATTAACTTGACTTGGTCGACATTACGGGGCAAAGTGAGCGCGTAGGTTTTCAAGAGATAGAGTAGTAGGCTGCAAGCGCACTTTTAGTTCGTAAGTTTGTCATTCTCGCAATCTTTGATTCCCACGCTTTAATTGAGCTTTGCTCAAGTATTTCAATTTGATAGGAATTATCTGAAATGGCAACTGGTACAGTTAAGTGGTTCAACGACACTAAAGGCTTCGGCTTCATTACTCCGGACGGCGGCGGTGACGACCTGTTCGCCCACTTCTCCGAGATCAAGGTTCAAGGCTTCAAATCCCTTGCCGAAAACCAGAAGGTGTCTTTCGACATCACTACTGGTCCTAAGGGCAAGCAAGCTGCGAACATTCAGGTTATCTAATTTTTTAGAGACCTGAATAGAAAAACCCGGCTCCGGCCGGGTTTTTTAATGCCTGTCATTCCAGCAACCCACCCTGGACTGAAAAATCACTCGCCTGCACCGCCCCGACATCGTACCCTATGCCCATGATCCGAGGGGCGACAGATGTAGCCACCCCTTCTGCTCGCAGCCCCCCTATTCAGGCGTCCAGATTAAAGAGGTTCTCGCAGTGGACAGCAGCAACCAGAAACAGACCGATTCACTTCACCTGAGCTTGTTCCGCGCCGCAGAGGCCATCGTCAGTGAGCTCGGCGCATCCCAGCTGACCTTCGCCACATTGAGTGAGCGCACTGGTGTCGATGAAGCCACACTCAGCACTCTCTTTCCGGACCGCGAGGCCCTGCTCGCCGCCATGATAGAGCATCGTCTGGAGCGCTTCCGGGTACGCTGGGGCGCCTATGAAAGCGTGCTGCCCGATGAGCCCATGCGCGAACTGAAGGCGCTGCTGCTGAGCAACATGAGCGAGTCTACCGAAGAGAAGAACCTCGACTCGGCGATTTTCGCCGCAGCCGCCAGCAATCCGGCATTGCTGCGGACCACCTCGGATGATGTCCAGGGGTTGTTCGACATTCTCGAGAAATCACCACTGGGGCTGGCACAGGCCGCTGTGCTGTTTTTCTCGGTGCGCGGCTACCGCCTGTTCGAGCAGGTCGGTATCTGCCCCATGACCGACAGTCAGCGCACCGAGTTTCAGGAGCAGATCATGCGCCTGGCGCGCATCATGTACGAACAGAACAACGAAGAGTGATCAGGCGGCGGAGCGGTCTGCAGCGCTCCGCCAATATCGCCAGGCCAGGCGCAGGCAGACGAAGCCGATATAGGCCAGCGCGGCCAGCGCCATTGCCAAAGCCAGATCCCCCAGCAGTTTCGGCGCGTGCTCGCCGGTATCCAGCAGCATATCCAACGCCCAGCCAATGGCAGCTGGCGCCAACCAGGGCTCAAATGGCTCAACCCTCGATGGGGTAAACAGAATCACCGCCATCACCAACCACAGCGGCTCGCGCACAAACCACCACCCTATCCAGCGGGTCAATTGCGTCCAGACCAGCCAACAACAAGCTGCAGCGGCAAGATAAATCATCCACACTGTCTGGTATTCCGACTCGTTGAACATGCTGTTTGACCGGTTGGGAGTGAGCGAGCGTCTATAATAGCTTTTTTGCCCCTGGAGTCCTACAACCATGCCGTTATCAACTCGCCGTGATGCGACGCCTGACCCCTATGCCTGGCTGGAACAGCGCAACCTCGACGAAGTGATCAGCCATCTGAATGACGAAAACAGCCATACCGAACAGTGGCTGAGCACCCACAATGATCAACGGACACTCTTGTTTGAGGAAATCCGCGGACGCATCCGCGAGACCGATCTGTCCCTGCCTGCCGTCTGGGGGCCCTGGCTGTATTATCAGCGCACCGAAGCCGGGGCCGAATATCCTCGTTATTTCCGCAGCCCACGGCCAGCCGATAACAGCCTGCAAACCGATTCGGCGCAGGAAGAACTGCTGCTGGACCTGAATGAACTGGCCGGCGAAGACTTTCTGCAACTGGGCGACTTCGCCATCAGCCCCGACCACCAATGGCTTGCCTACAGCCTCGATCGCCAGGGTGACGAGACCTACTGCCTGTATCTCAAGCATCTGACCAGTGGCAACATCAGCGAACTGCCCCTGGACCAGGCGGATGGCAGCCTGGTCTGGGCCAACGACAGTGTCACCCTGTTCGCCGTCAGCATGGATGAGGCCTCGCGTCCGGCCACGCTCTGGCGCCTGCAGTTGGGAACCCCTGCGGTACGTGTCTACCACGAAGCGGATCAGCGCTTCTATCTGCATGCTTACCGCAGCAGCTCTGAACAATGGCTGATACTTGCCAGCGACAGCAAGAACACCAGTGAAGTGCGCGTAGTATCCGCCGAGCAGCCTGCCGGGGATTGGCAACTACTCGACCGGCGCACTACCGGGCATGAATATCATGTCGACCATGGCCCCCATGGGCTACTCATCCGCAGCAATGACCGCGGCGAGAACTTTGCTCTCTATTGCACCGATCCGCATCACCCGCTGCGGCGCAACTGGGAACTGCTGGTGGATGCCGACCCACAGCGTACGCTGGAAGATTTCAGCGTCCAACAGCATGGACTGCTGCTGCATTACCGCGAAGCAGGCCTGACTCGCCTGGAAGTTCGGCCAACAACCGGCGACCACTACGATGTGAGCATGCCGGACGCTGTCTACAGCCTGCACGTGCAAGGCGGCGAGGAATATGCCAGCGAGCATATCCGGCTACGCTATGAGTCGCTGAACCGCCCCGCCCAGGTACGCGCCCTGCATCTGCCCAGCGGTAACCAGAACATCCTGAAAGAGACCCCGGTCGAAGGCCGCTTCGATGCCAATGACTATGAGGTGCGTCGCGAGTGGGCAACCGCGCCGGATGGTACACGGATACCAATCAGCCTGGTGAGCCGGCCCAACAGCCTGGGAGCACCGGCCCCACTCTATCTCTATGGTTACGGCGCCTACGGCGCCAGCATGGACCCCTGGTTCTCGCATGCTCGCCTGTCACTGCTTGACCGCGGCTGGGTGTTCGCCATTGCCCACGTACGTGGCGGCGCCGACATGGGCGAGGCCTGGTACCAGCAGGGCAAGCTTGAACACAAGACCAATACCTTCAGCGACTTCATCGCCTGTGCCGAGCACCTGACCGACAAGCAGTACACCGACAATAACAAACTGGTCATCGCTGGCGGCAGCGCTGGCGGATTGTTGATCGGCAACGTTGTCAACCAGCGCCCGGAGCTGTTCGCCGCCGCCGTTGCCGATGTACCCTTCGTCGACGTATGGAATACCATGAACAACCCTGCCCTGCCGCTGACCATCGGCGAATACGAGGAATGGGGCGACCCGAACGAACCTGAGGTGGCAGAACGAATCAAGTCTTACGCTCCCTATGAGCAGGTCAGCGAGCAGGCCTACCCGGCGATGTTCGTCACCGCGGGCTATCACGATATGCGCGTGCAGTATTGGGAAGCCGCCAAATGGGTCGCGAAACTGCGTCACAGCAAGACCAATGACCATCCATTGTTGTTGCGCACCCAGATGAGCGCCGGGCACGGTGGCGCGAGTGGCCGCTATCAATCGATGAAGGAACTGGCCGAAGAGTACAGCTTCCTGCTGGCGGTTATTGAAGCCCATTGAGACGGCGGGGCGCCCCCTCAGCCAGATGCGCCCCTCTACCTACCAACCAACCATTGAAATACCCCGTCGCAGTCACCACCTCTGTATGACGACATTTGAAATAAGGGTGCTTCATGACTGATCAGGACGCCGTGCCGGACTACATCGAGCAGGAGCAGGCCGACCATCCCGGTACCGGGCTGGCAGTGCCAGACCAACGCCTGCCAAACAAACTCTATCTGCTTCCCATCACCAACCGGCCGTTCTTTCCAGCGCAGGTCATGCCGGTGGTGGTGAATGAGAATCCATGGGCAGAGACCATCGAGCGGGTTGCCAGCACCCCCCATCATGCACTCTCGCTGTTCTGGGTGGACCAGCCTCTGCCGGCCGACGGCACGCTCGACCCCGAGCTGCTGCCGAAGACCGGTTGTGCGGTAAAGATTCACCAGGCAGTCAAGGAAGACGGCAAGATCCAGTTCATCGCCCAGGGACTGACCCGCGTGCGGATAACCCGGTGGCTGAGCCGCAAGCCGCCCTATCTGGTGGAAGTTGAATACGCTGACGCCCCCAGCGATGAGCGTGATGAAGTGCGTGCCTACGCCATGGCCCTGATCAATTCGATCAAGGAATTGCTGCCGTTGAATCCGCTGTACAGCGAAGAGCTGAAGCATTACCTGAACCGTTTCAGCCCGAATCAACCTTCGCCGCTGTCAGACTTTGCTGCCGCGTTGACCTCGGCCAAGGGCAGCGAACTGCAGGACGTGCTGGATACCGTTCCCGTGTTGCGGCGCATGCAGAAGGTACTGGTTCTGCTCAAGCAGGAGACCGACGTCGCCCGTCTGCAGGGCGAAATCAGCGCCGAGGTCAACCGCACCATCAGCGATCAGCAGCGCAAGTTCTTCCTCAAGGAGCAACTCAAGGTCATTCAAAAGGAGCTTGGGCTGTCCAAGGACGACCGCACCGCCGATATCGAACAGTTCCGCGAGCGCCTGAAAGGTAAACAACTGCCCGAGGCGGCGCAGGACAAGATCGAAGAAGAACTCAACAAGCTTTCGGTTCTGGAAACGGGCTCTCCGGAATATGCTGTCACCCGTAATTATCTGGATTGGGCCACCGCCATGCCCTGGGGCCTGACACATACCGACAAGCTTGATATCCCGCGTGCCCGGCGCATTCTGGATCGTGATCATGATGGGCTGGAAGACGTGAAACAGCGCATCCTCGAATTCCTCGCGCTGGGTACTTTCAAGGGCTCCGTGGGGGGATCGATCATATTGCTGGTCGGTCCGCCCGGCGTGGGCAAGACCAGTATCGGCCACTCCATCGCCGAAAGTCTTGGCCGCCCCTTCTATCGTTTCAGCGTAGGCGGGATGCGTGACGAAGCCGAGATCAAGGGGCATCGGCGGACCTATATCGGCGCCATGCCGGGCAAGTTCGTGCAGGCGCTGAAGGACGTCAAGGTGATGAACCCGGTGATCATGCTCGATGAGATCGACAAGCTCGGCAGCAGCCATCAGGGCGACCCAGCCTCGGCGCTGCTGGAAACGCTGGATCCGGAGCAGAACAATCAGTTCCTCGATCACTATCTGGATCTGCGTCTGGATCTGTCCAAGGTGCTCTTCGTCTGCACCGCCAATACGCTGGACAGCATTCCCGGACCGCTGCTCGATCGCATGGATGTAATTCGCCTGTCCGGCTACATCGCTGAGGAAAAACTGGCTATCGCCAAGCATCATCTGTGGCCCCGCCAATTGGAGCGAGCAGGCCTGCGCAAGAGTCAGCTACGCATCACCGACAAGGCTCTGCGCCAGGTGATCGAAGGCTACGCCCGGGAAGCCGGAGTACGCAACCTGGAAAAACAGCTGGCGAAAGTGGTGCGTAAATCGGTAATGAAGCTCATCGATGAGCCGGACCAGAAGCTGAGCATCAAGCCGGAGAGCTTGCAGGAATTGCTCGGCACCCCGGCCTTCCGCACCGAGAAGCCCCTCAAGGGCGTCGGGGTAGTGACCGGGCTGGCGTGGACCTCAATGGGCGGCGCGACCCTGCCGATCGAAGCCAATCGGGTGCACACCCTGAACCGTGGATTCAAGCTCACCGGCAAGCTGGGCGAGGTAATGAAGGAGTCGGCGGAGATTGCCTACAGCTATATCTGCGCCAATCTGCGGGAATACCAAGCGGATACGGCCTTCTTTGACGAAGCCTTCGTGCACATGCACGTGCCCGAGGGAGCCACGCCCAAGGATGGCCCCAGCGCCGGGGTAACCATGGCCAGCTCCCTGCTCTCCCTGGCTCGCAACAAGGCGCCCAGAACCGGCGTCGCCATGACCGGGGAAATCACGCTCACCGGGCAGGTACTGCCGGTGGGCGGCATCCGCGAAAAGGCCATTGCCGCGCGCAGACAGTCCATTTTCGAGCTGATATTGCCGGAAGCCAACCGGGGTGATTACGAGGAGCTGCCCGATTATCTACAGGCCGGTATGACCATCCATTTTGCTGCGCGTTACAGCGATGTGGCCAAGGTGTTATTTGACTGATCGCAAGCCGTGAACCCAGGCGTCCTTCGGACGCCGTCGCGCTCAGCGGTCCTTGCGCTGATCATCCCCGGGCCGTTCGAGGTGGCTGGAGAAGTCGTCTTCCAGCTCACCAATCTCGGGGAAGTCAGTCAGATTGCTTTCGAAATCGGGCTCGGCAGCAGGAGCTCGACGAGCAGCCCGATCAGATGACTTTGCATCCAACCCATCGATAAGGTCCCAATCGGCGTCCAGATCGAAGCCATCCAGATCCAGCGTGGATCGTTCAACATCCGCATTATCGGCAAACATGGCCGTAGTCGACTGCTGCGCCGGCTGTGCCAGATCGGTACGCAAGGCATTGCGAATCTGCGGATAGCGCGCCTTGAGCTCCTCAACCTGAAGAGAGTCACCGCCCAACGCATGTACCGCCACCGCCTGCTCAGCGAAGGCCGGCGCATCGCCCAGCTCAGCCAGCACCCCCAGCTGACTCAGGCGCAGATCGACCCGGGTCGGCTCCATGTTGATTGCCTTGTCGAGCATATTGCGGGCTTCGACAAAGCGACCATAGGTAATATACAACTCCACCCCTTCCAGTGGATCGACAGGGCGGGTGCCGGGCACGGTTATCGGCGGCGGCTCCGGGTGCGGCATGACAGTTGGCGCAGCTTCGGGTTGTCGACGTTGCCGACGCAATACCAGGACACCCGGGATGCCCGCCAGCAGCGCCAGCAGAATTGCCCACCAGCCATTGCTCGATTGCGCTGGCTCAGCGGCAGACTCCGGTTCCGCTGGCGCCTGTGTCAGGTCCGGCACTTGCCGTTCAATTGCACCGGCCACCGGCGGCTCTTCCGCAGGTTCAAGGCTGCCACCCGCTACCGGCTGAGTATCCGCAGGAACTGCTGCTTCACCCTCCGTCGTGGTGGCCTGCTCCGGCAACTCGGCATCGCGCGCCCGGCGCAGCACTTCAATTTCTGCCTGCAGGCTGGCAATCTGACGATCCCGCGCATCAAGCTCGCTCAGCAGCGCATTGAAGCGAGACTCGATCTCGTCGAGGCGGGCATGCAATTGCGCATTTTCAGCCGCTGCAGCTTGCAGCACCGGCTCTTCGATGCGCAGCCGCGCGCGATCAGCTGTCGATGCGGGGACGTCTGTCGGCGGATCTGCCGGAGCGCCGGCCTGTGTCATGGCAGCAGCCGTTTCGGCATTCAACTCCGGGCCTGAGGCCGCGGGCGCGGCTACCATTGCCGATCCGCCGGTCGCATCCACCTGGGGTGCGGTCGGCAGAATCAATGTCTGCCCGGTACGCAACCGGTTAATGTCACCATTCACGAAGGCGTCCGGGTTGAGCGCACGAATGGCCAGCATTTGCCGGCGCACCGGCACCGTTTCGTCGGGCCGGGTCGTCTGCGCAATAACCCAGAGGCTGTCACCCGCCGCTGTCTGATAATGCTGGGCACCAGGCTGCGGCTGAAGATCAGGCAGCGCTGGCTGCGCCGCCTGCCGAGCTGGCCGTGACACGTCGTGCGTCGTGGCAGATTCGGATGCCGCCACAACATGCGCGGAAGCAGTGAGCACTGGCGCAGGCTGATACAGCGGCGGGTCCAGCAGCACGGTATATTCGCGCAGCAACAAGCCGCCGGGGCGATGCAGCTGCACCAGGAAATTGAGATAAGGCTCATTGACCGGTCGATTGGATTCCACCCGTACCGCGAGCCGCTGGTTCACCAGCACCGGAGTGAAGCGCAGCTCGGTGAGAAAGTAAGGGCGCTCAATGCCTACCCTCGAAAAAGCCGCGGCGTCAGCAAGGGACACCCTGATATCGGCGGGCGTAAGACCCTCCGCTCCATGCAGCTCGATAACCGCATTGAGCGGTTGGTTGAGTGCTGAATCCAGCTGCACTTCGCCCAGCCCCAGCGCATAGCTGCTGCCCGCGTATAAAGCAGCCAACGAGGCCACTCCAACGATTACCCGGCGATGGACGTTCATTTTCCCTTCCTTACTTTCGTGATGACTGTTCCCGATTCGCCAACAAGCGAATCAGTGGTGATAACGTCCAGCGGGCACGCATCGTTTGAAATTATTATGCCACTACAATACTGCCATGCGAACCGCGATCTTGTCACAAACCCGTCAAATAAATTACGATTCATTTCTCATTCAGACGAACAGCCATGGAATTGACGCAACCAAGCCCGGCCCCTGCTGGCAGCCTACCGATAAGGTGACTGTGCTGACAATGCTCCTTCACGTGCGCGCTGCCAAGAGCGCCACCAGTTGGGGTAAACTGTCGCTTTGCCAATCCAGCTGGACCCTCCAATGAGCGATGTAGACAAGCTGTTCGCAGCCCCGCTGCCGCAGATCAGTGATTTTGTTTTCGATCACAACGTGGCGCGGGTTTTCCCCGACATGATCAAGCGTTCGATCCCCGGTTATCCCACCATAGTGGAGAACATCGGCGTGATCTCGGCCCAGTACGCCCAACCCGGCACCTTGATCTACGATCTGGGTTGCTCACTCGGCGCCGCTACCCAGTCCATGCGCCGGCACCTGGCTGGTGGGGACAGCCGGATCATAGCAGTCGACAATGCCGAAGCCATGACCGTGCGCTGCCGCGAGTATCTCGCCGCGCAGGATTCAATGATGGAAGAGCTGGTGCCGACGACCGTCGTGCATGAGGACATTCTGCAACTGGAGTTGGAGCCCTGTTCGGTGGTGGTGTTGAATTTCACGTTGCAGTTCATCGCACCCGAGCGCCGTCTGGAATTGCTCACCCGCATTCGTCAGGCCTTGTTGCCCGGCGGCGTCCTGATCCTCTCGGAAAAATTCCGTTTCTCCGATCCGGCTACACAGCAGCACTTGGAGCAAGTGCATTACGCCTTCAAGCGTGCCAATGGTTACAGCGAGCTGGAAATTGCCCAGAAGCGCAGCGCCATTGAGAACATCATGCTGCTGGATACCCGGGAAGCGCATCTGGAGCGCCTGCAGTCTGCCGGTTTCAGCCACGCCTGTAACTGGTTCCAGTGCCTCAACTTCGGTTCAATAATGGCTCACGCATGATCGACTATTCCCGCTTGTACCGCGACCTCGGCGATACCCCCCTGAAGGATTGGCTGGCTGACCTGCCAGCCGCACTGGAACGCCGACTGACGGATGCACGCCGGCACGGCGACCTGCCGCGTTGGCAGGCCTGTCTGGAACAGTTGCCCGACCTGCTGCCCGGCACACTGGAGCTGCAACAGGCGGTGCGTATCGGTCTGGCCGGGGACCTGCCCACCGACCAGCAGCAGGCTCTGGGCGTCGCCCTTCAAGGCCTGCATCCCTGGCGCAAGGGTCCCTTCGAGTTGTTTGGCGTGCATATCGATACCGAGTGGCGCTCGGATTGGAAATGGGACCGTATCGCGCCGCATTTTGATCTTCAGGGCAAGCGCGTTCTGGACGTGGGTTGCGGCAACGGTTATCACATGTGGCGCATGTGGCAGGATGGCGCGAGCATGGTCATCGGCGTGGACCCGAACTTGCTGTTTCTCACCCAGTTCCAAGCCATTCGCCGCTATCTGCCCGAGGCGCCGGTCTGGCAGCTGCCATTTACCCTGGAAGAACTGCCCGAACCCTCCGGCGGTTTCGATACGGTGTTTTCCATGGGCGTGCTGTATCACCGACGCTCGCCGCTGGATCATCTGTTGCAATTGAAGGCCTGCCTGCGCCCCGGTGGCGAGCTGGTGCTGGAAACCCTGGTGATAGAAGGTGACGAGCAGCAGTGCCTGATCCCCGAAGACCGTTATGCACAGATGCGCAACGTCTGGTTTCTGCCATCGGTAGCCATGCTGGAACGCTTTCTGCGCCGCTGTGGATACACGGATGTGCGCTGTGTCGACGTGAACCGCACCAGCCAGAATGAACAGCGCAGTACCGGGTGGATGCGCTTTCAGTCACTGCCGGACTTTCTCGACCCCGGCAACCCGCTACTCACCTGTGAAGGTTATCCGGCACCGCTGCGCGCGACTCTGCTGGCTACCCGCCCCTGAAAGCCGTTTCTCCGTCCGGCGTCAGCCTGCAGCAAAGCGCAGGCTGACGATCCAGCCCAGGGCCAGCCACGCGGGTGGTATTTCCGGCCAGTCATCATCGCCCAGACTACCCAGGTCGTAGCCTGACACGCCGGCTCGCGCCAGCAATCGCTCCAGCCACCATTGCAGACAAGCGCCATCACCCATGACGTGTCGATTGGCCATATCAGTACGCAAACGTATGGGCAGTGACTCGAACAGCAGAATGTCGATAGCCGGAAAAATCTTGCGCTCATTATCCAGGTAGGCGGAACGTGCGGCCGGGGTCAGCTTCAGCAGCCGCGCCAGCGTCTCGAGTTGCGCGGCATATTGCCGGTGACTGTGCAACGGGTCCAGTCGCTGCCGCCACTCCAGCTCCAACTGCTCCACCGCTTCAACCAGTGCCAGCGCACCAGCAGCGGGAGCATCCAGCAGACTACCCAGCAATTGCCGCTGCTCAAGCGGCACCGGCTGCAGCAACAGCGCAAGCTCTGCACTGCTGGAACCTGGCTGCGGCTGCCAGTTACCCAGACGGCCATCAGGCAAACCGCCGGCGCGGGCGCAGCGTACCGGCCAGGTAGCCGGCAGCAGCTGCTCGCGCAAGGCAGACAGGTGTTCGGCCAAGGTGTCTGTCTGCCGGCTCAGCCAGCACTCTGCCTGCCAGCGCCGACGGGATTTATATTTTGTCATCCGTCACCTTGCCCAATCGTTCCCTGATGCCTTGAATGATGCCTCGGTTATCTTCAGCAAGCATCTCCCGGTTCGGCAACGGAACGGCACGACACAGGTCCAGGGTGAAGTGCCCGAGCCGGGCGCTGTACAAGCCAACGCCAACACCCTGTCCCACCCGCGCGGCGAGTTTTTCCAGTACCCCCGACAGCAAGCTGTCGCTGAGCGCGCCTATGGCCATTTCACTGCCTCCGGCCAAGGCGATATTTCTCAGCACATGGCGCGCCAGACGCCAACTGCTCAACTGGCTCATGGGCAACCCGAAGCACACGGCGACCCGCTGCATCATGCGCACGTTGCGCCACACCACCAACAGCAGATCGACCGTCACCCAGGGGCTGGTCGCGACCAGCAGGCCGGTACCTACTGCCTCCCGGCGCAGCATCCGCCGGGCCTGCGTATCCAGTGGTTGATAGAACAGCAGGTTCAACCGACGACTGACTTCCTCGGCACTGTGCGAGGTGTCCAGATCCGCGCAGGCGGTGGTCATTCGCGCGCGCAAGGGCGTATTCTGATAAAGCATCTGCAGTCGATCAAGCCAGTCCACGCTCAGACGTTCGCGCGGGTCCGCCAGGACAGCCTGCATTTCCAGGCGCAACTGCTCCAGATCCGTCAGCCGTGCCCGTTGCCTGCGCACATCCACCCAGGCCTTGAGACCAGTCCCGGCCAGAGCAGCCCCCAGCAGTCCGACCAGCGTTCCGGCCAGCGGTTGCCAATGCCAGGCAGCCAGGGTCCACTGGCCCCATTCAAGTGCGGCACCACCCAGTACCACTGCACCGACCAGCTTGCCCAAGCGGCTTGGCCAGCGGCTGCGCGGCGGTGCGTTCAGCAATCCCGGCTCGGGCAATTCCGCCGCAACCGCCTGTTCCCGTGGCGTCAGCGTGACGTCGCCGAGGATCCGCGTTCGCAGAGTATCTTCGGTGATGGCCGGCTCGCTCATGGTTTCCAGAATCCGGGTCTTGGGTTGATCATTCATAGTGCGTGTCCCTCCACCATCCAACCGATCAGATCATCCATACGGTACTGGGGAAAAGGCTCGTTACGGTGCAATCCGGCAGGTGGGCGCAACTGCAGCAGCTCCGGCCCACTGATCTGCAGATCCAGCGGCAGGTGCTCGGGAACTCCACCCGGTTGATAACGCACCCAGCCACTCTGCCCTTCCAGCCCGGCGACCAAGGCATCACCTTCCTGGCGCGTGGCGCGCACCGCCGCCAGGGGAAATCCGCGTACCCGCACACCACCGTGGCGCACATCCGCCAGGCTGTCGGTCAACAGATCCTCCAGGCATTGCTGCACCGCGCGCTGCTGGCCTGGCGCGACCTGATCCACCTTGGTAGCGCACACCGCCAGCTGACTGATGCGCGGCCGAAACAGCCGGCTCAGCAAACTGTCACGACCATAGCGGAAACTCTGCAGCACCGACTCCAGCGCCGCTTTCAGATCAGTGAGCGCAGGCTGCCCGGCATCCATGGGACCAAGCATGTCGACCAGCAGTATCTGTCGATCCAACCGGCTGAAATGCTCGTCATAAAAACCCTTCACCACGTAGTCGCGATAATAGCGGAAGCGTGCTTCGCAAGCCGACCACCAACTACCGGCGTCACCCTGAGTATGACGATTGGCACTGAGCAACGGGACAAACAGCAGCATCTCGGCAGCGATACCACTACCCGGCAACAGGAAACGCCCCGGCTGGTTGCGGGATAACCCCGCCTCGCTGCGACTGCGCTGCAGAAAGTCGGTCCAGGCGGCGGCCAGCTCGGCGAGCTGAGCTGCGTCCTGCGGTGCCTGTGGGTCAATCGCGGCGAGCGCCTCACGCAGCGGCCCGGCAATACTGCACCGCGGCTCGGCATCCAGCCAGGCGCGCATCTGCTCACACCACTGCCCGTAGTCCATGTCCAGTAACGGCAGGTCAAGCAGCCATTCACCGGGGTAATCGAGAATCTCGATACGCAGCGACCGGGTGCTCTGCAAGCGCTTGAGCAGACCGGTCTGACGAAAGCGCAGATCTATCACCACCCGCGACAGGTCTCGAGTGGACTCGGGCCAACGCGCAGGTTCGCCGGCGAGGGCTTCCAGCGCCTGCAGATAGGCGAAGGGTTGCTCTACGCCATCGCGCTGCCAACGCACTGCTTCCAATCGGTCAAAGGGCGCACGCCGCGCCAGCAACCCGCGCTGATGGTTCTCCAGCTGATTGATCAGACTGGTAATGAAGGTCGTCTTGCCCGCTCGACTGAGCCCGGTGACACCGATGCGCAGATGCGGACTACCCAGGCTGGCTGCTTGTTGCCGAACGCTTTCCAGCCACTGCGGTTGCTTTATTCCTGGCATGCAGGCACTCCCGGAATGATTTATGGTCTATGGGCAGTATCGCACAACAAGGCTAGGGAAAATTTCAATGGCATATGCAGACACGCACAGCAAGGCCGTAGGTTACCTGCTGTGGATTTTCGGGTTCATGGGCGCGCACCGTTTCTACTACGGCAAACCCTGGACCGGCACCCTGTATTTCTTCACATTGGGCCTGTTCTTCATCGGCTGGATCATCGACCTGTTCCTGATCCCATCCATGGATGACCAGGCTGATCAGCGTTTTCGCAGCGGTCGAGTCAATTTCAATCTGACCTGGATCCTGCTGACCTTTCTCGGGGTCTTCGGCGCCCACCGCTTATATATGGGCAAGTGGATCACCGCCATCATCTATTTCTGCACTGGCGGCCTGTTCCTGCTGGGCGTGTTGTATGACTACTGGACACTCAACGAACAGATTTCAGTGAAGAACATGGAAAAGGCCTGGTAACTCCAAGGCCTGCTCCTATACGGGATCGTTACGAGTCAGCAGCTCATCAGGAAGATGGACTATCCAGCCTTCCTGCTGCGGCGGCATCTGCAGGTGATAGCCCTGGTCTTTCAGGTTGGTCAGTACCTGCAGAATGTCTTCGCGTGCCAGTTTGCGCTCTTCGCTGAGCACCATATCCATAGCGTGTTCGGGCTTGCCAAACAGCTTCAACAAGGGCTCCGGCACTTCAGTGACGCCTTTTTCCCTGGGCACGTACAGATACATGCCGTCCTTGCGCGTGCTTCGATAGATGGAACACAGCACCTTCATGCGGTCTGCCCCTTGGTGGAGAATTGATTTGCCAGTGCCAACAGTTCCTCGCCCATCAGCTCGCGTCGCCAGCCGGTAAGCTCCTTCGGCAAGCTATATGGGCCGCATGGATAACCGGTGCGCACCATGGCTTCGAGCACCTTCTTGCGCAATATGATCTCGCTCGCCATACCCAGCCGCTCGGCGTGCTGCTGACCGACCTTGCGCAGCGTTTTCAGCAGTCGATTGGCATCGGCTGGCAGAGGCTCCGGCACGGACTGCGGCCATTGCTCCTGCGGCAGCGCCTGCCCCTGACGGATCAGGTCCAGAATGACCTCTCCATCCTGACGCACCGTGCGCGGATGCATATCATCCAGTCGTGCCAATGCCTGCAGTGAATCAGGTTGCCGCTGCGCCAGGGGACACAATGTGGCCTCCCTCAGAAGACGATTGCGTGCCTGATCGCGCTGCCGCGCCTGATGTTCACGCCAGTCACACAACAGCTGCAGAATAGCCAACTCGGCGGGTTTGAGCCGCCAGGCCTGCTTGATCCGGTGATAGGCCTCGGCCGGCTCCACCATCACCCGGGCATTGGCGACCATATCGGCGGTATCTTCCAGCAACCAATCGGTGAGGCCAGCGGCCTCGATACGCGGCGCCAGTAGTTTATAGACCGCCGCCAGATGCACAGTATCGTCGGCAGCATATTGCAGCTGTCTGTCGCTCAATGGCCGCTGCAACCAATCCGAGCGGGTCACGTCCTTGGGCAGTTCGATGTCCAGCAGCGCACTCACCAGTCGCGAATAGCCCATGGAAAAATCCATACCCAGAAAAGCCGCGGCCAGCTGCGTATCGAACAGCGGTGCGGGCAAGGCGCCACAAAGATGCAGGAACACTTCCAGATCCTCGCCACAGGCGTGCAACACCTTGACCACAGCAGGGCTTTCCAGCAGCGCGACCAATGGCGACCAGTCGGTAATGGCCAGCGGATCGATCAGAAAGGCGCGTTCGCCATCGCCGATCTGGATCAGCCCGGCGATCGGGAAGAAGGTTTCCGTGCGGACAAACTCGGTATCCACTGCCACAAAGGGTAATTGCAGCCACTGCTTGCACCAGTCGGCCAGGTCGGCGTTCTGGTCGATCATGAGAGGGCGAGCCTCGGTTGAGGTCATAAAATATTGTTTCCTTGGCCTGAGCGCACAGTATAACCGACCCATTCCCTCACGCGGACTGCAACTTTCAACGGATGTGTGCAACCACCGATTTTTTCTTTCCCAAGGGGTCAAGATTGATGCACATCAACCGATATAGAGCCATGGCCTTATAGTATGCGCTGCCCGAAGGCCAATCGGAGCAGAACCCACCAAGGAGTCAGCATGGCGTTTTTTCAGCACCTACAGCTCAAGTACAAATTCTGGGCTGTCAACAGCGTGACCTTCATCAGCACCATGTTACTGGTACTGGTCGCGCTCTGGGTGGAGCAGGACCGGATTCATGTGGTGCGTCAGGAGTTGGCCCGCGACATGGTTCTGAGTTCCAGCACGGATACCACCCCTGCCGGGCTGCGCTGGTTGAATGCAGCCTCCTCCAATGGAACTGCCACCCCTTCAGCGCAGTGGATTCCGGCGAGCCGCTTGAACGTCCCGGCGACAGCCAACCTGCACGGCGCCTGGTTAGCCAGCCGTAACGGCGAAGCACAACTGCTCGGCATCGAAAGGCAGGATTATCTCGGCTTACTGCTGGATCGCGCACCGCTTTATGCCATCGTGGTATTGCTGTTGATGCTCGGCGTGCTCGGTGTCTCCCAGCTGCTCATATCCTTTATCACCCGTAATATCCTCGTCCTCCGCGATGCCATGCTCAAGGTTCAGCAAACTGGTGATCTGACCTTACGTGCTGCCGTTGCCTCACGGGATGAGGTTGGCGCCATGGCGCAGGCCTTCAACGCCATGCAGACCGCCCAGCAGGAGGTGGTCGGCACCGTGCGCCAGGCCGCCAGGCAACTGGAACAGGGTACTGATGAAATGGCTCGCCTGATGACCGGGGTAAAGGATGGCATGGTTACCCAGCAAGGCGAAACCGATATGGTCGCCGCCGCCGTCAACGAAATGAGCGCCACTGTCCAGGACATTGCCGGCAACACTGCCGTCACCCGCGATCAATCCACCCAGGCAGATACATTGGCGCGCGACGGGCAGGATCAGGTGTTGCGCGTCAGCCAGACCATTACCGGGCTGGCCACCAGCATCGAGCGCTGCACCCAGCATATGCAGAAGCTCGAAGGCCACAGTCAGGAAATCAGCGGCGTCGTACGGGTGATCCGCGAAATAGCCGAACAGACCAATCTGCTTGCCCTCAACGCGGCCATCGAAGCCGCCCGGGCCGGCGAATCCGGTCGCGGCTTTGCTGTGGTGGCTGACGAAGTGCGGGCGCTGGCGCAACGCGTGCAGAGCTCCACCGATGAAATTCAGCGCATGATCGAGGCCCTGCAGGGCGGCACTCACAACGCCGTGACGGAAATGCAGGACAGCGCCCGACTGACCCATGCCTCGGTCGAACAGGTAGAGCAAGCCGGTACTGCGCTGGCGGAGATCACTGCCTCGGTAAGTCAGATCAGCGATGGCAACAGCGAGATCGCCTCTGCGGTCGAACAACAGAGCGAGGCAGCCGAGTCCATCACCCAGAGCATTATCCAGATTCGGGATGTGACCGAGCAGACCGTGATGCAGACTGTTCAGAGTGCTGCAACCAGCGAACAGCTGGCAACGCTTGCTCATCAGTTGACTGACGCGGTGGGACGACTGAAGACCTGAGTCCGCGCTCCCCTCAACGTGCTGAAGGGAGCGCCATAGGTTACTGCAGAGCGATACGAGCGCGATTGTTTTCAACGGTCGCCGGACCGATACCCTTGACCACAGTCAGTTGATCGACCGACTCGAACTGACCATTCTCCTGGCGATGGGCAACAATGGCTTCGGCCTTGGCCATGCCGATACCTTTCAGACCTTCGGCGATTTCAGCCGCGCTGGCATCGTTGATATTGACCGTGACCATGGGTTCAGCGACGGCTTCAGCGAAAGCCGGCACGGCCAGCCAGGCGGACAAACTGAAGATGACGGCAGCAAGGATCGTTTTCATGATATTTCTCCATTGATAAAGGAATTGAACCGCACATCAAGGGAGAAACCCGAACAACAATCAAACCATAACGCTTCCCTGCGGCACCCCGTCAAACTAGCCCCAAGATCCCTGCAACAACAGCACTTAAAGGCAAATCTGTGAAGAATCTCTCACAACAATGCCGCCTGTCACCAAAAAGGTGACAGCGCAGCATCCGCAATGGCATTATGCCGCCACCGCAATCACCGGAAAAGGACAGCCAAGTGGACGACGCCATACCCCTGCTGGTATGCGACGATTCAAGCATGGCCCGCAAGCAGCTGATCCGCAGCCTGCCGGCAAACTGGCCATTCAGGATCACCCAAGCCGAGAACGGCCTGCTCGGTTTGGAAGCGATTCGCCAGAACGAGGGACGCATAGTACTCCTCGATCTCACCATGCCCGAGCTGAATGGCTTCGACGTACTTGCTCGCATACGCGACGAAGGTCTGCAGGCCGACGTCATCGTCATCTCCGGTGATGTGCAGCAGGAAGCCATTCGGCGCGCCAAGGCGTTGGGAGCCCGATCCTTCCTGCGCAAACCCGTCGACCCACTGGAACTGGAAGCTGCTCTGCTGGCCCTGGGTATGGGGCTCCCCCCTGCTCCACTGCAGCCCGAGAATATCACCTCTCATTGTCTGCCCTCGGTCAGCTTCCGTGATGCCTTTCGTGAACTGGCCAATATATCCATGGGCCGCGCCGCTGAGTTGCTGGCACGGGTGCTGAATGTCTTTATCTGTCTGCCGGTCCCCAACGTCAATATTCTGGAAGTCAGCGAGCTGCAAATGGCCCTGGCTGATGCCCAGGGCAACCAGCAGGTCTCGGCCATCTGTCAGGGCTATATAGGCGGTGGCATTGCCGGTGAAGCCTTATTGATCTTCCATGATTCGAAGATCAGTGATGTCGCCGGCCTGCTGAACAGTCAGTTGAATGCGACTCCGCACCTGGAACTGCTGCTGGACCTCGCGGCCATCATAACCGGCGCCTGCCTCAATGGCCTGTCTGAACAGCTCGACATCCAGCTATCACTGGGACACCCACTGGTGCTCGGCCAGCACTGCACAATCGAGGAACTGATCCGGCTCAATCGCCCCCGCTGGAAACGGACCCTGGCGGTTGAGATCAGTTATGCCCTGGAAAACCATGATATCCAGTTCGACCTCATTCTGCTGTTCACCGAGGACTCGATACCCAAACTGCAGCAGAAGATTGAGCTGCTGATCTGATGCTCACTACGTGCAGGAAGACCCAGCCATGACAGCGCCACTTGATATCAGCGAATTGCACTGGATGCTGGACATCGTCCAGAGCATCGATGTCGGCGTGGTCGTACTGAACCGAGACTATCGAATACAGGCGTGGAACAGCTTCATGGAAAACCACTCCGGCATGTCTGCCAATCAGGTAGCTCAACAGTCATTGCTCGACCTGTTTCCGGAAATCGATCGCCCCTGGTTCACCCATAAGGTCGAAACGGCCATCATGCTCGGCATCCGCACCTTCACCATCTGGGAGCAACGTCCCTATCTGGTGCGGTTCAAGAGTTATCAGCCGATAACCGGACTGGCTGATGAAATGTATCAGAACGTCACCATTCTGCCCCTGCGCTCGATCAGTGCCACGTCCGACCACGTTTGCCTGATCATCTATGATGTGACCAATGCTGCCATCAACAAGCGTCAGCTGCAGGCAGCCAATACTCAGCTTCAGGAACTGGCTCTGCATGACGGCCTGAGCGGTCTGCTCAACCGCCGTCACTGGGAAAACTGCCTGGAGCGCGAGTTCGCTCGCCACAGGCGCCACAATAGTCAGGCCAGCCTGGTGCTGTTCGATATCGATCATTTCAAGAAATTGAATGACAGCCATGGGCATAGGGCAGGCGACGAGGTCATCCGCCAGGTGGCCCGAGTGACCCGCCAGATGGCACGGGAGAGTGACTATGCCGGTCGTTATGGCGGTGAGGAGTTCGTCGTTCTGCTGCCCCACACCGGCCTGGAAGGAGCCCGTCAGTTTGCTGAGCGGCTACGCTGCAGCATCGAGCAACTCAACGTAGATTATGAAGGCCTGGTTCTGACCTGCACCGCCAGTATGGGCGTGGCGTGCATGGAAGAGGACATGCCCGGATATGGCATGCTGATCGAGGCCGCGGACCGTGCGCTGTATCGATCCAAGGCCAATGGTCGTAACTGCATCACCTTGAGTAAAGCCGGGGAGCTTGCCCTGTAACCCTGCAGGTAACGCCCCCCCCACAGCCCTAGCCGCGCGCTGCAGCCAACCCGCGCTGCAGGTCCGCACGCAGATCGGCCACCTCTTCCAGGCCAACCGCCAGGCGGATCAACCCTTCATGAATGCCCGCCGCTTGCCGAGTCTCGGCACTCAGCCGGCCATGGGTGGTGCTTGCGGGGTGGGTAATGGTGCTCTTGGCATCACCCAGATTGGCGGTGATGGAAATCAGACGTGTGGCATCGATGAACCGCCATGCGGCCTCGCGACCACCGCGGACTTCAAAGCTGACCACGGCACCGAAGGCCGACTGCTGCGCCCTGGCCAATTCATGCTGCGGGTGGCTGGGCAGCCCGGCATAATAGACACGCTCGATATCCGGCTGCTCATCCAGCCACTCCGCCAGCTCCTGAGCGGCCGCACAATGGGCGGCCATACGCAGACGCAGCGTTTCCAGCCCCTTGAGAAATACCCAGGCGTTGAATGGGCTCAATGTCGGACCTGCCGTACGCAGAAAACCGACAACTTCCTGCATATGCTCCTTGCGCCCGGCCACGATCCCACCCAGACAGCGGCCCTGACCATCAATGTACTTGGTCGCGGAATGGATGACGATATCCGCACCCAGGTCCAGCGGCTTCTGCAAGGCTGGCGTGCAGAAACAGTTATCCACGGCGAGCAATGCGCCCTGCTCTCTGGCGACCGCAGCCAGCCCACGAATGTCCACCAGCTCGGCCAACGGGTTGGATGGCGATTCGACAAAGAACAGCCGGGTGTTGGGCTTGCAGGCAGCACGCCAGCCATCCAGATCAGCCAGAGTGACATAATCCACTTCCACACCGAAACGCTTGAAGTACTTGTCGAACAGACTGACGGTGGCGCCGAACACGCTGCGCGATACCAGAATATGGTCACCAGCGCTGCACAGACTCATGACAGTAGCCATAATGGCCGCCATGCCGGAGGCTGTCGCCACCGCCTGCTCCGCATTCTCCAGCGCAGCAATGCGCTGCTCGAAGGTGCGTACCGTTGGATTCATGTAGCGCGAATAGACGTTACCGGCGCGCTCGCCGGAAAAACACGCAGCGGCGTCACCGGCGCTGCGGAATACGTAGCTGGAAGTCAGAAACAGCGCTTCACCATGCTCGGCCTCCGGGCTGCGATGCTGGCCGGCACGCACCGCCAAGGTGTCGAAACCGGCCTCTTCAAGATCGCTGTCCAGACGCCCTGGCTGCCAATCGGAAATCATCTTCGCCCCCACTGATCAGTTATTGTGCAGGCCGATATTGGCATTTTCGACATCAGACAGCGCCCTGACTGCATCGTTGCGCGACTGCTCGATCTTGCCCAGATAGGCTTCATTGATATCGCCGGTGACGTATTCGCCGTTGAACACCGAGCAGTCGAACTCGTCGATCACCGGATTACCTTCCTTCACCGCCTCGACCAGATCTTCCAGATCCTGGTAGACCAGCCAGTCGGCGCCGATCAACTCGGCCACTTCTTCGGTGGTCCGGTTGTGGGCGATCAGCTCGTGGGCAGAAGGCATATCGATACCATAGACGTTCGGGTAACGCACCGCCGGGGCCGCCGAGCAGAAATAGACATTCTTCGCCCCGGCTTCGCGGGCCATCTGAATGATCTGCCGACAGGTGGTGCCTCGGACGATGGAATCATCCACCAGCAGCACATTCTTGCCGCGGAATTCCAACTCCATGGCATTGAGTTTCTGGCGCACCGACTTCTTGCGTGCAGCCTGGCCGGGCATGATGAAAGTACGACCGATATAGCGGTTCTTGACGAAGCCCTCACGGAACTTGACGCCCAGGTGATTGGCCAGCTCGACCGCCGAGGTGCGGCTGGTATCCGGGATCGGAATGACTACATCGATGCCGTGATCCGGATGCTCGCGCAGAATCTTCTCGGCCAGCTTCTCGCCCATGCGCAGGCGCGCCTTGTACACCAATACGCCGTCAATGATGGAGTCGGGACGAGCCAGATAGACGTGCTCGAAGATGCAGGGCGCATACTTCGGATTGATAGCGCACTGACGGGTGAATATCTCGCCGTCCACGGTGATGAATACCGCTTCGCCGGGAGCCAGATCGCGGATAGTTTCGAAGCCGAGCACATCCAGCGCGACACTTTCCGAGGCCACCATGTACTCAACACCCTGTTCGGTTTCACGCTTGCCGTAGACGATCGGGCGGATCCCATTGGGATCGCGGAAGCCGACGATACCGTGACCGGTGATCATGGCCACTGCGGCATAACCGCCACGACAGCGGTCATGCACCGTACGCACCGCGTTGAAGATATCCTCTTCGGTCGGATTCAGCTTGCGCTCACTGGCCAGCTCATGGGCGAACACATTGAGCAGCACTTCCGAGTCGGAGTTGGTGTTGACGTGGCGCAGGTCGGATTCGTAGAGCTCCTTGGACAGTTGCT
The DNA here is from genome assembly GCF_900105005.1 of Halopseudomonas litoralis. NCBI lineage: Bacteria > Pseudomonadati > Pseudomonadota > Gammaproteobacteria > Pseudomonadales > Pseudomonadaceae > Halopseudomonas > Halopseudomonas litoralis. Next base: position 1,902,685 of record NZ_LT629748.1, read on the forward strand.
CGACGTTGGTCAGGTTGCCATTGTGCGCCAGGGTGATGCCGTAGGGCGAATTCACATAAAACGGCTGCGCCTCGGCCGAGGTGGACGAGCCTGCCGTTGGATAACGCACATGCCCCAGGCCCATGGTACCCACCAGGCGTTGCATGTGCCGCTGATGAAAGACATCGCGCACCAGCCCGTTGTCCTTGCGCAGGAACAGTCGCTCGTTATCGCAGGTCACGATGCCGGCGGCGTCCTGGCCGCGATGCTGCAGGACGGTCAAGGCATCATAGAGCGCCTGATTGACGTTCGACTTGCCCACTATGCCAACAATGCCACACATGCCTAACCACCTTTCTCGTTGAAAATGAAAAATATCAGCAGCAAAGGTCGACGCCCGATATCAGCGTCCGACCAGACCGAGAATGAGGTTCTTCGACCAGTCCGCCACCAACAGAAAATGAGGAATGAAAGCCGATTCACGCCACCAGACATCGGCCTGCACCGGCGCCAGACTCAGCAAACCGACGGCCACCACAACCAATAACGCACCTCGCGCCGCACCGAACACCATACCGAGAAAGCGATCGGTTCCGGTCAGTCCGGTCACCAACACCAGTTGACCGATCAGATAATTGATCAGACCACCGAGAATCAAGGTCAATACAAAAAGAATGGCGCAGGCCGTGATCACCCGGATGGACGGTGTATCGATGTAACCAGTCAACAGGTCCGCCAATGCGCCACCGAACACCCAGGCAACCAGCCCGGCGATGACCCAGGTCAACAGAGACAATGCTTCCTTGACGAAGCCACGGGTCAGGCTGATCAGAGCGGAGACGGAAATTACAGCGATTATGGCCCAGTCAACGCCGGCTAATGTCACGGTAAGGCATCCAATAACGAAAAACGTATTCTACCAGAGCCGTGCATCGCATCGAAACAGGCAATCGCGAACAGCTCCACAGGCATCACTGATTTGCCGATGCCTGTGGAGACTCTTCAGCGGGCGCGGTTGCCGTCGTCCTGAGCCAGAATCAGACCTTTGCTCTGATGGCGGCGCTGCAGCTCATCGCGCACTCTGGCAGCCGCCTCGCGGCTCTCAAGCGGACCGATGAAAACTCGCACAATAGTCTTGCCATTCGACTGCGCGGAACGGGTATAGGCGTTGTAGCCCTGGCCGGCCAGCGTCTGGCGGAAGCTGTCGGCATTCTCGGTACTGGAGAAACTCGCTTGCTGGATCACCCAGCCGCCAGCAGTAACTGCGGCCGCTGGCGGCTGCTCGACTGGCGCAGGCTCCGGTTCCGGCTCTGATGGGGTCACTGCAGAGTCCGGCTCGGTGACCACCGGCGCGGCCGGCTCGATAGAAGCGGTCTGCGGCAACGGTGTGGCAGTGCTGTCACCCGGAGCGGACTGTGGCATATCCGGCACGGGCGCCGGTTCGGGCAATATCGGCGGTACGGCGACGGCAATCTCACGCTCGTCCAGCACCGGCGCTTCCGGCACCTCCACCTCGACCTGCTCGGTTTCATCCTGCCCGGACAGCAACATGGGCAGGAATACCACCGCTGCCACCACCAATACCAAGGCACCTATGATGCGCTGTTTGAGGCCTTCATCCATTATCTGTCTCCGCCGGTCTGATCGTTAAGCCAGAGTATGGCCTCGGAAACCGAGAAAAACGACCCGAAAATCACGATTTCTGTGTCGGCAGGCGAGTTATCCAGCTGGTATGCAATCGCCTCACCGATGGAGCCAAACGCCATGGCAGTTTCTCCGCCCGCGCTCAATTGTTGCGCCAGTCGCTGCGCATCATGCGAGCGCGGACTCGGCAAAGGCGCCACCGCCCAGGAATCGAACTGGCGGCTCAGTTGCTTCAGGATGCCTTCGAGGTCCTTGTCCGCCAACAAACCAAAAACCGCAATGCGGCGGGCCGGCCTGGCTGCCAGATGCGCTGACAGAAAGGCGGCAGCCTGGGGGTTATGCCCCACGTCCAGGCATAGCTCGCGCACCTGACCATTCCAATGCAATGTGCGATGGTCCAGTCGCCCCGGAACGAAGGCATCGACCAGCGCGGCAGCAATAGTCTCGTCAGGCATATCCAGGCCGGCAGCCCAGAAAGCCTGAACGGCTGAACACAGGTTGTCGCGAGGCAGACGGACCGGCGGCATCTCGATATGCCGGGTGGCTCGCTCACCGCCCTTGCCGAAAAGCGTCCAGGAACCTTCCCTGCCGGGCGTCCACCCATACTCGCGACCCCGCTGCAGCATGCCTACCTGCAGCTCGTTCACCCGCTGCACAAAACGCGGAGGCAGATCAATTTCCGAACACACCAGCGGGCGACCCTGGCGCAGAATGCCGGCTTTTTCATAGCCTACCGAATCGCGGTCATGGCCCAGATAATCGCTATGGTCCAGACCAATGCTGGTGACCACTGCCACATTGGCATCCACCACATTGACCGCGTCCAGACGCCCGCCCAGCCCCACTTCCAGTACCACAGCATCAAGTCCGGCGCGCTTGAACAGCCAGAGCGCCGCCAGAGTGCCGAATTCGAAGTAGGTCAGGGAAATGGCGCCACGGGCCTGGTCGATAGCCGCAAAGGCAGCACACAGATCCGCATCAGTGACCGGCTGACCGTCAATGCTGACACGTTCGTTGTACTGCACCAGATGCGGGGATGCGTAGCAGCCGCTGCGCAGGCCAGCGTGCCGAAGCAGGCTATCCAGCGCAGCACAGGTGGAACCCTTGCCATTGGTACCGGTAACGGTGAACACCAGCGGTGCCGGGTCCAACACATCGAGACAGGAGGCCACTTCGGCCACCCGCTCCAGCCCCATATCGATTTCTGCCGGATGCAACCGTTCCAGTTGCGCCAGCCAATCGGCCAACCCCATGGCCTGCATCAGACGTCGCCAGTCACTTCCGCGTCTGCGATAGGCAGCTCGGGCTCGCTCGTGACCGGGGCCGGCTGATTGGTCAGCAGCGCCAGGATACTTGCCAGCCGGTCGCGCATTTCATGACGCGGGATGATCATGTCCAGCGCGCCATGGTCCAACAGGAACTCGCTGCGCTGAAAGCCTGCAGGCAGCTTCTCGCGCACGGTCTGCTCGATGACACGCGGCCCGGCAAAACCGATCAGCGCATTGGGCTCGGCTACGTTGAGGTCCCCCAACATCGCCAGGCTGGCAGACACGCCGCCGTAGACCGGGTCGGTCATGACCGAAATGAAGGGAATCCCCTCCTCTTTCAATCTTGCCAGCGCAGCACTGGTCTTGGCCATCTGCATCAGCGAGAACAGCGCCTCCTGCATCCGCGCACCGCCGGAGGCAGGGAAGCAGACATAGGGGATACGTTCACGCAGGGCTATTTCGGCACCGCGGACGAATCGCGCGCCAACCACGCTGCCCATGGAGCCACCCATGAAGTTGAACTCGAAGGCGCTGGCCACCAGCGGCATGCCCTTGAGCGAGCCCTGCATGACCACCAGCGCATCCTTCTCACCGGTCTGCTTCTGGGCTGCAACCAGGCGATCCTTGTACTTCTTGGTATCACGGAACTTGAGCTTATCAACCGGCTCCAGTTCGGCGGCAATTTCAGTACGACCATCGGCATCAAGAAAGATATCGAGACGACGGCGCGCATTGATCCGCAGGTGATGGCTGCATTTGGGGCAGACCTCCAGATTCTTTTCCAGCTCGGGGCGGTACAGCACCGCGTCGCAGGATGGGCACTTGCGCCACAGCCCTTCGGGCACGCTGCTCTTCTGCGCCTCGGAACGCACGATGGAAGGAATCAGTTTATCCACCAACCAGTTGCTCATTGCCAATCCTTATCTGTTGTCTGCTTCACCAAAATACACGAATGCGCTGTCGCTCAACGATCCATGGCTGCCCGCATGTCGCGGATGACTGCCGTGATGCCGGCCCGGGCCTGCACCGGATCACCCACATGCGCGGCAATCTGCTTGACCAGAACCGAACCGACTACCACGCCATCCGCCACAGCACCAACGGCAGCGGCGGAGGCGCCATCGGCAATACCGAAACCGACGCCGATCGGCAGATCGGTAACGGTTCGCAGCTGCTCCAGCTTTTCTGCTACTTCGGTGACGTTCAGCGCGGCCGATCCGGTCACACCTTTCAGTGAAACATAATAGACATAACCACTGGCCAGCTCACAGATTTTACGTGCGCGGGCCAGAGTGGTGGTGGGTGCCAGCAGGAAAATGCAGTCCAGACCGTACTCACGGAACAGCGGCACCACCTCTTCAGCTTCTTCCGGCGGCAGATCCACGGTCAGCACACCATCAATTCCCGCATCCGCCGCCTGCTCGGCAAACGCCTGATAGCCCATACGCTCCATCGGGTTCAGGTAGCCCATCAGCACCACCGGAGTGGTCTGGTTGGTGGTACGAAATGCGCGGACCATATCCAGCACATCACGCAGACTGACGTCGTGCGCCAATGCCCGCTCCATGGCCAGCTGGATAACCGGGCCATCGGCCATCGGGTCGGAGAATGGAATCCCCAGCTCGATCACGTCGACCCCGGCCTCAACCAGCTCATGCATCAATGGCAAGGTCATTTCCGGGTTCGGGTCGCCGGCGGTGAAGTAAGGGATCAGCGCCTTACGGCCATCGGCGCGCAGGGTGTCAAAACACTGTTTAATTCGGCTCATGTCACACCTTCAAATGCTGATGCCGTCGATACCGGCGACAGTATGGATATCCTTGTCGCCGCGACCGGACAGGTTCACCACGATGATCTGATCGGGACGCATGGTCGCCGCCAGCTTCATGGCATAGGCAACTGCATGACTGGACTCCAGCGCCGGCATGATGCCTTCGACCTGGGTCAGCTCGCGGAATGCGGCCAGCGCCTCGGTATCGGTGGCGTCAACGTAATCAACGCGCCCGATATCCTTCAACCAGCTGTGCTCTGGTCCCACTCCCGGGTAATCGAGACCAGCAGATACCGAATGAGTCTCGGTGATCTGTCCGTTCTCATCCGACATCAGATAAGTGCGATTGCCATGCAATACGCCAGGCAGACCGCCATTCAAGGGCGCTGCGTGGCGGCCTGTGTCCAGCCCATCACCGGCGGCCTCGACGCCATACATGGCAACGCCCTGGTCTTCCAGGAAAGGATGGAACAGGCCGATGGCGTTGGAGCCACCGCCGACACAGGCAACCAGCGCATCAGGCAGGCGACCGGCCTGCGCCAGGCACTGTTCGCGGGCTTCACGACCGATCACGCACTGGAAGTCACGGACCAGCTTGGGATACGGATGCGGGCCGGCAACAGTACCGATGATGTAGAAGGTGTCATCGATGTTGGTCACCCAGTCGCGCATGGCTTCGTTCATCGCATCCTTGAGTGTCTTGGAGCCAGAGGTAACCGGAATCACCTCGGCGCCCAGCAGCTTCATGCGATAGACGTTCAGCGCCTGACGCTTGACGTCCTCAGCACCCATGTACACCTGACACTTCAGGCCCAGGCGCGCAGCAACCGTAGCCGTAGCCACGCCGTGCTGGCCGGCGCCGGTCTCGGCAATCACCCGGGGTTTGCCCATATGCTTGGCCAACAGCGCCTGACCGATGGTGTTGTTCACCTTGTGCGCACCGGTGTGGTTCAGGTCTTCACGCTTGAGCCAGATCTGTGCGCCGCCGATCTTTGCGGTCAGTCGCTCGGCGAGATAGAGCGGCGATGGCCTCCCCACATAGTGGGCCAGATCGCGGTCGAACTCGGCCTGAAAGTCGGGATCTTTCACCAGCTTTTCATACAGCGTTTCGAGTTCATCGAGCGCATCCATCAGCGTCTCGGAAACAAAGCGACCGCCGTAGGGGCCAAAATGGCCACGCTGATCGGGCACACTTGCATAATCGATAGGGGTTGAATCAGACACGCTTCACCTCATGAATAAAAGCGTTGATTTTGTCGACATCCTTGATTCCCTTGGCGGCTTCAACGCCACCACTGACATCCACCGCCCATGGCGCTGTCATGTCGATGGCCTGGCGTACATTGTCCGCCTGCAGACCACCGGCCAGAACCAGTGTCCAGGGACGTTGTGAAGGAATCATCGACCAGTCAAAGGTCTCTCCGGTACCACCCGGCACGCCGGGCTTGTAACTGTCCAGCAGAATGCCACTGGCGCCTGGCCAATTGCCGGCCAGCGCATTCAGGTCATCCCCTGGGCGCACCCGTACAGCCTTGAGATAGGGCCGGGCAAAGCGCTGGCAGAAAGAATCGGGCTCCTCGCCATGGAATTGCAACAGATCCAGCGGCACCCGCTCCAGCACGGCGCGAATGTCAGCTTCCGGCGCATCGACGAACAGGCCGACTACGGTGACAAAGGGCGGCAACGCCTGAACGATGGCACCGGCCTGCTTGATGCTGACCGCGCGCGGGCTGGCGGCATGAAATACCAGACCAATGGCATCAGCTCCGGCCTGAGCTGCCGCCAGAGCATCCTCCACCCGGGTAATGCCACAGATTTTGATACGCGCCATAGGCAATCACAGACTCTGAATGGGGAAAGCAGACGATAGTAGCAGATCAGCCCTGAGGGCGTCAGTCAGTCCGATTCATTGAGTGCCGATAGAAAATGCGGGCCCAGATAGCGTTGCGGCAGATCAAAGTGATCGGCATAGGTTACGTCGACCAGATACAGACCAAACGCCGGCGCCGTCAGGCCACCGGTTCGACGATCACGCGCATGCAATATCTCACCGGCCCAATCGATCGGTCGCTCGCCACAGCCGATCTGCATCAGTACCCCGGCAATATTGCGCACCATGTGGTGCAGAAAGGCACTGGCACGGATATCCAGCACAATGAACTTGCCGAAACGCACCAGCTTGAGGTGATGGATGGTTTTTACCGGCGACTTGGCCTGACAGGCGACGGCCCGGTATGAGGTAAAGTCATGCTCACCGACCAATACCTGTGCAGCTTCCTGCATCCGCTCGATATCCAGCGGCCGGTAGTTCCAGGTGACCTCACGCCCGAGCTGCGCCGGACGCACCGGATCATTGTAGATCACGTACCGGTAGCGCCGGGCCTTGGCTGAAAAGCGCGCATGAAAATCCATGCCCACCGGCTTCGCCCAGACCAGACTGATATCGTGAGGGAGATTGGCGTTGGCACCATGGAACCAGTTCATCGGCTCCCGCCTGGCGGTACTGTCGAAGTGAATGATCTGGCAGGAGGCATGCACCCCGGCGTCGGTACGCCCTGCGCAGAACAGCTGAATCGGATGATTAGCCACCCGAGACAAAGCCTTTTCGACGGCTTCCTGAACACTCCGCACGCCGGACTGCTGACGCTGCCATCCGCGGTAGGCTGTCCCACTGTATTCAACGCAGGCAGCTACCCTTGAAACAACAGCGGCCGCCTCGGAGGCGGCCGCTTCTACCGTTGTACTACTCATCTATCAGCCAATCTGCCCTATCATTTCGCGAGCGTCCTGCTGCTGTTGTTCGTTTCCTTCCTCAACCACTTCGGCAAGGATATCACGCGCACCTTCCTCATCACCCATGTCGATATAGGCGCGGGCCAGATCCAGCTTGGTGGCACATTCATCGGTATCCGACAGGAAGTCGAAATCGTCATCATCCAGATTGTCGGACGGCATCGGATCCTCATCGAGGGTAACGTCTGGCGCAGCGTCAGACTCAATTTCTGCAGAAGCCTGGTCGGCACTGTTGTCGCCCGCACCTTCCTCTGCATGCATGACTGATTGCAGCTCTGCCTCGAAGCCGGCCAGGTCATCATCGGTAAGGGTAAAACTGTCGTCCGCGGCCGGTGTTTGCGCGTCATCCTGCGTCACCTCAGAGCCGGCCAGATTCGTCGCCTCGAACTCGGCCAACAGATTATCCGCCTGCAACTCATCATCCAGATTCAGTTCGAAGTCATCGTTCGATGGCGCTGGCGACACCCCTTGAGCATCGACCGGCTCCACGACATCCGCTGCGCTGTCGAACATATCGGTATCTGCGTTGGCCGATGCGGGGTCAGACAGCTCTTCATCCAGATCAAAATCCAGATCGAAGCCGGCGCCCTGCTCGTCGGCCGAGTCCGCCAGTGAAGCCGCCGCGTCCTCTTCCAGGCCGAAGTCGCTGAAGTCGAACTGATCGGCATCACTATCCAGTGCAATGGCTCCGCCTTCACCCTCGCCCTCGTTATCGATGACTGGCGCGTCTTCCAGCGACTCCTCCAGCGAGAGCTCTTCTACATCTGCTTCGCTGCCATCATCCATCAATGCTGCACCTGTCATCAGGCCGGCAGCCATCAAGGGGTAGCGGGCATTCATCATTTCCACCGCGGCATCTGCCACACCCATGCGGCGCAAGGCTTCGGCCTGGGCGGAATAGCCCTGAGGATTTTCCCGCAGCGCTTCAACTTCCATCATTTTCAACCGCAGATCCGTACGCTCCGGCTCCTCGTAGATGGCCGACTGCAATGCGTCAGCAGCCTGATCCAGCTTGCCGTAGGCGATCAAGGCATCGGCTTCGATAAGCGGGTCTTCAGCGATGCCCATGTCTTCCTGGCTGTCGGCTTGCGCGTCGGCTAGGGCCACATTGAAGTCGTCGTTGTCACTCTCGCTGCTGTCATCCTCACCACTGACTGCAGTCTGAGCGATGAAATTGTCAGCCAGTTCGGCCTCACGGCGGGCGTTGCGGCGGGCAATAGCCATCAGAATCAACAGCAACAGCAGCAGCGCGACAACGCCGGCGCCCAGCAACAGACTCTGGTTCTGCATGAACCGCTGTAGCAGGGCTTCAGGTGATTTGCTATCCATGCGCGCTTCCTCGCCAGTCGGTGCAACCGGTGCTGGTTGCACCAGAGCAGCGGTACTGTCGGGCTCCGCGGGTGATTGCTCGGCCGGAACAGCCAGCGGCGCTACGGCAATCTGCTCTTCGTCGGTGCTGGTGTCCCCGGCGTCCTCTTCAGCCTCACCGGATTCGGCGCCAGACTCTGCTGCAGCCTCTTGCTCCAACGGGAGATCGGCTTCAACCGGCTCGTCGGCCAGTGCTGTGGTGTCAACCAGCGTAGTGTCAACCTGGGCATTTTCTTCCGGCACCGGCAGAATGTCGGGCAGCTCATCATCACCGTTCAGCTCGCTCTGGAGCGCAGCCAGCTGGGCATCCTTGAGCTCAAGCAGGCGTTGCAGTGTTTCCAATTGGCCCTGAATGTCGGCCAACCGATCATTGAGTTCATCTTTTTCCCGCTCGGTGGAGTCCAACTGCTCCTTGGTACGATCCAGGGCGTCACGCAGGCCACCGTTCTCGCCATCTGCTGCCGAGTCCGTGTTGGTCTCGCTCGCCTCATCAGTACCGGAAAGCAGGCGCAGGGAGTCTTCGTTGCGCGCTTGTGCAGGCGCAGCGCCGGCCACGTCCCGTTCACGCGCATCCAGTTGTCTTGGCGCAGGCTTGGTGGCTGGCCGACGGTTCTGCCAGGCGGTCGTCTGGCTGGCGACCTGCGCTACTGCATCAGCGCGGCTGCGGGTAGCGGCCTGCTCGGCATTCGGCAAGGTCAGCGTCTGGTCAGCTCTGAGGCTGTTGATATTATCGCCGATGAAGGCGGTGGGGTTCAGGTCCTGAATTGCCAGCATGGTCTGATGCACACTGGCGCCTTGCGGACGGTTCTTCAACGCGATGTCCCACAAGGTGTCGGCACGCGTGGTCTTCCACTCACCGGAAGCAGCGCCGCTGGACCCCGGGGTGGCGCTCGACTGAGCTGCGGGTCTTGCCGGAGCTGGGCGGACTATATTGCCGGAAGCAGAGGGAGCCGGCCGGGCTATCGGGGCACTGGCAGCGACCGGCGCCGGCTGATACAGCGGCGGATCCAGCAGCAAGGTGAATTCACGCAGTACGCGTCCGGACGGCCAACGCACTTCCATCAGGAAATTCAGGTACGGTTCCTTGACCGGGCGGGTCGAAGTCACCCTGATGACGGCCTTGCCATCTTGTCTGACAACCGGAGTAAAGGTCAGATCAGTGAGGAAGAACGAACGATCGATACCGGCCTTGCCGAAGTCATCGGGCGACGCCAATACCGAGCGAATCTCACTGCTGCTCAGGTCACGGACCTGCAGCAGCTCAATTTCGGCATCCAATGGCTGATTCAGGGCTGAACGCAGGTTGATCTCACCAATCCCCAGCGCTTGGACCATATTGGATGACATCAGGGCACTAGCTGCGGCGACAGCCAAAACCAGTTTACGAACCATAGCGAAGATCCTTTGCTTTATCGTTTTACACGCGTCCATGAACTCCATCACCGCACTACCGGTTCTCCCCCACCGGCAACCGGCAATCTGAAATCAGTCAAACCAAAAATCAGTGTTTGCCCGGACAATCCTTAAGTGATTGTTACAAATCCGCAGCAAGTATCGATTACAAATGGTCTTTTATCAATAACTCTGCGACAGCAAGACTGTTAAGTGCGACACCTTTTCGAAGATTATCAGACACAAGCCACATACTGATACTGAGCGGATCAAAAGAATCCTGTCGCAGCCGCCCTACCCAGACCTGATCAGTGCCGGTTGCATCGACTACCGGTGTCGGATAACCGCCCGCGGCCGGTCGATCAAGCAGTTTGACGCCGGACGCCTTGCGCAGCAGGGTCGCGGCACGCTTGGCGGTCAGCTCTTCACGCGTGCGAATCTGCATGACCTGAGCGCTGCCAAAGAAAGTCGGCACCAGCACACAGGTAGCGGATATCGGCAATTGCGGCAACTGCAGAATGCGGCGTACATCCTCGGCCAGTTGCGACTCTAGCTGACTATTTCCATTTTCGTCCGCCTCGCCAATCCGCGGTATCAGATTGAATGCAGCCTGCTTCTCCAGAGCGCCCTTCTCCGCCGGCTGCCCATTGAGCAGACGACCGGTCTGCAGCGCCAGGGCCTCGACCTCGTCGCCACCCAGCGTCGACATGGACTGATAGGTAGCCAGAGTAACGGCCTGCAAACCCGCCTGTGCAACCAAGGGCTGCAAGGCGGTCACTGTCTGTACTACCTGAGCATCCGGGCAGGCAACAATGCCGCCGCGCTCACGAACACCCTGCAGCGCTGCGGGGTTTACATCGGCCACCACCAGCGGGACGGAAGTGTCATGCCGGAAAGCACCGCAGGCATCCACCACCAGACAACCGGCTGCAACCGCCTGGGCTGTCCAGCCCATTGCCAATTCGGGATCGACAAACAACACCAGCGCCACCTGTGAAAAATCAAATCGCTCCAGCACCTCGACCCGCTGGCTCTGCCCCTTGAGCATGGGCCGGCCACCGGCACGATCCTCGATATCCAGCAGGTGAATCCGAGCAAAGGAAAAATCCTGGTCATCCAGCACATTCAGCAGGGTTTCTCCTGCCAGGCCACTCACACCCACTATCGCGACATCACCGGTCTTGCTCATAGACATTCTTTCCCGACTGAATCCTGAAAACACAAAGGGCACCCCCGTCATACGGGGGTGCCCAATTATTGGTTGCTACCCGGAGCGAATCAACCCTCGAGCAGAATCCGCAGCATGCGCCGCAGCGGCTCAGCAGCACCCCAGAGCAGCTGATCGCCAACGGTAAAGGCCGACAGATACTGCGAGCCCATATTCAGCTTGCGCAAACGTCCCACCGGCACTTTCAGCGTGCCGGTCACAGCGGTCGGAGTCAGGTCGCGAATGGTGGCTTCCTTCTCGTTCGGCACCACCTTGGACCAGGGATTGTGCGCATCCAGCATGGCTTCGATATCCGCCAGCGGCACATCCTTGTTCAGCTTGATGGTCAGCGCCTGGCTGTGGCAGCGCATGGCGCCGATGCGCACGCAGATGCCATCCACCGGAATCGGACGACCACTGCGACCAATGATCTTGTTGGTTTCTGCCTGGGCCTTCCACTCTTCGCGGCTCTGCCCACTGGGCAGCTGCTTGTCGATCCAGGGGATCAGGCTGCCGGCCAGGGGCACGCCGAAGTGCTCAGCCGGGAAACTGTCATCACGCAGGGTCGCTGCCACCTGGCGATCGATATCCAGGATGGCGCTGGCGGGATCAGCCAGCTTATCGGCAACCGACCCGTTGATCACGCCCATCTGGTTGATCAGCTCACGCATGTTCTGCGCACCGGAGCCACTGGCGGCCTGGTAGGTCATGGCAGTCATCCATTCGACCAGTCCATTCTCGAACAGACCACCAAGCCCCATCAGCATCAGGCTGACAGTACAGTTGCCGCCGACGAAGGTCTTGGTGCCATCACGCAGGGCCTGATCGATGCTCCGACGGTTGACCGGATCCAGCACGATGAGCGACTCATCTTCCATGCGCAGCGCGGAAGCGGCGTCGACCCAGTAGCCTTCCCAACCCTCGGCACGCAGCTTGGGATAGACGGCGTTGGTGTAATCGCCACCCTGACAGGTGATGATGATGTCCATGGGCTTGAGGGCTTCGATGTCGTAAGCATCCTTCAGCTCGGGAATGCCCTTGCCGATATCCGGGCCGGTACCACCCACGTTGGAGGTGGTGAAAAATACCGGATCAATGGATGCAAAGTCATTCTCTTCGCGCATACGCTGCATGAGCACGGAACCTACCATGCCCCGCCAACCGATCAGACCAACTTGTTTCATAACTGCAGACCCCCAGGGGGTAAAATTCTCGACAATTGCACCCGGTTAGCGCCGGGTGCAAATTAAGCAATGCGACAGGTTACAGGTTTTTCAACGCCGCGACCACGGCGTCACCCATTTCCCGGGTGCCGACCTGGCGACAGTCTGCCGCCATGATGTCACCGGTACGCAGGCCCTGGTCCAGTACCTGACTGACCGCTTTCTCGATGGCATCGGCTGCATCCGCTTCAGCAAAGCTGTAGCGCAGCATCATGGATACCGAGAGAATGGTGGCCAGCGGATTGGCAATGCCTTGCCCGGCGATATCCGGCGCGCTGCCATGGCAGGGCTCGTACATGCCCTTGTTCTGCGCATTCAGCGAGGCCGACGGCAGCATGCCGATGGAGCCGGTGAGCATGGACGCCTGATCCGACAGAATGTCACCGAACATGTTGTCGGTAACAATCACGTCGAACTGCTTGGGCGCACGGACCAACTGCATGGCGGCATTGTCGACATACATGTGCGACAGCTCCACATCCGGATAGTCCTTGGCCACCTCCTCCACCACTTCGCGCCACAGCTGACTGGACGCCAGCACGTTGGCCTTGTCCACCGAGCACAACTTCTTGCTGCGCAGACGGGCCATGTCGAAGCCGACGGTGGCGATACGGCGGATCTCGCTTTCGCTGTAGGGCAAGGTGTCGTAGGCCTGACGCTCGCCATTGTCCAATACCCGGCGCTCGCGCGGCTGACCGAAGTAGATGCCGCCGGTCAGCTCACGAACGATGAGAATATCCAGACCGGAAACCACTTCAGGTTTGAGGGTGGAAGCCTCGGCCAGTTGCGGATACAGCAGCGCCGGACGCAGGTTGCCGAACAGCTGCAACTGCGAACGGATCTTCAGCAGCCCGCGCTCGGGGCGCAGCGCCGGCTCAATGGTGTCCCACTTGGGACCACCGACCGCGCCCAGCAGAATAGCGTCAGCCTGGCGTCCGCGCTCCAGGGTCTCGTCAGCCAGCGGCGTGCCGTATCGATCATAGGCCGCGCCACCCAGATCGTCGTAGCTCAGCTCGACGCCCAGGTTGTATTTTTCGCTGGCAGCTTCCAGCACCTTGACCGCTTCGGCAACGATTTCCGGACCAATACCATCGCCGGGGAGAATCAGAATATTCTTTGACATATTGTTGTAAACCTTTGGTTTATATCACTTGATCGCGCCAAACAGCCAGGGTTGCGCCTGCCGGTGTTTCTCTTCGAAAGTACCAATGGCATCAGCGTCCTGCAGTGTCAGGCCGATATCGTCCAGGCCCTCCAGCAGGCAGTGCTTGCGGAAGGCATCGATATCAAAGCTGTAGCTTTTGCCGTCCGGGCGGATAACGGCTTGCGCCTCCAGGTCGACGGTCAACTGATAGCCTTCTTCAGCCGCAGCCTGCGCAAAAAGCGCATCGATATCTTCTTCAGCCAAAACAATAGGTAACAAACCATTCTTGAAGCTGTTATTGAAGAAGATATCCGCAAAGCTCGGCGCCAGCACGGCGCGGAAACCGTACTCATCCAGCGCCCAGGGCGCATGCTCACGGCTGGAGCCGCAACCGAAGTTTTCCCGTGCAAGCAATACGCTGGCGCCTTGATAGCGCGGCTGGTTGAGGACGAAATCAGGGTTCAGCGGACGCACGGAGTTGTCCTGTCCCGGATAACCTTCATCCAGATACCGCCACTCATCGAACAGGTTGGCGCCGAAACCGGTGCGCTTGATCGACTTCAGAAATTGTTTCGGAATGATCTGATCAGTATCCACATTGGCGCGATCCAAGGGTGCGACCAGCCCGGTGTGTTTGGTAAAGGCCTTCATGCAGTCGCCTCCTCTCTGAGCATCTCTCTTACATCAACGAAATGGCCAGCAATCGCTGCCGCTGCCGCCATGGCCGGACTGACCAGGTGTGTGCGCCCGCCATTACCCTGCCGACCTTCAAAGTTGCGGTTGGAGGTCGAAGCGCAATGCTCGCCCGCCTGCAAGCGGTCGGGATTCATCGCCAGACACATGGAGCAACCCGGATCGCGCCACTCAAAGCCAGCCGCCTTGAAGATCACGTCCAGCCCTTCGCGCTCGGCCTGCTCCTTGACCAACCCCGAACCCGGTACCACCATCGCCTGCTTGATGCTTCCGGAAACCCGGCGCCCCTTGACCACGATCGAGGCCGCCCGCAGATCTTCGATGCGCGAGTTGGTGCAGGAACCGATGAACACGCGATCCAAGGCAATGGAGGTGATCGGCTGATTGGCCTCCAGGCCCATGTACTGCAGAGCCCGCTGATAGCCACTGCGCTTGACCGGATCAGCCTCTTTTGCCGGATCCGGCACGTTGGCATCCACCGCCACGACCATTTCCGGTGAAGTCCCCCAGGACACCTGCGGCTGAATCTGCGCGGCATCCAGTTCGACAACAGTATCGAACTCGGCATCGGCATCGGATACCAGCTCTTGCCAGGCGATCACGGCATTATCCCAATCCTCGCCTTTGGGCGAGTAAGGACGGTCCTTGACGTAAGCGACGGTTTTCTCGTCACAGGCAACCAGACCCACGCGAGCGCCGGCCTCGATAGCCATGTTACAGACGGTCATGCGCCCTTCCATCGACAAGCCGCGAATTGCCGAGCCGGCAAATTCGATGGCATGGCCGTTACCGCCAGCAGTCCCTATCTTGCCGATCACGGCCAGTACGATGTCCTTGGCGGTCACGCCAAAGCCCAGCTCGCCTTCGACCAGGACCAGCATATTCTTCATTTTCTTGGCGACCAGACACTGGGTCGCCAACACGTGCTCAACCTCGGATGTGCCGATACCATGAGCCAGGGCAGCGAAGGCGCCGTGGGTGGCGGTATGCGAGTCGCCGCAGACAATGGTCATGCCCGGCAGAGTGGCGCCCTGTTCTGGCCCCACCACGTGCACGATACCCTGGCGGCGGTCGGTCATCTGGAATTCCATGATGCCGAAATCGCGGCAGTTGTCATCCAGCGTGGTGACCTGCAACTTGGAGACCTGATCTTCGATACCGGAAGTGCCCGCAGCACGGTTGACCGTCGGCACGTTATGGTCCGGAGTAGCCAGGTTGGCATCGATGCGCCACGGCTTCCGGTCGGCCAGACGCAGCCCCTCGAAAGCCTGAGGCGAGGTTACTTCGTGGAGCAGATGACGATCGATATACAACAACGCTGACCCATCGTCGCGCTGCTTGACCAGATGACTGTCCCAAAGCTTGTCGTAAAGCGTCTTGGCGGACATGCGTATCTCCTGAATCGGCTGATGACTGCGGTCTCGGAAAACCCGGCGGCAGCTCTTTATTGACGAGATGATGGTAAAAGCTGGCATTCAATAAAACAAATTCATTATATTCATGCATTGGATAACCAATTGGAATCCACATGGATACTGCCAACCTCACTGCCTTTCTCGCTGTTGCCGCTACCGGTTCCTTTTCCCGCGCGGCGGAACAGCTGCACCTGACCCAACCGGCCATCAGCAAGCGCATCGCCACACTGGAGCAGCAGCTCGATGCACGCCTCTTCGACCGCATCGGCAAGCATGTCGGCCTCACCGAGGCCGGACGCGCACTGAAGCCCCGGGCCGAACTCATCATCAATACACTGAACGATACCCGACGTGCCTTGGGCAACCTGTCATCCAGCGTCAAGGGGCGCCTGAGCCTGGCCACCAGCCACCATATCGGCCTGCATCGCCTGCCACCGATACTGCGCCGCTTCACCAAGGCGTATCCCGGCGTAGTGCTGGATATTGAATTCCTTGATTCCGAAGTCGCCTACGAAAAGGTCTTGCAAGGCGAAATAGAACTGGCAGTGATTACCCTTGCGCCGGAAGTCGAAGCGCCGATCATTGCCACGCACATCTGGAATGATCACCTGATGTTCGTCGTTGCGCCGGAACATCCGCTGGCCGAAAGACAGGAAGTGACATTGCAGGAGCTGGCCGCGTATCCGGCAGTATTTCCCGGCATCAATACCTTTACCCACAGGGTGGTGGGTCAACTGTTCGACCGGCACGGCATCAGCCCGCAGGTCAGCATGAGCACCAATTATATGGAAACCATCAAGATGATGGTGTCGATCGGCCTCGCCTGGAGCGTGCTGCCGCAGACCATGATCGATACTCAGGTACGGGCGCTCCATGTTCCCAACGCCGGGCTGGTCCGCCAGCTGGGCTGCATTCACCACAGCGGGCGAACACTGTCCAACGCCGGGCAGGCGCTCATTGCGCTGCTGCGCATGGAAGCGGAACAGGACAGCTGAACTTGCACGCCGCCTGAGGGTCTCAGAAGTAGCTTTGCGGATAACCGCATCAGACAAACGCAGTACACAGGGATTTCATCATGAACAAGTCAATGTTGTCAGGCATCATCATCGGCGCTGTAGTAGCCACTGCAGGGGGAGCCATTGCCGGTTACAGTGCCTTATCCGACAAGACACCCACCCACGCGCAGGTAATCAACGTTGTCGAAATAAAGGAAAACGAGCGCATCCCACGTGAGGTCTGCGAGCAGGTAACCGTGACCCGCCAGAAACCGGTCAAGGACCAGCATCAGGTATTGGGTAGCGTGGCCGGTGCAGTGATCGGCGGCGTACTTGGCAATCAGGTTGGCGGTGGTACCGGCAAGAAAATTGCTACCGTGGCGGGCGCTGCTGCCGGCGGCTACGCCGGTAACAAGACCCAGGAGCGCATCCAGTCCGGCAGCACCTATACCACTACCGAACAGCGCTGCGAAACCGTATACGACAACAAGGAAAACCTGGTCGGCTATCAGGTCGAATACAGCATCGGTGACGA
The DNA here is from genome assembly GCF_900105005.1 of Halopseudomonas litoralis. NCBI lineage: Bacteria > Pseudomonadati > Pseudomonadota > Gammaproteobacteria > Pseudomonadales > Pseudomonadaceae > Halopseudomonas > Halopseudomonas litoralis. Next base: position 1,920,112 of record NZ_LT629748.1, read on the forward strand.
GACCGGCACTGTACGCATGGATCGCCACCCCGGTGAAAAGATTCCGCTGCGGGACGGTCAACTGGTACTGGCTGGACAGTAACAGCTTCGATCACAGCCCGGGCACCCTGCCCGGGCCTTCAATTCACCCGCATCACTCGCCTCGCTCGCCGCCTTTATTGCACCTCTTCCTGACACAACTCCAACCAGCGCTGCATGCCCGCACTGAGGAACTTGTTGCGGTGACGTACAAAATACAGCCCACGTTGAAAATCCCGATGCGGTACCGGTAGCGGCACCAGACTGCCGCGACGAAAAGCATCATCCAGCGTGATCGCAGACAGACAACCCACGCCCAACCCCGCCTCCACTGCGCGCTTGATTGCCTCGGTATGCTGCAGTTCCAACTTGATATTCAACTGGGGCAACAAGCCGTGCAGGGCCCACTCGAAGTTCTGCCGGGTACCGGAGCCCTGCTCGCGCACTATCCACTCAGCCTGCAACAGATCCTCGTCAGTCAGCCAGGGCTTGCCCGCCAGCTCATGGTCCGGTGCGCAGAACACCACCAACTCATCGTCCCGCCAATGCAACATCTTCAGATCCGGATGGCGCGTTTCACCTTCAATCAAGCCCAGATCCAGTTCAAAGTTTGCCAGCTTGCGGATGATGGTCGAGGTATTGGCCACCTCAAGCTCGACCCGCGCTCCAGATTGCTCCAGCATATAGCGCGCCATGATCCCGACCGCCAGGTAGTTGCCAACGCTCATGGTGGCACCCACCCGCAAATGACCAATCTCCCGGTGGCCTCCCATTGCCGCCTCCAGGCCACGGGCCTGTTCCAACAGCGCCTCGGCCTTGGGGCGAATGCTCTTGCCGAGCTCATTGAGCTGTAAACGCTTGCCCACCCTGTCAAACAGCTGGATGTTGAACTGCCCCTCCAGATCCCGCAGCGCACTGCTCGCTGCGGATTGGGACATCGCCAGGCTTTCCGCGGCTCGCGTCAGGTTTTCATGAAAGGCAGCGGCCAGAAAGACTTCCAGTTGGCGCAAGGTGTACTTCATTATCGGTTTTACCGTTTATATATAGAAAAATAAATCACTTAACCGGTAGATTAGTCAAAGGGTAGAATGCACGCAATTCAAAGATCCCTAGGGAGGGAATGATGTCCAAATTCAAGACCGAGCGTGTCCTCAGTGTGCACCACTGGACCGACACTTTGTTCTCGTTCAAGACCACCCGCGATCCGGGGCTGCGCTTCAAGAACGGGCACTTCATCATGATCGGTCTGGAGGTGGACAGTCGCCCGCTGATGCGAGCCTACAGTATTGCCAGCCCGAACTACGAAGACACCATGGAGTTCTACAGCATCAAGGTGCCGGACGGCCCACTGACCTCGCGCCTGCAACACATCAAGGAAGGCGATAACATCATCATCAGCAGCAAGCCTACCGGCACGCTGGTGCTGGATAACGTGCTGTCAGGACGCAACCTGTATCTGCTGAGCACCGGCACCGGTCTGGCGCCCTTCATCAGCATCATCCAGGACCCGGAAACCTACGAGCGTTTCGACAAGGTCATCCTCACTCACGGCTGCCGCTGGGTACGTGAGCTGGCCTATCAGAAGCTGATCACTGAAGACCTGCCGAACCATGAGTATTTCGGCGAGCAGGTGGGCGAGCAGCTGATCTATTATCCGACCGTGACCCGCGAGCCCTATCGCAACGAAGGTCGCCTGTCGGATCTGATGACCAGCGGCAAGCTGTTCGAGGATATCGGTCTGCCCAAGCCAAACTTGGAAGATGACCGCTTCATGCTCTGCGGCAGCCCGGCCATGCTCAAGGACTTGACCGCCATTCTGGATGGCTGGGGCTTCGAGGAATCCCGTCAGGGTGTGCAGGCGCATTACGCCATCGAGCGAGCCTTCGTCGAGAAGTAAGTTCTACGACTGTCATCCCCAGCTGCTCGACCGCATCACATGTGCGAGGAGCCGGGGACGGCAAAGCAACAGCACCTGCCATCCCAAGCCTGCCGGTGACTTCTATCTGCAGCTTACTCTCGGTAGATCATCTGCCGGGTCATGCCACCATCCGCAACGATATTCTGCCCGGTAATGAAAGCCGCCGCAGGGCTCAATAAAAACGCTACCAATTCGCCCACATCTTCCGGCTGCCCCACTCTGCCGACGGCATGCTGCTCATGGTCGACTTGCCGCAGCGGGTCATTGACCTGAGATGTTTCGGCGCGGGTATCAATCCAGCCGGGGCTCACCGCATTGACCCGTACTTCGGGGCCCAGACTCACCGCCATCGCATGGGTCAGTGCTACCAGCCCGCCCTTGCTCGCCGCGTAGGCTTCGGTGTGCGGCTCCGACTGCAGCGCCCGTGTCGAGGCGATATTGATGATGGCACCACCACTCGCACGCAGCAGTTCCAAGCACTGCCGGGAGACCAGAAACGCGCCGGTCAGATTGACTGCCAGCAATCGGTTCCAGAACTCAAGACTCAACTGCTCCAGAGGGCCGCTATCCGGATCGGCAAGACCGGCATTATTGACGAGACCGTCCAGCCGACCGAAATCCTCCTCGATCAACTCGACAGTTGCCTGCACACTGGCCTCGTCAGCCACATCCAGCGGTACGAACTCGACCGTACCAAGACGCGCCAGTTCTTCAGCAGCCAACAGCCCCTGCGCCTCGTCCACATCACCCAGCACTACAGACCAGCCGGCGCGCAATAGGCAGGCGGCGATGCCCTTGCCTATGCCACGCGCGGCGCCGGTTACCAGCGCCACGCGCACTTCGTGCAGCTCACTCATGGGCGCTTCGGTCCCTTCTGCCACCAGATAGCCCAGCCAGCCAGGGGCAACAGAGCCACCAAGGCAATCCAGCGTGTTTTGCCACTACGCGATTCGGTGCTCTGGGCAATGCTGCTGATGGCTGACAGCGCGATGAGCAGCAGCGCAATGCCACCCATGACGACAATGAAATTGGTATTCATGATCCCTCCACCTCCGACTGCCCACCACTATAGACCATGGTCGGGCTGCATCATGAACGCCGGCTCATGGCGGGTCAGTTCAAAGCTGACCCAGCACCGGCGTATCAACCTGCACATCGGCATTCTGTGCCCGGTGGCGCAGCAGGTGATCCATCAATACCATGGCCATCATGGCTTCAGCGATCGGCGTGGCGCGGATGCCGACACAGGGATCATGGCGACCCTTGGTAATCACCTCGACCGGGTTGCCCGCGGTATCGATGGAGCGGCCGGGCGTGGTGATGCTGGAGGTCGGCTTGAGCGCCAGATGAGCGACAATCGGCTGGCCGGAGGAAATCCCGCCCAGTACACCGCCAGCATGATTGCTGACAAACCCTTCGGGCGTAAGCTCGTCCCGATGCTCGGTGCCGCGCTGACTGACCGAGGCGAAGCCGGCGCCGATCTCGACACCCTTGACCGCATTGATATTCATCAGCGCATAGGCCAGTTCGGCATCCAGACGATCAAATACCGGCTCGCCCAGTCCCGGCGGTACGCCTTCGGCAATCACGGTGATCCTGGCCCCTACCGAATCCTGATCGCGCCGCAGCTGATCCATGTAGGCTTCAAGCTCAGGCACCTTGTCCGGATCGGCACTGAAAAAGGCATTCTGGCTGACCGCCTCCCAGTTCTTGAACGGAATCTCGATCGGTCCCAGCTGGCTCATGTAACCGCGTACGGTAATACCCTGACTGGCCAGATACTTGCGCGCAATCGCCCCTGCTGCCACCCGCATCGCCGTCTCGCGGGCAGACGAGCGTCCGCCACCACGGTAATCGCGGATGCCGTACTTATGATGATAGGTGTAGTCGGCGTGGGCCGGACGAAACAGATCCTTGATCGCAGAATAATCCTTGGACTTCTGATCGGTATTGCGGATCAACAGCCCAATTGGGCAGCCGGTGGTGCGCCCTTCGAACACGCCGGAGAGAATCTCCACCTCGTCCGGTTCCTGACGCTGGGTGGTATGGCGACTGGTGCCGGGCTTGCGGCGATCCAGGTCCAGCTGCAGATCAGCGGCAGACAGCGCCAGGCCCGGGGGGCACCCATCAACGATGGCCACCAGGGCCGGACCATGGCTTTCGCCGGCGGTGGTGACGGTAAACAGAGTGCCAAGGGTATTTCCGGCCATGCGCGCTATCCAATTTCAGGTTAATGAAAGGCAGGCAGTATAACCTCCCGTCCGGTACGGGTGACAGTCTGAGATGGTGGCGGTAGTCTTGGCGACCGGAAATCCCATAAAGCGAAGCCGATTGATGCAAGCATTGCTGGACCTTCTGTTACCTGCGGCACTGCCGCCGCTGACCAGCGCTGCGCTGGTGGCCCTTTCCGCGGTCACTTCGGCGATTACCGCATCGCTGGGTATCGGTGGCGGAGTGCTTTTGCTGGCAATCATGGCCACGGTCATGCCGCCCACCGCGATCATTCCGGTGCATGGCATGGTGCAGCTGGGTTCGAACCTGGGCCGTGCAGCCATGACTATCCGCCACATCAACCTGCGCCTGATTCTCTGGTTTGCTCCCGGCGTCCTGCTTGGCGCCTGGCTCGGCAGTCTGTTTCTGGTCGATCTGCCATTGTCGCTGGTGCAGCTGTGCATTGCCGGCTTCATCTTGCTGTTGTGCTGGGGTCCGCCGATACCGGCGATCGCCACCGGACCTGTCGGTACACTGCTGGCGGCCGGAATAACCACCTTCATCAGTCTGTTCGTCGGCGCTACCGGCCCGCTGGTGGCGGCCTTCGTCAAGCAGCAACAGCAAGGCGAGCGCTTTTCGACAGTCGCCACCTTCGCCACCGCCATGTGCCTGCAGCATGCTCCGAAAGCTCTGATCTATGGCGCAGCGGGATTTGTATTTGCCGATTGGCTGGGGTTGATACTGATGATGGTCATTGCTGGCGCGGTGGGCACCTGGCTGGGCCTGAGGCTGCTCAGACGCCTGACGGACAGCAGGTTCACGCTGGTTTTCAATACGCTGCTGACGCTGTTGGCGCTTCGCCTGATCTGGCAGGCTGTCGGCAACCTCTAGGAAGAGCTGGCGAACACGACTCAAGATCGTCGATAGTCTGCCGATAACGGAATATACAGGCAGGAAATGACACTCCCATGAACGAAGAGCACATTGATCCAGAGGTATCCGAGTCGCCCCCTGTGCGCGACCCCTTCGCCCATGCGCGGCCGTCGGAGTTCTACTGGATTCAGCTCAAGCCGGTATTCAAGGGCCGGTTGATGCTGCACGACGAACGTCTGGTGCAGATTGCCGTGACCCGCGAGCGCGTGGCCCAGCTGGAGTTGCTACGCCTGCAGGTCAGAATTGAAGATGAAAGCGTTCCGCCCGATACCAATTTCATCGAAGTACTGGTCGACCATCGCAATCAGCGGGTGCGATTCGGCCCACTGCAGGGCCTGCGGATCTTCCCGCCACAGCGCGGGCTGGCCGGCTTCATGCTGGCTCAGTTGATCGAATGGTGCCAGCGACACTGCGGTGATTATGCAGTAACGCCGATCATCCTGCACCGCGCCGAGGTGCCCAGCGAGGAGGCCCGGCAAGCACGTGAGCGCATACTCAAGCGCGCTGGCTTCCACCAGACTTACAGCGACGATGGGCGGACCGAGGGCAAGGCTCAGGTCAACCGCGTGAGCGATCTTGTTGCCAGCTGGAATGTTGAGCGGGTGCAGCCGCTGCATATCGCTGAAACCCTGCGGCAATTGCGTGAACAGGAGACCCTGAATCGCCAGCAGCAGGCCCAGCTCACATCATTGCAGGCAACATTGGGTGAGTACAAACGCAACGACATCGGTCACCGCTTTGCCATTGGTTGTCTGATCGTGTTTTCGATTTTTCAGGCGTTGATGTTGCTCTGGGTAGTGCTGCGCTGATCGGAACCGGCTGCGCTATCTGATAAACTGTCTCACCTGTTCAATCGAATCCGAAGCAAGCTCCGACCATGACCCAGGACACCAACGAGACGGATGATCTGGAGCTGTTCCGCCAGGCCATCAAGGGCGCCAGGCCGATCACCACTGATCGTGCTGATACCGGCAAGCCGCGCAGCGACCGCGCCCAACTGCAGACGCTTCGCCAACGCGCGACTCAGCCGCAGCATCGTACTCGGGTGGATGGTCTGTCGGACCATTTCGTGATTGATGTGGCTCCCGAGGAAGAGCTGGCCTGGACCGCCAACGGTGTGCAGGAAAGTCAGTTGCGCAAACTGAAAACGGGGCAGATCCCCTTTGATGGCAGCATCGATCTGCATGGCATGACCGTGGAGAAGACGCGCGAGCTGCTGTGGGAGTTTCTTGCCGAGGCCACCTCGCTGGAGGTGCGCTGCGTACGCGTTACCCACGGTAAGGCGCAGCGTAAGGATGGACGCAAGCCCATCCTCAAGAGCCACGTCAACACCTGGCTGCGTCAGCATCCGAAGGTGCTGGGTTTCACCTCCTGCATACCGCGCCACGGGGGTACCGGGTCGGTGTATGTATTATTGCGGCGGGAGATGCTGGAGGGGCGGGATGATTAGGGTTTTCGTGTGCTTTCGCTATGTGCGTAGGGCAGCGCTGGCCGTCAGGGTCAGACCGACACGCTGTGAATACATCCCTGTAAGCTCATTGATGCCATCCCTGGCATCAAACGGTCGGTCTGACCCTGACGGCCAACACTGCCTTGTGACTCCGAGTCTCTGATGGAAAACCGGTAACCTTATTGCCGGCCTGTCTCACTCAAATACCCAATCACCGCCTCTTTGTCCCCCGCAAACACAACCCGCTCTTCCTTGGCTTCGCGCTGATAGGCGTACATGGGATCGTAGTAATCACGCAGCAGCCCCTCGATCCAACCCCGGTGTGCCTGTACATTTCCGCTGCGCTGCTGGGAATCCAGCGCCTGGCGCATCAGCTCGTCGAGTTCCTGGAACCGTTCTCCTCCCAGCCGCTTGCGGATGCGCAACAGGCTGCCCTGCAGGTATTGCGAAAACGCCTGGAATGCCAGCTCGGGGTCTTCAGCGTGAGCGTGCTGCTCGGCGAACTCGGCGCGCATGTCGATGACGTAATCTTCCAGGATGCGTGTCACGCGGTTTTCCAGCGTGTCATCCAGCCAGACCAAAGGCGCGTCCTGCATGGCCCGGAATAATTCGAGCGGCACCGTGCGACTGCCCACCATGCGTCCTTCGTCTTCCAGCACCAGCACACTTGCACCCTGCGCCCGGACTTTGAGCGCTTCGATTGCCAGGCGGTTTTCGAAGTCGATCTGGCCCGGTTGAGGGGTGGCGTGGCGGCCGAAGCTGGAACCACGATGGTGCGCGTGGCCTTCCAGATCAAGGCTGTTATCCAGCGCTGCGATGATTTCGGTCTTGCCGGTGCCGGTCAGACCCGCCACCAGACGTAACGGGCAATCCCGCACGGTCTCTTCAAGGCTGTCGATGAGGAAGCGGCGCATGGCCTTGTAGCCACCGATTATCCGCGGATATTGCACACCGGCTTCGGCCAGCCACTGTTGCACCAGCTGCGAGCGCAGGCCACCACGAAAGCAATACAGGTAGCCGTTCGGGTTGGCTTCGACAAAGGCTTTCCAAGCCGCCACACGAGCCTCTTTCAGCTCGCCGTTGACCAGCTTATGCCCCAGCGCGATGGCCGCTGCCTGTCCATGTTCCTTATAACAGGTGCCAACCTTGCGCCGTTCCTCGTCATCCATCAGCGGCTGATTGACCACCTCAGGGAAGGCGCCCTTGGCAAATTCGATCGGCGCCCGCACATCCATCATCGGCACACCCGTCAGAAACAGGCTGCGGTAGTCGTCAGTGTTTTCGCGCATCAGATAACCTCGACCCATGGGCCGCGATGATGCTCGAGCAATTCGCCGATCGGTTGCAGGACCAGGCCTTCCTCTTGCGCAACTGCGAGGAAAGCCTCCTCGCTGGCCGGATCGATCGCCACCAGCAAACCACCGCTGGTCTGCGGGTCGCATAGCAGGTTGCGCCAGTGTTCCGGCATGTCCGCCAGCTTGTGGCCGTAACTGGCAAAGTTTCGAGTAGTGCCGCCGGGGATGCAGCCGGCCGCCAGGTAATGCTCGACACCGGGCAGTCGCGGCACGGCAGATTCGCTCACTCGCGCCAGGACACCGGAACCTTCAGCCATCTCCGCCAGGTGACCAAGCAGACCAAAGCCGGTGACATCGGTCATCGCCTGTACCGCATCCAGCTGTGCGAAGCGAGCACCGACTCGGTTGAGCTGACACATCAGGTCGCGGGCTACTCCGGCGTCCTCTTGGCGGAGTTTCTTCTGCTTTTCGGCGGTAGTGAAGATGCCGATACCCAGCGGTTTGGTCAGATACAGACGCGCACCGGCCTTGGCAGTGTCGTTGCGTTTGAGCTGGCTGCGGTTCACCTGTCCGGTCACTGCAAGTCCGAATATGGGTTCCGGCGCATCAATGGAATGGCCGCCGGCCAATGGCATACCTGCCTCGGCGCAGACAGCACGCGCGCCGGCCATGACCTGGGCCGCCACGGCCGCAGGCAACAGATTGACCGGCCAGCCGAGAATGGCGATGGCCATCAAGGGCGTGCCGCCCATGGCATAGATATCGCTGATGGCGTTGGTGGCGGCAATCCGGCCGAAATCGTAGGCATCATCGACGATGGGCATGAAGAAGTCGGTGGTGCTGACAATGCCCCGCTCGTCGTCCAGCCCAAACACGGCGGCGTCATCACGGCTGCCGTTGCCGACCCAGAGTTGCGGATAGTCCGGCGTCGGCAGGCTGCAAGCGAGGATCTCATCCAGTACCTGAGGGGAAATCTTGCAACCACAGCCCGCTCCGTGGCTGTATTCGGTCAAACGCACTGCATCGGTCATGAGGGTCTCCGCTGTGAAACTCAAGGCGGCATTCTAACAGTCTGATCTTCGCTACGCTGGTCAAACCATCGGCTTGTTCTTCTCGAACCGATCCAGCGTATCGCTGGCCACCATGCGGCCCAGCTCGATCAGCTCGGGGGCGCGCTGAAATTCGAAGAAGCGACACAGCCGCTTGGGCACGTCGAATATCACATCCGGTGGGTAGCCCGCGATCTTGTACTTGGTCAGGGATGCCTGCATGGTCTCAAAGGACAGGTTGACCAACTCCAACATGCTTGCCGGCCCGATCTGAATGTCTGCCTGTACCGGCTGGGCTTCATCTTCCTGGCGATTCGCTGCTGCTTCCGCGGGTGATACTTCCTCGGTCAGGTATTCCAGCTGGCCCTGGCGGTCACCCTCTTCCTCTTCACTGTTCTTATGCAGCAGATTGCGCCAGCTCAGTGTTTCCATCCATTGATCCCATTGCTGACGGATCGGCGCGGGGCGCTCGATGACGGGTAACGCATAGCCATTGGTGTGGTTGGAGTTGAGATTGACAGCCATGATCAGATCGCAGTGCGCGGAAACCACCGGGATGATCGGCAGCGGATTCAGTAACCCGCCATCCACCAGTACCCGGCTGCCCTGACGCACCGGGGAAAACAAACTGGGAATCGCGGCCGAAGCGCGCATGGCCTGCTGCAGGCTGCCCTGCTGAAACCACACTTCCTGCTGGTTGGTCAGGTCGGTGGCCACTGCCGTGAAGGGAATGCGCAGATCTTCGATATTCACGTCACCGACAATTTCATGTATCCGCGAGAATATCCGCTCACCGCGGATGGCGCCGAGATTACCAAAGCCGAAATCCAGCAGTCGCAACACGTCGAGATAGGCCAGCCCCGAGACCCAGTCTCGGTAGGCCTGCAAGCCGCCCGCAGCGTAGACCCCACCGATTACCGCCCCCATCGAGCATCCAGCCACACATTCGATCGAATAGCCGCGCCGCTCGATTTCCTCGATCACGCCGATATGGGCATAGCCCCTTGCGCCCCCGCTACCGAGTACAAGCGCTACACTTTGCGCCATATTTGCTTCTCCATATTGAATCCCGATTGACGCCGGGCTGCGCTCTCAGCATGATGCTTCGCTCAAGAACCATTCTCTGTTACAAGGCCAGCCGTGATCCAGCCTCGCACCCTTTTTCACTTGAAAATTATTGCCGCCCTGCTCGTTATCGCCATCGCCCTGGCTGCTCTGGGCCATTGGGTTCTGCACAGTGCCGAAGCGCAGCGCAGCGGCACACTGCGCCTGCATGGTCTGCAGGACGAGGTATCGGTTTATTTCGATGCCTGGGGCGTGCCCCATATTGATGCCCAACACGATGCAGACGCCTACCGTGCGCTCGGCTACCTGCACGCCCAGGATCGGCTGTTCCAGCTGGACATCGTACGCCGCATCGGTGCCGGACGTCTGTCCGAACTGTTCGGTCAGGAAACCTATGCAACCGACAAATTCTTCCGCACTCTGGGTATCAGCCGTCATGCCCGGCAGTATGCAGCGCAGCTGGAGCAGAATGCTGACCAGCCCCATGTAAAACTGATCAGGGCTTATCAGGACGGTATAAACCAATATATCGACCAAGGCCGAACGCCTGTTGAATACCGCCTGCTACTGTCGCGTCCGGACTACTTCTCGACGGCGGACATCGCCCATGTCACGGGTTACATGGCCTATTCATTCGCAGAGGCGTTCAAGACCGATGCGCTGGTGGATCACGTGCGCGGCACCCTGGGGGAGCGTAATGCTCAGGATCTGGTCCCCGGCGCGCCGCAAGGGCTGCCCCCGCGCCGACCTGCCGCGCCCGCCAGTGTCGGTCTGCTGCAGCCGTTGCTGGAGCAGGTCGCGCGGGTACAGCAACAACTGCCCGCCGGACAATTTCAGGGTAGTAATGCCTGGGTCGTCAAGGGCGCACTGAGCGCCAGCGACCTCCCCCTGCTGGCCAACGACCCGCATATCGGCTTTGCCGTGCCAGCGGTGTGGTATGAAGCGCATATCCGCACGCCGCAACATGAGGTCTATGGTCATTTCCTCGCGGGCTTGCCGTTTCCCCTGCTTGGCCAGACCCGCCATCACGCCTGGGGACTGACCATGCTGATGAATGACGAAATCGATTTCTATCGCGAACGAGTGAATCCCGACGATCCGGGGCAGGTGCGAGTGGGCGACCGCTGGCAGAACCTGACTGTACACGAGGAAGTCATCAAGGTACGCGGCAAGGAAGACCGTCTGATACGCCTGCGCAGCTCGCGTAATGGGCCGATCATCAATGATCACCTTGCTACCGCTGACACGGAGGGCGATAGCCCACCACCGCCACCGGTGAGCCTGTTCTGGACTTTTCTGACGCCCGGCAGCGACTCCACAGAGGCGTTCTATCGCTATTCGCGTGCGAAAAGCATGGCTGAGTTCGAGGCTGCTGCGGCGCTGCACTGGTCGCCGGGACTGAACGTCATCTATGCCGACGTCAATGACAACATCGCCATGTGGGCCACCGGCCGGCTGAAGCGCTGGCCCAACAGCAACAACAGCTTCAGCCTGCTGGATGCCAGTAACCGCCGTGATGACTTTCTCGGTTACCAGCCGTTCGCCGCCAATCCGAAGAGGATCAATCCTGTTACGGGGTTCATCCACAGCGCCAACAGCCCCTATGCCGAGAACAATCCGCGCCGTGCCCTGCCTGGTTACTACGCGCCGGGAGAGCGTGCCGAACGGCTCGCCACCTTGCTGGAAAGCCGGGACAGCTTTGATTTCTCGGTGTTCAAGGCCATGCAACTGGACAGCCAGCGCCCGCACGCTGTCGCCATGATCGCCGATGCACTGCCGTTGCTCGACAGCCAGTTGCTGGCTACCGATCTGCGCGCCACAGCTGAACAGGCACGGCAGATTCTGGCTGCCTGGGATGGCCGCTTCACCCCGGACAGCGTTGGCGCCCTGCTGTTTCAACGGTGGGAAGACAATCTGCTGGAGGCGCTGTTCGCCGACGAACTGGGTGAGCGCTACGCGCACTTCCGCGACACTTTCATGGCCAGTAAATCCCTGGCCAGCCTGTTCTGGAAACCAGCGTCACCCTGGTGGGACAATCGTCAGCAACCCATCATGGATGGACGCCAGTCGGCCATCGAACAGGCCTGGATCCGCACCATCGACATATTGGCAGAGGAACGGGGCATGGCGCCGGAGGAATGGACCTGGGGTGAGGTCGCCAGCCTGCAACACAAACATCCGCTGGCGGACAAGATTCCCTTTGCCGGTCGCTTGAACAGTGCCAGAGTCACCGTAACCGGTACCAACGGCAGTCTTAATAATATGGTATTCAATCGTGGCGGGCCGGACTATGAGGTTATCGCCGGACCATCGACCCGGCGCCTGGTCGATCTGGCCAATCTCGAATCAACACTGGGTATCAACCCACTGGGTCAGTCCGGCAACCCTTTCGACGCTCATTACGATGACCAGGCTCAGCTGTTCGCGCAGGGCAACTACCGCGCTCAGCTGTTTGACTGGCTGGGAATCCAGGCCCTCCCTGACCGGCTTACCTTGCGTCCGCGCAAGTAGGTAAGAACAGGGGTCAGCGTTTCTCCAGCCGCACTCCGGTCTCCGGCTGCGGCTCGCCTATTTCCAGACGCTGCCGATCAATGCCGCGGTCCAGCAGGCTCTGCACGAATGCCGGAGCCTGCGTGCCATCGACCAGAATCCGCAGTCGATTGTCCGAGCGCAGCATGCGTGCAGTCAGGTCGAGCCAGGCGTCAGTTATCGCGCTGTCGGCCTGCTCAGGTGTAACTGCAGGCAAGAGCAGCTCACCTTCGGCTTTCAGCATCTTGCCCAGCGTCGCGGGCGTAGGGTAGAGCATATCGGTAACGGGCGATGCAGGAGTCAGCTGGTCCAGATGCACATACACCTGGTGGTTGCCGCGGGTAGTGGCGTAAAGACTGATGAAACGCTGCGGCTCGTCATCCAGGCGCAAGGCAAGATATGACTGGTTCTCTTCAGGACCGTACAAGCGGGAGTATCCCAGTACCTGGTTGGCCCACAGACTGCTGCTGCCGCATTCACGCCCCTCGCAGAAGAACAGGGTGGTGTGCGGGTGTTCCTGAAGCTGGTGCACGGCATGCGCCATGGCTTCCTTGGCAGAGTGTCCTTCAGGAATCAACCAGGATGTACGGACCAGCTCGCCCACGGCCTGCACCTCGCGCTCGGCGCGCACCTGGTTGTTGATTCGGCGGATATTGCCAATGACCACGGTGTGCTCTGCTTCAGCATCCACTTGTTGCCGTGCCACTTCGGCACGCGGAAAGGACTCGATGATGGGGGTGGCGGCAACGCTGAGCGGCGCGATACCACAGAGTGCCAGTGCCAACAGCAGCGGTCGCCACTGCGGACGTGCCTTCGATTGCAGATGCATCAATACTCCTTTGAACAGACGGCTCCTGCGATCATGCGGCCGCAGCGCTTTACAGCGGGTTTCATGGCAGCTTTGCCCAGCCACCTCCCGGGGTCAAGCAAGGGTCTTGAAAAAGCTGTTGATAATTGTTGCAACGGCCGGTGCCTGCTCTTCCAGATGCAGGTGATGCCCACCATCCATGCGGTGGGTCTGAATGTGGTTGAAACCTTCGATGCGTTCGACCAACCGCGGATGCTTCCCCATCACGCCCTGATTCGCCAGCACCAGGCAGGTCGGTGTACTTATCGCCTCGGCAAAGGCCACGGCATGCTCGGAAGTCAGGCGCAGCGGCGATGGCAGCATCAACTGGGGGTCGGAGCGCCAGGTCCAGCCGCCCTGCTCGGGCATGAGCCCGCGCTCCACCAGTTTGCTCGCCGCACCGCGGGAGATGGTCGAGGTGCCGCCCAGCACCCGTGCCGAGACCGCCTTGGCCGCACTGTCATATATCGGCTTGCGCTTGGCCGTCAGAGCCTGGCTGGCCTTGAGGAATCGCGCCATCTGCTGAGGAGCATCCGCCGCCTCCCCGGTTACCGGCAGCAGCCCGTCGATCATCGCCGCCCCCAGCAGCCGTTCCGGCATCGAGCCGGACAGAATGCAGCTGATGATCCCGCCCATGGAGTGGCCAAGCAAGGCGAACCGCTCCCACCCCAGGTCATCAGCCACCTGTAATACCGTCGCTGCCTGCTGCCAAAGGCTGTAGCCGCCCGCCGGCAAATGGTCGGAGAGACCGTGACCCGGCAGATCCAGCGCTATCAGATGGATGTTGTCCAGTTGCGGCGCGATCAGGTCGAAGGTGCCGGCATTGTCCAGCCACCCGTGCAAACCGATAACCGGCAAACCGCCCGGCTGCCCCCACACCTTGCCCGCGACTTCGATCGACGGCAGGGTAAAACGTATCTCATGACTATCGCCCATGGATTTCCCATTAATTGAATGAATGCCTGACTGGAATGTAAGGAGCTGGCAGTGCTGGAGGCAAGCAGGTATCGGGGCATGAATGCACCCGCATAAGGGCTGATCAATCAGCCCAGACGATGGTGGTACCGCGCACAGACCAATCTCCAAGCCACTCGTGATAGCGCGCACCGATCACTCCACGCCGCAGCTGCATGGTGCCCGTGACGTAGCCGTTATCAGCACTCCAGTCATCACTGACCACGACCAGACAGCCCAGTCGCCCGGCCCGTGGCAAGGGCTCGTTCAGCGCATGCAGCAAGGATTCCAGCTCTCGCTCAACCTCATGTCGAGCAGCCTCCCGGCCCGGCTCTGTCAAGGTGATGAGCGCCAGAGACAGCGGCAATCCCTCCCCCAGCACACAGGCATGCTGGACAAACCCATGGGCCAGCAGGCGGTGCTCAACGGGCTGCGGAATTATCTGCCGCCCATCGGCCGTATGAAACAGGTCAGTGATCCGCCCACTCAAACGCAGGAAACCATCCTGGTCTATCTCACCTCGATCGCCCGTTCGCAAAAACCCTTGCTCGTCGAGCATGCGCGCGGTTCTTTCGGGGTCTCGGTAATACCCCAGCATGTTGGCCTGACTGCGTACCAATACCTCCTGATTCTCATCAAGACGGCATTCGACACCCGGATTGGGCAGACCGCACCAGCCCGGACGCAAGCGTCCCGGTCGCCCGACGTGAGAGTAACCGCAGTTCTCGGTCAGCCCATACACTTCAAACAGTTTCAGCCCGATCCGGTGATACCACTCCAGCAATTCGGCAGACGCAACATCGCCGCTGGTCACCCCGAAGCGCAACTGATCCAGCCCTTGTTGCTCGAGCATGCTGGTAGCCACACGCTTGCCCAGCAGAGGAATCTTCAACGCCGTATCGAGGATCCGCTGCTGCGCCCGACGCATCACACCCTGGCGGAGCTGTTGCCAGGTCGCTGGTGTGCCGAGAAACAGGGTGGGACGGGCGCGGCGCAGATCATCAATGAAGGTCGCGCGGCTCTGGACAAAGTACACTGTCATGCCCGACAGCAGCGATTGCATCTCGATGAACTGACGTTCCGCCACATGTGACAAGGGAAGGTACGAAAGCACGCGGTCCCGGTCTGTTACCAGAAACAGCCGTAAGAAGTTGCTCGCCGCAAAATGCATACTGGCAAAGCTCAGCATGCAGCCCTTGGGCAACCCGGTAGCCCCACTGCTGTACATGATGCTGGCCAGTTCGGCGGAATCGCGTGCGACCGGTTGCGGCAAAGGATCATTTGCCCGCTGCAGGCTTTCCCAGTCAAGCAGCTGCTCATCAGCTTCAGCCATGGGCATGCCGACCCAAGGTATGCCTGCCGGCAATCCAGAACGCACCCGTTGCCAGTCATCCAGTTTACCGATGATGATGACCCTGACCGCCGCATGCTCGAGCGTTTGGCGGGTGGCATCGTCCGGCAGCGTTGGCGGCAGAGGTACGGAAACGTGCCCAGCCATCCAGATAGCCAGGTCGGAGATGATCCAGTGCGCACAGTTTTTCGAAATGATAGCGATCGTGCTGCGCTCGGGCAGGTTCTGATGTCGTAGCCAACCGGCGAGCCGGCGGGCCTGATCACCGGCCTGGCGCCAGCTCAGTTCCAGCGTGGCGCCGTCAGCCAACGGCTGGATCAACCAGGCTTTATCCGGGTGCAGTTGTTCCTGCCTGAAAAACGCCGCCAACACCGGAACGACTCCCGGCTCTGTATCATTGCCCATGGCACCACTCCACTGTACCGATGATTCTGATTCTCTTATACGACCTGCCGGCGTGCTCTGCCTGCTTTCTTCAGCTATTGCCCGTTGCATCGGCTGGGTTGGTCAGGCTGAGCAAGTCCGCTGCTCCCGCAGCCGGTAATGGCATATCCAGACAGGCCAGTCCCGCAGTCGGCATGGAATAATGCCCCTGACGGTGGCCATCAACCAGCAGGCTGATCAACTGACCAACCAGGGGTTGATGACTGACCAGCAACAATTCGTCCTCAGCGCGATCAGCCAACTGGTCCAGGACAGCCATGGGGTCATCTTCCGGTGTCAGCCAGTCCACCGTGGTAACGCCTCGGCGGAAATTCAGCTCCCGCCGAATCAACTCTGCGGTCTGCTGAGCTCGGCGATATGGACTGGCCAGGATCACATCCAGGGAGTGTCCGGCCAACTGTTCTGCCATACGTATCGCTTCCGCCCGACCGACGTCGGTCAGCGCTCGCTCGGCATCACGGGTCGCCGTGGGCTCAGCCTGGCCATGGCGCAGAATCCATATTCTCATGGCTTCAATCTGCTGCCATCGCCCGGTGCAGCGCCCGGGTCATCCATATCCGAGGGCTGCAGAATCGGCGGCTCGGGCTCGCTGGTATCGGCAACGTGCTCCGGTGGCACCGGCAGGTCTGCGTCTGCCTCGACGTCCACAATGGGATCGACCACATCAGGCACGACCGGCGGCTCCACTGCCCCGGTTTCCGATACAGCGGGTGTCGCCGGGGTACTGGGCGTCACAGGAGCGGCCGGTGGCACCGGCGTCACCGGCGGTACCACCGCGCTATCAGATACCGGATCAACAGTCACGGGGCCTTCCGGCGGCTTGGGTTGCCATTCTCCATCCTCGGCTGGCCATTCCATAAACGGCCAGGGCTTTTCTTCCGCAGCGCCGCTGACATAGCGCCCCATCTGCCAGGCGTATTGCGACAGGCTGTTGCCAAAGCCTGCCAACTGCGCGTTGGGTTCGCCGGTGAATAGGCGGAGCACGATCTGCAATACCAGAATCGCCGCCAACAGCACCTCCACCACCTGCCAGGCCAGGGCGAACAACAACGTATAGACCAGTCGCAGCCAGAAGTCGGCTGAGGTGATATTTTCTTTGAATGCGTTCATTTCTGTTCCTTGTTCAGTGGTGTGCGCGCCATGAAGGCGGAAAACTCGACGTCATGCTTCTGCTCGGCACTCATCAGCCGGCCAATCACATCAGCCGAAGGCTGCTGCTCGAAGATGATCGCATGCAGTCCGGCCACCAGGGGCATATAGATGCCTTCTTCCTCGGACTTCTGCCGCAATACCTTGAGCGTGTTCACACCTTCGGCCACCTGTCCCAACCGGGCAATGCTCTCCTCCAGGGTCTGGCCCTTACCCAGCGCGTGGCCTACCTGATAGTTGCGCGACATCGGGGAAGTACAGGTCACGATGAGGTCCCCCACGCCCGCCAGACCGAGGAAGGTCATGGGGTTGGCACCCATATGTACCGCAAAGCGGGTCATTTCCGCCAGTGCCCGGGTGATCAGCATGCTCTTGGTATTCTCGCCCACACCCATGGCTGCAGCCATACCGGACATGATCGCGTAGACATTCTTCAATGCACCACCCAGCTCGACACCGTAGCGGTCCTGACTGGCATAGACCCGCAGACTCTGGCAACCCAGCACATCCTGCACCTGGGTATTCAGGACGTTATCATCGCTGGCCACCACGGTAGCGGTCAGCGCGCCGGCTGCTATTTCCCGCGCCAGGTTGGGACCGGAGAGAACGGCCACCCGGGCACCGGGCACTTCCTGCTCGATAATCTGGCTCATCATCAGGAAACCCGGCTGCTCGATTCCCTTGGTCGTACTGATCAGACCCTTGCCGGCAAGCCCGGGACCGATCTGCTGCAGCACACTGCGAAAAGCACTGCTGGGGATGGCGAGGAACACCAGTTCGGCCGACTTCAAGGCAGCGGCAACGTCCGTGGTGATGGTCAGGCGGGAGTCGAGTTCGATGCCCGGCAGGTATCGGCTGTTTTCGCCCAGGCGGCGCATGTCGGCAGCCTGCTCTTCATTGCGCAGCCATAGCATGGTGGGAACACCATTGGTCGCCAACAGGTTGGCGAGGGTGGTGCCAAAACTGCCGCCGCCCAGTACTGTTACGGGGACCTTGAGGTCGGTCATGCAAAATCCTTGTGACTGAGAACAGCCGTCAGTATATGTCCGCGAACAATAACAGCGAAGCGGTGATGAAAAAACCTGGCTGGCTGGTTTACTATGCGCCAGCCAACACCACGCCTCGGTTCATGCTCATGTCGTCGCAATACCCCAATGTTCTTTTTACGGCGCTGCTCATCGGCCTGCCCGCCATGACGGCCACGGCCGCCGGTCTGGATGATCCGCAGCTGCCCACTGTGCTCAGTGCAACCCGCCTGAAACAGGCTCCGGCCGAGGTCCCGGGGAGTATGACCGTGCTCGACCGGGCATTGATCCGCGCCAGTGGCGCGCGCAGCATCCCCGAGTTACTCCGTCAGGTGCCCGGCATGCACATCGGCTACCGCCGCGGCAACCAGACCAATGTGAACTACCACGGTACCAATGTCACCGAAGCCCGGCGGCTGCAGGTGCTGGTCGATGGGCGCTCGGTATACCGCTCCGGCTTGGCTACGGTGGACTGGGCGGAACTCGCCCTGAGCATTGAAGACATCGATCGCATCGAGGTCTTCCGCGGGCCGAATACAGCCGCCTATGGCGCCAACGCGCTGATGGGCGTGATCAACATCATTACCCGGCTGCCCCTGGACGCCCAGGGCACCACTCTGAAATATACCCACGGTGATCGCGGTGTACGCGATTGGTATGCCAGCCAGGGCGGTGGTGACTTCCAGCATAACTGGCGTGTGAGCCTTTCCGGCCAGCAAGACGACGGCTTTGATCACGATGATGATGGCAACAACTACCGTGACCGCCTGCGCGCCAGCCGAATGAACCTGCGCCACCTCTGGCAGCTGGCGCCCAATCAATCCCTCGACTGGCAGTTCTCGGCCAGCGAGACGAGCCGCCAGAACGACTACGAATACAGCACCTACCTGGATCACGAGGATGGCAATTCGCCGCTGGATCAAAGTATCAATGCGCACCAGCCCTACGCGGATATTCGCGGGCGGGACTTCGCCACCCAGGGGCTGTGGAAGCTTGATCTGAATCCGGATCATCAGATCCAGATTCAGGCCCATGCCCAACATCTGCAGCGCCTGCGTGACTGGCGTGTATGTGATTCGCCCCTGGTGTTTTCCGATAGCTTGCGCCAGCTCAACTCCCTGAGCCAGCTGGCCGCGCGCAGGGTCAGCAGTTATCTCGACAAATCCGGCCGCACAGAAACGCCGGATCAGTACATCGGCAGGTATCTCAGCAGCGCCGGCGAGACCTACACACCACAGATGCAGCAACTGGCCAATCAGGTTCTGGCTGAAATCGACCTGTACAGCAATGGTCAGCCAGCCTGCTGGGATATCAACGAAAACATCCGGGAAACCCGCTATCAGCTGGAAATCCAGGACTCGCTGCGCCTGTCCCCGCAGCTGCGCCTGCTCAGCGGTGCCAGCTACAGATACGACCGGGTCGACTCGGAAACCTACTTCTCCGGCACCCTGGATAATGCCGTCACCCAGGTGTTCGGCAATCTGGAATATCGCCCGCATCATCGCTGGTTGTTCCAGGCTGGCGGCATGTATGAGAATGATCAACTGATCGGCGACTCCTTTTCGCCGCGGCTGGCCACGCATTTCTTCCTCGCGCCCCAGCACAGTCTGCGCTTCGTCTATGCCGAGGCCGTACGCTCCGCTGACATGTACGAGAACAATGCCGACTGGCGCTACCAGGTGCGCAACCTCAGCGGCCCGGTCACCGGCCCGACGACCTTGTATGGTCATGCCCAGGGGCCTGGCGACCTTGATCAGGAGCGCATGCGTTCGCGCGAGGTCGGCTATAACGGTAATTTCCATCAGCTCGGCCTGCGGGTGGACGTACGGGTTTTCCATGAACGCATCACCGCAATGAACAGCGAGCCGCTGAAAATAGATAATTTCCTGCCGAATAATGACTCGCAGATCCGCTTCAAGGGGGTGGAAACCGAACTCGACTGGCAGGCCGGCCGGGCTGACCGTATTCGCCTGACCCATGCACGGATCGATTACGACGCCACCAGCAAATACGACCAACGTCTTACCGCCCACCATTCAGGGAGCGTGGCCTGGCTGCACAAATGGCCATATGATATCAATACCAGTCTCATGTATTATGGCGCTGATCAATTGAACGAGCGCCGTTTCGAGCGCCTCGATTCACGCATCGAAAAGAACATGGACTTCAGCCAGGACAGCAGCCTGACCATGGCATTGGTCTGGCAATATCGACTCGACGACGAAGCCATGACCTGGGACGAAAATTTACATGACAGTCCCAGTCACTATTACCTCAGCGCTGAGCTACACTTCTGAATCAAAACAGATTGACAAGGATCGTCATGGTGCCCCACCCCAAGAACCGGACCAGATCGTGCATCTGCTTCGCCTGATATTATGGGCGCTGGTATATCTGCTGCCGACGGGCTCGTGGGCAGATACTGTATCGGTGGTCATACCACGTGAAACAGCGCTCACGCGCGTCTTTGTCGAGGCACTCGCCAGCCGCATGCCCATGGATACGCTCGACGTGCAGCTTCTGGCCAAAGCCTCTGTCTCCGATTCTGCCTCGCTGCTCATCACTCTGGGGCACGACGCATTGCATTGGCGCCTGCAACAGTCTTCAACAACACCAACGATTGCCGCTTACGTCACCCTGGACGGGCTGCCACAGTTACCCGACAGTCCTTACCCTGCTTCCATACAGATACTGCTTGCCAGTGCCAAGCCCGAACGGCAGATACGCCTGGCGCAACTGCTGATCCCCCGGCTGGATACCATTGGGCTGCTGTTCAGCGAGCAGCAGCGCTGGCAAAAACCTTTTTGGCAAACTGCTGCGATACAGCAGGGTGTGAATCTCTATGCCCAAGCGGTATCCCAGCAGAGCGAATTACCGCGCCGCCTCACCGATGTACTGAATGAGAGCGAGGTGCTGATCGGTCTGGATGATCCCGTCATCTACAACGCGGAGAACCTCAAAACCCTGCTGCTGACCAGCTATGCACGCAATCGCGTCTTGATAGGCCCGTCGGCACCGTTCATTGCCGCCGGCAGCCTGAGCACCACTTACAGCTCGCCGGAGAATATGGCCGACAGCATCCTCGGTCTATTGCAGCAAGAGTGGCAGCCCGGCGCCATTCGCTATCCTGAGCGGTTTTCAGTATTGAGCAATTCTCAGGTGGCGCATTCGCTCGGCCTGCCCCCGCCGGATGACACCGAACTGATGCGCCGCATCCAGGCACAGGAGCAGAATAGATGAATATTTTTCGACGCGGCAGCATCAACCGCCGTCTGATAACCATCGCCCTGCTCCCGGCCATCCTTCTCGGCGCTATCCTGCTGGCTTATTTCACCCATGTCCGGCTCGATGCACTCAATCTGGAAATGGAAACTACCGGTCAGTTGATTGCCGATCAACTGGCGCCGGCTACCGAATACGGGGTCATAACCGGCAATCTGGAGCTGCTGGAGAATCTGATCAAGGGCTCGTTGAAAATGCCCCATGTGCATAGGGTGGAAGTGCTCGATCAGGATGGCAAAGTACTGGCAATGGAGCAGAAGAGCCCTTCTGTCACCGGTCCGTTGCGCCTGTTCCGTGCCCAGATCGAGCGCCAGCGCATCCCTCTGCACTATGACCTGTTCCTGCTCAATACCGACTCGTGGGAGAGCAGCACCACGCAGCCCATGGGCATGGTGCAGGTCAGCCTCAGTTATCAGCCCTTCGTCGAGCGCCAGCGCAGCATCCTTTTCCGCAGCCTGTTGCTGGGGGCTCTGGTGCTGCTCGCTGCACTCCTGCTGTCGACCCGACTGGCCCGTGCTTTTGCGTTGCCCCTGGTGGAAATGCGCAAAGCCGTTCAAGCGTTGCAGGACGGGCGCCTGAATACTCGCCTGAAGGTTCATGAAAACAATCAGATCGGCGAGTTGATGAGCAATATCAACCGGCTCGCGGTTACCTTGCAGCAAGCCGAACTCCAGCAACGCGAAGCCATGGCCGAACTGGTCGCCGCACGCGAACAGGCCGAGCAGGCCAATCGGGCCAAATCGGACTTTCTGGCGATGATGAGCCATGAACTGCGCACCCCGATGAACGGCGTGATGGGCATGCTGCAATTGCTCGAAACCACCGACCTGACCAACGAGCAGGTCGAGTACTGCCGCATTGCCAGCGAGTCCACCGAGCACCTGCTGAAGGTCATCAACGACATCCTCGATCTGTCGCGTGTCGAACGCCAGGCCTTCGAGCTGGAACATATTCCCTTCGATCTCACTGCCCTGCTGGATAAAACCGCTGTCGCCTTTGGATACGCTGCCAGCAAGAAAGGCCTGGCACTGGATACCGAGTGGAGCGGCCAACCATCGGTCCCGCAGGTACTCGGAGACCCGACGCGTTTGCGTCAGATTCTGGTGAATCTGCTGGGCAATGCGTTGAAGTTCACCGAGCACGGCCTGATCCAGATGCATGCCCATTGGCAGGTAGATGCCAATGCCATACTGCAGCTCACCTGCAAGGTCACGGACAGCGGCATTGGTATTGATCCCGACCGTCTGGAGCGGATGTTCGATGCCTTTCAACAGGGCGACAGCAGTACCTCGCGGCGGTTCGGCGGGACCGGACTCGGGCTGTCGATCGCCCGCGACTTTGCCCGCAAGATGGGCGGTGAGCTGGAGGCAACCAGCCAGCCCGGGGCGGGCTCCTGTTTTACCCTGAGCCTGCCCCTGGTAATGGCTGGCCACACGCCGAGCGCCGACGACAGTCAGCTCTGCGAAGCAGCCCGCCCCGGTGCCCTTCCGGTGCTGCTGGTAGAGGACAATCCGGTTAACCAGATGGTCATGGAGGGCATGTTGCGCAGCCTCTCCCAGCCGGCCGTTCTCGCCGATGACGCGCAACAGGCACTGCAATTGCTCAAGGATCCTGCCCAGGCATTTTCGTTGATTTTCATGGACATCCAGCTACCGGACATGAATGGTTTCGATGTCTACCGTTGGTATCTGCACCACTGCAGCGAGACGCATATCCAGCCCCTTCCCTGCATCGCTCTCACTGCCAGCGCCTCCGATGAAGATCGCCGCCGTAGTGACGAAGCCGGCATGCAGGGCTTTCTCAGCAAACCGGTGACTCGCAAGGCGCTGCGCCAGGTGCTCGAACGCTGGACCTGAACCGGCCTGCATCAGTGCGATTGATCAACGGGCATTTCGCAGCATCCGGGTCATGGATTCGTTCGCAGCAAACAGCGACACTGACGCGTCTCCATCATTTCAGGAATCCAACAGGCATGAGCGCAGTCGTCAGCTACCCGGTCACACTGGAATCACCCTTCACCACCCTCCCCGAACTGCTGGCACTGAATGCCCGCCATCGGGCGAATCACCCCGCCGTCATTCAGGACGGGCAGCAGCTCAACTATGCCGAGTTGGATGCCCAGGTGAATCGGGCCGTTGCTGCGCTGCAGCGTGATGGGCTGCAGCCGGGCGACGCCATCGCCATCTGCGCTGCCAACTCGATCCCCTACACGGTAGTGTTTCTGGCCGCCCTGCGTGCCGGCATGGTCATTGCGCCACTGGCGCCCTCGTCCACCGCCGACGGCCTGATCACCATGTTGCGCGACTCGGCAGCCAGAATGCTGTTTGTTGACCAGCCGGTGGCCGAGGCACTGCAGCCAGTGGCCGAGCGAATCCAGATTCCGCTGTTGAGTCTGGATGACAGCCAGCCGGAAACCGGCTTCAGCCAATGGTTGGCCGACAGCTCACCAACCTCGGTAGAACTCAAGCCCCAGACCCTGTTCAATATCATCTATTCATCGGGCACCACCGGCGAGCCCAAAGGTATAGTGCATGACCACCTCATGCGCTGGTCGCATATTCAGCGCGGCATCGCCTTCGGCTACGGTCCGGATTGCGTCACGCTGATGTCCACTCCGCTGTATTCCAATACCACGCTGGTGTCTTTCCTGCCGACCATAGGCCTGGGCGGCACCTTGGTGCTGATGAGCAAGTTTGATGCGCAGAAATACCTGGAATTGGCGCAGGAACACCGCGCCACCCACAGCATGTTGGTGCCGGTGCAGTACCAACGCATCATGGCGCGGGCCGATTTCGACAGCTACGACCTGTCCAGCTTCCAGATGAAGTTCAGCACCAGCGCGCCCTTCCATGGCGAGCTCAAGGCCGACATTCTGGCACGCTGGCCCGGCGGGCTGGTGGAGTTCTATGGTATGACCGAGGGTGGCGGCTCGTGCATGCTGCTGGCTCACCAGTTCCCCGACAAGCTGAATACCGTCGGCAGACCACTGGACGGCCACGACATGCGGGTAATAGATGAAGAAGGCAATGAGCTGCCCAGCGGCGAAATCGGCGAAGTAGTAGGGCACTCCGTCGCCATGATGAGCTGCTATCTGAACAAGCCGGAAAAAACCGCCGAAGCCGAATGGTACGACCCTGCCGGCAAACGTTTTATCCGCACCGGGGACGTCGGCCGGTTCGATGAGGAAGGTTTTCTCACGCTCATGGACCGGCGCAAGGACATGATCATCAGTGGCGGCTTCAATATCTACCCCAGCGACCTGGAAGCCGTGCTGCGTCAGCACCCCGACCTGCTGGAAGTCACCGTTATCGGCGTACCATCCACCAGCTGGGGTGAAACGCCGGTCGGTTATGCGGTACGCCAGTCCGGCCTCGATACTCCTGCCGATAACATCCTGCAATGGTTCAACGGCCAGGTGGGCAAGACCCAGCGTCTGAATCGACTGATTCTCACCGACGAGCTGCCACGCAGCGCTATCGGCAAGGTACTCAAGCGCGAACTGCGCGACCAGTTCCACAGCGAATTCGGTACTCTGGACTAAGTTCCAACCCGCGACAGCCAGCGCGAGGGCACATAATTTTTTGTCCTCGGCCGGCATCACGGGTATCCTCAACGCCTCGAGCCTGACCGGGTGTGACTTTCACCCCGCTTCAGCAGTCTGAGCTTACGCTGGCGGATATAACGTTAATCAACCCCCGCCATGCCGATACAATAGCGCCCCACCGAACGGGGAAGAGCAGGAGCCTCTATGTCAAAACAAAATGCGTTCAGCCGGGAAGATCTGCTTAAATGCAGTCGTGGCGAGTTGTTCGGCCCCGGTAACGCACAGTTGCCAGCCCCGAACATGCTGATGATCGATCGCATCACCCACATCAGCGAAACGGGCGGCCGCTTCGGCAAGGGCGAGATCGTTGCTGAACTGGATATCCATCCTGATCTGTGGTTTTTCGCGTGCCATTTTGAGGGTGATCCGGTGATGCCGGGCTGTCTGGGGCTCGACGCCATGTGGCAGCTGGTCGGTTTCCACCTCGGCTGGCTCGGTTTTGAAGGCCGTGGCCGCGCTCTGGGTTCCGGCGAAGTGAAATTCTTTGGCCAGGTCCTGCCGACCGCGAAGAAAGTCACCTATACCATACATATAAAACGCACCATCAACCGCGCCCTGACTCTGGGCATAGCCGATGGCACCATGGCGGTCGATGGGCGTGAGATCTACTCCGCTGAAGGTCTGCGGGTGGGTCTGTTCACTTCTACTGATAGCTTCTGAGGATTATCACTATGCGTCGCGTCGTGATTACCGGTATGGGCATTGTCTCCTGCCTCGGCCAGGACCTGGAAAGCGTGGCTGCCAGCCTGAAAGAAGGCAAGTCAGGCATTACCCACAACCCCGAATATGCAGAAATGGGCCTGCGCAGCCAGGTCTCCGGCAGCGTGAAGATTGACCTGGACGCCGCTATCGACCGTAAGGTCAAGCGCTTCATGGGCGATGCCGCGGCGTTTGCCTACCTGTCCATGCAACAGGCGATTGCCGATGCCGGTCTGAGCGAAGAGCAGATCAGCAACCCACGCACCGGCCTGATCGCCGGCAGCGGTGGCGCTTCCACGCTGAACCAGATGGAATCCATCGATATTCTACGCGAGAAAGGCGTGAAGAAGATCGGGCCATATCGCGTGCCGCGCACCATGGGCAGCACCGTTTCCGCCTGTCTGGCCACCCCGTTCAAGATCAAGGGCATCAACTACTCGATCTCCTCCGCCTGCGCCACCAGTGCCCATTGTATCGGCAGCGCCATGGAGCAGATCCAGTTGGGCAAGCAGGACGTGGTCTTTGCTGGCGGCGGTGAAGAAGAGCACTGGAGCCAATCCATGCTGTTCGATGCCATGGGCGCCCTGTCCACCCAGTACAATGACACGCCGGAAAAGGCTTCCCGCGCCTACGATGCCAAGCGTGACGGTTTCGTCATCGCCGGTGGCGGCGGCATGGTGGTGGTCGAAGAGCTGGAGCATGCACTGGCACGTGGCGCGAAGATCTACGCCGAAGTCGTCGGTTACGGCGCCACCTCCGACGGTTACGACATGGTCGCACCCAGCGGGGAAGGCGCGGTCCGCTGCATGCAGCAGGCCATGGCCACCGTTGAAGGCACCATCGACTACCTCAACACCCACGGCACCTCCACGCCGGTAGGCGACGTAGCTGAACTCAAGGCTATCCGTGAAGTATTCGGCGACAAGGCCCCGAAGATCAGCTCTACCAAGAGCCTGTCGGGTCACTCGCTGGGTGCAGCCGGCGTCCAGGAAGCCATCTACTGCCTGCTGATGCTGCGTGACAACTTCCTCACCGCTTCGGCCAACATCGAAGAGCTGGATGAGAACGCAGCGGATCTGCCAATCCTGCGCGAGCGTCTGGACCAGGCAGTCGACCTGATCATGTCGAACAGCTTCGGCTTCGGTGGCACCAACGCCACCTTGATCCTCAAGCGCTGGACCGGCGCCTGAGACTGACGGCGGGCAGAACTCTCTGCCCGCCGCCTTGCTTTACTCCCCAACCTTCCCGCTGCCACCGAAGCAAACCTCAATCGCGCTGAAATATCTCACCGTGACTGCGTCCTACATGTGAGGCAGGGCCGACATCTGCCTGTTGCTCGCTGGTAGTCAATTGCTGCAGAATCTGGCAATCAGCTGCCTCTCTGGCCGCCGCGCAGTGACTGCGCAACTCGATCAACTGACCACTCAGGGCTTTCAGCTCCTCAATGCGAGCAGCAACATGCTCAATGTGCTCATCCACCAGCATATTCACTCCACCACAATCACGATCTGGATTATCCCGATAATCCAGCAGCTGGCGCACTTCATCCAGGGTCATGTCCAGCGCACGGCAATTACGGATGAATAGCAGGCGCTCTGCATGGGCCCGGCTATAGACCCGGTAGTTACCCTCGCTGCGCTGCGGCACCGGCAACAAACCGGCCTGTTCGTAATAGCGGATGGTTACCGTCTTGCAGCCTGTCTTTCTGGCCAGCTCACCAATTTTCATCTCTGCACCCCGACCGTTGACTCTATAGTAACTATAGGGTGCTTACTGTCGTTCAGCAAAGGAGAAAAGCCATGACCAACTGTTGCGGATCTGAACAACCCACCTCTCATCAACTGCCATTATCCACCGGCCAGGCCGTCTCTCAATCGGACTCAGCTCAACCACACTGGTGGCGCCTGACACTGGCCGGCAGCCTGGCACTGACGGCGGAAGTGCTGCACTTCGGTCACTGGGGCCCGGAATGGATAGTCGCGGCCATGGCTATCGCCGCCATTGCTCTGTGCGGCCTCGGCATCTATACCAAGGGTTGGGTTTCGTTGAAGAACTTCAATCTCAATATCAATGCATTGATGAGCATTGCGGTAACCGGCGCAGCGCTCATCGGTCAATGGCCCGAAGCGGCCATGGTCATGTTTCTGTTCGCTGTCGCAGAACGCATCGAAGCCCGCTCACTCGATCGAGCGAGAAATGCCATTCATGGCCTGCTCAGTCTGGCACCGGAAACAGCCATGGCGCAGCAGTCGGACGGCAGCTGGCAGGAATGCAGTCTCAGCGAAATTGCGCTGAGCAGTCGCGTCCGCGTGCGCCCCGGTGAGCGCATAGCCTTGGATGGCGAGGTGCTGAAGGGGCATTCCAGCGTCGATCAGTCCCCCATCACCGGCGAAAGTCTGCCGGTAGAGAAGCGCACCGGTGACATGCTGTTCGCCGGCACCATCAATCAGAACAGCGAACTGGAGTACCAGGTCACCGCTCTGGCTGGAAACACCACCCTTGATCGCATCATCCATGCAGTCGAGGAAGCTCAGGGCTTGCGGGCACCTACCCAGCGTTTCGTTGATCGCTTCGCACGCATCTACACCCCCGCAGTATTTGCACTGGCACTGGCGGTCGCCGTGTTACCGCCATTGTTGATGGGCGGTGAGTGGCAGGAGTGGATCTATCGGGCACTGGTTTTGCTGGTGGTTGCCTGCCCCTGTGCACTGGTGATATCGACTCCGGTGAGCATCGTCAGCGGGCTGGCCGCCGCCGCTCGCAAAGGTATCCTGATCAAGGGCGGTATATACCTGGAGGACGGCCGAAAACTGACTCACCTGGCGCTGGACAAGACCGGAACGCTGACCCATGGCAAACCCGTGCAGACCGATTTCCAGCCTCTGACCAAGGAGTCGATCGACCAGATCCAGTCCATTGCTGCCAGCCTTGCCCAGCGCTCCGACCATCCGGTTTCCACCGCCCTCGCCACCCAGGCCGCCGAGCAGGGAGTTCTTCTGTTGGAGGTGGATGACTTCAGCGTTCTGCTCGGCCGTGGCAGCCGCGGCGAAATCAATGGACGGCGCTACCATTTAGGTAATCATCAGTTGCTGGAGGAATTGGGGCTTTGCACATCAGCCATTGAAGCCCGTATCGAGCATCTGGAGCGTCAGGGCAAGAGCGTTATCATTCTCAGCGAGGAGACCCGCGCCCTTGCACTGTTTGCCGTGGCAGATACGGTCAAGGCCAGCAGCGTTGAAGCCATACGCGAGCTCCATGAACTGGGCGTCAAGACATTGATGCTGAGCGGCGATAATCAGCCTACCGCCACCGCTATCGGCGCTCTGGTCGGTATCGACGAAGCCAGAGGCAACCTGTTACCAACCGACAAGCTCGCCCATATCAAGGCGCTGCAACAGTCAGCACGGATCGGCATGGTCGGCGACGGTATCAATGATGCACCGGCGCTGGCACAGGCAGATATCGGCTTTGCCATGGGCTCCATCGGTACGGACACCGCCATCGAGACCGCCGATGTGGCGATCATGGATGATGACCTGCGCAGGATCCCGGCGTTTATCCGCCTATCCCGACAGACCCATGCGGTGCTGGTGCAGAATATCAGTCTGGCGCTGGGCATCAAGGCGATGTTTCTGGCGCTCACAGTGAGCGGTCACGTAACCATGTGGATGGCAGTATTTGCCGATATGGGCGTGAGCCTACTGGTTACCTTCAACGGTCTGCGTTTGCTGCGCAAATAGCCTGGGGTCGGCTGCCCGCGCGGTCACCCGCCGGGCCAGCAGCGCCATGGTAGCCGCGCCGATGCCGCAGAGCGTGATCATACCGGTCATGGGCATCGCCGTGCCGTTATGCAATATGCCAACCACAGCAGATACTATCCCGGCGATGGCGAACTGCAGGGTACCCATCAAGGCCGAAGCCACGCCGGCCTGATGCCCGTGCCCCGCCAGCGCACAGGCAGACGAGTTGGGTAATACCAACGCCAGCAGAAACATGCACATGAACAAGGGGACCAGCAGCGGCCACAACATCGGCGGCTCGAACAACGCCACCACCGACAGCGCTATGGTGCTGCACATGAACAACACGGTCGTGGTCTTCAGTACATTGAGCGGCGTACGCCAACGCAGCAGACGGCCATTCAGCTGCGCGGCCAGCACGAACCCTGCCGAGTTCATACCAAAGAACCAGCCATAGTGCTCGACCGGTACGCCATAGAGCTCGATAAACACAAAAGGCGAACCGGCGATGTAGGCAAACATGCCAGCCATGGCGATACCGCCAGTCAGCGCATGGAACATGAACTGAGGCTCTTTCAACAACCGACCATAACGTCCCAGAGCGCTGGACAAGGGACTCGGTGGAATATCCTTGGACAAGGTTTCCGGCAGACGAAAGAACACCAGAAACCCGAATACCCCGGCAAATACTGCCAGGAAAGCAAAGATCAGCTGCCAGCCGCCCAGCAGCATCAGCCAGCCACCAGCCAGCGGCGCCAGGATCGGCGCCACGCCCATCACCAGCATCAGCTGGGAGAAAGCTCTGGCTGCCTCGATCGGCGTGCATATATCGCGCACCACCGCCCGGTTTACCACCATACCCGCACAACCACCCAATGCCTGAGCGAAACGCGCTGCGATCAGCCATTCCAGCGTCGGCGCCAATGCGCAACCGATGGATGCCAGGGTAAACAGGCCCAAGCCGAATAACAGCGGCTTGCGGCGACCGAAACGGTCAGCCAGCGGACCGTAGAACAGCTGCCCCAGCGCCAAACCGATGAAGTAGGCCGACAGGCTCAACTGAACGTGCTCGGAATCGGTAGCGAAGAACCTTGCAATAGCAGGAAATGCAGGCAGATAGAGGTCGATCGCCAAAGGCCCGAAGGCACTGAGGCCACCCAGAATGAGTAATAATCGTAAGGTCATGTAACGTCCAGAAGCGGGGGCCGAACGACGTGAAGGTCGGCGCAATCGGACATCATGCCAGATCACGCCGAAATAGATAAACCCTCAGAAAGCGGATGCGACTTGCCAATAGCCCCTAGTTTTCGTGCAAACGCACATTCAACTGATCCACGATCGGTGCCCATTCAGCATCTTCACGCATTTCCTCCTTGAGAAATCGGGCCTGGGCCGGCGTCCAGAAAGGCGCATCGATCAATTTCACGCCCGGTGGCAGGGAATGGCTGGCAAAAAAAGCCTCGATATCCTCCGGTTTGGAAGACAGGCCAAGCTGTTCAAACAGATTACCCAGATCATGGTTCGGCAATTCCATAGATAACTCCTCGTTGCTGGTCACTGTACTAATTAAAGCAGAAGATACGGTTCAGGCCCGGCTATCGTTCGGCTTTCGCTGTTTGACAGCCCCAACATCGGCATGCAGGCCGTTACCTGACTGCTCGCCCTGGCGCGCCCAGGCGATGCCGCGCAGCTGAAAGCAATGCCGGACGCTGGTCTGCCCGCCGGGCCAAGGCAGCAGGCCTGGCAGGTCCATCCGTCACCTCAAGCTTGAAGCCGTGACAGTGGTGCGGGCAAAATACTGTATGCCCACCCAGCCAGAACCCTCAACCACTATCGGCCAGCGCCATCACATGCCCGTCGCCGTCTGCCATGTGCAATGGGCCAGTCCGTGAATTACCGCATCGCCGTGCGGGCACTGTGCGAATTCACCGCCCGCGAGGGCGATCTGGACCTGCGCTTCACCCCGGCCCCCAGCGCCCAGGAAGGCATGGCCGGTCACAGAACCGTGGTGTCCCGACGCGGCCCGGAATACCTGAGTGAGCTCGCCCTGGCCGGCAGTTACCAGGGATTGCTGGTCGCCGGTCGCGCGGATGGTTACGACCCCGCGCTCAATCTGCTGGAGGAAATCAAGACCCACCGCGGCGACGTCAAACGCATCCCGCACAATCACCGACTGCTGCACTGGGCCCAGGTGAAGGTCTATGGCTGGCTGCTGTGCGACGAGTACCAGCTCGACCAGATTGATCTGGCGGTGGTCTACTACAACGTGCTCAGCCAGCAGGAAACGCCGTTCCGCGAACGCTTCGGCGCGGACGCCCTGCGGCAGTTCTTCGAGCTGCAATGCAGCCGTTTCCTTGCCTGGGCCGAGCAGGAAACCGATCATCGTCTGGCCCGCGACCTCAGCCTGACTCAGATGCAATTTCCCTGGCCGACGTTCCGCAAGGGTCAGCGCCAGCTCGCCAACGAGGTATATCGCGCCGCGCGGGACGGGCGCACCCTGATGGCCCAGGCCACCACCGGCATCGGCAAAACCCTGGGCACCCTCTTTCCTCAGCTCAAGGCGTTTCCCGAACAGCAGCTGGACCGGCTGTTCTTTCTGACCGCCAAGACCCCCGGGCGCCAGCTGGCGCTGGATGCACTGGCCAGCCTGCGCGCGGAGCAACCGGACATGCCGCTGCGAGTGCTGGAGCATGTGGCTCGCGACAAAGCCTGTGAACACCCGGATCGAGCCTGTAACGGCGAGTCCTGCCCGCTTGCCAGCGGCTTCTACGACCGCCTGCCGGCAGCCCGTAAGGCCGCACTGGAACGCCGCTGGCTGTCTCGGCAAGCAGTACGTGACACCGCGCTGACGCATGGCATCTGTCCGTACTATCTGAGTCAGGAGTTGTGCCGCTGGAGCGATATCGTCGTCGCTGACTACAACTATTATTTCGACATGACCGCCCTGCTCTACAGCCTGACGGTAGTGAATGACTGGCGCGTGACCCTGCTGGTCGACGAAGCTCACAACCTGATCGAGCGCGGCCGCGGCATGTACACCGCCGAGCTTGATCAGGGCAACTTCCACGCCTTGCGCAAATCCGCACCCAGCGCCCTGAAATCGCCGCTGGACCGGGTCAACCGCCACTGGAATCAACTGCACCGCGATCAGCAGAGCGACTATCAGATCTATCCGGCCATCGCCGACCTGTTCGTGCTCAGCCTGCAGAAGGCTGTCAGCGCCATCACCGATCACCTAAGCGATCAACCCGACGGCAACGATGCCGCGCTGCTGCGCTTCTATCTCGACGCCTTGCTGTTCTGCCGGCTCGCCGAACAGCATGGGCCGCACTCGCTTTTCGATATCACCCGCCGTCAGCTGGGCAGGCGCACCCTATCGACCCTCTGCCTGCGCAATATCGTGCCGGCGCCCTTTCTCCGCGACCGCTTCACTGTCGCCCACAGCACCACCCTGTTCTCCGCCACCTTGAGCCCGCAGCATTACCACGCAGACTTGCTGGGTCTGCCGCAGGACACGCAATGGTTGGATGTGGAGTCGCCCTTTAACGCCGAACAACTGCAGGTGCGCTTTGTCAGCAACCTGTCGACCCGCTATCAACACCGCGCCGAGAGTCTGCAGCCAATCACGCAGCTGATGGCCCAACAATTCCGCGAACGCCCAGGCAATTACCTGGCGTTTTTCAGCAGCTATGCCTATCTGCAGCAGGTACTGGACACCTTTCGCTCAGTCTGGCCGGATATCCCGGTGCGCGAACAGTCACGGCAGATGAATGAAGCGCAGCGCGAGGCCTTTCTCGAAGGGTTCACCGAGGATACCCGCTGCATCGGTTTTGCCGTGCTGGGCGGTGCCTTCGGCGAGGGTATCGACCTGCCGGGTAAACGTCTGGTCGGCGCCTTTATCGCCACCCTCGGCCTGCCCCAGGTCAACCCGGTGACCGAGGAAATAAAAACCCGCATGCAGGCCATGTTCGGCAAGGGTTACGATTACGCCTACCTGTATCCGGGCCTGCAGAAGGTAGTACAGGCGGCAGGGCGGGTGATCCGCACCACCGAGGATCAAGGCGTGGTCTGGTTGCTGGATGACCGCTTCGGTCAGTTGGCGGTACGCCAGCTGTTACCAGGCTGGTGGCAACCGAAGCGCCATCGCCTGGAGCAACAACCTGCTCCAGACACTATTCAGTCATTGTTTCCAGAGTAAGCATCAGCCCTCCTACTGAAGCGTTACTGTTCTTATAGATGGCGGCGTGTTCGCGATTCGGTACTGGCCACAAAAAAGGGCATCCGAGGATGCCCTTAAACCTAAACGTACAGCTACAAACGGATTAACGCACGCCTGACGCCCTCAGCGCTGCTGGGGTGAATTGGTTGTAGGTTGGTGGAGTGCCGCCGTACTGCGGTGCGGAGGCTTCTTCGGTGTACATACCCAGCGCGATATACCGGCCGGCCATCAGGTCGTACAGTGTTTCGAGGGTATAACCCGGAATCTTGTTCTTGTAGTTGAAGGCGATATGGCCTTCGCCTACGCGCCACAAGGTTCCGCGGCCGTCGTAATGATCCGCCAGACCGATTTGCCAGGAGTCCTCATCAACGAAGAAGTTACGCTGCGCATAGATGTGCCGCTGCCCTTGCTTCACGTTACCCTGGACTTCCCAGACACGGTGCAACTCGAAACGGGTGTGCTCGGGGTTGATGTGGCCAGCTTTCAATACATCTTCATACTTCAGGCCGGGCTCGGACAGCTTGCCGGCGTTGTATGGCAGGTACACTTCCTTCTTGCCGATCAGCTTCCAGTCGTAACGGTCAGGTGCACCGTTATACATGGAGAAGTTATCCGAGGTACGCATACCATCCGAGGCGGTACCCGGACCATCGTAGGCCACCTGCGGCGCGCGGCGTACACGACGCTGCCCAGCGTTGTATACCCAGGCCATACGCGGTTCTTTCAATTGGTCGAGGCTATCGTGCACCAGCAGTACGTTACCGGCCAGTCGAGAAGGCGCATTCACCCGCTGCTTGAAGAACAACAGTGTGTTAGGCATGGTCGATGCATCGATATCAGGCATCAGGTTCGGGTAGCCTACTTCCTCTTCCAGCTTGATCAGAGTGAAGGAACCATTGGTTTGCGGCATGGCCTGCATGTACCAGCGATGCACGTTCATGCGATAGCGGGTCATGTGGTTCCAGACAACTTCTGCCCCTGACTTTGGAATCGGAAAGGCAAAGGAAGCGCCAGCAGCAACGTTCTCGATGCCATCGCCGCCATTCACCAACCTGGCCTGACCGGCAGTCGCCTTGACCTGGTCGTAGACCTCCTGCGGGAAACCGATGGAACGCTTGGTCTCATACACGGGCATCCGGAATGTTTCGGGGTAGCGTTCGAACATCGCCGCCTGACCCGGTGTCAACTTGTCCTTGTACTGCTGATAATTCTGGGCCGTGATGACAAACTCCGGCTGATCCCCCTTGTATGGGTTTTCCAGGAAGTTATTGTCCAAAGACCTGCCAGCATCGGTTGGCAGACCACCAGTCCATTCAGGAATGGTGCCCTCGGCATTCCCCGCCTTCTCAGCCCCGATCGGTGTCAGGCTGTTGCCCAACTGGTCGATTTCGGACTGGGTAAGACTTTGTGCTGCAACGCCAGTGGCGATCAAGCTGAGCGCCAGGCCGCAGGCACCGATTATTGTTTTCTGCATATGCATGTTCTTCTCCATAGCCTGCTTAGAAACTTACGCCGACGCTGACGGCGGCAAAATCACGATCAACCAGCGTGTTGTACTTGCCATCAAAGAAGTTGGTGTAACTCAGGCTCGCGTTGTACTTGTTGGCGTAGTCGGCATTCACACCGATGCTGACTGACTTGGCATTTTCCGTAAAGTTGGGGCCATAACCTTCTACGTCATGCGAGAAAGCCATGTTCGGCGTCAGGTTGATGCCAGCAAATACGTTGCTGTAATCCAGTGACGCGCGCATACGATATCCCCACGAGAAGTCAGTGAAGAAGCCATCGTTTTCACACCAGCTGCCTGCGCGAGGGGACTCCCCGGCAGCGCCCGAGTTGGACGAGCATGTGCCGTCAGCCCAAGGGCTCTGACCGAACAGTGAATCGCGACCGTATTTGGTTTCACCATTGCCGCTACCGATTCCGCTGATGTAGTTCGCACCTACTTCACCGATCAACGCAAGGCGACTGGCGCCCAGAATACGATCGACAAAGTGCACGGCACTCATCGAGGCCTGCCAGAACTCCTTGCGATCATAACCCTGGATGTAATCACCAGGTGCCCAAGGATTACCTCTGTGGGTGTTGTCGCCAGGAGCCAATGTGTCGCTGAGCGCAGTACGACTCATATCGCCACTATTGATCTGTATCGGCATATTCGGCCTGTAGCTCAACTCACCAGCGACGGACACACCACCAATATCGGTACCAAAGCTGACGCCGTACAAACGGATATCTTCGGGATATTCAAAGAAGTAACCAGCGGCACCCAGCGCGCCATCGATCCCGACAACTTCCGGCTGCCCAAGCGCTCCCAGGCCACCCTTGATGTTCGAGTACAAAGGGTTACGGCTGTGATAGTTCATGGCGTAAAAGCCGAACTCGGTATTGTTCAGCTCAGGCACGAACCAGCGGAACGCCACACCGAACTGCCCGCTATCGCTAGCTTCTTTATCTTTCCTGGCTCGAACGATGTAAGAGGCATAGGTACCGAGTAGCGGATGAACGAACCCTTCCGTGAGGTCAGGGTCTCCCTGAGGCAAATCCAACCCTGACCAGATCAGGCGATCAGTACACCCACGGCCCACCACATCAGACGTCGAGAAGAAAGTACCGCAGTTATCCGCTACCGTGCCGTGCCACTTGAGCTGGTAGAACGCCTCCATGCTCAGGTTTTCAGTCAGACCCTGCGAGAAATACAGCATCTCGACAGGCTGCAGACCTTCCTTCAGCTCGGCACCCGGCCGGCGAAATGCAGAAGCATCGATGGGGTTGATCGAGTTGATACCGTTCTGGATGAAGACACCCTCGCCCCAGCTGACTACCTGACGACCCAGACGGACGTTGCCTGGATTATTGCCGATCGAGTAGTTGTGGTAAACGAAGGCATCAAGCAACTGGATCCCAGCGCCTTTCTGCAGAGGATGGCGGCCGGAGTCGTCGATATCATAGAAACGCTGACTGCCGTCCTTGGTTTCGAAATCGTACCAATAGTTACCACGGATAAAGGCACCTGAATCGCCGTAGCGCAATTCCAGATCGTGGGAGCCCTTGAAGATCTTGGAAAACACATCCCCCTTTTCATAGTTCAGACGGCCATCATCAGAGGTACGTGCAGCAGCCTCACCGCCTTGGTTCTCACCGTCGATTTCGGTCAGCGTATGAATAAACCGCTTGTCCGGATTGGCGGTCGACATGCTCGCACCAATGGAGAGCTGTGAGTCGAACTGTCCTTGTATCTCACCGATATTGAAGGTCGCTGCATTTGCCGAGCCTGTGAAGCTTGCGAGCCCGATTGCCAGGGGCAACGCGGCCAACGCCCAAGCATGCTTTGTTTTTGTCATTGTGCTGCTCCGTTAGTTAGATCCATACCAGCGGGCTATGCGGAACCCGAAGGTCGGAATCAAGTCTGTCACGGCGCGCCGACCCGATTTGTCTGATTCGGACCAATACCTTGGCCCCCGAGGACATTCAGCTAATGAATGTGATCAATTTCCCATCAGGAATAGTCTGTTGTGATTTTTTGCACAATCGCTGCGATTACTCTATGTTGTGTCTTAACGACAAGACTCGTTACAAATAAAAATAACAAGAGAAGCCAGCATGAACACGATACTTCCACCCCTTCCCTGTCCGCGTCTTCAAGAGCGAGCGTTGTGGGCCAAAGGCATCATCCAGACGCTGAGCCCTTATGGTAAACAGGCCCGCGATCTACCTGAAGACCTCCGTCTTTACAACTCAGCGGATGACATGAGTCTGGTACACGTCAGCCAGACCGACATGAACCGCCTCTGGCACGCTGCGGCTCACCTCAGTCGAGACGATTGTTTTGCATTGCGCATGGGCCAGGCCTTCACCAGCGCAACCTCGCAGTTGCTGGCGTTGGCGGCGCGCTCCAGCGAGACAGCCGAAGCCGGTATCCAACGCATAATACGTTTTGTACAAGTGTTCAGTACACAGGCGCAGCTGTATTCGGTTGAAGACGAGCATCACCTGACGGTGTACTTCGAGCCGAAAGGCGCCGCTCACCCCCTGCATATTGAAGCGCTGCTTTCACGTTGCATCGCCCTTTTGCGCGAGTTGGAAACGACTAACCTGCCGCTGATCATGGAGGTGCGCCTGAGCGGCGACACCGAGAAACGACGCGAAGAGTGTGAGCAGATACTTGGCACCCGGGTGCGCACAGGCTGTAAGCGCGTCGCCGTTCGTCTCAACCGCCGCGCCCTGCAAGCTCCACTGCCAACCAGCGATGCCTTCCTGTTGAAGCGCCTGGACAGCTCTCTGGAAGACATGCTGGAGCACCTGCCCAACGTGGATTTTGCCGAACAGGTCAAACAGCGCATCCGCGTCCTGCTATCCGAACGGGAAGTATCCGAAGACCTGGTCGCCACCCCATTCAACGTCAGCCCCCGTCACCTGCGGCGCAAGCTCAGCGAAACCGGCACCACTTATGAAAAACTGCTCGATGAGGTGCGGATGGAGCTGGCAATCAAGCTGATCCAGGAACACCGCCTGAACCTGGGTCGCATTGCGTTCGAGCTGGGCTTTCTCGACCCGAGCAGCTTCACCCGCGCATTCCGTCGCTGGACCGGCATGAGCCCGACCGCCTTTCGCGAACAGAGTCAGGGTAAATCCGAAAGCTCGGCGCTACCCTAGAAGTAGTAGTATCTCTGCATGGGAACTATCGGATGGTGCTGGGGAGCCTGCGGGCTAATCAGCTCCCCAGT
Source organism: Halopseudomonas litoralis (assembly GCF_900105005.1). Classification (NCBI taxonomy): domain Bacteria; kingdom Pseudomonadati; phylum Pseudomonadota; class Gammaproteobacteria; order Pseudomonadales; family Pseudomonadaceae; genus Halopseudomonas; species Halopseudomonas litoralis. The sequence goes on from NZ_LT629748.1 coordinate 1,958,621, forward strand.
TTGTGATGCTGCTCATACAACAGATCAACGATGCCATTGCTCGGAGCATAGCCTTGCACAGTCGACAGCAAGGTCTCGCGGACCTGATTGTAGTCGTCGTCGCGCACGGCCTGGCGCAGCGCGTCGAGGACTGGCAGCAGTGCAGCCCAGGGCAGGTGGACCTCGTTGGCACGGTGGATCTTGCTGTGTGCGGTAGCTTCGGGGTTGTCGCCGATCAGCAGTTCTTCGTACAGCTTCTCGCCCGGGCGCAAGCCGCTGAAGGTAATACCGATATCACCATTGGTATTGATCTCGTCACGCACCGTCAGGCCCGACAACATGATCATCTTGCGTGCCAGATCGACGATGGTCACCGGCTCGCCCATATCCAGTACGAAGACATCACCACCCTGCCCCATGGCGCCCGCCTGGATCACCAGCTGCGCGGCCTCGGGAATGGTCATGAAGTAACGGGTGATATCCGGATGCGTCACTGTCACCGGACCGCCACGGCGAATCTGTTCACGGAAGCGCGGAATCACCGAGCCGGACGAACCCAGCACATTACCGAAGCGCACCATGGTGAAGCGCGTGCGGTTCACCTGACTCACCTGTGACTCCTCCCCCCACAGCCGCGGCGCCTGCTCCGTGCTCAGCGCCTGCAACACCAGCTCAGCCAGCCGCTTGGTAGAGCCCATCACGTTGGTCGGGCGCACCGCCTTGTCGGTGGAGATCAACACAAAGTTTTCCACCTGACACCTGATTGCCGCCTGCGCGGTATTCAGCGTGCCGAACACATTATTCATGATGCCTTCGGCAATATTGTGCTCGACCATGGGCACATGCTTATAAGCCGCGGCATGGTAGATGGTATTGATATCCCAGGCGCCGATGACATCCTGAAGCCGACCGAAATTGCGGATGGACCCCATAATCGGGACCAGCTGAATTTCAAGCTTGCGGCTGCGAATCCAACCTTCCAGCTCGCTGTGAATCTGATACAGGGCAAATTCGCTATGCTCGAAAAGCACCAGCGTGGTCGGACCGGACTGCACGATCTGACGGCACAGCTCGCTGCCGATCGAACCTCCGGCCCCCGTCACCATCACCGCCTGATCCTTGATGCAGCGCTGAAACAGAGATGGGTCCGGCGGCACTGGATCGCGACCCAGCAGGTCAGCGACGTCCACTTCCTGCAGATCGTCCATTTTCACCTTGCCGCTGGCCAGATCCATGATGCCGGGGATGGTACGCACGTGCACGCCGTGGCCCTGCAGCATGGCGAGGATTTCCTGACGCCGTGAGCGAGTGGCCGAGGGCAATGCCAGCAGCAGTTCCGCCGCCCCGGTTTCAGCGATCATGCTGCCGACCTCTTCACCGGAATAGACGCGCAAGCCAGCAATGGTGCGCCCCACCAAACGCGGATCATCATCGACAAAGGCCACCGCCTTGTACAACCGCCCAACCTTCAGCGACGCCAGCAGTTGCGTACCTGCCGCACCCGCACCGTAAATAGCCACCGGCTGACCACCCGGTTCGCCCTCGCGAGCGGCATGCAGACTGGGTAGACCGGCCGTCAGCCAGTCACCCATGAAATACTCACGCGCCAGCAGGCGCAACCCGCCGATCAGAATCAGGCTCAGCGCCCAATAGGAAAAATACACCGAGCGCGGAAACATTACCTCCCAGCCGAGATCCTTGGCTACCAGCAATATGAAGGCGAACGCCAGAAAGCCCAGCGTCACCGCCTTGGCAATGCAATACAGGGCCACGTTACCGAAATGTCGCATCACCGCACGGTACATGCCCATCCGCACATACAGCGGCACCGCCAGCAGCGGCGCCAGCAGAAACAGGAAGCCCTGGCCATTCTCCGGCCACAGCCAACCCTCATCGCTCAGCCGCAGAAACAACGCCAGCCACAGGGCCAGCGACAGCAGAATCACGTCCGCCACGATCTGAATGGAACGCTTCTGGTTATGGTTCAGTTCGATCAATCGTTCTTTTAACACAGACACTCCAGCCCTCTGATGAGGAGACACAGGCACTTCACCCTGAATGCGACATCAGGATGTTACAAGATGTTCAAGCTTAATGGGAGCAGATTACTGATAGCCTTCCGGATTGTTGGACTGCCAACGCCAGGCATCGGCACACATGGCCTCCAACCCCAGGCTCGCCTGCCAGCCAAGCTCATCCGCCGCCAGAGCCGGATCGGCATAGCAGCTGGCAACATCGCCGGGACGGCGCCCCGTCAGCGTATAGGGCAACTCCCGACCGCAGGCCCGCTCGAATGCGTGCAGCATATCCAGCACCGAATAACCCTTGCCCGTGCCCAGGTTGAACGCCTTGATACCCAGCCTGCGCTCCAGCCATTGCAGCGCTTTCACGTGTCCTTCGGCCAGATCCATCACATGGATGTAATCACGCACCCCGGTGCCGTCCGGCGTGGAGTAGTCGCTGCCGTATACGCTCAACTGCTCGCGACGGCCGACCGCCACCTGAGCGATATAAGGCATGAGATTATTCGGAATATCCGCCGGATCTTCACCGATACGGCCGCTGGTATGCGCGCCCACCGGATTGAAATAGCGCAGCAGCGCCACGTTCCAGCTGGCGTCGGATACATGCAAGTCCCCCAGCATTTCCTCGATCATCAGCTTGGAACGGCCATAGGGATTGGTCGCGCTGGTCGGGAAATCTTCGCAAATCGGCAGCGAGGCCGGGTCGCCATACACCGTAGCGGAAGAACTGAACACCATGTTCTTCACGCCGGCACGCTGCATGGCCTGGCACAGCACCACAGTGCCGCTGACATTGTTGTGGTAGTAACGCAGCGGCTGGGCCACCGACTCCCCCACCGCCTTCAAACCGGCAAAATGAATCACCGCATCAATGGAATGCTGCGCGAACAATGCATCGAGCAAGGTCGCATCGTTGATGTCGCCCTCGATCAGAATCACCGCGTGGCGAGCGATATCTTCAACCCGCCGCACAGCTTCCCGGCAACTGTTGCTGAAATTGTCCAGCACCACCACCTTGTATCCAGACTCCAGCAGTCTGATGCAGGTGTGTGAGCCGATATAGCCCGCCCCACCTGTCACCAAAATAGTTCTACTCATGCTTCTTTCCTTGATCAGATAGCGCCTATGGCCTTCAGCAACCTGTCCGTTTCCTGCTGCATCAGCGCCTGGTCGCCTCGACTTTCCACGTTCAGACGTATTACCGGCTCGGTATTGGAGGCGCGCAGATTGAAACGCCAGTCGGCGAAACAGACACTCAGGCCGTCAGTGTAATCCACATCGAGCGCATCGGGCGCGTATTGGTCTTCTATTGTCTTGATCACTGCCGAGGCATCGCTGACGGTCAGGTTGATCTCGCCAGACGAGGGATAGGCAGCAATGCGCTCCCCAACCAGCTCGGACAGCGGCTTGCCCTTACGGCAAATCAGCTCGGCCACCAGCAGCCAGGGGATCATGCCGCTGTCGCAGTAAGCGAAATCGCGGAAGTAATGGTGCGCACTCATCTCGCCACCATAGGCCGCGTCCTCAGCACGCATACGCTCCTTGATGAATGCGTGCCCCGCCTTGGTCTGCACCGCCACACCGCCGTTCTGCTCGACCTGCTCCACGGTATTCCAGACCAGACGCGGATCGTGAATGATACGCGCACCCGGCTCCTTCTGCAGAAAGGCTTCGGCCAGCAGACCGACAATGTAATAGCCTTCGACAAAACGGCCCTGCTCATCGAACAGGAAGCAGCGGTCGAAGTCGCCATCCCAGGCGATACCCATATCGGCGCCGTATTCCAGCACCGCATCGCGGGTCACACCGCGGTTCTCGGTCAGCAGCGGATTGGGGATACCGTTGGGGAAGCTGCCGTCAGGCTCGTGGCAGATCTTGACCATCTCCACCGGCATATGCAGCTCGGCGAAAGCCTGTTCCAGCGCATCCACCACCGGACCGGCAGCACCGTTACCGGCGTTGACCACCAATCGCAGGGGCGTGAAGGCCGCCGGATCAATGTAGCCCAGCAGGTGTTCGATATAGTCTGCGCGGATGTCGACCAGCTCAAGGCTGCCACGATCCTCATCCGCCACTGTCGGGTCGCGCCCGTCCACCAACTCGTATTCATTGGCCTCGGCCAAAGCGCGAATGTCCGCCAGGCCGGTGTCTGCTGAAATCGGTCGCGAGCCTTCGCGTACCAGTTTGAAACCGTTGTAATCGATCGGGTTATGCGACGCCGTTACCTCGATACCGCCGTCGACGCCCAGATGGAAGGTGGCGAAATACACCTCTTCCGTGCCGGCCATACCCAGGTCCAGCACATCCACCCCTTCGTCCCGCAGCCCATTGGCCAGTGCCGCCTTCAACACCGAAGAGGTCTCGCGCACATCACCGCCCAGCACCACACGCCTGGGCTTGAGCCACTGCGCAAAACCACGGGCAATACGATAGGCAATACCCTCATCCAACTGAGAACCCAACTGCCCACGGATGTCATAAGCTTTGAAACACGTGATCTGCGACATGAATAATCAATTCCTGAGTAAACTCAAAACCTCGTCGTCGAGCAGCGCTCGACAACCCGATAACCCCGGGCGCCCTACCCCAAAATCCGCCGCAACAAGCCCGCCGTCGACGAATCCACACCCTCCAGATCCTCACGCTCGCCGCGAATCCGCGCCAGGGTATCCACCGCCAGCCGCTTACCCATTTCCACGCCCCATTGATCAAACGGGTTGATCCTCCAGATCACCGACTGCACAAATACCTTATGCTCATACATCGCAATCAGCGCACCCAGGCTATAGGGTGTCAACTCATCCAGCAGCAATGTCGAACTCGGCTGGTTGCCACGGTAGCGCTTGTACGCCGGCATGCTCTCCGGATCTTTCAGTGCCGCATCACCCAGCGCCAGCAACCGAGACTGGGCCAGACAGTTTGCCAGTGCCAACTCATGCTGTGAGGCGAGTTCTTCCATCGGTTGATCATGGGCTTCGTGGTAGCGCCTGGCCGGCATGATGAAATCACAGGTCACCGCCTCGGTGCCCTGGTGCAGCAGTTGATAGAACGCATGCTGAGCATTGGGTCCCACATCGCCCCAGATGATCGGACAAGTGTTACGTTCCACGGGTTCACCATCACGCGTCACACTCTTGCCGTTGGACTCCATCTCCAACTGCTCAAAATACATCGGCAAATGCTTCAACCGCCCGTCATAGGGCAGAATCGCCTGGGCGTTGATGCCCAGCACGTTGGTATTCCAGACCCCGATCATCGCCATCAATACCGGCAGATTGCATTCCCACGGCGCCGATTTGAAATGCTCGTCCATAAGATGCGCGCCCGCCAGCATCTGCCGAAAGCCACCCATACCCACCGTCAGCGCGATCGGCAAACCAATCGCCGACCACAGTGAATACCGCCCGCCGACCCAGTCCCAGATCTGCAGTTGGTTCTCTTCGCTGATGCCCCACTCGGTCATCTTCGCCGCCGCGGAAGACACTCCGAGAAAATGACAATGCAGCACCGCACTCTTGTCACCGAGTGTGCGCTGCAACCAATGCCGTGCGGTTTCCGCGTTGCTCAGCGTATCGATGGTGGTGAAGGACTTTGAGGATATGATGAACAGGGTCGAATGGGGATTCAGTTCACGCAGCAATTGCGACAACTGGCTGCCATCCATGGTTGAGGCAAAATGCACCGTCAAGCGGGACGAAGTCGGCACCGCGCTATCGCACAGCGCATCGCTGATCATCAGCGGACCAAGATCCGAGCCGCCGACGCCAATGTTGACCACATCCGTTACTACCTCGCCGGTCACGCCACGCCACTGACCGGCGTGGAGCTTACTGACCACGTGCTCCATGCGGCTCAGTTGCTCATGCACCTGGGCAGTGATATTTTCTTCACCCACCACGCATTCAGCATCCGCCGGCAAACGCAGCGCCCAATGCATGGCGGGGCGGCCCTCGGTGCAGTTGACCTGCTCGCCGGAAAATAACCGGTCGATCCAGTCATTCAGCTTGCTCTCACGCGCCAGGCCGAAGAGTTCAGACAGCGTCTGTTCGCTCAGCCGCTGCTTGGAATAATCAAATAACACAGGCCCGCATTCACAATGCAGGCTCTCAAAACGTTGCGGGTCTGCCGCAAACAACTGCGCCAAATGCTGTTCCTGCATGGTATCGGCGTGGTCCGCCAGAATGCGCCAGCTCATAATTCGCCTCTCATTAATCGTCTCTCACACTCTGATGAGCGTTCCCACCCCACCGCCTCCTCCGATCGTTCCAACGCTCCGCGTGGGAATGCATGCCGGGACGCTCTGCGTCCCATCCCACCGCCTGCAGGCTACTAGCTTTGGGCGTCCTACTCAGATCATCACCGCCGCCCGATACCGTAATAAACAAACCCGCGTCCCTTCATGAACGCCGGATCCCACACATTCCGCCCATCCAGAACCAACGGCACCGCCATCTCCGCCTTCAAACGCGCAAAATCCGGGCTCCAGTACGACTTCCACTCCGTCACCAGCATCAACGCATCCGCGCCCGCTGCCGCAGCGTAAGGATCATCATGCAGCACCAGGTCATCCCGCTCGCCGGCCCACTCAGCCAGCGCCGGCAGCGCTCGTGGATCATGCACATGCACCTGCACGCCCTGGGCCCACAGCGCCTCGATCAGCTTCAGCGCAGGAGCATGATCAATACGTGCCGACTCCGGTTTGAACGCCACGCCCCAGAGCGCCACCTTGCGCCCCTCCAACTGCGTATCGAAGTGCTGCCACAACTTGCGGAACAGCGTCTCCTTCTGGCGCTCGTTGATCTGCAGCACCTCTTCCAGCAACTGCGCCTGCAAACCACTGTGATGCAGCGTACTGGCCAGACTCATCACATCGCGGGAAAAACTCAGACCACCAAAACCACACCCAGGATACAGATAAGCCTCACCGATCCGCGTATCCGCCCCCATACCCTGGCGCACGCGCTCGATATCCACATCCAGACTATCGGCCAGATTGGCCATGTCATTCATATAACTCAGGCGGGTAGCCAACATGCCGTTGATGGCCAGCTTGGTGAATTCAGCCTCACGCGGGCGCATCTGCATGATGCCGTCACGACGGCGATTGAAGGGCCGCAGCAACTCCGCCACCAATCGGCTGGCCCAGGGCATATCCGCCCCCACCAACCAGTGAGTCGGACGAGTGAAGCCCGACAGCGCAGCCCCCTCAGTCAACAGATCCGGCACACTGACCACCGCCCCGAAGCGCGAATCCGCACCCGGTCGATTCAACAGCCCGCGCTGCAAAGCCTCGGTAGTGCCCACCGGAAAGGTCGACTGGTTGACCACCAGAAACTCCGGATCAATATTCGCCGGCAGGCTATCCATCAACTGGTGCGCAAACTCCAACGCATCGGGAGCCAGCGCCAACCACAACACCGTACACTGCGAATCAGGCAGCACACTCAGGGGCGCCACGACCAACCGCCCGGCACGCTTCTGCTCCAGCATCAAGGCTGCCAGACCAGGCTCGCGAAGCGAAAAGTCATCATTGTCCAGCTTGTTCGCAACCGAATCAGCGGACACGTGCAAGGTCACCTGATGCCCGGTCGAGGCCATCGCCGCCGCACTCACCAGCGCACACAAGGTATCGCCATACACTTCAAGGAACATGATCAATCCTCAGCCCTGATAGCGCGTCAACAACGCACGGAAGTCCGCACCCAGCTGCGGATGCTGCAGACCATAGGCCAGCGTCGCTTCCAGATAGCCCAGCTTGCTGCCGCAGTCATAGGAGCGCCCTGCGATGTGCCAGGCTTCTACGCCCTCGTTCTTCATCAACTCGGCAATCGCATCGGTCAACTGGATCTCGCCACCGGCACCCGGCGCCGTATTGGCCAGCAGATCAAAAATACCCGCGGGCAACACATAACGCCCGACAATCGCCAGGTTCGACGGTGCTTCATCACGCGGCGGCTTCTCTACCACGCGCGTCATGCGAGCATGCCCCGCCGGCTGCAGATCAGCACCGTTCAGGTCGACCACACCATATTGGTGCACCAACTCATTGGGCACCGGCTCGACCATGATCTGCGCCTGGCCGGTCTCGGCAAAGCGCTGGGTCATCAAACCCAGATCAACAGCTCCACCGGCCTGCTCCACCAACACATCCGGCAGCATCACCGCAAAAGGCGCATCGCCGACCACTGGCCGCGCGCAGTACACCGCGTGTCCCAGCCCCAGCGCTCGGCCCTGGCGTACCGCGGTCACCTTCAGCTGAGGCGGCGCGATATCACGCAGCACCTGCAGCAGCTCATGCTTGCCGCGCCGTTCCAGTTCCGCCTCCAGTTCATAATTCACATCAAAGTGGTCCTCGATGGCCTTCTTGCTGGAATGCGTCACCAACACAATTTCATTGATCCCTGCGGCCAGCGCCTCTTCCACAACATATTGGATCACCGGCTTGTCCACCACCGTGACCATCTCCTTGGGAATCGCCTTACTGGCAGGCAGAAAACGTGTACCCAACCCGGCAACTGGCAAAACGGCTTTAGTGACCTTCACGGTAACTCCTGAATATTTAACGAATTTCAGAATTTGAGAAAGCGCAGCGGGGAAAGAGTTCATAGAAAGTCGTGCGCCGAGCTCTACTCTTACGTCTGACTATAAAAAGGCACCCCTACCCTTTCGATATGTTCAACAAGGGATGCATTATCAATCAGGTGCAGCAACGATAAGTCAACCGACCATGGCAGCAGCAGGTCGTCGATCTGGTTTTCAATAGCCAATAACGCCGACAGATCCAGCGTTTTCCCCTGTATCGTCAGATCAATATCCGAACCAGGTCGAAAATTTCCCTTTGCACGAGACCCGTATAAAACCACCGCCTCAATCTGCGGCCATTGACTGAAAAGCTCACAGAGCCGTTCCACGGCATATGCGGGTAGGCCATACAACTTCGATGTCATATTTGCTCCGCCCTGACCTGCATGTCGGATTCAAACTGAGCAAATAAATCATGATAGCGACCGAGAATCTTGTCTGTAATCTCGTTGGCCACCGATTCGTTGTAGGTATGGGCCGACTGATTACGACTCTTGATCATTTCCATCCACCCCTCACCATCAGCAATCAGCCCGCTTTTGAAGGCGGTACGAATGGCATCCCTGGAGCCAGTGATGGCTGGGTCCCCCTGATAAAGGAAATAATCTTTCATCACGTTCCAAGCCAATTCGAATACGAATTCAAACGCCTGAATCAGCCCTTGTTTTTCCAAGTCAGTCAGCTCACGTGACTGCGCCAGCTCCACTGCGCTGACCAGTCGAGAGCGTGCACGCTTGTAATTGGCCAGGCGCTGCACCCAGCGAATATCTGGATTGGTCATTAGTTATTCCTTAATTAATGCAAAGCGACCCACAATATAGCAAGAACTTATCCTCTTTCCTCCATCAGGGTGCAGTGTCACCGATCCTCTCATCCCGCCCCACAACACCAAACCCCATCTGCATCATATTCAGATACGGCGAGACATTGCTCTCCTCGCTCTTGCGCTCAAGGAGCCGCTCAAACCTATGAAACTGCGCATCCAGACCAAACAACCCCTGGCGGATATATCGTTCCTCGGCGGCCTCCCATTCAGGCGTGCGCATCGTGGCCAGCCAATCGGCCCACGGACCCTGATTGCCTTTAACCGGGCCGATACGCTCGGCAATATCTCGATATGACCATACCCCGAACTGCAATGGACTATTTACCCAGAAAGGAAAGTAAGGCAAACGACCATCAGCATGAAAAGTGAACTTGCTCGGCTTCAGCCAGGGTTTGGCAGTGCGGTTGAATAAGCGCCGATTCAACTTCCAGCTGGTGGGCACGGCGGCAGCGGTTTTCACCACACAGTGGGACATGAAAGGCTCGTAACTGCGGAAAAGGCGGCGCGTACTGAAGAAGTTGGGAATAGCAAAACGCATGGTCGCAGGCCAGAGCACAAACCATTCATGCGCCGTGATCGGCCGAAACCGGGCAACCGCCTGGTAATGTTGGCGCCGACGCTCGGTGATCTCCACCAACACACTCTCAGGCACCGCATCGTGCACCACCGTCTGCGTGCGAGTCTCACCGTCCAACCCAAACTCCGGCAAGAACGGAAACCGCACCGTCCCCCTGAGCTTGCGCGCGAAGCAGCCCTTCAACAAGGAGTCAGCTAGATAACCACCAAACACCGCCGGGTATCGCTGCAGATCGCAGGTTCTATGGAAACCCAGGCTATGCGCATGCGTATATTGATGCCCAGCCCCGATCAGGGTTGCCGCCTCCGGCAGAATGCTCAGGTAATGCTCGACAGTACGATATTGCGGATGGAAGCTCGCGCCATACACATCCGCCACCTGCGCCGCCAGCTTGCCCTCGCGGTTCATCTGATCAAGAAAGATGTAGGCATCCCGTTTCAGACGACCCGGCAACAGCCCCGACAACGCCCGCGAATCTTCGCCACCACTGATGAACTGCGCCACCTCATCCATACTCTCGGTGACCCTGCCGACATACTCCTCCATGCCCTGCCTGAGGTCCTGCGCAGCAGCATTCAAGGATGGGAACCCCTGGGTCTCTTCTGGCAGCCAGTAGTTGTACTCTCTCCTGCCACCCGCACCGTGCGTCGTCACTGTCCCCGGCGCCCCTTGCAACACGCCCTCATACAGGGTGTGCGGATAGGTCACCACATTGTGCAGAATGAAATCGGTTATCGACACAGTGTCGTAACGCCCGGCAAGCCCAGCGACGGCGGCCACCGCGTCCACATGGGTACCAAACACCAGGCTGTCATCACCTGCCGCCTCATACACCGGGATGAACCCCATCAGGTCGGTCACATACTGGATTTCAGCCGTCTGTTTATCGATCAGGATGACGGCAAAGGGGCCGCTGAGGTCGTTCTCCCAGTCCATGTCCCCCGACAGCCAACGCTGATAGATAGCCCGCGTCGCCTCGCACGACGGCCCCGCCGAGAGAAAATGATTGTCCCGAAAATACAGCACCGGCCCGCCGACAACGGCCATGACATGCCGGTCTGTCTCCAAGGAATCAAAGCCTCGATAATGCCCCTTGCTGACAGCAAGCGTGCCCCACGCGCCCTGATAGGTGATTACCTCTGGCGCGTCAGCCAGGTAAATAGCCTGAATGGCGCGCGCCAGCTCAACGGACTGATCCAGATGGCGGGTAAACAGAAAATCGCTCATTGATCCGTCAGCCGTTCCGCGTCCATTTTCCTCGCCATGATGAGCGTTTTGCCTATCAGATAGAGATTAAGACCTGCACCAACCGCAGAAAATAGCGCAACAGCGATCTGATCATCATTGAACAGCTTGAACCCCACGTATAACGCAGCAGCCCGCAGCCCCAAGCTCACGATCTCGTAAACCAGAAAGAACCCCTGTTTACCCAAGGTAGCGATAGCCGCCACACTGGGGCGATTCACGAAAGCAAAAAACAGCCATAACGCCAGCCACTGCGCATAGGTGCCAGCGGTGAGCCACTCAGCGCCAAACACCAACCCGAACAACCAAGGCCCAAACAGAACCACCAAGCCGAAGGGCAACACACCCGCCGCAGCCAATGCCAGGCTGGCCTTCAACAGCAGCGTGAACAGATTCTCCCGGTGTCGGGCAGCCTCGGTAATGCGCGGATAAAACACATCAAACACCGCCTGGCCTATCAGGCTGCTCGGCATTGCCATGACCAGCCGCCCCAGAGAATACAGCCCTGCCGCTGCCGGCCCGAAAAGGCTGGCCAGCATCAGCACCGGCAAGGCCTGCGACGCAGCATTGATAACGATCTGCGGCGCTCTGTATAAAGGAAAATCCCGATAGCGTCTGGCGAGCGTCTTGAGATCCGCAGCCTCGTCCCGGCCAGCAGTCAGCGGCAAGCTACCCCTGCTGATGCCAGTCCAGATCAGAAGCGCATGCAAACCACTGCCCAGCGTCGCCAGCATCACCAGCGACCCGCCGGCCGGATAAAACCAGCCCGCGGTCACCTTGGCGCCGTTCAGAATCAACGCCTGCAACACAGCGGCCCGGGCAGTTACCTGGAATTGCTTGGTTCTGATGACCCATTGCTGGCAGACCTGCATCAAGACGATCAACACCAGGGCAATGGGGAGCAACCATAAATACGCCTGAATAGCCTCCAGCCCCAAGGCCTGGGTCACCTCAGCACCAAACAGCACCAACAGCGCCGCAATCAGCAATGCCATGACCACAGAAAGAAGCATGCTGAGCCTGGCAAGCCCCACGGCATCGGCGTGCTTGTCCGGCAACACCATGGCGATCGGATAACTCAACGCCGCCAGTGGCGTCAGCACCGCCAAGGTAGCGGTAAAGGTGCCGAACAGGCCGAAAGCTTCAGGCCCATACAGCCGAGTGATGACCGGCGTAAAAGCCAGACTGATCGCCTGAGCCCCCGCAGCGCCGCTGGCAACGATGGCGACGTTTCGCAGAAAGCGGCTTCGGGACAATGTTCTGATTCGCTGAAGCAAGGACGCACCCGAAGATAAAATGTGGAACCGAACCGAGATGAGAACGGCTTCGGGTCATTCTACTTATTTCAGGAAGTCTTGCTCAGGCACACCCCAAACGTTCGCGAACCGTTATGAGAAACACAGCAACCGGGACGGGTGACAGCCCCAGACAACTTTAACGCTTCAAATCTCGGTAGAAGTTCTCATGAGGGCCAACAGCTTCCAGATAGACCAAGCGAACACCGTCATCACGACTGTAGCCCAGCAAGTAAAGCTGGCCGAGACAGCGGAATTTATAGACCCACAGCTCGCTGAGATCGCCCTTCTTCTGTTCGCCAACATCTGGATCCCGTGCTACGACTTCAACTGCGGTATCTATTTCGGTGGCGATGTTGTTATGCAGCTTCTTATAAGCGCGGGCAAAGCGTCGAGTCTGGCGAACCTCCCAGCTCATGTATTGACTGCGGAGCGAGGAACGAAGGCTGTGCTGTCTTCATGTGGCTCGGCCATACTCATCAGGCTTTCGGCGATAAAGGACGCCGGCAAGTCCGGGTTATCGAGCGCGGCACGACCCACTTTGGCCCAAAACTCCACTTGGCCTTGCACAGTGCGAAACTCCGCCTTGGCTGCAATGCGTGCATCACTGACCAAGCCTTCATCAATACGTACGGATATGGTGCTCATCACAACCTCCCACAAACTGAATTACCACAATTGTAGTCACGCGCCTATCTGTGGTCAAATTCAGCTCGACATCCTCCCCGCCCCCAGCAACCGAAACACCTTATCCGTCTGCATCCGCTTGATCTGCATATCGACCAGCACCGTACACAGCACCCGCCCCGGCCCATACCAGGGCTCATCGGCAAAACGATCACGCAATGCCAACTGCCAGGAGAACGGACTGTCCAGCTCCAATCCCTTGAGAATATGCGTACCGGTATGAAAACGCCGATCACTCTTGAACCCCTTCACCACCCGCCCAACAAAAGAGCGTCCCTTATGCGCCAACGGCGAGCCGAAGTTAGCCGGCGCCAACATCAGCAAGCGTTTCAGGGGATTGGTAGAGGGTGTGAAGAAAGTGGTCATCCAATAACGCACAACCAGCGCGCCAGTGCTGTGCACGATCACATCAACACTACGCGGGTCGGTAGGCAACTGCTCACTTTTCCAGGCCCGATTCAGCGCATGGATAAGATCATCAAAGGTGATGTCGTCATCCAGGGAAACGTAATCCCCCAAGCGAACATGCCTGACGTCCGGGATGATCCCCTCAGCCGCCAGATACTTACCCAACCGGGTGAAAGATCGGTGCGTATCACTCCATCCATGAACAATGACCAACATAAGCAACTCCCTGCTCTGAGCGATACACCCAGTATTCCCAGAACAGGGAGCAAGGCAAGGATAGGGCCGGGCCGATGCGCTAAAGTGTGATCGCGTACTCGCCAGCGACCAGGCTGCACGACACCTGAAGGGACGCAGAGCGTCCCGGCAGGCACTCCCACGCGGGAGCGTGGGAGCCGATAACCATCCAGTAAATAGAGCGGGTGTGCTGCTGCATGAGCCAGTGTGGCCAGTTGCCGATGATAAATGCCGGTGGCTTCCAGCGCGATTCTTGAGCCCTGCGGCAACGACTTCAACCAGCGTTTAATAGCGCTGGGGGAGTTGCTGATCGCGTCGATCTGAGGGGAGTCACTGCGAGCGATCACCAGCTCAGCCTTGCTGACATCGATACCCACCAGGATAGGGTCAACAGGTTTTGTCATGGCGCGTCCTCCAAGCTAAAGTAGTCTTTGACTTGTCAGGGCTCACCAGACGCTGGCTTGCAACGTATCGTCGGTCCGAGCGGCTTGGCTCTGCCGATGGATTCTCTATTGGCGTTTATGGTGAGGGTGGGGCGAAATCTCCCACAGTCCGTACCGAAAGGTCGGAAAACGATTGAGCCCCTCCACCCTGACAGGTCCCATTTTGGACCTGCAGGAAAACCATACAAACGATCGGGTGGGGGCTTGGTTTTCTGGGTCTGGTTAGGAGCCCCCGCTCCATGTCCGATGGCTCTCACGCTCTGCGTGGTAGCCGCGCCCTGGACGCTCCTGCGTCCGACCTAGCAGCTTGCAGACGTTGAGACCGGAACACGAGCATTCCACCAGGCAATTACCCACGCTGGAAAGTGGAAACGATCTGGGGCTGCGGACCCGCTCTGTGCCTGCTGGTTTTAGCTGGCCTTCCGGCCCACGTGGGCGCACCTTAGCTGGCCGTCCCACCGTCTGCCTCGCTTTTCTTTGCAGCCTTGAACGACTTGCCAGACGCAGGCCTGTGCCTAGCCATCCCTTTAGGCTTAGCCCCTCTTGAGATGGCACATTCAGAGACGCTGCTGTCTTTAACAGCACTGGTAAGTATTCTGTTCGAACGCATCGCCCCCATGATCCCCATTCGCAAGCCAAACTTGCGCAATATCGAATCGACAGTACTTAGAGTCGGGTTCCCTTTGTCTGTCTCCAACTGATACAGCGCTCTGATGGACATACCGCACATCTGGGCAAAGGTTTCCTGATCGAAACCAGTGACCTCCAAACGAAGCCTACGAATGGCCATGCCAAGGGTTAATTCACCGTCAGTGTGCATCCGAATGATTTCTTCAATCAGTTGCTTACGTTCCTCTCCTGTCATGGCTTTCATAGCAATCCCCATAGTTCAAAGCTCGATTCCAGATTATTTACTGGAATCGCCTTTGACTGGCGAACATCCAGAGGCATATCTACGAGTAAATCCGGCAGTGCTCTGAACTCCTCAGCGGCGTCACGGATACGTTCATACAGATCATCTGGGGCATACCACTCCGGGAAGCAGGCACAGATCTCACGCCACATTGGACTCCCTTTTCTTTCGGCTTCCCATTTCGTTGCCCTGGTTACCCCTTCTGCATCCAGAACCATCGGGGCCAAATCATAAATCGGGGCCAGATCAAACCGCCCCCTGTACCGAAATATGGATGTATTGCGACCGTGATTGTCACTGTTGCCAAGGATTCGGTTAAGCAGGTCTCGGCGTATGTATTCAAAGATAAGCTCTTGAACCTCACCGGCTTGTCCGCTTGAGCACCACAACTCGATCAGCTTCGACAGCACAACCTCATGCTTGAGTCTCGACCCAGGCTCCGTGTTACCAAGTAAGGAGTAGACCGATTCAACCGCGACACGCTCGACGCTTTCGCCATCCACTATGCGGTCAAAGCGTGGCATCCAAAGACTGGGCTTTTCAGCTTCTTCCAGACTCAAACCATTAGCCGAAACGGTATTCAGACCCAGGCTCGAGACGGCTTTGTAGTAATGATACTCCGCACGAAGAATATTCTTGTCGTTCTCCGTCACCTTATTCCGAGCAAATTTAACCAGCGAGTGTGATTGCACCAGAGAATCATCAAGCATGGCATCTGCGTAAAACATCCCGTCCCGCCCCTCGGCCAGCAAAAGCTTAGGTGCCTCACCCTGAGCCCCCGTCGCGCCGCCCAGCGCAGCCCCAGCCTCATAGGCATACTCAAGAAAGTCATTGGTGCGCTCTACAACTTCCTGACGAGCAAAGGCTTCAGCCCCTGTGTTCTCCAGAGCTTCCACGGATTCCTTGACACGCAGATTCCCGATAGGCGATGGCGTACATCTGCCCAGCAGAAACAGATCAAGATCCGTTTCTGGCGGTTTTTCATCAATGAATCGCTTGAGCAGCGACTTTTTTGCATGACCTGCAGGAATGATATCCAGAACGAAAGCAGGGAAGCCTTTGGTATCCTCAGGACTCCAGTTGACAGGCAGGTTAACGCTGACGGCATGATCAAAAACGCTATCTATCACCTCATAAAAGTCATAAAGATACGTCGTCTTGTACGAGGTCGTAATGCGAGTGCTCGCAACTGCTTGCGTATCCGATATGCTCAGATCCAGAGCGTCGTGCCATTCGCCGTTTATAAAGGTTTGTATGGTTAGCGCTTCGTACATTGCAGCAAGCTCACTCGGCATTAAGATGCTGAAAACTCTAGACCATGCACACCTAATCGGCAATATAAATCTTAAAACAAGCTTCATATCGCACAAATTCGGCATTTAAATACCGAAACCGCAACCTCCTCAGTTCAGAGCATGAGCCTGCACTCGATACTTGATGGCAAACCTCATAACCCCACTCCCAACAACCGAAACACCTTATCCGTCTGCATCCGCTTGATCTGCATATCGATCAACACCGTCCTGTCTGGCTTGAACAACTCCATCAACCGCTCCGGGGTGAGTTTTATGCTGCCGATATCGTCATAGCCCACAGTCGAGTACCCCACCGTCCCGGTCTCGCGCACATCCGGCATGGCCGTCACGCTGACGAACAGGGGAATCCCCGCTGACATCACCCGGTCGCGCAGCAGCGTGGTATTGAACAACAGGCTGCGATAGGCCGGGTTATCACCGTAGGCATGGGTCTTATCGAAGATATCCTCCTGGATCACCCCGGTCAGGCGGTTATCCAGCCGCTTTTCATCACGGCTCTTGGCGAACATCTCCCAGAAATAGTCAGGCACGAACGCCTGGGTATCATCCATCAAGCGCACCACCGTGTTCTGATACCCCTGGGTATGGGTTTTGCCAGCGCCCTCTTCCCGCGCCGCTGCCGAAAACACCTTCAGCCTCGCCACAAATGCCGGAAATTCCTCATCCGTCATCTGCAGCGCCTCTCTCACAAAACCCAGCACCGCCGCATTCTTCGGACCACGATCCTTGAATGCCAGGGTGCTGTGGTTGTCTCCGGGAATACGCGCAAAGGCCGTCTCGCCTGCCGACGCCACCAACGCCAACCGGGGGTTGTCCGGGTCAGAGGCAAAGTCGAAGCGGATCAACAAGGGATTCAGATCAGCCGTGGACACCCGCACCGTACCGTCGGTGCCGTTCTCATTGGCCGCAGCAGAAATCCCCGAATACCCAGCCGTCCCGACCAGCACCGTACAAAGCACCCGCCCCGGCCCATACCAGGGGTCATCGGCAAAGCGATCACGCAGCGCCAACTGCCAGGAAAAGGGACTGGCCAGCTCAAGCCCCTTGAGAATATGCGTACCGGTATGAAAGCGCCGATCACTCTTGAAACCCTTGACCACCCGCCCAACAAAAGAGCGCCCCTTATGCGCCAACGGCGAGCCGAAGTTAGCCGGCGCCAACATCAGCAAGCGTTTCAGGGGATTGGTAGAGGGTGTGAAGAAAGTGGTCATCCAATAACGCACAACCAGCGCGCCAGTGCTGTGCACGATCACATCAACGCTACGCGGAGCGGTAGGCAGCTGCTCGCTTTCCCAGGCCCGATTCAGCGCGTGGATAAGGTCATCAAAGGTGATGTCGTCATCCAGGGAAACGTAATCCCCCAAGCGAACATGCCTGACGTCCGGGATGATCCCCTCAGCCGCCAGATACTTACCCAACCGGGTGAAAGATCGGTGCGTATCACTCCATCCATGAATAATGACCAACATAAGCAACTCCCTGCTCTGAGCAATACACCCAGTATTCCCAGAACAGGGAGCAAGGCAAGGATAGGGCCGGGCCGATGCGCTAAAGTGTGATCGCGTACTCGCCAGCGACACCCGACTGCTTCTCGGGGTGTAGCGCGCCCGAGACTGTGAAAGTATTTCCTCGCCTTCGCTCATGAACCCATAAGACGGAATAGGGGCTGTTACCTGCTATTGAGTCACCTGTAGGTGCCAGCGCCCTTCTGAGGGATGAATCGCCCCTAGTTTCGTAGACACCTCCAGGCCTTATAATCAAGGCACCCAGGAGGTTCAAATGAGCAACCCACGCTACACTGAAGAATTCAAAATTGAAGCCGTCAAACAGGTGGCTGACAGACCCCCTCTGGCAGGATAGTTGTCACCCTCCCGTTTTCACCAGATGGGCGGTAAAGGAAACCCATAGTGGCCCGTTATTCCCATGAGCGCAAAGAAGCCGTGCTGAGCAAACTACTGCCGCCCTACAACCTGACCGTGGCGGAGCTGGCCCGTCAGGAAGGCATCTCCGAGCCGACCCTTTATAATTGGCGTAATCAAGCCAAGTCAGAAGGACGCCCCGTGCCAGGACGTAAAGCCAAGTCAGAGCAGTGGTCAGCTGAAGCCAAGCTGGCGACCGTCATTGAAACCGCAGCATTCTCCGAGGCGGAGCTCAGTGAGTATTGCCGTGAAAAAGGCCTGTATCCCGATCAGGTACAGCGCTGGAAAGCCGAGTCTCTGCAAGGTTTCCAGCGCAGTGCGGAGCAGGAGAAAGCCCTGCGCCAACAGGCCCGCAGTGATCGTCAGGAGATCAAGCAGCTGCAGCGCGAGCTACGCCACAAGGAGAAGGCCTTGGCTGAGACAGCCGCCTTGCTGGTGCTGCGAAAAAAGCTCAATGCGCTCTGGGACAACGACAGCAACGAGGGCGAATGACCTCTTCCGCAGAGCGCAAAGCCATCATCACGCTGATCCGGCAAGCCAATGCCGACGGTGCTCGCCTGATCACAGCCTGCGCGGAAGCGGGTATTTGCCTACGCACCTATCGGCGCTGGTATCGTGACGGTGCTGTGCAGCAGGACAAGCGCCCCACTGCGATCAAACCGGCACCGGCCAACAAACTCGCTGCCGAGGAGCGAACGGGTATCATCGAGCTGTGTAACAGCCCAGCATACAGCCGGTTACCGCCCAGTCAGATCGTCCCTGACTTGCTGGATAAAGGAACCTATGTGGCATCGGAGTCGACCTTCTACCGCGTGCTGAGAGCTGCCGGGCAACTACATCACCGTGGCCATAGCCTGGCGCCTCAGCGCCGACGAGAGCCGTCTACACATCAGGCCGATGGACCCTGTGAAGTCTGGTGCTGGGATATTACCTACTGCCCTTCGACGGTGCGTGGGCAGTTTTATTACCTGTACCTGTTCGAGGATCTGTACAGCCGCAAGATCGTGGGTTACGAAGTGTATGAAGCAGAGAGCGGTGAACATGCTGCACAGCTGTTACAGCGATGCCTGTTGCGTGAGCAATGCCTGCACCAGCCGTTGGTTCTGCACTCGGACAATGGCGCGCCAATGAAGGCTCAGACCATGAAGGCCAAGCTGGAGGAGCTGGGCGTGCTGCCATCCTACAGCCGTCCTCGGGTCAGCAATGACAATGCCTTCATCGAATCCCTGTTCCGAGTGCTGAAATACCGCCCGCAATGGCCCTCATCCGGCTTTGCTTCGCTGAGTGAAGCTCGGGTCTGGGTAGAGCGGTTCGTGATCTGGTACAACACCGAGCACCGCCACAGCAAACTCAACTTCGTTACGCCACAGCAACGTCATGACGGTGAAGATGCCGCGCTGCTGGCTCAACGCAAAACGGTGCTGGAACAAGCGAAGCAGAGCAACCCATCACGCTGGGGCACACGCTCGGTCAGGAATTGCGACCCGGCTGGACCGGTGACGCTGAACCCAGAGAAAGAGGCTGACATGCAGCAAGCAGCTTAAGATGAAAGCAGTGACAACTACCTTGATAAACACCGCAGAGGCCATTCTGTTGCCGAAGTAGCCGCCCGATTGGGCGTGTCAGGACACAGCCTTTATCAGTGGATCAAACGCTACTCCAAGCCCACTGAGCGGCGGCAACAGGACGATGAGCTTCAGGCCGAGATTCGTCGACTGAAGTCCGAGCTGAAACGTGTATCGGAAGAGCGAGATATATTAAAAAAGGCCACCGCGTACTTCGCCAGAGAGTCCGATTGAGGTACGCGTTTATCCAGAGCCAAGTGGACCTTTACCCCGTGCGACGCCTGTGCAAGATGATGGCCGTGCATCCCAGCGGTTACTATGCGTGGTGTCGCGACAAGCTGTCTGATCGTGCTCGGGAAGACCAGCGCCTGCTGGGCCAGATTAAACATTCATGGCTTGAGAGCGGCGGTGTGTATGGCTATCGCAAAATTCATCTGGATCTTCGTGAAGCTGGTGAGACTTGCGGCAAGCACAGGGTAGCCCGTCTCATGCGCTGCGAGGGGTTGCGCTCCCAGACTGGTTATCGCCGCCGCCCTGGTCATTACAGTGGCAAGCCTGCTGTGGTTTCACCCAATCACTTGGATCGCCAATTCGATGTAGCGGCGCCCAACGTTGCCTGGGTGACCGATATCACTTACATCCGCACTTACGAAGGTTGGCTGTATTTGTCCGTGGTTATCGACCTGTTCTCTCGTCAGGTCGTCGGCTGGTCGATGAAGCCGCGCATGACGTCTGACTTGGCGCTAGACGCGCTGTTAGCCGCAGTGTGGCGTCGCAAACCGCAAGGATGTGTCATGGTTCATTCGGACCAAGGTAGTCAGTTTAGTGTAAGCGCTCCATAAACTCCACCTACACTCCGGATTCTACCCACGCCATGCTGCGCTCCCGTATTTTCTCTGGAGATTGTCAGCATGATGCGCCCCGGTGCCAAAGTTAAGAAAGTCTACCTGTACCCCAAGCCGGTGGATTTCAGAAAATCCATCGACGGCCTGTCAGCCCTGGTCGAGCTGGATATCAAGGCGGCGGTGTTCGACCCGGTGCTGTTTGTGTTTCTCAACCGAGCACGCAACCGGGTCAAGATATTGTATTGGGAGCGCAATGGCTTCTGCCTGTGGCTCAAGCGTCTGGAAGCAGAACGCTTCAAGGCACCACCTGATATCCGCGATGATGCCATTGAGCTGACTGCCAAAGAACTGAACCGGCTGCTGGACGGTTTTGACCTGTGGGGTAATCGCCCGCATAAGGTGTTGAGGCCGCGTTATGTAGCCTGACGCTGGTATAATCCATGGCATGATTTTACCTTCCGAATCCCTGCCGAATGATCCCACTATGCTCAAGCAAATGCTGCTTGAGGCACTGGCTGGCCGGCAGCTGGATCAGAATACAATCCAGCAGTTACAGGAAGAAAATACGCTCTTGCGTCAGCGCCTGTTCGGGCGCAAGTCTGAACAAAGCGCCGATCCGAACTCCCCGCAACTGGGTATGTTCAACGAGGCTGAAACCCTGGCCGATGAAACACCGGCCGCAGAAGACGAAGAAACCGTTGCGCCCACGCCAGTGAAGAAGCGCGGCAAGCGCAAACCACTACCGGCGGCGCTGCCGCGGGTCGAGATCGTACATGAGCTGCCCGAGCACGAACTGACCTGCGAGTGTGGCTGCCGCAAGCAGACCATCGGTGAAGAAACCAGCGAACAGCTGGAGATCATCCCGATGCAAATCCGAGTGATCAAGCACGTCCGCAAGGTCTACGCCTGCAAGGGTTGTGAAACGGCGCCGGTCACGGCCGACAAGCCGGCGCAATTGATTGAGAAAAGCATGGCCAGCCCCAGCGTGCTGGCCATGCTGCTGACCACCAAGTATGTCGACGGCGTTCCGCTGCACCGCTTCGAGACAGTACTCAACCGCCATGGCATCGAACTGTCCCGGCAAACCTTGGCGCGCTGGGTGATCCAGAGCAGTGAACACCTGCAACCGGTGGTCAACCTGATGCGCGACCAGCTGCTGGCCAGCCCGCTGATCCACTGCGATGAAACCCGCCTGCAAGTCCTGAAAGAGCCGGACCGTGATCCGAGCAGCCAATCCTGGATGTGGGTCCAAACGGGCGGGCCGCCCGATCATCCGGTGGTGCTATTTGATTACACGTCCAGCCGTGCGCAGGATGTACCGTTGCGCCTGCTGGAAGGCTATCAGGGCTACCTGATGACCGATGACTACGCAGGCTATAACGCTGTGGCTGCGCAGCCCGGCATAGAACGACTGGGCTGTTGGGCGCATGCCCGACGCAAGTTCATCGAAGCACAAAAAACGCAGCCCAAAGGCAAGACCGGGCGTGCCGAGATGGCACTGAACCTGATCAACAAGTTGTACGGCATCGAGCGTGAAGGCAAGGACACAAACGATGAGCAACGCCTGCTGCTGCGTCAGCAGAAAAGTGAGCCGGTACTAGCTCAGCTGAAAGCCTGGCTGGACAAGACCCACGGACAGGTTACGCCACAAAGTGCACTGGGCAAGGCCGTTGGTTACCTGGCCAACAACTGGAGCAAGCTGATCCGCTACACCGAAGCTGGATACTTACCCATAGATAACAACCCAGCTGAGCGAGCCATCCGCCCGTTCGTCATCGGGCGCAAGAACTGGCTGTTCAGCGATACGCCCAAGGGCGCCCATGCTAGTGCACTGATCTACAGTCTGGTTGAAACGGCCAAGGCCAATGGACAGGAACCCTATGCCTGGTTGCGGTATGTGCTGGAGCGGCTGCCATTGGTCAACAGTGCAGAAGACCTGGAAGCGCTGCTACCTTGGAACTGCGGGTCGATCGCTATTTACTGATTGGCTGCAAGGTGGGGTTTATGGAGCGCATACAGTTTAGTAGCGGGGACTGGCAGAGTTTCCTGAAGGCGAATCACCTGGTGGGCAGCATGAGCCGCCGCGGAAACTGTCATGACAACGCCGTCGCTGAAAGCTTCTTTCAGTTACTCAAACGGGAGCGAATCAAGCGGCAGATCTATCCGACACGCGAGGCCGCAAGGCAAGACGTGTTCAATTACATTGAGATGTTTTATAACCCAAGGCGTCGGCACGGCACGAGTGGTGACCTGTCACCGGTCGAGTTCGAAAAGCGTCACTACCAGAGCCTGGCGAGTGTCTAGAATACTGGGGGCTATTCAATCCAGCATGGCGGTCAACTCGTCAAGACGGTATGCGCCGGATGTTTACAATCGTTCAGGGTCACGGGAAAGAAGAAAATCGTGCAGGTCTCGCAATCGTGAACGCCCGGTTTGCAGGTCTTGCTCGCTCAAACAGTCAATTATAAAAATCGCATTCGCAGGCGAGAATGCACTGTGTCGGAGGGTAAATTTCGTTGGATTCATAACAAACCTCTTTCGCAGTTCCTTTACCGCCGATCTGTTTGAAATTAGAGAGTGACAGCCATCCTACCAAAAGGGGCCTTTCGAGCACCACGCGTCCCAATCCCAACGACGTGCAATCTGCGAGCCCGGACGCTGGAGCGTCCACTGTGCGGTTCCAACGCAGAGCGTGGGAACCATCGTTTGGGGTCACGCAACAGGTAGGACGGCCTTCGTAATCTTCCCGGTAAATTTCTGAATATTTATCCATAAACAGACAAAATGCCAAGTTTCCACAGCTGAAGACTAAACTACACCCGCCTCCCCCATCACCTCATCAATCACCGCACACGTCTTCCCAATCTCATCCTCAGTCAACGTCGGATGCACCAGGAACATCAAACTGGTCTCACCCAGCTCCTGCGCGACGGGCAGACGCTCAGCCGGACGCCAATCAGTGTTATCGAACGCCTTCTCCAGATACACCTCGGAACAGGAGCCCTGGAAGCAAGGCACACCGCGTGCGGTGATGGCTTCGATGATGCGGTCCCGTGTCCAGCCCTCGGCGAGCTTTTCCGGGCGAACCTGTACATAGCATTTGTAATGAGCGTGAACACAATCATCAGGTAGTGCCGGTACGCGCAGCGCTGCATGCTGACGACTGGTTTCCCAGATATTCTCGGCATTGCGTGTGCGGGCAGCAGTCCAATCAGCCATGCGCTGGAGCTGAATGCGGCCAATCACCGCCTGCAGCTCAGTCATACGCCAGTTGGTACCAAAGCTCTCGTGTACCCAACGGAAGCCCGGCGGATGCTGACGTTCGTACACCGCTTCCCAGCTCTTGCCATGATCCTTGTACGACCACATGCGCGACCACAACTCACGGTCATTGGTCGTCACCATACCGCCCTCACCGCCGGTGGTCATGATCTTGTCCTGACAGAAGGACCAGGCACTGATGTGACCGATCGAGCCAACCGACCGCCCCTTGTAACGGGCACCATGCGCCTGCGCGCAATCCTCGATCACGAACAGGTTGTGCTCGCGAGCCAGCTTCATGATCGGGTCCATATCGCACGGCCAGCCGGCCAGGTGCACACAGATAATCGCCTTGGTACGTTCAGTCAGCACGGCGCGAAGGGTATCCGCCGTAACGTTCTGCGAATCAGCATCCACATCAGCAAATACCGGAACAGCGCCCGACGTCACAATGCTGGATGCCGAGGCCAGGAAGGTACGGGAGGTCACTATCACCTCATCACCCTCACCAATCCCCAGCGCCTTCAACGCCAGGTCCAGCGCCAGTGTCCCATTAGACAGCGCAACGGCATATTCGGAATCAGCCCAGGCAGCAAACTCCTTTTCAAACTCACGGCCTTCCTGGCCAGTCCAGTAGTTGACCTTGTTGGACAGCAATACATCACGCACAGCATTGGCCTCTTCCTCAGTGAAAGAGGGCCAAGGAGAAAAAGGAGTGTTAAGCATGAAAAGCCTTTAATGAAAAGAACTGGAATTGATCAATCACCGCACCCGCGCCGGCACACCTGTGACAACACAAGCATCTGAAATATCCGACACCACGGCAGATCCCGCACCGACCATGACATCACAGCCGATCCGCACCAACTGCCGCACTGAACTGCCAATACCTACCCAACTGCGGTCACCTACACAAACCCCACCAGCCAGATTTACACCAGGGCTCACATGCACCGCATTACCAAGCACACAATCGTGATCGACTGTCGCGCCCGTATTGATGATCGCACCCGATCCAATCTGGCAATCAACATTCACCACTGCTCCGGCAAACAGCACTGATCCCGCGCCGATCACAGCATAGCGGCTCACCACTGCAGAGGGATGTATCAACGTGGGGAGTGTTGCGCCCTGTGCTGATAACGCTTGTAGCTTTGCTCCACGCACCTGGTTATTACCAATAGCAACCAGCACGCCGTCAAACTCACGCAGGGAGACCAACAACGAGCTCGTATCACCGATAACCGGCCAGGCGCCATTGCTTTGCTTGGTAGGCCAGGCATCATCAAAAAAGCTTACCGACTCCCAGCCGCACAGCTCAGCACAATCAGCGACAACCTTACCATGACCACTGGCACCCAGAATGGCCAGTCGCTTCATGAACCGTTACCTGTGAACTTCGACATGGTTGCCTCACCATCTGCGCTGATGCCATCGCGAACTACAACCTTTTTGACCGTCAGGAACAGAATCTTGATATCCAGCCAGAGCGACTGATTGTCGACGTACCAGACATCCAGCTTGAACTTCTCATCCCAGCCGAGTGTATTGCGACCATTGATCTGCGCCCATCCCGTTACGCCGGGGCGCGCCTCATGACGGCGGTACTGCTCCGGTGAATACAACGGCAGGTACTCCATCAACAGCGGACGTGGCCCGACCAGGCTCATATCGCCTTTGAGCACATTCCACAGCTCCGGCAACTCATCCAGACTGGATGAACGCAGAAACTGGCCGAAGGGGGTCAGACGCTCAGAATCAGGCAGAGGATTGCCTACCACATCAATAGCATCCCTCATGGTGCGGAATTTCACCATTTCAAAGGGCTTGCCATTCAAACCGGGGCGAACCTGACGAAACAACACCGGAGAACCCATCTCGCGGCTGATTTGCCATGCGACGATGGTTATGGCTGGTGAGAGCAGAACCAAGGCCACTATAGTGGCTACCACATCAAAAACACGTTTAAGCATCGTTATACACCACCGCCCTGAGATAACTGTGGATTTAACAGCTTGATTCCCATCCCCTTCAACATCTGCGCATTCACCTTATGAACATCATACTTTTCAACGGCAACATCCCGAGCTCGCTTACCCATGCTTGCCACCAAGGCTGGCTGCTCAACAAACCTAAGCATTGCCGCTGCCAATGCGTCTGCATCTTTAACAGGCACCAGAAAGCCATTATCCCCATCCACCACCGTCTCACGACACCCGGGTGCGTCAGTCGTGATGATAGCCCGTCCCATAGCCATCGCTTCTAACACAGTGCGGGGGGTGCCCTCACGATATGAAGGCAATACATAGACGCTCGCATCAGTAATAGCTGGCCGCACATCATCCAACCGTCCCAAGTATTCGATATGCCCCACCTTGATCCATTCATCTATCTCGGAACGGGTAATGGAGTCTGGGTTGGGGTCAATATCACCCACCAAGCGGAACTGAATATCCGAGTGGTGCGTACGAACAGTCGCTGCAGCACGAACATATTCGCGCACACCTTTATCACCCAGTAAACGTGCAATCAGCAAAAAGCGCGGCGGACCTAACGGCAATGATGCAACATCGAAACTAGCCGTATCAATACCGGAGCCATTAACCACTCTGGTAGGCACTGATTCGGGTACAAGACCCAGCTCTCGGAAAAGAGCTTCGTCATCGGGGTTCTGAAAATAGACAAGGTCGGTGCGCTTTAATGCCTGCCTATACAAGCCACGCGCTAACCCTTGCACCAGCTTGCGCTTTCCTCGCGCTTCACCGGTAAAGGCATAGCCAAGCCCTGTGATCAGCGCATAGCGCTTTGGGACCTTTGCTAGCCTAGCTGCCAAGGTCCCATAAATCACCGGCTTTATCGTGTAGCCCAGCACCATATCGGGCTGAATCTCACGCAGAAGACGCACAAAGGTACGTAGAGTAGTCAGATCCTTGATTGGGTTAATCCCCGCACGATGCAGGGGCACATCATGAAGTAAAACCCCCCATTCTCGGAGCTGCCGGCACGTAGCCTCATCCGCGTTCAGATCCGGAGCAATAGTATGTACTTCCAGACCTGCATCACACAGAGCTTTGACCAATGGGCCACGGAAGTTAATAAGAGAGCTGGCTAGCCCAGCGTGAATTACAATGCGCATATACTCTCGAGTGTTTATACCGGTTACAGGTACTGTATCGTGTCTCAGTTAGATTGAGGATGCTCTCTTCAATGAGATCTAAACTACCGCACAGATCTACGATGACCAGTACCAAAGCCACCCCCAAACCTCCTGATTGAGATTAATAAGGCTCTATAATTCCGCCTTACTCTGATTCCGTTCATATCAGAAAACATTTCAAAGTCTCATTTTTTTAAGTTAATATCAGCTAAAGCTACTGACTCGCTATCATGGGAGGTGCGCTTACACGTACGCCCCATAACTGAAATAAGCAGATAAATCAACACAGGAGTAAACATCCATTTTTGTCTGACAGAAATCCCCAAATTCGCTGTCGTCATTGCCAAAACCACCAAAGCTAATAGCGCGTAAACCCAAAGAAAAACCCGGCCACTCTGGATGCGTGCCTTCCTACCCTTGAACAAAGCAAGACCACCAACTATAAACAAGAAGAGCAGAATCATATTGTCCAAGGAGGCAGCCAACTGAAATATACTTCCCGCCTCAATAGGGAGGGGTCTGAATAGATAAGTAAACAGCTGCATCGGGAAGCTCATACTTGAAATATCGACCCCCCCTCCTCCTTGCTGATTGTAACCTTGCCTCTCTTCGGTATACTCCAACAGTGCATCCATATCTGCTCCTGCACCCACACCAGCATAGTCAAGAGCAAACGGAACCATAGCGGCAGCAGCTGCAATGCTGATTCCACCAAAAAGAATCCTTTGTATTAGCGGCAGCCTGGCCTGCAGAACAAAGGCTGCAGATAGGCCTATGATCATCATTGCCGCCATATGTGGCCTTACTAGCAGCATAGATAAAATAGCAAATATCATAAGCCATTTCCTTCGACTGATATCCAACGCTGCCCATAATGCAAACCCTGTAGCCATAAACGAGATCGCATCCTTGCCAACTGCCGAACTCCAGAAGCTGATTGATGGTAATAATATTATCAAGGTCGCCAATCGTTTAAGAAACAGTGGCTTGCCAAATACCGCATGACGCAGGGCCGCATCGAAGGCCACAAGCCCTAAGGTACCAAAAACATTAAAAACCAAAAAACACCCAAGGAATGAAAGCCCAAGAAACACAGAAAAGAAATAAGTTATATATCGCACACCTGCAGTACCAACAGAAAACGCCAGACCGTCAGCTAGAGATGTTTGATAGTACATTAACGCGTCGCCTCCGTTATTTATGACATACCATGCATAAAAAGCACATAAAACAGTATGCCACGCATAAATCAGAGCCAGTCGCCTCACATTTACTGAAAAATAATTACGCGTAAAAAACAATAGCCATCCGCCAAAAATAAATATTATATAAGCAGACAGAACGTGCCAAGCAGTTGAAAAGAACTCCATTATAATTCCACCGATTTTCTATTGAACCGAACCCGTCATCATCATTTTTATGCCAGACCAGCTCTAATCAAAACCACAAAGATCTTTCAATACAGGAATATAATTACAATAATTCATATCTGAGCCAGAGTAGACAACAGATCTCTCCTTCATGGACTTGATATCGGATTGGGATATCGCCATTAAGGAGTTACTTATACTTAAAACATCAAAATCACAGAGAATTCCCGAGCCACTTTCTTTAACGAACTGCTCCTGAAGCGGAATCCCATAATTCGCCAATACTGCCAAGCCAGACCCCATATATTCAGCCAACTTTGTGGGCGATGCTTCATAATATACCGGTGCTGGTGGTATAAGACAGAGACCAACATCAGACCTCTGGAGGTACCCAGGCACTTCTTTTCTATCCACCTTACCAATAAAAGAAAGAACTTCCTTACTAACCAAATCCTCAACATCTGGTTCGATTAGAAGCTGATCAATATCATGTTTAGCTCCTCCAAGAAAAACAAATTTTGCTTGTAGACCCGCATCAACAGCCGCGGCAATACCTTTCAATACTACATCGAGACCTCTGCCCCTCTCATGAGTCCCAATATAAATGAATATCAGAGGAGCATGCACATACATGCCAGCCGTGCTCTGCAGTTGAAATTCCTCATCTGGCAAAAGTGGAATATAAGCAGATTTTAAAGCCTGAGGTACGAGCTTACGTATCCTTTCAACCCCGGCAGGGCTAACTCCCAGGATAGAATCAACCTTTGGTGAAGCCAGATTAATCAATTTCCTAGCTATAAACTTCTTAAATGCACCACCTGAATATTCCTCGTGCGGAAAGCTACTTTGGAAAACTAAAAACTTATAAAATAGCTTTAAAGCTGATACCGCAGATAAAAACACCGGATCATTTCTGACAAAAACGGTTAACCCCCTACCAGTAGCATTAGACTTTCGAACATATCTTAGCGTCAGATAAAAAACCAGGGGAAAGTTAAGAATTCTCCCAAGACCTCTTCGCTGATACAGTACTGGCAGGCAAATTGCATTTAGATATCGATATGGCTTACCAAGTGCTTTTTTATCTTTAGATACAAATAGAAGAACAGTAGCATTAGATTCAATTGGAAAGTGACTGGCCAAAATCCCATCAACAAATGAGTGCGTTGGCGGGCTCCCCTTATCTAAAAAACAAATAAGATTATTTTTCAACTTCAGCTTCCGCCCTTATATTTACAGCAGCACCGATTACCAATAAGAAAAACTCAGAGTGACTCAGCCTGTCCCTACAATGCTCTCTGTACAAACGATCAAAGTCATTATCTATACCCATGAATTCCGAAACAATATGAAATGACTCCTTAAGCAAATCCCGATAATCATCTCTATTAATAAATGCAGTATCGTAATTTATATAATTCAGATTCTCATAAAAAAACCTATTCTTACCAAATACTTTATCTACTAAATACTTACTCCCAAGGAATGAAAGTCGAAAAAACTTCCTAATAAATCGTCGCTTATGAATACCGTAGCTATACTTACTAGGCAAAGAAAAAAAACTTGGATACTGATAGTTCAGATAGCCTAGATATAGATTTTGGTTTTCTTTCAACTTGCGAGGAACCCTACTCCAAAGCTCAATCCATTCAGCAGAAGAAAAAGGAGAAAATATTTTTGCCTGAGTAGAACCACAGGATGGAAGAGACTCCGTCCACTGGTAGCGAGGTGAGTTTCCGCTAATTATTGGGAGGATACAGCTTTTCTGTCTTATATTAAAATACAAGGACAGACTGTCAACTTCAGCGTCTGAAACTATCTCAACCCCTCTTATTCTTTTAAAAGTATCTTTACTAATCGCCCTCCCTCGAACCTGAGTTTTCATAAATGACAGAATAGTCCCATCAAGAGCGTTATTTTTTTTATTCAGAAAACTACCGGTCGTTGGATCCCCCATAAACCCAGACAAAACTAAATCATCTCTTTCACAAACAGCACATCTGGCCAACTTATTAAAATAAGCATCTGGCATATAAGTCCACGAAGAGTTTTTAGCAGATTTTACCAGTTCACTGAAGCTCAATCTAGTATAGTTTAAATTGATCGCCGTATGATTCGTATTAAATGTTTCACCAATATAATTCCCTATATCATAGTCGAACTGTCCTGGCGTACCGAAGGTCACTGTTGTTACCCGATCTGCACCGAGCCTTTCGACCGCTTCTGCCAACAATGCCCGACTATCCCAACCGCCGCTAATAGGCACTACACACTTAGCGTGGTTTGGGAGCTCCGCGAATATCCGGTCGTAAACAGTATTAAGAACGGCATTTATTTCTTTATACCAATCCTCGACACTCAACTCATTATTCGAACAATCATATTTAACCGAATACTCGATCAGCTCAGGTAAAGTATAGCCAAATGATAGGTATTCATCCACTTTCACCTTTATCATTTCATCAGGTAACACCATTAAAACTTTCCTTTTATAAAAATAATATGCGCAAGCGCAGAAAGCATTATACTTTCACTTTAAACCAGAGCCAAGTTCGATATACTCCTGCAATGGATTTTCCAGCCGGTAATTGTCAACAATGATGTCCGGTAACTCATGCTGCACGTCTTTCGTTTTCCAATAACTCCTCATGCAGGCTGTCGGGGTTAAGCCAGACACTATCGATAGGTGTCCAGTTGCGTGTCGGACGGTTCTTCCAGCGAGCTGGATTGGCCTGTTTGGCGGCCTCATAAACGGCGGTACGACTGGCCAGAATATTCCGGTCAAGACCAGCATGGCGCTGCTCCGGTGTAACGAAGCGGATCCCGCTATGGCGGTGCTCGGTGTTATACCAGCTCACAAAGCGTTGCACCCAGCTACGGGCCTGGTCGATGTCCGCGAAGCGCTTTGCAGGGTACGCTGGGCTGTATTTCAAGGTCTTGAATATCGCCTCAGAGTACGGGTTATCGTCGCTCACCGATGGACGGCTGAACGAAGGTACTACACCCAACTTTTGCAGAGTTGCCAGCACTGTAGCCCCTTTCATCGGGCTGCCATTGTCCGAATGCAGCACCAACTGATCGCGGCAGATACGATGACGTAGACAGGCCTTGCTGATCAGGGTCGAGGCCTGTTCTGCAGATTCATTGTGGTGGATCTCCCAACCCACGATCATACGGCTGAAGATATCCATCGCCAGATACAGACGGTAGAACTCGCCACGAACAGCAGCAGGCAGGAACGTGAGGTGAGTAGACCAAGGGAGTCTCACCCTCAGCCCCTCGCAGAACGGTGCGTGAACCTCTCGGCTCACACCGCTCCCATCAAGCAAACGCACCCGACATTCCTAACGCCCAATGTGCAAACAGCCCGGGTCGGGCCTTGAGCAATTTTTCAAAAGTTGCCAATGTTTTCTTCTTACGTCCTCGAAGATGCCTATATTTACGCATAGCCCACCTAATCAGCCGCTGATTCACATAGCGCGACACTCGGTACAACAACGACCGATAGTAGCAACCATAGTAGTTCCACCAGCCTCGCAGGTAGGGATTGATAAACTCAGCAATGTCAATAATCGACAAATCAGTTCGCTGGCCTATCTTCCATGTTCGCACTTTCTGGATTATCCCCTTCAAGGAAGAGTTGCTGATGCCTGGAGCAAACCCGAGAAAAAGCTCTCCGGATTTGTCTTTGACCACTCGTTTCTGAAAGGTATAGCCCAGAAAATCAAAGGATGTATGCTCATGGTTTTCCGTTCTACGCTGATCTTTACAGTAAATTATCTTTGTTTTCTCTGGGTGCAACTCGAGCCCGCATGCCCTGAACCTTTCACGTAGTTTGCCGAGCAGGAATTCAGCCTGCTTTTCAGTTCTACAATGAAGCAAACCATCATCGGCATACCGACACCATTCAATGCTTGGAAAATGCTGGCTTAGCCAGCGGTCAAACGTATAGTGCAAGAAGAGGTTTGCCAGCACGGGGCTTATTACGCCACCCTGCGGGGTTCCTTTCCTGCGCTCTTTCATTTCCCCTTCCGCATCCACCAACGGTGCCGTTAACCAGCGACGGATATAAAGCTTCTCCCACGGGGTTGTCGCGTGCTTATCAACAGCTTTCAACAATAAATCATGTCGAATGTTGTCGAATAACCCGCGGATATCGAACTCCAATACCCATGGATAGCGCCAACACCGCTTTCTAGTCACGTCAATGGCTTGAATCGCCGACTTTTTAGGCCGGTAACCATATGAGTCGGGTAGAAAGCTGGGTTCTACTTGTGGCTCAAATTGTAGCTTAACCACCATCTGCGCAATCCGGTCGGATACGGTTGGTATTCCCAGTATCCGCTCGCCTCCCGACTTTTTCGGAATGGAGACGGCTCGCACAGGCGGCGGCATGTAGCTGCCTGAAGACATACGGTTCCAGATTCTGTAAAGATTGGTTTTTAAATCACGGTCAAAATCCTCCAGCGACAGCCCGTCAACACCAGCAGCCCCTGCATTCTTTTTGACCAATTTATAGGCTTTAACAATTAACCACTTATCAATGTCGAATGGTTTTGCCGGACTTCGACCTTCCTCCTGCACTTGCAGTTGAGACCGACGTTCAGGCTGCTTGATGCTGCCCCTTCGCTCCACCTCCATTACAGAAGCTTCATCACTACTACGAGCAGCTCCGTCCCAGTATCGCGCATCGGTACTCTCGGCCTTATGGTGGTCGCCACTTGTGCCTTCTCCTTTAAACATCACGATGACTGGTTCCCGCAGTTCCCAACAAGAGCCTGATATTGAGTCGCGCCCGCTTTATGCCGGACACCACTTGCGCAGCATTCGGAGTACACCCACAAGCTTATCTCGAGGATGGGACACGCCCTCGATTTTGATGTCATATATGGTTTTCGGCACGTCATCATGGGTTCGTTTTCACTCGCCTCTCAATATCTCACCTGACTGCATCTTAGTGCAGCCTTTTGACCCAATGCTCTTAATGCCTGCAGCTTGGGCTGGTTTGAAGCCTGCTTCCGACAGCCGGCTTCGGCGGGCCTACCACCATCTCTTGCTGAGCTTGTAGCTCAGTCGGATATCCGCTTCCTTGCTTCCTCCCACTGTGCCTCTGCGGCACACTGTCCCACGACCAGACCTGGTTCGGCGCCGTAGCTACCCAGGCCTGCGGCTTTTCAAGTGTACGAGGTGCCGCAGCCCGCCCCCGGTGATGCGCCTGCTCATGCTCTCGCAAAACCCGGTAGAAGCTGGACTCACTGGCAATATAAAAGCCCTGGTCAGCCAACCTGGGAACGATCTGGCTGGGAGGTAAGCTCTGATGTTCCGGACTATTGCACACAGCGAGGATCTGCTCCTTCTCTTGTGCGGTCAGTGCATGAGCGCTGGCCTTGCGGACAGCTCCCTTGCGTTGATCTATCAGCGTTTCACTGCGTTGCCAGCGACGCAGCGTACGATCGGTCAGACCGAGCACTGCACAGGCCGTGTGCTTGCGTGCGCCCGCTTCCACTGCTTCATCAATCAAGGTAATGGCCACCTGTTTCATCGGCTCGGAGATCAGTCGTCCTCGCTGGTGCCCCAGATGGCCCGGGCCTTTTTTGACAGGGTCAGCAAGGCGGCTGCCTCCGCCAGAGCACGCTCTTTGCGCAGCAGCTCTTTTTCAAGTGAGCGGCTCTTCTTGCGCTCAGCTGTCAGCTGCGCCTTGTCAGCCGGATGGCCGCCAGCGCCCATGTTCTCGAAGGCCTCTTTCCAGGCCTCCAGTTGCTCCGGATACAAGCCATGCTCCCGGCAATAGGTCGAGCGTTCGGCCTCATTCATTGAGGCTGTCCGGATGACCGCCGCCAGCTTGGCACGGGCATCCCAACGATCCGGGCTGGACGGTTTGGATGGCACAAGAAATCCTCTGGTCTGAAACTGTTTTTTCCAAGCATACAAAGTTGGCTCCGAAACGCCGGTCTCTCGGCTCAGATGCGCAACACTCCGATTATGAGGCGGCATCATCTTCTTGACGGTCTGCTCTTTGAATTCCGGGCTGTAACTGGGCACTGAACCACTTCGTCCGCTCCCTCAAATATCAATGGTAAACGAGCGGACATCTATTGTGACTGAGGGGGCAGCAGAGCCTAGCCAAAGTTAGCAATAGATCCAGATGATATGCATATCACTGAATACACTGCCACTCTCATGTCTGAAAGATCCTGAGGACGCATTCATTTAATAGTATTAATATGCACATCTCTCGCAACTTAGAATTGCCACTGGTCGAATATTTAATTGACCCGCAAGTATCTGGTATCAATCGCTAATGAATAGCTGCAGATTTACATATAATGGAGCAAGGTGGTTACCTGATTATTAGGTCGCTTAGCACTAGCTTAGCTAGCTCATAGCGCGTTGCATTTTTGCGATGGAAATGACTCGGCAAAATATTCCGTACTTTTTCGAATTAGTTAACAAAATCATTAAATCAAATTTCACGACATTCTTGCAACAATATTGTAAGGATGCTTACTTATTTCAACGAACGAAACAAACACTCATAATCTTTCTTGTTTTCTATTTTAAGTATTACGCTGAACCCAAAATATAATATATAATTCGCATTAGAGATTAGAGATTAGAGATTAGAGGAGGATAGGTTAAACCCCAGCAGCATCAA